>CANRIV010000006.1 GCA_947630805.1 uncultured Lachnospiraceae bacterium
TTTGTGGTGATTAACATTTTAAAGGTTCAATCGCCTTTTGTATAGTCTTGAGGTGTCACATCAATTGTAACGCTACACTTTGAAAGCGACAATTCTATATCATTGTTTGTATTTTTATGACTCATATGTTATAATTTGCTTGTTCGGTAAGAAAACAATAAAAAGGTCAAAATTTCAATTACCAAAAATAGAGAAAGGAGAACAAAATGAATTCAAGAATTATCGTAATAAGACATTTTGATACTACTAAAAAATCCGATATTTCCATGAAACGGGATACTTTTATCAAAAGAAACCGGGTACGTGTCATTTTGGACTCCATTCAAATGATATTGTGATTCACAATGTTTTGAAAATTCCATTGGCACGCTTAATCGTGCCATCATATAGTGATATTTTAAGGCGATTAAGGAAACCCCTTAATCGCTTTTTATTTATGGAATGGAAACTGCAGAACAATTTTCATTCCAAAATAATAACACAAGTACATTTATTGTTTGAACAATATAAGAGGGTAGAAAAATGAATTACAATAACAATCAAAAAAATAACTTATCAGAGTTTTTAAATAACAACTATGACAACAGGCAATTTGGCGTTCTAGTCAATTATTATTTATTTCAAAAAAATATTACTACAACAATGCTGAGCCAAAACTCAGGTCTGGACAGAAAACTTATTTCTAAATTTATTGACAAAAACTACCATCCTTCAAAAGAAACAGCACTGGCTGTATGTGTAGGTCTGAAATTAAACCTGTCGGAAGCAGAGGAATTATTACGCGTGGCAGGTTACACATTTTCCAAAAGCAATCAGCGGGATTTAATTATTTTATATGCACTGGAAAATAATATCCATCATATCAAAGAAATTAATTTGCTGCTGTCAGATGTGGGAGAAAAATTATTTAGAGAATAATGAGGTGAATATGAAAAATTTATTACATCAAAAAAAGAAAGCAAAAACAACAAATCCAAATGAAAAAAATTATTCTATGATTCAAAATTTTATTTATGCCTTAAAAATAGCATTTAAGCATAAAAAATCATATGTAGTAATTTTGCTTGTCGGAGGAATTTCGCAAACCATCTACGGTCTTTTGGGGATTTATTTTCCGAAAGCGGTCATTGATTTAATAGAGCAAAACAGCAGTATAAAAGAAGTTGTGGGCGTCAGTACGGTTATTGGAATCCTCCTCCTCATTTTCAATTCCATTAACCGATATTCTGACTACCACAAGGACTGGACTTTCTTATATGTACAGGAATCAATTGACAATGAACGTCTGAACAAGATATTTTCCACAGATTTTTCAAATCTGGAAAATCAGGATTTCTTAAATTATATGCAAAGAGCAAAACGCGCTACCTATCACTGGAATGGTTTTCACGGTCTGTATGACAAATTTTCTGCCATGGTTTCTGAAGCTCTTACCGTAATAATTTCCGCATCTGCCATCATTGTTTTAAATCCCCTGATTGTTCCTCCGGTACTTATTCTAACCTACATATCGTACAAAATATTTGACAAGACGACATGGGAAGATAAAGCAAAGCATGACGATGCACTCGCTCCGACATATCGGAAACAGAATTATATGGCAAGAACATGTAAAAATTTTGATTTTGCAAAAGATATCCGGCTGTTTGACATGGAAAACTGGCTTGTAAAAATATTTCATGATATCAATGCAGTGATAAAGAAAAGCACGAAACAGCATCATAACCGCTGGATTCTCTGTGATGCAAAAATGAATCTGGTCCAATTAATCCGTTCCTTTCTATTATATGGATGGCTGGTATATATGGTACTGGCACGTCACATGAGTATTGGTAATTTTATGCTTTATGTAGGACTGATTAATACGCTTGCAGAAAATTTTACCAATTTCTTTGGGGAACTGACCTTTGCCGCAAGAAACAAATTAGAGATTAATGATTTTAGGACAATTATGGAATGGCCGGAAACAATAGCTGATTCACAAAAAGAAGAAGGTACGATTACAGACATTTCATTGGAAAATTATGAATTCCGGTTTGAAAATGTCAGTTTCCAATATCCCGGTCATAGCACTTATGCACTAAAAAATATTAATCTTACAATATCGCCAGGTATGAAACTGGCCATTGTAGGAGTAAATGGGGCAGGAAAAACGACATTTACAAAGCTGCTCATGAAACTTTATGAGCCTACCGGCGGAAGAATCCTGCTCAATGGAATTGATTTAAAAATGTATGACCGAAAAAGCTATTACAAAATTTTCTCTCCTGTATTTCAGAATATAGAATGTTTTGCTTTTCCACTTTGGGAAAACGTATCGTTTTGCGACAGACAGAATACGGATAGAGCCAAAGTCGAACAGTGTATTGTAACCAGCGGATTGGATGAAAAAATCAATCAGTTTCACAAGGGAATCGATACAGAAATGCTGAAAATATTTCATAAGGACGGAATTGATTTATCCGGTGGGGAAAGACAACGTCTGGCAATGGCGAGAGCACTATATAAAGATGGCGCTGTTATCGTTTTGGATGAGCCTACGGCAGCTTTAGATGCCCTGGCAGAAGACCGGATGTATCATGAGTTTGATAAGATGGTAGAAAATAAAACTTCAATATTTATTTCTCACCGTCTTTCAAGCACTCGGTTTTGTGACAAAATTGCTTTGTTTGAAAAGGGGGAAATAATTGAGTATGGGACCCATGAAGAACTCATGGAAAAGAGAGGAAATTATGCCCGAATGTATCAGATACAGGCTCAGTATTATCGCAAAAAAACAAAAAAGCAAAATCTGAATGCTTGAAACACTGATGAAAGATTACCATCAATTACATAACATATCGAAAGATTATAATTCAAATTGACAGGGAGAATATATGAAAACTTTAGAATCCATCAGAAAACAATTGAAAAGTATCTGCAAATGTATTATCTATTTTATGAAGTTCGCATGGAAAGAAAAGCCACTTTACTTTTTCTTTGTGGCAGGCTCTATCCTTGTTCAGTCCGCAGGTCCTTTCATTACAATCATTGGTACCCGCTATTTAATTAATGAAATTGCCTACCGGGAAAACCGTAATATCAACAATGTTATTTTCTGGATTTCATTTATTTGTATTGGCACATTAGTATATAAAATACTGACAAAAATTACAATGGAAAAACAGTACAATATCAGTCAAGGTATTTTTGAATTAAAACTTATTACAGACCTCAGTATATATGCTGTGAAAATGAAATTTCAAAATACCGAAAATCCTGATATTCTCAATAAAATCCAAAATGCAGAAAAAGGAATTAACGAGACAGATCAGATTCAGGGGATTACCGATGGACTCATTACAATCTGTTCTAACTTTTTTGTTTTGGCAGGAGTAATCTATCTGGTAATCAGCAGTTCTATCTGGCTTCTGATTCCCATCCTTCTCAGTTTCACGGTAAGCACAATAAGCTATATGAAAATCACAGAATATCGAAAAAAATATTTTGAAAAATTATCCGGATTTTCCCGTGGTTTTGATTATTATGATGAGGAGTTAAGCGAGAATAAATACGCAAAAGATATCCGTATCTATGATGCCGGAGAAATGTTATTAAAAAATCAGGCTCACTTAAACAAAGAACAGTATAATATGGCCAGGCACGAATTGGGCAAGTTCTGGAAGTGTGAAAGAATCAGCATTTTTGTAGAAAATTTCTGCAATATTGCCATATATTGTGTTCTGGCAGTCAATGTACTGAGAAAATTTTTAAATCTGGGAGAATTCAGCAGTCTGGTCCAGGCCGCTACCCAATTTACCCAATCGCTGACCGGAATTGTAGACGGCTATTTTGATTTGGAATACACAGCGTCTCTCCTGCAATATTATATCGACTTTATTCAGTCCATAGATACGGACAAAGAAATTGAGTGTGATGGAGCACATATTCCAGAAAATATTACAACGGCTCCCGTCATCGAATTTAGGAATGTAAGTTTTAAATATCCCAATACAGATTTGTATGTCTTAAAGGATATTAATATAACGATACATCCGGGAGAGCATCTTTCCATTGTGGGGAGAAATGGAGCGGGAAAAACAACCTTTATCAAACTGTTATGCCGATTATATGATGTGACAGAAGGAGAAATCCTTTTAGATGGTCAAAATATTAACACTTTTGCGCTAAAAGATTATATCCGGCTGCTTTCTGTCGTATTTCAGGATTACCGTCTTCTGGCTTTCTCCCTGCGGGACAATATTACACTGGGAAAAACAAACGTTTCCGACCAATACCTGATGGAACTGTGTGACATGGGCGGAATCGGCGAATGGATTAAAAGCACAGAAAAAGGGCTGGATACTATCGTCTATAAAATGTTTGATCCATCAGGAATTGAACTTTCCGGAGGACAGGCACAAAAACTTGCTATTGTAAGAGCCCTTTACAAAAATTCCCCGGTTGTGATTTTGGATGAGCCTACGGCTTCTCTGGATCCGATATCGGAATATGAAATCTACAAGCATTTTGATTACCTGGTAGGCAAAAAGACAGCGGTATATATTTCTCATCGGTTATCTTCATGCCAATTCTGTGACAGGATTGTAGTATTTCACAACGGTAGCATCATAGAAGAAGGACGTCATGATGAACTTCTGAAAATACCGTCCGGATTTTATGCGAATATGTATTATGCGCAGGCAAAACATTATCAGGAGGATTTCTAATTATATCCTTTCTTTTTATGAATATATTTATAATAAAAAGAGAAATTCGGGTATTGCTATGTTCAATGTGGATGACCCATATGATTTCCCCCGGGATGTAACCAAACAGGAATGTCTATGTCAGCTGACCGGACGAAATGAGGCTGTTTTTGAAAATTATAAGTGTGTGAAGACAATTACGGACACGGAAATTGAGTTAATCTGTAAAAAATACAAAATCCATATTATCGGACAGAATCTAATCATAAAATATTATAACAATGAATCAATGGTAATAGGTGGAAATATTAATGGGATTACCTTTTGTTAAGTTTCATTATTGTGAAATTGTGATACAGGAAAACTATATTTACAGATTACTGAACAACAGCGGAGAAATAGAACTCAGAAATATCAGAACAACGGATAAAAAGACAAAAATAAATATTTTATATTCAGACAGAGAGAAAATTCTGGAGCTGTTAAAGCGTTTAAACATTGAGCTTTTAAGCTGTGAGGAGAGAGGAATCTATACCATTATCACACGGTTTCCAGTGGTAAAAACAACCATTGCAGTTCTTATGATTTTCTCTCTCTTTTTAATGGTAAATTCTCTCTTTATCTGGAAAATTTCTGTAGATGGCAATTATTCATATTCAGAAAATCAAATTGTAAGTTTTATTCATTCTCTGAAAATTTCAGAGGGAATACCAAAAGGAAATATCAATGCCGAACAGATTGAGAAAGCAGTCCGGAATCAATTTGACGATATCAGCTGGGTCTGCGCTGAAGTAAAAGGAACAAATCTTATTATTCACATGAAAGAAAATTACATGACTGAAATTTCCGCGCAGGAAGATCAGCCTTATGATATCATTTCCAACAAAGATGCGGAAATTGTTTCTGTGCTGGTAAGAAGTGGGAAGTCAGATATTAAAGTGGGCGATAAAGTCAAAAAAGGGGATATTTTAATTCATGGTGTCGTTGACGTATTGGATGAATCCGGCCAGAAACTTTTTTCAAAATATTGTAACTCTGACGGCGATATTGTGGGAAAAACCGTATATAACTATAGAGAAGAATTAAATATTACCTATGAAAAAAAGATAGAAAAGAAACGGAAAACATACTATCTTCCATCCGTATCCGGATATCAATGGGAATTATTTCAGAAAAAGAAAAACAGAGATGTCATTTACAGCGAAATGCAGTTAAAGGGATTTGGAAATTTTTATCTGCCATTGCTTTTGCAGAAATATCATGTCATTTACTATGATATAAAAAAGGAAAAATATTCAAAAAAACAAGCGGAAACAATATTAAATCGCAATTTATTCTATAAATTATCTGTTATGGAACAAAAAGGCTACAAAATCCTTGAAAAAAATGTTAAGATAGAAAAGGAAAAAAATTCATATATAATTTCAGGTGAAATTGTATGTCTGGAGCCTCTTGGGGCGGTTTCTTATATTGATATCAATAAATTACAGGAGGAAACAACACAGATTCATGAGCGTAGTTGAACATATTATTAACATCGCTGCAGAGCACGAAAAAAACGTATCCGGACAGTTGGATAAGAATATAAAAAAGATTGAAAAGACACTTCATGTGACAATCATTTCCAGAGACTCCGAAATAAAGATTATCGGCACAGAAGTGGCAGCAAAACGTGCAAAAAGCGTATTGGAACAGTTGATTTCGTTATCAAAGCGGGGAAATGAAATCACGGATCAAAATGTAGATTATGCACTTTCTCTGTCCTTTCAGAACAATGAGACAATGATCGTAGAACTGGACGATGAAATCATCTGTCGCACTGTCATGGGAAAACCAGTGAAGCCCAAAACATTGGGACAGAAAACTTATGTGGAGCAGATTCGAAATAAAATGATTGTCTTCGGTATCGGTCCGGCAGGTACCGGAAAGACATATCTTGCCATGGCCATGGCAATTACCGCTCTGAAAAATAATGAAGTCAATAAAATCATCCTTACGCGTCCTGCAATAGAGGCAGGTGAAAATCTTGGATTTCTTCCCGGCGATCTGCAGAGCAAGGTCGACCCATATCTGAGACCGCTTTATGACGCACTTTATCAGATTATGGGAGCAGAAAGTTTTATTAGTAACAGTGAAAAAGGAATTATTGAAGTTGCCCCTTTGGCATATATGCGCGGTCGGACGCTGGATAATGCTTTCATCATATTGGATGAAGCCCAAAACACTACACCGGCACAGATGAAAATGTTTCTGACCCGTATCGGTTTTGGCTCCAAGGTAATCGTGACCGGCGACCGGACTCAGAAAGACCTGCCAAGGGATGTGGTATCCGGGCTGGATATTGCTTTAAAAGTATTAAAAAATGTAGAAGATATCGGTTTCGTATTTCTGGACAATAATGATGTCGTCAGACATCCCCTTGTTCAGAAAATTGTAAAGGCCTACGAAGAATACGAAGAACGACGGAGCAGAAAACAAAAATGAGTATTTATATTGAAAATAAATATCAGGGGACTATCGAAGTCGATTATCAGGCGATAATTACTTCTGTAATTAATGCCTCAGTTGATTTTGTACAGTGTCCTTTTCCATGTGAAGTAAATGTGACGATTACAGATGACGAAGAAATCAGACAGCTTAATAAAAATTTTCGAGAAATAGACAGATCCACTGACGTTCTGTCATTTCCATTGCTTACGTATACAAAACCGGGAGATTTTTCTTCTCTTGTTAAAGATTACACATCGTTCCATCCGGAAACAGGAGAATTACTTCTCGGAGATATTGTCATATCATATGATAAAGTTATTTCGCAGGCAAAAGAGTACAATCATTCACAGAAAAGAGAGCTGGCTTTTCTAACAGCACACAGCATGCTTCATCTGTTTGGATTTGATCACATAGAAAAAGAAGAGCGTAAAGTAATGGAAACAAAACAAGATACTATTTTACAAAATCTAGGAATTACGAGGGAGAACTAATGGAAAAGAAAAAAATTATTATTATCACAGTTGCTGCTGTTCTTGTGATTGCGGCTGCAATAACTGCAATTCTGGTATTTGGCAGTCAGAAAAAAGTCAAAAACGAGCCACAGACCACACAGGATGTCACGGAATCTGCCGAGACTACTACAGAAAATTTACATCAGGGCATGGAAAAAAGTCTGTTGACAGGAGAGTACGTAAAAGCAGATATTGCCCGCAGAAGACCGGTTGCATTAATGTACAACAACATTATCAATGCAATTCCTCATTCGGGCATATATAATGCCGACATCTGTTATGAAGTTCCGGTAGAAGGCAGTATTACCCGTCTGATGGGAATTTTTCAGAATTATGATAACTTAAAAAAGATGGGATCTGTGAGAAGCTGTAGAATTTATTACTGTGCGTTTGCCCAGGAATGGGATGCTATCTACAGTCACTTTGGACAATCCAAATATGCTTTAAGTTATTTGAAAAGCGGTAAGATTGATACAATCAATACTTTCAATGGAGAGAAATATTTCTTCCGTACTTCGGACAGGGTAGCCCCTCATAATGCTTTTACTTCCGGAGCAAATCTGAATAAAGCCATAAAAAACCTCAAATATCGGAGTACTTATAAAAAAGATTATACCGGTCACTTTACGTTTGCACAGGAAGGACAGGCTATCGATTTGCAATCCGATAAAGCAGCAAATAAGGTGTCATTAGGATATCCGATTAATCAACCTTGGTTTGAATATAATGCACAGGAGGGTCTTTATTACAGATTCCAGTATGGAGATAAACATATTGATGATCAGAATAATAAGCAGCTATATTGTTCCAATATTATTATACAATTTGTCAATTCCACCCTGTATCCGGATAATAAGAGCCTCAATATTACACTAAACGGCTCAGGAAAAGGCTGGTTTATTACCAGAGGTAAAGCAGAAAAAATTACCTGGCAGAAAGATAATCAGATGTCTGGTCAGACCAAATATCTGGACAAAAACGGCGAAGAAATTAAGCTGAATACCGGAAAAACCTGGATTTGTATTGTACAGAAGGAACAAGCGGATAAAGTCAAAATAAGCAAGAAGAAATAAACAGGCGAATTGCAGATAGGGATAGACGAATGGAAAATAAAACGAATCAAAATAGCTTCATTATACAGGGAAGCATATTAGCTTTCGCGGGTATATTAGTTCGTGTTATCGGGCTGATTTACAGATTTCCTCTTACCAGAATTGTAGGTCCGGAAGGAATGGGTTACTATGCTACAGCCTATGATGGCTATAACATACTTATTTTACTTTCCTCTCAGAGTATGCCGCTAGCAGTATCTAAAATTGTTTCTGAAAAACTTGGCAAGGGTCAGTATAAAAACTCTCATAAAGTATTTAAAGGAGCAATTATATATGCCGTTATTTTGGGAACTGCATTTGGCGCTTTTGCTTTTTTTGGTGCTGATTGGCTGGCAGTATCCATATACAAATGTGCACCGGTAGCAAGAGCATTAAAAATACTGGCTCCCACGTTGACTGTAGCATGTATTCTGGGTGTTTTACGGGGATATTTTCAGGGAATGGGAAATATGGTCCCTACCGCCGTATCCCAATTATTCGAGCAGATCGTAAATGCTTTTGTCAGCATTATCGCGGCAATCGAATTAATGTCCTATGCCACAACCATAGCTCAGGCAGAAAATATGTCGGCCAAAGCTACCACTACATATGTGGGATCTTTTGGCGCCGTGGGAGGTACTTTAGGGACGCTTCTCGGAGCTGTCGCCGCACTTTTGATTATGGTCATTATCTTGTGGAAACATTTTGGCGTCATCAGAAATGATATCCAAAAAGACCTGACACAAAAGACAGATAGTTATTCCACAATTATCAAACTGATTATTTTTACCATTACACCGGTGCTTATCAGCACTACAATATATAATATCAGTAATCTGTTGGACAATCCGATTTATCAAAATATTATGTATTATATCTATAAGACAGGGAAAGAAGTGCGCTTTTCCATATGGAGTCAGTACAGTAATCAGTTCAGAGTACTGACAACAATGCCTATTGCGATAGCTTCTGCACTTTCCACTGCCATTGTACCTTCTCTGGTCCGCTCTTATATACGCAACGACACTGTAAATGTAACGGAGAAAGTATCCAGTGCTTTAAAATTTTCAATGATTATTGCATTTCCTTGTGGAATTGGATTGTCTGTGCTGGGAGGTCCTGTTAATGATTTACTTTTTGACGATAGTTCCGTAAAAATATCACAGATAATGTATTTTTCTGTCTTTACAGTTGTTGTTTTTTCTCTCTCAACAATAAGCAATGCAATATTACAGGGAATCGATAAACTGAAAATACCAATTAGAAACTCAGCAATATCTCTTGGATTACATCTTGTAATTCTTCCGATATTACTTATTGTATTTCATCTTGAAATCTTTGCTGTCGTGATTGGCGATATTACATTCGGACTGACAGTATGTATTTTAAACGCATACTCTATAAAGAAATATTTAGGATACCGGCAGGAAATCAAAAAGACTCTGTTCAAGCCATTTATCTGTTCCGCTGCCATGGGAGTAGGTTGTTTTATTATTTATCATATTGGTATGAAACTGTTTTCCGTTAATATCATCTGGACGATCCTATCCATTTTTGTTTCTGTATTTTTATATGCCTTTATGCTGATTTATACAAAAACTGTAACAGAAGAGGAATTATATACGATGCCAAAGGGCAGCATACTGATTAAAATATTAAAAAAATTTCATTTGTTGTAGAATATGAAACACATCAAGTGTTTCATATTCGTAATGAATCAGCTCCTTCAGGAGCGCGCTTTGCGAAGCAAAGAAATTTTATTTTCTATTTTGTGTATAAAATAACAAAAACTGTAAAAAATATATGCAGGGAGTAAAAAAATGAGTAAACGTGCATATATTTTTTATTTAGCAATATTTGTATCAGGATTTATTGTTGCCTATCTCATGGGAGTAAAAATCGGTATGAATGAAGGAAAGACATTGACCGAACAGGTTGTGAATGTCACTCCGCAAAAAGAAGATTCTACCGAGCGGGACGGTTACTGGGTCCAGATTCATAACGACAAAGTAATTGTTTACAAAAGCGATAAGACAACAGTAGTAGCTGAAACAGATATCAATATTAACGACTACTCAGAAAGTGAGCAGAATATATTGCAAAATGGCGTATATCTCGAAACTTCGGAAGAGTTGTTTAAATTTTTGGAAGCAAACACAAGCTGATAAAGGATTTTTATGAAAACAATCGTTATTGGTGCAGGTGCGTCCGGGCTTACAGCTGCAATTTTTGCAGCACAAAACGGCTCGGAAGTCGTTGTACTGGAAAAAGAAAACAAAAGCAGTAAAAAAATTTTAATGACCGGAAACGGAAAATGTAATTTGACCAACCGAGATATGACCAGTAATTATTTTTATGGAGACCCTAAATTAATTACTTCGGTTTTATCTCTTTTTGGCGTACAGGATACTTTAAATTTTTTCAACCAAATGGGTATTTTCACGACAGAAAAAAACGGCTATGTTTATCCTCGAAGCAGGCAGGCGCAGACAGTGGCAGACACCTTGAGAGAATATGCAGTCAGTCTGGGAGTAAAAATAAAAAATAATGCTAAAATTCACAAAATAAAAAAATCAGGAACAAAATTTTTTATTTACACAGAAATTGTTATAGAATGTGATGCCCTCATTCTGGCCACCGGCGGAAAAGCTGCTCCTGCGACCGGATCGGATGGGAGCGGATATGATTTTGCTATACAGTTAGGACATACCATTCATGTTCCAAAACCCGCCCTGACTTCTCTGATTTGTGAAAATCATCCTTTGAAAAAAGCTTCCGGCGTCAGAATTATGGGAACGGTAGCTATTCCTGCGCAAAAGAAATATGAATCCGGTGAAATTCAGATTACAAATTATGGGATATCCGGTATTCCAGTATTTAACATCAGTCGTCTGACTGCACCCGGCACAGAATTGATGATTGATTTTATGCCAGAATTTTCGAAAGCAGAACTGGCAGATATTCTGACGAAAATTATAACGTGTCGGCAAAACATCACACTTCACAAAGCGCTCTGCGGACTTTTAAATGATAAACTCTCTATCAGCATCATTGATTTTCTTGGCTGGGACAAAAACAGAATTGCAGAGACGCTCTCAGAAAGCCAACGGAATTCTTTGGTAGAAATTTTAAAAGCATTTCCACTTACAATACACAAAAGACGCGGTTTTGAGTATGCTCAGGTGACACAGGGTGGTATTCCGGCAGAGGAACTGAATATCCATACAATGGAATCAAAACTGGTCGAAAAACTATATTTTGCCGGAGAAATCATTGATGTGGACGGGATTTGCGGCGGTTATAATTTACAGTTTGCCTGGTCTAGCGGAGCAATTGCCGGAAGGAGTTGTTCGTCATGAAATTCTTAAAAATATCCGATATAAAGTTAAGAATCGAAGAAGAGGAATCACTCGCTTTCCAGAAAGCCCACCGGGCAGCCGGACTTCAGTCATCTGACATCATCAGTGAAAAAATATTAAAATACTCTATTGATGCCAGAAAAAAAGAGGAAATACATAAAATTTACACCATTGGAATTACGACAGAAAAACCCTGTAAAAAGAGCAGACAGATAACTATTCTGGATAAAGAACCTGCATATCATTTTCAACAGACCGGAACGGAACTGTTAAATAATCGACCAATCGTTGTCGGTTTTGGTCCTGCCGGAATGTTCTGCGCATACATGCTGGCAAAATATGGTTATCGCCCGATTATTATTGAGCGAGGCAGTGAAATGAATGAACGGATTGCCAAAGTACAGCGTTTTTGGGAGGAAGGAATTTTAGATGAAGAATGTAATGTGCAATTTGGAGAAGGAGGCGCAGGTACTTTCTCTGACGGTAAATTAAATACAGGGATTAAGGATAAGAAAAACCGAATTCGTCTAGTCCTTGAAACTTTTGTACAATTTGGTGCAGCGGAACGCATTACATATGATACCAGACCACATATTGGCACAGATGTATTGTCCAACGTGGTAGTAAATATGCGAAATTATATTAAAGCAAAAGGAGGGGAATTCTACTTTGACACCGCACTGTCCGGCATCCATACCGAAAACGGTCATCTGGTGTCTATCGATTTAAGCAATGGAGAAACACTTCCTGTCAACCACTGTATCTTAGCAATCGGACACAGTGCCCGCGATACTTTCCGGCTTTTAGAACAGATCGGTGTTTCTATGGAACAGAAACCTTTTGCTGTAGGAGTACGTGTGGAACACAAACAGAGCACTATCAATCAAAGTCAGTACGGCTTTTCCGATAATCGCCTGGGAGCAGCTCCATATAAACTTACCTACAAAACAGGCAGTAACAGAGGTGTATATTCTTTTTGTATGTGTCCGGGCGGCTACGTAGTCAATGCTTCTTCTCAGAAAAATATGCTGGCCGTAAATGGCATGAGTTATTCTCACCGGGACGGCTTAAATGCCAACAGCGCCATTGTTGTGACAATCTCTCCAAAAGATTTTAAAAATGACATGCCTCTGAGTGGAATGGAATTTCAAATGGAATTGGAAAGAAAAGCATACGAGGCAGGAAAAGGTAAAATTCCAGTCCAAAAACTGATTGACTTTAAATCCAATATCGTTTCAAAAGAATTTGGCAGGATTTCTCCACAGATGAAAGGAGCATTTTCTTTTGCAGATATTAACGATATTTTACCAAAATATATCTGCGATTCTATTAGAGAAGCCATAGAATATTTCGGAACTGTAATTCAGGGCTTTCACGATGATGATGTTATTCTCTCCGCAGTGGAAAGCAGAACATCGTCTCCGGTCAGAATTTTGCGCAATGAGAATTTTCAGTCTTCCATCGCGGGACTATATCCTGCCGGGGAAGGGGCCGGGTATGCCGGAGGAATCACTTCAGCAGCCATCGATGGAATTAAAATTTTTGAATATATTGCAACAAGATTTAAACCTTTCACTTAATCCGGCCTTTCTGTGCCGGATTATTTATGTAGGAGAAAATCTATGGCAATTTCCTCTCACATAAATAATGACTTTTTACTCATTTTATAGTATGATATATTGATGGGTTTGATTAAAATATCTATAAGGAGATGGAACATGAATATTCGTTTTTTAGCACAATCAGAATATTTTAACGGAATACATTTAAAAGAAGATATTATTCTGGAAAAAGAATATGAGCAGGGTGCTTTCACAAACCTTCCAAAAGTACGATATTACCTTTATTATCTGGAAGAAAATGTGCGCAAAGAGGTTATGCCGTATTCTGATAAAGTAGATATTTTTCAGATTACTGACTGCCAGTATAATTCTGATTATCTATATTTTACAGAATACACGGATATGTTGGACGGAAGCTTTACATTTAATATTATCCGCTACAACCTTACGGACCACACGCATACAAAAATCATTTCTCTAAAAGACGATATTCAGTTATATCCGGATAATAAGCAGATTAAAATTTTTATATTAGATGATGCAAACCTGATTATTCAAAGAGCACTCCCAAAAGTCAGCGAGGCGGGAAACTATACAGATTTCTTTGATTTTTCCCTGATTTTATTTAATTTTGTGAAAAATAAACAGATTCTTATCAGCGATGAAAACCTCACCAGAAACGGAATTGAATTTATCCTTCCGTACAATGAGACCAGCTGCATTATGAAAACGGGATATTCTGTTTATGAAAATAACCGTCATCAGCTTCTCACAAAAGAGGAAGCCGCAGTAGAATCTCTGATTATATTAAATATTCAGCAGTTTATTAGTGATTTACAGCTGGAACAGCCCAATATGGTAATTAACGCCATTGATCAGTCTTACTATGACACTACGGTACTGAAAGCAAAAATTATAGATAATTTTTTAATTTATTCCAAATATAATTACGAGAACAAGGATGAAAACATTATTTTCTTTGATTTGGATACAAAAGAAATTTATACATGTATCAACAAAACTACCGGAAAAAAATTATTGAACAATGCCACGGTAATTGAAAAAACGCCATACATTATTTCTGTCAATTCTTCCGGTACACAATTTTTAAACTTAATTACCAATGAAATAGATGCCACTTATGGAGAGGAATTTGATATCCGATATGTAAACAACAATACAATTATTTCTACATATATCGAGCGGACTTTGTTCGGAAAAAAGCGTGAAATGGTAACGATACACAAATTTCCATCCAAAAAACTAATATTACAGGAGAGGGGAGAATATATCGGAGCAGTTTCTTCCAACAGCGAAACTACTTATATTTTCCTGAAATAAATATAAAATGAATCAAGAAAAGATTAATCGAATCAATGAATTATATAGAAAATCAAAATTGACAGAGCTGACAGCAGAAGAAAAGGAAGAACAGCAGAATCTTAGAACAGAATACCGCATGTCTGTTATGAATAATCTTTCCGCTTCTCTGAACAATATGAGCATTCAAAATCCTGACGGCTCACTTACAAAAATAAAACCAAAGGGACATTGAGATGAAAACAAAGGCAGAGATAAGAAAACAGATTCTTTTAAAGAGAGAACTCCTCTCTCTAAAGGAAGTACAGGATAAAAGTACTGTTATCTGTAAAAAAATCATAAGCAGTCCTGTCTATAACAGCGCAAAAGTTATCTATCTGTACTCGGCAGTAAAAAACGAGGTAGACGTAAGTTTTATTATGCGGGATGCTCAAAAAAAGGATAAAATCGTGGCTTTTCCAAAAGTAGAAGGGAAAAAAATCACTTTTTATTCCGTCACCTCTGACAAACAGTTTCAGAGAGGGGCCTTTTCCATTTTAGAGCCCTGTTCTGGTATCACAGCGCCAAAAGCGGATTTGATTATTGTGCCGGGGGTGGCTTTTGATGCCAGAGGACTCCGTCTGGGATATGGCGGTGGATTTTATGACCGCTATCTGTCAAAATGTGATGCCTGTTGTATCGGCGTCGCTTACGATTTTCAAATACTGAAACAGATTCCACAGGAAAAACATGACGTTATATTAGATAAAATTATCAGTGATTAGGAGAAATATATGTGTTTTACCAACGAAACGGAAAAACAGAAATTTTATATTGATAAATGTAAGGAATTGGTTAAAAGCAGAGAACAGCAGTATGGACGAAAACTGACAGCATGTGTTGTTACGTTTGGATGCCAGATGAATTTTAAGGACTCTGAAAAACTCATGGGGATTCTGACGGAAATAGGCTTTATGGAAACAGAAGATGAGCACGCAGATTTTGTTTTATATAACACCTGTACCGTCAGAGAAAATGCAAATTTAAAAATCTATGGCAGGCTGGGGTATCTGTCTAAAATCAAAGAAAAAAATCCGGACATGCTGATTGCGCTCTGTGGCTGCATGATGCAGGAACCTCATGTCGTAGAAAAATTAAATAAAAGTTACCGTTTTATAGATATTATTTTTGGAACACATAATATTTTTCTTCTGGCAGAACTGCTTTATGAGCGACTTATCAGTGGCCATAAAGTAGAAAATATCTGGGATGGTACCACGGAAATTGTAGAAGAACTTCCTTCCATCAGAAAATACAGTTTCAAATCAGGTGTCAATATTATGTACGGCTGCAACAATTTTTGCAGTTATTGTATTGTCCCTTATGTAAGAGGTCGGGAGAGAAGCAGAAAGCCGGAAGATATTATTCAGGAAATCCGCACTCTGGTAGAAAACGGCGTAATAGAAGTTATGCTTTTAGGGCAAAATGTAAATTCCTATGGAAAAACGCTGAATCCTCCGGTTACTTTTGCAGAACTCCTGGAGCAGGTCGAAGCCATTGACGGATTGAAACGGATTCGTTTTATGACGTCCCATCCAAAAGATTTATCAGACGAGTTGATTCGTGTCATGGCGAAATCTCAAAAAATCTGTAAGCAGATGCACCTTCCATTACAATCAGGGAGTACGCGTCTGTTGAAATTAATGAACAGACATTACACCAAAGAACAGTATCTGGAACTTGTCACTAAACTGCGGACAGCGATTCCGGATATCGGAATTACGACAGATATTATTGTGGGATTCCCCGGAGAGACAGAGGAAGATTTTCTGGAGACGCTGGATGTTGTAAAAAAAGCAGAATATGACTCAGCATTTACCTTTATTTATTCTAAACGTTCGAATACACCGGCGGCACAAATGCCCGACCAGATACCGGAAACCGTTGTAAAAGAACGGTTTGACCGGCTTTTAACTGTTGTAAATAAAATTTCTTCCGAAAAGACAAAGCATCTGGAAAATACAATACGGGAAGTTCTGGTAGAAGAAGAAAACAAAAAAATACAAGGATTTGTTTCCGGAAGATTAAGCAATAATTCCGTTGTCCATTTTAAGGGAGATTCTTCTCTGATTGGTAAATTAGTCCCTGTAAAGTTAAAAGAAGCCAAAGGGTTTTATTATATAGGAGAATTAGTGAATTAAAATGAGTTTACCACCAATGATGCAGGATATCTGGGATCACTATTTTGATAAAGTGACCCCAATGATGAAAACCTATTTAGAGACAAAAAAAGAGCATAGCGACTGTATTCTTTTTTATCGGCTTGGAGATTTTTATGAAATGTTCTTTGATGATGCTTTATTGGCATCAAGAGAAATGGAAATCACACTGACCAGTAAAAGCTGCGGTCTAAAAGAAAAAGCACCTATGTGCGGTGTACCATATCATGCAGTTGACACTTATCTGAATAAATTAGTAACCAAAGGTTACAAGGTGTGTATTGTAGAACAGACAGATGCGCCGGAACAGGGCAGAGGACTTGTAAATCGTGAGGTTGTCCGTATTGTTACGCCGGGTACTAATTTAAATACAACTCTGATTGACGAAGGAAAAAATAATTACCTGATGTCCATCTTTTATATTGATGAAAAATTCGGCATTTCCGTAGCAGACGTCACTACAGGTGATTTTTACGTGACAGAAGTAGAATCAGAGCGAAATGTTCTGGATGAAATTAATAAATTTATACCAAGCGAGATTATCTGTAATCACGCTTTTCTGATGTGTGGACTTGATATCGAAGATTTGAAAATGAGGCTCTCCATCTCTATATTTGAATTGGAAGAATGGTACTTTGATGAGAGTGGCTGTGAAGATATATTAAAAGAGCACTTTGGTATAATCAATCTGGCAGGTCTTGGAATTTCAGACATGCAGTTAAGTATTATTGCCTCCGGCTCTCTTTTACGCTATTTGTATGAAACACAGAAAAACTCCCTCTCTCACTTATCCAAACTCCTTCCTTATTCGACAAGCACTTTTATGATTCTGGATACTTCTACGAGAAGAAACCTGGAATTATGTGAGACGCTCAGGGAAAAGCAAAAAAGAGGCTCTTTATTATGGATATTGGACAAAACAAAGACTGCAATGGGAGCGAGAACACTTCGCAGCTATATTGAACAGCCATTAATCTCAAAAGATAAAATTGTGCGTCGTCAACAGGTCATTTCTGAACTAAATAATGCACTGATTACGAGAGATGAACTGCGGGAATACCTTTCTCCGATATATGATTTGGAAAGACTTTTGAGCAAAATTTCTTATAAGTCAGCCAATCCACGAGATCTTATTGCATTTAAAACTTCTCTGGAAATGCTTCCTCATATCAGAAACATTATTCAGGATTTCAAATCTCCACTGTTTTTGGAAATTATGGAACAGTTGGATCCTTTGGAAGATATAAAAGAATTAATTGATGCGTCGATTGCAGAAGATCCTCCTTTGAGCATCCGGGAAGGCGGTATTATCAAAACCGGATACAACGAAGAAATTGACCGGCTCAGAAGTGCAAAAACAGAAGGGAAAACCTGGCTGGCAGAACTGGAAGCCTCAGAAAAGAAGGCCACTGGAATTAATAAATTAAAAATAAAATACAATAAAGTATTCGGATATTGTATTGAAGTATCCAATTCTTTTAAAAACCAGGTACCGGATTACTATATCCGCAAACAGACTCTGGTCAATGCAGAACGTTTTACAACAGAGCGGTTAAAAGAACTGGAAGAATTAATCGTAGGTGCAGAAGACAAGTTATTTTCTTTAGAATATAATATTTTTACGTCCATTCGGGATGAAATTTTCAAGCAGGTGCATCGAATTCAGAAGACAGCAAAAGCGATTGCACAGATTGATGTTTTTGCCTCGCTGGCTTTTGTTGCAGAGCGAAACCATTACGTTAAACCATCCATTAACGAAAAGGGCGTAATTGATATTAAAGACGGAAGACATCCCGTCGTGGAAAAAATGATGCAGGAAAATCTTTTTATTCCAAATAATACATATCTGGATATGAAAGATAACCGCCTTGCAATTATAACCGGTCCGAATATGGCAGGAAAATCCACTTATATGCGCCAGACTGCTTTAATTGTACTGATGGCGCAGATTGGCTCTTTTGTTCCTGCAAAAGAAGCAAATATTTCCATATGCGATAAGATTTTTACAAGAGTAGGCGCATCAGACGACCTTGCCAGTGGTCAGAGTACGTTTATGGTCGAAATGACAGAAGTGGCAAATATTTTGAGAAACGCCACTTCAAAAAGTCTTTTAATTCTGGATGAAATCGGAAGGGGTACGAGCACTTTTGACGGATTGAGTATTGCCTGGGCCGTGATTGAACATATCTGTGATAAAAAAATATTGGGAGCAAAAACTTTATTTGCCACACATTACCATGAACTGACTGAATTGGAGGGCACACTGCCCGGCGTCAATAATTATTGTATCAGTGTAAAAGAACAGGGCGATGATATTGTTTTCCTGCGAAAAATCATTAACGGTGGCGCAGACAAAAGCTATGGAATTCAGGTAGCCAAACTGGCCGGAATTCCGGAAAGCGTTCTGACACGGGCCAAACAGCTGGTGCAGGAATTGAGCAATGCAGACATTACCGCCAGAGCAAAAAATATTGCCATAAGTATGCAGCCGGGAAATCATTTGCTTCCGGGAATCAATGAGGATCCGGAGGCACATCAGATGACTCTGTTTGACACCATTAACGAATCCGAAATTATTAAAGAAATTCAAGGACTGAATCTCGGGGAAATGACACCGATTGAAGGATTGAATTATCTTTATAAACTGCAGAATCAGCTTAAAAACAGATGGTAGATTAATATAAATCATAGCACAATATTGCAAAGGATGAAAAATGAATCAACATAAAATTCAGATTTTAGACCAAAATACAATTAACCAGATTGCAGCCGGAGAAGTTATCGACCGACCTGCTTCCGTTGTAAAGGAACTGGTAGAAAATGCCGTGGATGCCGGAGCCTCTCTGATTACCGTAGAAATCAAAGATGGGGGAATTTCACTCATCCGCGTCACTGACAATGGGAGCGGTATTGACCGAGACGATATCCGCATTGCTTTTCTGAGACATTCTACCAGTAAAATCAAAACAGCGCTCGATTTAATGACCGTTTCCTCACTTGGATTCCGAGGAGAGGCATTATCGAGCATTGCCGCTGTCTGTCAGGTAGAATTAATTACAAAAACCAGAGAACACATTACCGGAAGCCGTTATAAAATCGAAGGAGGAAAAGAAACCTGCTTTGAGGAAATCGGAGCGCCTGAGGGTACCACTTTTATTGCAAGAAATCTTTTCTTTAACACCCCGGCCAGAAGAAAATTTTTGAAAACAGCGCAGACAGAATCCGGGTATGTTTCGGATATTGTAGAAAAAATGGCGCTGTCTTATCCGGAAATTTCTTTCCATTTTATCAACAACGGTCAGACCAAAATCCACACCTCGGGGAACGGAAATTTAAAAGATGTGATTTATCATATCTATGGCAGGGATATTACCCAGAATCTGATAGAAGTGAACTGTGAAAACGAATTGATTCACATGTCCGGATTTATTGGTAAAGCTGTGATTTCCAAAGGAAACCGTTCGTTTGAAAATTATTTTATCAATGGCAGATATATTAAAAGTAATATTATTTCCAGAGCACTGGAAGATGGTTATAAATTCATTCTGATGCAGCACAAGTACCCATTTACTGTGCTCAATTTTAAAATAAATCCGGAGCTTTTGGATGTCAATGTACATCCGGCAAAAATGGAACTCCGTTTTCGAAAAGGGGAAAGCATCTACCCATGGATTGCGGAAAATATTCATGATGCTCTGATTGATAAACCAAATATTATCCAGATAGAGTTGGAAAAAGAAAAAGAAGCACGGCAAATCGAAACATATATACCGGAGCCTTTTGAAGAACAGAGAGTAAAAAGAAATCCATCCGGTATTCCGTCGTCTTCTGAATCCCCTAAGAATCAAAATGATGATAACGTACAGGATTTTTCTGTACTACAGGAGACAACAAATTATCATCCGAATCCAGGCGAAGCCGGACACGAATTAAAAAAGAAAGAATCAAAACCGGTCCAGCAGAATATTACAGATGCGTATGATGATTTTTTAAGCGAGCAGGCCAGACCAAAGCATAAACTGATTGGACAGGTTTTTGACACTTATTGGATTGTAGAATACGAAGAAAAGATTTACATTATCGACCAGCATGCTGCCCATGAAAAAGTCCTGTTTGAATCCCTTATGGAGAAACTCCGCAACCGACAGATATCTTCTCAGTTGATTGTTCCTCCGATTATTTTAAATCTGTCTATGAGAGAAGCAGCTCTTCTCAATCAATATATGGAACATTTTCAGGAAATCGGATTCGAAATAGAAACTTTTGGCGGACAGGATTTTGCCGTCAGGGCTGTTCCTTCGGATTTATATTCTTTGGACAGCTACGACGTTCTGATGGAAATTATTGACGCACTTTCCAACGAAAATGGAAAAATTCTTCCTACACTCATTACGGAAAAAATTGCTTCCATGTCCTGTAAGGCGGCAGTGAAAGGAAACAGCAGATTATCTCCATCGGAGGCAGATGCTCTAATCAACCAGCTGTTGTCCCTCGAAAACCCATATAACTGTCCTCATGGAAGACCTACCATTATTTCTATGAGCAAATATGAACTGGAAAAGAAATTTAAGAGAATTATCTGATATGAAAAAACTGATTATTTTAACCGGACCAACAGCTGTTGGAAAAACAGAACTCTCCGTAAAACTTGCCAAACAGATTGACGGAGAAATCATCAGCGCAGATTCTATTCAGGTGTATAAACATATGGATATCGGCTCTGCCAAAATAAAAAAAGAAGAAATGGGCGGTATAAAGCATTATCTGATTGACGAATTCAATCCGGATGAGCCGTTTAACGTACACATTTTTCAACAAAAAGCAAAGCAGTATATAGATGAAATATATTCCAAAAATAAAATTCCTATTCTAGTAGGTGGAACAGGTTTTTATATTCAGTCTGTACTATATGATATTCATTTTGAAGATACCGGTGAGGATACGCTATATCGCCAACAGTTGGAATCTCTGGCAAAAGAAAAGGGAAATCAGTATTTACATCATTTGTTACAGGAAAAAGACCCGGAATCCGCAAAAAACATACACTATAACAACACCAAAAGAATTATCCGCGCACTGGAATATTATCGCGATACTGGGAGTCCGATTTCTGAACACAATAGAATACAGCGGCAGAACACATCTCCTTATAACTTTGCATATTTTGTGTTAAATGATGACCGCAAACAGCTTTACTCCCGCATTAATCAGAGAGTAGAAACTATGATAAACGAGGGGCTTTATAGCGAAGTAGAACATCTTCTTTCTATGGGATACGGACCAGACTTAGTTTCTATGCAGGGCATCGGATATAAGGAGATGATTATGTGCATCAGAGGCGAAATCACACAGAAAGAGGCACAGGAACTGATTCAAAAAAATACACGGCATTTTGCCAAAAGACAGCTGACTTGGTTTCGGCGGGAAAAAGATGTCATTATGCTGGATTATCGCCACTTTCAACATGATAAATCCAAATTATTGGACGAAATGTTAATGATATTAAAAAAAAGAAATATAATAAAGGATAACTGAAATGGACACACAAAAAGAAATGTATCACACGCTTGGAATTTCCGAACAGGTATATGACTACGCTGAAAAAATTATAGAAAATCTTAAGGAACAATTCAGAGAAATTGATAAAACCGCTGAATATAATCAGCTAAAAGTGATTGCAGCTCTGCAGAAAAATCATGTATCAGAAGCTCATTTTACGCCTACCACCGGATACGGATATAATGATTTGGGCAGAGATACTCTGGAAAAGGTTTATGCCGATGTTTTTCATACGCAGGACGCGCTGGTAAGACCTCAGATTACGTGTGGTACACATGCACTTGCGCTGGCAATGTCAGCCAATCTCCGTCCCAAAGATAAAATATTATATATTTCAGGAAAACCGTATGACACATTAGAAGAAGTCATCGGCATCAGAGAATCTGTTGGAAGCCTGGCAGAATATGGTATTACATATGATCAGGTTGACCTGACAGCAGATGGAAACTTTGATTTTCAAAAAATTCGCAATAAACTAACGGAAAATGTAAAATTAGTCGGGATACAACGTTCCAAAGGATATGCCGCAAGACCTACGCTCTCTGCCGAAAAAATCGGAGAGGCTATCCGTTTTATTAAGAACATTAATCCTAAGATTATCGTAATGGTTGATAACTGTTATGGTGAGTTTGTCCAGACAGTTGAGCCGTCAGATTTTGGCGCTGATATGGTGGTGGGCTCATTGATTAAAAACCCCGGAGGCGGTCTGGCTCCGATTGGAGGTTATATCTGCGGCACTGCAAAATATATAGAACAGTGCGCCAATCGCCTCACAACGCCCGGACTAGGAAGAGAAGTCGGGGCCAATCTGGGCACTATACGCAGTTTTTATCAGGGACTATTTCTGGCTCCTACTGTCACGGCATCAGCCCTAAAAGGGGCATTGTTTGCTGCGGCAATGTTCGATTCTCTTGGGTTTCGGATTATTCCAAATAAATCAGAGCCCCGTTTTGATATTATTCAGGCAATCGAATTCGGATCACCGGAATGTGTAATTTCTTTCTGTAAAGGAATACAGGCTGCAGCGCCCGTAGACAGTCATCTTTCACCAGAGCCATGGGATATGCCCGGATATGACGCTCCCGTTATTATGGCTGCGGGAGCTTTCATACAAGGCGCTTCTATCGAGTTAAGCGCAGACGGTCCCATAAAGCCTCCCTACGCAGTATATTTTCAGGGTGGTCTCACATGGTACCATGCAAAATTTGGCATATTAAAGGCTTTTCAGAATATGCTTGACGATAAACTGATTACATTAAAGTAAGTTTTTGTCTTTCTTAGTCTTTTATTGGAAAAAACGTATACACACTATTTTTATTGTGTTACAATAAACTATGCTACGGAAAATATTTCTATGCAGATAACATATGCCTTTCGGGGAACAATTACGGTTTTCTATGACTGCAGATTGTTCCGATACTTTGTACCTGGAGAGAAACAGAAACGGAGGCACATGAGTAAAATAAAAGATATTCCACCGGAGGAGAGACCTTGCGAAAAATGTTTTCTAAAAGGACCCGAAGCGTTGACGGACAGTGAATTATTATCTGTCATTTTACGGACGGGTACCGGAGGTATGAATGTACTGGAACTGGCCAATCAAATTATGGCGCTGGATGGCAGCCACAGCCTGCTGTCTGTGATGCACCTGACAAAAGAACAGTTAATGGAAATCAGAGGGATTGGCAAAGTAAAATCTGTACAGTTGTTATGTATCTGTGAACTGGTAAAAAGAATTACAAGACAAAATGCAGCCCCTTCCCTGAAGTTCGACAGTCCCGCTTTAATTGCCCGCTATTATATGGAATCCATGCGACACTTAGAGCAGGAACATCTGGTTGTATTATTTCTGGACACAAAATGCCACCTCAGGAAAGAAACATACATTTCAAAAGGTACGGTAAATCAGTCTTTTCTGTCGCCCAGAGAAATTTTTATAGAAGCCCTGCGGTGCAATGCAGTCAATATTGTATTGATACACAATCATCCAAGTGGTGATTGCACTCCCAGCAGAGAAGATATTTTAAGTACGGAAAAAATAATAAAAGCCGGAAAATTAATCGGTATTTTTGTTATTGATCATATAATAATTGGAGATAATAACTATTCCAGCATGAAAGAATTATCACTTATGAAAGGATAGCCAATGAGTCGTAGTGTTTTTGGAATTGATTTTGGTACAAGCAATATAAAAATATATAATGGAATTACCCGGACAACATTAAACGAAAAAAATATTATTGCAATAAAAAATAAAAACCAGTTGTTTGAAATCGGGGATGACGCTTTTAAAATGTATGAAAAAGCTCCGGATAATATACGGGTGGTTTTTCCAATTAAATTCGGTGTGATTGCCGATTTAAAAAGCATGAAAATGCTGTTTGAACAATTTTATAAAAAAATGACCGGGCCAAAAGGCAGTAAAATGGGACGTTTTTGCATCGCTGTTCCGGCAGATATTACTGAGGTGGAAAAAAGAGCATTTTATGATGTGGTAGCCAAGTCGGATATCAAAGCGAGAGAAATTAAAATTGTTGAGAAACCTATCGCAGATGCTGTAGGTCTGGGAATTGATATGACCAGTGCCAGAGGCAATATGATTATTAATATCGGAGCTGACACTACAGAAATCTCCGTTATTTCTCTGGGAGGAATTGTTGTCAGCCGTATTGTAAAACTGGGCGGCAACAGACTGGATCAGATGATTTGTGACATCGTAAAACGAAAATATAATATTTTAATCGGCCAGAAAACCGCTGAACAGATTAAAATTTCTCTTTCAGATGCCATGTATGATGAGGATGAAGATAATGATGAAGATGAAATTCTCTATGTTTATGGCAGAAATATCATTACGGGACTCCCATCCGAACGCGGAGTTTCCAAAGATACTATCTATGAAGCAATCAAACAGTTTTTTGATGATATTATTGAATCCATTAAGACATTGTTGGAGAGAACTCCTCCGGAACTGGCAGCAGATATTATAGATACCGGAATATTTCTCACAGGGGGATCCGCCTCTATTAAAAATTTAGATAAACTGATTACCCAGGAAACAGATTTAAAAGTCAATACAACAGAAAATCCGGGAGAAACTGTAATTCGGGGAATTTCTATGATTATGTCTGACACAAGATTCAGGAAGTTGATGTACGAGCCAAGAGAAAGCTCTTTCTAATACAGATGGGAGGCAAAATGAAAAAACCGTCCAAAATAAGCATAAAACCAAAAATACTTATATTTCTGCTGACGTTCCTCTGTGTCTGTACTTTAATTTTATCGGTTGCCTATAAGGATTTTTCACGCCCTCTGAAATTTGCTGCAAGCGTTGTCGTAGTGCCGCTGCAGGAAGGGGTCAATCATATCGGAAGCTGGTTTACAGACAAATCAGAACTTCTCAAAACCGTAAAAGAATTAAAAGCAGAAAACAATAAATTATCCAACCAACTGGATGAACTGACAGAAGAGAACAGCCTGCTGGCCCAGAATAAATATGAGCTGAGTCGTCTGAGAGAACTTTATGAACTCGATAAAGACTATTCCTCTTACCAGAAAGTGGGCGCTAATGTGATTGGAAAAGAAACCGGCAACTGGTTTCATATATTTATTATCAACAAAGGCTCCGATGATGGAATTCAACCTGATATGAATGTTATCAGTGGCGGCGGCCTGGTGGGTATTGTTTACGATGTAGGCAAAAACTATGCAAAAGTCCGCTCTATTATTGATGATGAGAGCAGTGTCAGTGTCTCTTTTGCAAACACCTCAGACACCGGTATTGTCAGCGGAGATTTGAAACTGATAGAAGATGGTGTCATGAATATTACAGAAATTCAGAAAGATGCAAAAATTAACGAAGGGGATATGGTCGTAACCTCAAAAATCAGTAATAAATTTCTTCCCGGAATTTTAGTAGGTTATGTCACGGAAATCTCCAAGGATTCCAATGATTTGACACAGTCTGGAAAAATTATTCCCGTTGTTGATTTTCAGCATATTGACGAAGTTCTGGTAATCACAAATTTAAAAGAAACTCTGAAAGACTGATTTGAAGGATAAACCAATGAAACACAGACTCATTAAAATTATAATTACAGGATGTATTATTATATCCGCCTTTGTTTTACAAAGCGCTCTGTCTCTCTCAAACAAAGATGCGGTTGCCACCCCGAATCTCTTACTGTTGGTAACCTGTATTCTGGGCTTTATGCGCGGATGTAATTACGGCAGTGTCACGGGATTTTTTTGCGGTCTGCTGGTAGATATTCTCTTTGGGGACGTTATCGGATTGTATACCTTGATTTATTTATATATCGGCTTTTTCAGCGGATTATTTAAAAAGATGTTTTACAGCGACCACGTATTCATGCCGATGCTGCTTGTTTTGTTCAGCGATTTTATATACAATCTGGCATGTTATACTTTTAGATTTTTATTAAGGAACAAATTGGATTTTTCATTTTACTTCGAAAAAATAATTTTGCCGGAGATGATTATTACAACTTTTATAACATTTCTTCTCTATAAATTATTTTATCTGCTAAATGAAAAAGTTTTTACACTAAAACAGGAGAATACTTTAAGTTTTGATAAGTGATTTTTTATATACTCTGTTAAAAATAATTAAATCAAGAATATTTATCGTCAGCCTGATTATAATAGGTCTGTTTTCCGTACTTATCTACAGAATTTTTGACTTGCAGATTGTAAATGAAAATTACTATATGAGTACATATATCCAAAAAGCGGAAAAGACCGTTTATACTCCCGGAACCAGAGGGAAAATCCGTGATGTGAATGGAGAGATTCTGGCCTATGATGAACTTGCGTACACGGTAAAAATTGAGGATAAGATTGACAGTTCCGATACCAAAAACGCTCAGCTAAATCATATTGTTTATAAAGCAATTCAAATTATCGAAAAATATCAGGATAAAGTAATTGTAGATTTTCCTATCATACTGAATGATGATGGAAAGTGGGAAGCAGCTTTCTCTTCTGATGCTACCAAAAAAACATTCATGACCAATATTTTCGGAAAAAATCTTACCGTAGACAAGCATAATTACACAAATGCTTCCGCAGGCGAGATTATGAATTATCTCAAAAACAAATTTTTTGAAGTTCAGATTGATTGTGACAATGAAATGCTCTTAAAAATTATTTCTATCCGTTACAATGTCTGGCTGAATTCTTACCAAAAATACGTTGGCACCACCATTGCAAAAGAAGTTTCTAAAGAGACAATGGTAGCAATCTATGAAAGTGAATCGGAACTTCCAGGAGTGACAATAGAGGAGAGCACAATCCGCAAATACAAAGACAGTCAGTATTTTGCACCCATTATCGGCTACACAGGCACAATTTCTACCGAACAGATGGAGCAGTACAACGCCAGAGGTGCGAATTATATTAACAGCGATATTGTTGGAAAAGCCGGAATTGAAGAAAATATGGAAGAATATCTTCAGGGAAAGCGGGGAGAAGAAAAAATTTTTGTTGACGGTACCGGTAAAGTGCTGAGTACAATTTCAAAAAAAGATTCCTCTGTAGGCAATGACGTTTATCTTACGATTGACGCCAAATTGCAGCGTGCCGCTTATAAAATGTTGGAAAAACGAATCGCATCTATTCTGATTTCAGAAATTGTAAATTATGATGTAGATGATAAAAATCAGACCGACGAAGAACTGCATTATATTTCCGTGAAAAAAATTTACTCACAACTGGTTTCCAATAATGTGGTAAGTCTGAGTCATCTTGCTAAAAAATCTACGGAAAATGAAGCAAATGTATATAAGAAATATAAAGAAAGCGTCTCAGAGGCGGTTTCAAAATTAAAATCCCAACTCAATTCCAAAGGAGAGGTTTATAATGACCTGAAAGAGGAATTTCAGGATTATTACGACTATATTTATGACTTATTAAAGAATGATGGTATTTTGCTTTCTTCGGCCATTGATACGGAAGATAAAACTTATCTGCGCTATGTAGATGGAAAAATCAGCATGAATGAGTTTATTAAATATGCTATTACAAAAAACTGGATTACCCTGGATAATCTGGACGTATCCGATTCCTACCTTTCCACGGAAGAAACTTATGCGTTGATTAAAGAACATATTATTGATGACTTAAAACATAATACATCTTTTGGAAAAAGAGTAGTTTATTACAGAATATTTGACGGTACGATTCACGGCAGTGAGATTTGTATGCTTCTATATGACCAGAACGTTTTAGAAAAAGATACTGCAACATACAACAGTCTACGCTCCTATGATTCTTATGTCACCTACAGATTTATCATAAAACAGATAAAAAAATTAAATATTACTCCGGCACAGTTGGCTCTTGACCCATGTTCGGGCTCTGTAGTTGTCACAGATCCTGATACCGGAAGAGTCAGAGCGCTGGTAACATATCCAAGCTATGACAATAATATGCTTTCCGGTACAGTCGATCCGGAATACTGGGCCAAACTGGTAGATGACCAGTCAGATCCATTGTACAACAGAGCAACACAGGGCTCCACAGCACCGGGCTCCACATTTAAAATGTGTACTTCCATGGCAGCACTGGAAGAAGGTGTGGTTTCCCAATATGAAATCATCAATGCCAAAGGAAAATTTGAGGAGATTAAACCTTCCCCAAAATGCTGGATATATCCGCAAGGTACCCACGGAAATATTAATATTATGGACGCGATTGCAAAATCCTGTAACTATTTCTTTTATGAAATGGGATACAGACTGGGAAAAAGCAACGGCTTGTATGACAGTATGGTGGGTCTGAATAAAATGGAAAAATATGCGACAAACCTGGGATTAAATATGCTTTCCGGTGTTGAAATTACGGAGAGGGAGCCACACTTTTCCACAGAAAGCGCAGTACATTCTGCTATTGGTCAGGGAAGTCATGCCTATACCCCGGTACAGATTGCAAGATATGTTTCTACTTTAGCTAACGGCGGGAAAAATTATGACCTTACGTTGATTGGAAAAGTAGAATCTTCTTCAGGAAAGACCATACTAAATAATAAATCAAAACTGCATAATACAGTAGAAGCTTCCAGCAGCACCTGGGATGCCATTCATACCGGCATGCGTCGGGTTGTTACAAGCGGAACTGTTTATACTTTTTTTCAGGATACCAAAATTGATATTGCCGGAAAATCTGGAACAGCACAGGAAAATAAACACAGAAATTCACACGCTCTGTTTGTGGCCTATGCTCCTTACCGGAATCCGGAACTTGCCGTCTGTGCAGTAATTCCTTTTGGAAATTCTTCTCATGATTCGGCAGAGCTGGCAAAAAATGTAATACAATATTATTTTGGAGAACTGACAGATAAAGATATTAATAAAGACGTCAAACGTGACAATACCAAAAATGTAATTCGGGATTAAACTTTGTCTCCTGAATAAAATACAAAAGATAACTATATCTATTTTATTTTAGGAGGAAAAATGGGAGAAGTAATTGTAATAACTTCAGGAAAAGGTGGTGTTGGAAAGACAACAATCACAGCAAATTTAAGTATTGCACTTTCAAAAATGGGAAAAAGTGTAGTTGCAATCGATACAGATATCGGTTTGAGAAATCTGGATGTCGTCATGGGGTTGGAAAACCATATTGTGTACAACATTGTGGATGTCATTGAAGGAAACTGCCGTCTGAAACAGGCAATGATACGTGACCGCCGCCATGACAATCTCTATCTGCTGCCCAGTGCGCAATCAAAGGACAAAGATTCGATTACGCCGCAGCAAATGATTGAATTAACAGAATCATTAAAATCTCAGTTTGATTATATCATAATCGATTGTCCTGCCGGGATAGAGCAGGGATTCAAAAACGCCATTGCCGGGGCTTCCAAGGCGATTGTCGTAACTACACCTGAAGTCTCTGCAATCAGAGATGCAGACAGAATTATCGGATTACTGGAAAAAGACGGAATTTATCCTATTTACCTGCTGGTAAATAAACTTCGTCCCGAACTTATCAAACGGGGCGATATGATGTCAGAAACAGATGTCCATGAAATTTTGGGTACAGAAATTATCGGCTGCATTAACGATGATGTGAATGTCGTAATTGCTACCAACAGAGGCGAAGCTGTCGTAGACCAGAATACTGCTTCCGGAAAGGCGATTACCAACATTGCCAAAAAAATAGCCGGAGTAGAGGTTTATCACAAAAACAGTGAGAGCCGGTTTTCCATTTTGTTTTTCAAAAATATTTTCAGTAAGGGGGCGTCAAAATGATTTTTAGAAGATTTTTTTATAGAAAACATTCCGGAAAGATTGCCAGAGACCGCTTGAAAATCCTTCTGGTCACAGATCGAATCGGTTGCAATCCGGCTACAACCGAATCCATAAAAAGAGATATTATTCACGTTATCTCAAAGTACATAGACATTGATAAAGAAAACTGTATCATAGAAATACATCACGAAAACAGCCCATATCTTATGGCTAACATACCAATAAAAGAGGTCAAAATTTAATGATAAAATCAGCTATTGAAACCATAAAAAAATACAAATTGTCCAATTTAAATTTCCGTCTTCTGATTTATGTTATTGCTACAACAATTATCGGCATCTTTTGTATCGGAAGCGCAACAGAGGGAGAGAATTTTCAAGGGAAGCAGATTATTGGTCTGATTCTGGGCATAATTATGCTGATTTTCTTTTCTCTGCTCAGCTATAAGCTGTTATTCAAATTTTATTGGGTCTTGTATGCTTTAACTGTGGGAATGCTGATACTGGTTATTATAATCGGTACAATTAACAAAGGCGCAAAACGATGGATTGACCTTGGTTTTACCCAATTTCAGCCATCGGAATTTGCTAAAATATTTTTGATTATTTTTCTTTCCATGTATTTATATAAACGGATAAAAACATTAAATACATTTAAAACGCTGGCAGGAGGAGTAGCTTTCTTTCTGATTCCTTTATTCCTCATTTTTTTACAACCGGATTTATCTACAACAATAGTTATTTTTCTTACATTTTGTGCTATAATGTTTTTATCGGGAATCAATCATAAAATTATAAGCGGTGTGCTAATTGTCTCTATCCCGATTGTCTGCATTGTAGGTTATTTTGCAGTACAACCGGGAAATAGCATACTTCATGGATATCAATATGATCGTATTGTAGGCTTTTTCCAGGAAGACAATGAAAATGCACAGCGTATCAGATACCAGCAGGAAAATTCATTGCTTGCTATCGGCTCCGGAGGTCTGACCGGAAAGGGACTGGATAACAATACTGTAACTTCTGTCAAAAATGGCAATCTGTTATCCGAATCCCATACAGACTTTATTTTTACTATTGTAGGCGAAGAGCTTGGCTTTATCGGTGGGGCATCTGTAATTCTGTTACTGTTCTTAATTATCTTTGAATGTTTTCTGACGGGATTCAGAGCACCAACCTTTAGTGGCAAATTATTTTGTTTCGGTTTTGGCGTACTGATTGCCATACAGACGTTTGTCAATATATCTGTGGCTACCATGTTGTTGCCGAACACCGGAATTACTCTGCCGTTTGTCAGTTACGGACTAACTTCACTCATCAGTATGTACTGTGGTATCGGCATTGTGATTAATATCGGACTGCAGAAGAAAAAGGCAATCATTTAGAAATGGAGGAATTTATGAACATCGGATTAATCGCACATGACTCAAAGAAAAAACTTATGCAAAATTTCTGTATCGCATACAGAGGAATTTTGTGCCAACATTCACTTTATGCTACCGGAACTACCGGAAGACTAATCGAAGAAGCAGCCAATCTGAGTGTTTATAAATATCTTGCCGGGCATTTGGGAGGAGAACAGCAAATGTCTTCTCAGATTGAACAAAATGATTTGGATTTATTGATTTTTCTACGGGATCCGCTCAATCCCAAATCGCATGAGCCCGATATCCATAAGGCCGTCCGCCTGTGCGATATCCACAATATTCCACTGGCAACCAATGTTGCAACGGCAGAATTGCTAATCAAATCTTTGAGCCGGGGCGATTTAGAATGGAGAGAAATATACAAAAATTAAGTACTATCGTGAACATAGTACTATATATATTATATTAAGATAATCTTTAAGGAGGAAACTGGTATGATTCAAATCATCTGCGGAGAAAAGGGAAAGGGAAAAACAAAAGAAATGCTGAAAAATGCAAACGAAATGATTGCAGACGCACAGGGAGCAATCGTATATGTAGACAAAAGTTCTCAACACATATACGAATTGAACAACCAAATCCGGTTAATCAACATTACGGAATATCCAATTCATACATATGAAGGATTTATCGGTTTTGTTTCAGGACTGTTATCCGGAAACCATGATATCGAATGTATCTTTATTGACAGTCTTATGAAAGTGGCATGTCTGGACTCGGATAAGATTGAAGCCGCAATTAATACTTTGGACAAACTTAGTGAGAATGTAAAATTTATTTGCAGCATTTCAATGAAAGATACAGAACTTCCGGAAACAGCAAAAGATAAAATATTAGTTTCCTGTTAAGTTTGTTTTCCATATCTCATAGATTATGAAACACATCAAGTGTTTCATAATCGTACTTGACCAGCTCCATCAGGAGCACGCTTTGCGAAGCAAAGTTTTGAAACGGTTATATCCTTTACCGTTTCAAAAGTTATACATTACATAAATCTATTTCAGACAAAATAAAAGCATTTGTACTTTTCATAAAAGATACAAATGCTTTTATTGTTTTATTTTTTTTCCCCAAAGGAACAGATTCTTCCAAAAAGACTAATCGTATATAATCCGCATAATCCAATGATGGCATATATGATTCTTGAAATCCATGTCATATCACCAAAGAGGAATGCTACCAAATCAAATTTGAAAAAACCAATCAGACCCCAGTTTATTGCTCCTATAATTACTAATGCAAGTACCAGATAATCAAAACCTTTTGAATTCATAAATACTTTACCTCCTTTATGTTCTTTATTATATTTTCCAATATATTAAAAATAATACATTAAAACAAAAACAATTATGTAAATATTGACTAACTTACAGTTTTATTAGATAATTAACAGTAGTTTAAGGAGGCAGTCATGTCTGCGAAAAAAAAGAACGTCGTGCGATACAGATCCAATATTCATTTAAATGCCGGAATTGTCATTTTCGGTCTTATTTTAATTTATCTTTTTATTAATATTGTTATTTATTTTACTACAGAGAGAACTGCCTTTTACGAAGTAGTTTCCGGCACCAATTCGGAAGAAGCCAACAATTCTTTTACGGGAATAGCGCTGAGAGATGAAACGATAAAATATGCAAAATCATCCGGTTATATTGATTATTATGTGCGCGAAGGTTCCAGAATATCAGCAAATACTACTTTGTACAGTATCGATGAGAGCGGTGAGTTAAATGATCTTTTGACAGAAATGAACAGGGAAAATTCCAAATTGACTTCTGAGAACATTGATACGATTTCCAACTTACTTTACGATTTCAGCAACAACTTTGACGCTATGAATTTTTCTGATACTTATAATTTTAAAAATACATTAAAAGGTACTGTGATTGATTTAATCAATATGAATTCCCTGCAAAAGCTTGCTTCCAAAGAAGGAAAACATTTTTCCATTAATAAATCCGGCGTATCAGGAATTGTTCTGTACCGCGTAGACGATTATGAAACATTGACTGCGAAAAAATTAAAACAAACGCATTTTGATAAAAACGCTTACACGGCCGCGCTATTTTCTTCCGGAGACAAAATAGATGCAGGCACGCCGATATATAAGACAATTCAGAACGAGGAGTGGAGCATCGCTATCCAGCTCTCTAATCAGGAGAAAAAAAGGTACAGAAAGACCACCGGAATTCAGATTAAATTTTTAAAAGACGGTTTAACAACCACAGCAAATTTTGAAATTGTAAAGGGCGCTGATAAGAGAAGTTATGGAATTATTTCCCTTTCCAAATATGCCATACGCTATGCAAGCGACCGTTTTATCGATATACAGATAATTGATAACGTCATTTCCGGACTCAAAATTCCAAAATCTTCACTGGCATCGAAAAACTTGTATATTATACCAAAAGAATATGGCTCTATCGGAGGAGAGCAGCAGAAAATAAGCTTTAACCGTCAGGTGACAAAAAAAGGAAAAACTTCCACGGAAATTTATTATCCGTCTATTGCATATTCTGATGATAATTTTTATTATGTCTCTACAACCTTATTCAATAACGGAGATATTTTGATTAAAAATGATTCCTCAGAACAATTTATTATTGGAAAAACACAAAAGTTTGTAGGCGTGTACAATATCAATAACGGATACACAATCTTTACCAGAGTAAATATCCTGGACACCACAAAAGAATATTATATTGTGGAATCTGGTAACAACTACGGACTTGCTGTCTATGACAGGATTGTTTTAGATGCTTCAAACGTAACAGAAAATCAGATTATTTTTCAGTAACTTTTTTGATATCACATAAAAAATTATATTATGATTTATCAGGAGAACAGAACGTCTATGATTTTAGAAAATATTGAACAAGTTAAAAAGAATATTACAACTGCATGCCAAAAAGTGGGCAGAGACCCGGCGCAGGTTACACTTATTGCTGTCAGTAAAACAAAACCTTATACGGCCATTGCAGAGGCCCTTCCTTCCGGAATTCTTGATTACGGAGAAAATAAAGTACAGGAACTGGTAGAAAAATACGAACGGCTTCCCTCTGACATCCGCTGGCATATGATAGGACATTTGCAGCGCAATAAAGTAAAATATCTGGTGGGAAAAACGTCTCTGATTCATTCCGTCGATTCCTATCGTCTGGCAGAACAAATTGAAAAAGAATTTGCAAAAGAAAATAAAATTGCAGAAATTCTCATTGAAATAAATATGGCAGAAGAGGAAAGTAAATTTGGAATTCCTGCAAACGAAGCAGAATGGCTGATTGAAAAAATTTCTCTGCTGGAGCATATTAGAATAAAGGGGCTGATGACCATTGCCCCATACACGGAAGATCCCGAAGAAAACCGGAAGTATTTCAGAAAAATGAAAAAATTATCAGTTGATATAGCTGCCAAAAACATATATAATGTTAGCATGGATGTGCTCTCCATGGGTATGACCGGCGATTATCAGGTGGCGATTGAAGAAGGAGCTACCATGGTCAGAGTCGGTACCGGTATCTTCGGAGAAAGAAATTATAATACATAAACAGGAGAAAAACATGTCAAAATTCAGTGATAAAATTAAAAGCATATTTACCGTTGATTATGATGAGTACGATGATGAATATTATGATGACTACGATGATGATTTAGAGCCGGTTGCTCCAAAAACGACACGGAGTATTAAGAGAACAGAACGTGCTGTAAAAGCAGAAGAAGCTGCGCCTGCTCCAAGTTTAAAAAACGTTACGTCACAGCCTTCTTCACATTCATCCCGTGTTACAAAAATCAGGAGCAGCAAAGTGGTACCAATGCGCAGTAACAGCGAGATGGAAGTTTGTGTCATCAAACCTACTTACTATGAAAATACAAGAGATATCATTGATACATTACTGGAAGGAAAATCTGTGGTCCTCAATTTAGAAGGCATGAAGCTGGAACTTGCACAGAGAATTGTAGATTCTGTTTCCGGCGGATGCTATGCAATGCACGGAAATCTTCAAAAAATCAGCGGATATATCTACCTCGTCACACCAAGTTCAGTAGATATTACCGGAGATTTTCAGGATTATGTCAGTGGTGATAATACAGATTATTCCTCGACATCATATTCCAGAAGAAATTATTAAATATGAACAAAGAAGAAAGTTATTTTAAAAATCGGCTGCTGGAACTGGCAAACACAGCTTATACGAGAGAGATTCATACATATACCGATTTTCTGACCCTTCATGAAATTAGTATATTATATTCTTGTCAATCCGAGTTGCCACCTGTAAAGGTACGGCTTTTTGGAGGAAATATTCATACGGAAAGAAAAATTGCTGTCTTTTCCCCAAAAGAAGAATTTTATCCTCCACAACCGCCGATTATAACGTTAGAAATTGCACCAATCAATCCCCGCTACTCTGACCCATTATGTCACAGGGATTTTTTAGGTGCTATTTTAAATCTGGGAATTGTGCGAAGCAAAATCGGAGATATTTTTGTTCAAAACAATTCCGCTTACGTATATTGCATAGAAGATATGGAACAGTATATTGTCCATAACTTAAAAAAAATCCGGCATACACCGGTACAGACCCGGTCGATATCTCCGGAAGAAAATATTGAGATTACTCCAAAATTCAAAACAATTCAGAGTACCGTAGCCAATATCCGTCTTGACAGCCTTATTTCTACCGCTTTCAAGACTTCCCGCAGCAGTATTATTTCCTATATTGAAAATGGAAAAGTATTTGTTAACGGAAAACTTGTGACATCAAACGGATATGCCCTGAAAGAACAGGATATTGTCTCTGTCCGTGGAAAAGGACGTTTCATTTTCGAGAAATCACTGGGGGAAACAAAAAAAGGACGAAATCTTATTTTGATAAAAGTATATTGTTGACGGCAACAGGAGGAACATTTTATGAAATCTTTGGAAAATTTATCACAACGTCTTACCGTTCAATATAACGGCAAACCCTGTTATGACATTGTGTTTTCTGACAATTTTACTCTGTTAAGCAAGGAACTGCGCAAGTTTCATATTCAAAATAAAAAATTATGTATCGTGACAGAGACAAACGTCGCTCCTCTCTATGCAGAAGAAGTATACCGCCTGCTCCGTCCGGAATGTAAAGAAATTATTATTCATCAGTTTCCTGCCGGAGAAATCAACAAAAATCTGGATACTGTAAATGACATTTACCAGACGCTGATTACACACAAATTCGACAGGAATGATATGTTGCTTGCCTTGGGCGGTGGAGTGACCGGCGACATTACCGGATTTGCAGCGGCCTCTTATCTGCGGGGGATTGATTTTATTCAAATTCCTACCACTTTATTATCCCAGGTAGATTCCAGCATTGGCGGAAAAACCGGTGTGGATTATAAATCTTATAAGAATATGGTCGGTGCATTTTATATGCCCCGCCTTGTATATATGAATCTGTCTACGCTAAAAACACTTGGCGACAGAGAGTATCTCTCCGGCATGGGAGAAATTATCAAGCACGGACTGATTCGGGATCAAGAATATTTTTACTGGCTGAAAGAAAAAAAAGAGAATATTCTGGCGCGGGAATACAACACATTAAAAGAAATGATATATGTAAGCTGCAATATCAAAAAAGCAGTGGTAGAAAACGATCCAAAAGAACAAAACGAGAGAGCACTGTTAAATTTTGGGCATACAATCGGCCATGCAGTAGAAAAATTAAAAGATTTTCGTCTGCTACACGGAGAAGCCGTTGCCATAGGTATGATTGCCGCCTCCTATCTTTCTTATATGAAAGGTTACCTTTCTTTCGCAGATTACAAAGATATTATCCATATGAATGAATTGTTTTGTCTCCCAACATCCACAACCGATATCTCTCCGGAAGAAGTCGTGGAAACAACACTAAATGACAAAAAAATGGATTCCGGTATCATAAAGTTTATTTTGTTGCGAAATATTGGCAGTGCTGTGATAGATCGGACACTGGACCGCGAAACAATATGTAAAGCCATAGAGACTATTGTAAAAGAATAAAAATAAAATCGAGGATATTATGAATCAAACATCACGTTCTTACGTCAAAATCTCTCTATTTGCAGTTTTTTTTGTTGTAATTGATCAGATAAGCAAATATTGGGCCACCATGGCTTTAAAAGGAAAAAATGACATTTATCTGATAAAAAATATGTTGCGTCTTCATTATCTGGACGGTGGAAATACCGGCGCTGCATGGGGAATTTTTCCGGGAAAACAGATATTATTTATTTTATTTACTGTTTTAGCGCTAGTAGTCATAAATATTTTTATCAGAAATATTCAGGCACTGAAAGACACGCCCCATCAGGAAACATACCGCCAAAAAAAACGATATACCATGTTACAGTACAGTCTGGCTCTGCTGATGGCTGGGGCAATAGGAAATGTCATTGACCGGATTTTACATGGCTATGTTACTGATTTTATTTATTTTAAACACACAATATCTTTCGGACCGAAGATTGCGTTTCATATAAAAATTGATTTTCCTATTTTTAATCTGGCAGACTGCTATGTTACAATATCCTGCATTTTCATTCTGTTCATTGTTTTTTTCCTTTTAAAAGAAAACGATTTTAACTGCATTTTTACTTTAAGAAAAAGAAATACGCAATAATATGCCGCATTACACTTTTAGGAGTTTTCTGTATGAATCATAATATGTTTGTTGTAGAAGAAGAACTGTCTGATATTAGAATTGATAAATATTTAACTGCCATAATTCCGAATCTTTCCCGTACCTATATTCAAAAGTTATTAAAGGAAGGATATATTTTAGTAAATAACAATATATGCCGGGCAAATTATAAAGTTCAGGCAGATGACCGGATTCTTGTCTCTATACCGGAGCCTGTATCTGCCCAAATTGAGGCAGAAAACATTCCATTGGATATTCTCTATGAAGATGATGATATTCTGATTGTAAATAAACCAAAAAACATGGTTGTTCATCCCGCGGCCGGTCATAACACAGGAACTCTGGTAAACGCACTGATGTATCATTGTAAAGATCATCTCTCCCTGATAAACGGCGTTTTGCGTCCGGGAATTGTACATCGTATTGACAAAGATACAACAGGTGCTTTAATTGTATGTAAAAACGATTTTAGTCACAATTATATTGCAGAACAGCTCAAAAAACATTCCATTACCAGAAAATACATCGGCATTATTCAAGGATGCCTAAAAGAAGAAACCGGAACGATTCAGGCACCGATAGGACGTCACCCGACAAACCGAAAAGTCATGGCAGTAAATTATAACAATGGAAAAGACGCCATTACACACTATAAAGTATTAAAACATTTTCAACAATATACGCTCGTTGAATTTCAACTGGAAACCGGTCGGACCCATCAGATTAGAGTGCACATGGCAAGTATTCATCATCCTTTGCTGGGCGATTCCGTATATAATCATAATAAATGTCCATATAAATTAGAGGGGCAATGTCTCCATGCAAAAACAATAGGATTTATTCATCCGACAACAAAAGAATATATGGAGTTTGAAGCACCGATACCGGATTATATGAAAAAGTTAATTGATACAATTTTGGATTAAATTCGGGTTAAACACCACTATTTTTCACATATTTTCTTCGTTAAACTTGTCTTTTGCGAATAGTTGTGTTATTCTTATTAAGGGATATGCCCAACTACTTTTTTATTTCATATCCCGTGAATTACCGGTTTCATCGGACTTTTTTATTATTCTGACTAAAATATAAAAATTTATGGAGTTCTACTTTTATGAAGGCACAAAAATTATTCAGTTATGTAAGACGCGCCATCTCTGACTTTGATATGATACAGTCGGGAGACAAAATTGCTGTAGGAATTTCCGGAGGAAAAGACAGTCTTACGCTGCTATACGCATTAAACGGTTTAAAAAAATTTTATCCGAAATCCTTTGACCTGATTGCCATTACTGTTGATTTGGGATTTGACATTCAAGATTTCAGTAAAATTGAAAAATACTGCAGTAATATGAACATCGACTATCATGTTATCAAGACAAAAATTGCAGAAATTGTGTTTCAAAACAGAAAAGAGAAAAATCCCTGTTCTCTTTGTGCAAAAATGCGCAAAGGCTCACTGAATGAATTAGCAAAAAAATTAGGATGTAACAAAATTGCATACGCCCATCACAAAGATGACATGATAGAAACAATGTTTTTATCTCTGATTTACGAAGGCAGATTTCACTGCTTCTCTCCTGTCACTTATCTGGACAGGATGGATTTAACTGTGATTCGTCCCCTGATGTATGTTCCGGAAGCCGATGTCATTGGTTTTACAAATAAATATAATCTTCCCGTAGCCAAAAGTAAATGTCCAGTGGACGGTCACACCAAACGGGAATACGTAAAACGCCTGATTAACAGATTAAATACAGAAAACCATGGCTGCAAGGAAAGATTTTTTCATGCTCTTCTACATGAATTCTCTGCCAAATAAACCTGTAACAAAAGGTAATAAAAATTATCCGGAGGTGTTGTTTTTCATGGCAATGAATCGAAATTATCATGAACAAGTCAATATCAATAATGAATTAAAACTTAGAGAACTGCAAAAACAGCTTCCCAAATTCTGTGGAGAGTTTTTCCGGGGAATTGAAGCTACTACTTCTTCCCGGACAAGAATTGCTTATGGCTACGACCTGGTCGTTTTTTTTCATTATCTGAAAAATGAAAATCCTTCATTAAAAAATACGGAGATTCGTGATTTTGATTTAACACTGTTGGACAGAATTACGGCTACAGACATTGAAGAATACCTGGAATATCTAAAATATTATGTCACACCGGATGGAAAAGAACACACAAACAAAGAACGGGGAATCATGCGGAAACTGGCATGTCTCCGCACATTATACCGCTACTTTTATCGAAAAGAAAAAATAAAAACAAACCCTGCTTCGATTGTGGAAATGCCAAAAATCCACCAAAAAGAAATTGTGCGCTTAGATACAGATGAAGTGAGTATTTTGCTGGACGAAGTAGAAACCGGAGATAAACTTACCAAATCGCAACAGCATTTTCACGACAAAACCAAAACAAGAGATTTGGCAATCCTGACCCTTCTGCTCGGTACCGGAATTCGTGTTTCAGAATGCGTTGGAATTGATATTCATGATATTGATTTTAAAAATTCCGGAATTAAAATCCGTAGAAAAGGCGGAAACGAAACTGTTGTTTATTTTGGAGAGGAAGTTGAAGAGGCTCTGCTGGATTATATCGAAGAAAGAAAACATATTGTCACACAGACCGGTCATGAAAATGCACTGTTTCTTTCGTTACAGAAAAGACGAATCGGGGTCCGGGCCGTTGAAAATCTGGTTAAGAAATATTCATCTCTCGTTACCAGCCTAAAAAAAATCACCCCGCATAAACTTCGCAGCACTTATGGTACTGCTCTCTACAAGGAAACCGGCGATATTTATCTGGTAGCAGATGTCTTGGGGCACAAAGATGTCAATACTACGAAAAAACATTATGCCGCTATTGAAGATGAACGGCGCAGAAAAGCCAGAAATGCAGTAAAATTAAGAAAAGATGTAACAGAATAATTTAAGAAACGCTCTGAAAAGATAGTTATCTTTCAGAGCGTTTTCCAATAATGTAGGTTAAAAATTAAAAAAAATAAATTCAGATATCGTTCCTAAACTACTTTTTTTCATCAGAATAGTAACTGATGATTAGATGATTTCCACTGATAATACGATCAGATTTAAGATAATTATCTCTTTTTACTTCACTGATATAATCTCTCACGGAAATATTTCCATTGACAGAATACTTTTCTGCGATTGATATCAGCGTATCTCCTGGTTGAATCTCATAACTGGTATAATATTTATACATCTCTCCTGCGTCTGTCGCCTCCACATTGACTAACTTTACAGAAGTAAAAACCGCAACGGCCAATAATATAACAAATGTAGCTGTTAAAAAAGATTTATTATAGAATATTCTCATCTCTAACTCCTCCTTATTATTTGTCATTTTGCTCTTTAGAACGTTTGTTCGTCTGCTGTGAACTTATAATATCATCCGAACAAATGTTTGTCAATACTTTTTTCGAATATTTGTTCGATTTTTTTATTGCCCTTTTTTTGAAACTGTGATAAGATAAATTTATAAAAAATAACAGAAATATTTTTAGAATTTTAGAATGTTTCTATATGGAGGAAAAAACAATGCCAGGAAAAATCACTGCGAAACAGCAACAGATTTTAGATTATATCAAAGAGGAGCTTTTATCCAAAGGGTATCCTCCTACTGTCAGGGAAATTTGTGAAAAGGTTGGCTTAAAATCTACTTCTTCTGTACATGCTCATTTATCTACTTTAGAGGATAACGGCTATATCAGACGCGATCCGACCAAGCCTCGTGCCATCGAGATTATTGACGATGAATTTGGTCTCTCCCGAAGAGAAATGACAAGTATTCCAATTATTGGACGAGTAGCTGCCGGTGAGCCTCTGCTGGCTGTAGAAAATATAGAAAACTATTTTTCTATTCCAACAGAATTCCTTCCAAACGCCGAAACTTTCATTTTAAAAGTAAAAGGTGAAAGTATGATTAACGTAGGATTTTTTGAGGGAGATTATCTTATTATAGAAAAAACCAATACCGCAAAAAATGGTGATATTGTTGTAGCTTTAATTGAAGATTCCGTTACGGTAAAACGCTTTTATAAGGAAAACGGCCATATCAGACTTCAACCGGAAAACGACGCCATGGACCCTATTATTGTGAATGACTGTATCATTGTAGGAAAGGTATACGCACTCTATCGTCCGGTAGTTTATTAACATCCGGCTATATATAAGAATAAAAATAAGGAACTGTTGTACATGGATATCAGTACACTGTTCCTTATTTTTGTGTTATTCGCTTTCTTTTTTTATTAATATGCCAGACACGCATCCAGCGACTTGATAATTGCTTCTTTATCCATGTCATGTCCGATAAATACTACTTTTATCATTCTGTCTCCTACTTCTTCATCCCAATCTGCCACCAGGGTAGGATCTTCCTGCATCATTTTCTGACGTACTTTTCTAGGCGCTGTTGCCACCCATTGTCCTGCATTTGCTATATTTATCTGTTTTCCCGCCTGCTCAAACATATATGCGTCATTATTGTTTTCGGCGGCCCAGATAATCCCTTTACTTCTTATCACTGATTTTGGCATTTCATCCAGCCAGTCCTCAAACTTTTCTTTCGCAAATGGTTTTCTTCGATAATATACAAAAGAGCCGATTCCATATTCCTCTGCCTCTCCCTCATCATGATGGTGATGATGGTGGTGATGGTGATGGCCAGAACTCTGTTCCTTATGTTCATGCTCATGGTGCCCTTCCTCATGCTCATGCTCATGTTCGTGCTCATGTTCATGTTCATGATGTTCTTGTGGCGGCGCATCCTTTTCATTATCATAATTTTCCAGTTCCTGAATCCATCCCGCTGATAAGCTGGCTTCATCAAAATCAAACCGGTTTGTATTAAGGATTTCGTCCACATCTATCTTTCCATAAGTCGTCTCAAACATTACCGCCTTAGGCTGCAGTTTTCTTATAATGGCCTTTACTTTTCCAAGCTGCTCCGGTGTAACTGTATCAACTTTATTTAAAATAATTGTATTACAAAATTCTATTTGCTGTATCAGAAGATTTTCAATATCTTCGTCATCAATATCATCTTTTACAAGGTTTTCTCCACATCCGAATTCATCTGCCATTCTTGCTACATCCACCACAGATACAATATTGTCAAGACGTGAGATTCTGGCTCTCGGATCATAAGAGCCATCCAGCATTGTAATAGACTGGGCAATCGGAATTGGCTCGCAGATACCACTTGCCTCAATTAAAATATAATCAAACTGTCCTGTTCGTATCAAATCAATAATCTGATTGATTAAATCTACTTTTAATGTACAGCAGATACAGCCATTCTGCAGCGGTACCAGACTGTCGTCTTTCTGTGTTACCTGACCGCCTTTTGCAATCAGGGAAGCATCTATGTTCACTTCGCCAATATCATTTACGATAACAGCCACCTTATACCCCTTCTGATTGGTAAGCACCTGGTTTAAAAGCGTAGTCTTTCCTGCTCCCAAATACCCTGTCAGCAAAGTGACCGGTACTAATTTTTTTTCCATTTCATCTACTTCCTTTCTTTAACGTAAATAATATGTACTATAACCGGACATATGCAGTCCTTCTCCGTTTTCTATTGTAACACCGGAAATTAAATCTGTAACCTGTTTTTTTCCGAAGTCAAACTGTGCATGAAACGCATTTTCATCAGCATTAATACATACAAAAACAGTTTCCTTCTCTGTTTCCCGACGAAATACGCACTGTCGGTTTGTCAGTAAAACAGATATAAAATTTCCATAGTTTAAAGCATCACTATGCTTTTTAATTTCTATCAGCCGGGAAATAAATTCTGATAATTCATTATATTGTGGAGCTGCAAAAGAAGGGCGCAGTGCCAAATCTCCCTGAGCCTTCTCAGCCTTTGTTCCCCATTCACTTCCATAATAAATACAAGGAATTCCCGGCATGCCTAACATGAGTGCGTAAATCAGAGGCAGATGATTCTCATTTTCAAGAATCGAAGCGACACGGGTCACATCATGATTATCGACAAAAGATAACAAATGTTTGCCGCGGTACAGTGTCCAGTTTTCCGGACCAAACTGACGAAGCAGGGAATGATTAATCTCAAACAGATTCATACTGTTAAAACTGGAATACAGACCTTTATAACATTCATAATTTGTTGCGGAATCAAGCATTTCTTCATTCATACGCTGATTGTAATCCCCATGCAGCATTTCACCCACCAAAAAGAACTCTTTTTTTAAAGAATCCACATGGCGACGCAGTTTTCTGAGAAATTCAAAATCCAGACAGTAAGCCACATCCAGACGGATTCCATCAATATCAAACTCTTTTATCCAAAACGTCACAGCATCCAGAAGATAGGCAACTACATCCGGATTTTGTAAGTTTAATTTGACCAAATCATAATTTCCTTCCCATCCCTCATACCAGAGTCCGTCATTATAATTAGAATTTCCATTCAAATCAATATGAAACCAATTCAAATATGGTGAATTTTCACGATTTCTGCACACGTCCACAAAAGGAGGGAATCCCCGTCCTACATGATTAAAAACACCGTCCAGAACAATTTTTATTTCGTTGTTATGAAAGTCCTCACACAACGCTTTGAAATCCTGATTATCTCCCAGCCTCACATCTATTTTTTTATAATCTCTTGTGTTATATCCATGAGTATCTGATTCAAACAAGGGTGAAAAATAAACCGCATTCGCTCCCAATTTTTTAATATGGGGAATCCATTCTCTTATTTTGGTTATACGATGTTCTAAATGTCCATCATTTTCAAACGGTGCACCACATAACCCCAGTGGATAAATCTGATAAAAAACACTTTCGTAGGCCCACATATTTTATTACTCCTCTTCTCTGTTATTCTTTCATATCTATAATTTTTCCATCTCTCCAGATTCGCTCCAAATCGTAGAAGAGCCGATCCTCCTGATTGAAAATATGAACTATGACATCATGAAAATCCATTAAAATCCAGTTTGCATTATCATATCCTTCTATATGGTTTGGATACACTGACATTTTTGCGAAAGCTTCTTCCACATTATCTGCCAATGCCTTGACCTGATTTTCATTACTACCGCCCGCTATAATAAAATAGTCTGCCAGAACAGAAATTCCCGTAATATCTATTACCGTAATATCTATCCCTTTCTTATCCTCTAACGCATCATGTGCGGTTTTTGCCAGTATCTTTGAATCCATATTATTCTTTCCTTTCATCTCCTATTAAATCCTGATAAAATACAAATGCCGACAAAGTATGTTCATCAATACTTTTCCTGCCATCTTTTTTTAAATATTCCAACGTATCTTTTAAAATAAGATATACTAATAAATCCAAATCTTTTTTGGAAACCTCTCTCAGATAGTCCAGATGCGGCTGTTTTGAACGGCCCGGCTCAATATAATCTGCAGCAAAAATAATTTTCTCCAATGAAGTCATATTTTCTTTTCCGGTAGTATGCCAGCGGATAGCAGACAGAATAGCTTCATCCGTAATCCCATAACGGGTCCGCGCAGTCAAAACACCGACTTTTGCATGAAGTAAATCCGGAAATTTCTGTTCTGTCCGGGAAATTTCAATATGATTTTCCCAGCAGATTGCAACCTTTTCTTCATCCTTTATATTTTTCGCACAATCATGCAGAATTCCGGCCGCATATGCCTGATTTGGATTCACACCAAAAGTCTCAGCCATCCTTTTTGCTGTCTGCGCTACATTCAATGTATGCACAAACCGAGAAGGCTTCATTCTTCTTTTTAAATCCTCCGTAATTTTATGAATAGACCATGCTTTGTTAATGTTTTCATCTGCATACAGACCATTTTCTACGATATACTCGTATACGCTTTCCGGTACCATGTTTTTTATTGTGCTATATTCATTGCACCGGATATTGCTGGAAGAAATATCTGATGCTTTCATTTCCATCACATATACTCTGACATGAAATGTCTCTTCAATCTCCCGCACTTTTTCTCTCATATCATCTGAGCTTTCGTCATCGCGTTCCACTACCACAAGATGCGAATATTTTAAAATTGCATCCGGTCGGTACCAGCTCATAAACGAAACAACCGAATCACTTCCTACAATAAAGTAATATTCATTTTCCGGATACAATTCTTTTAACATACAAAGCGTATCTGCCGTATAAGTGACATTGCTGTTAGACAATTCAAAGTCAGAAAAAAAGACATTCTCTACATCTTTTACGGCAAGCTTTACCATGTTTGCCCTGTGAAAATTACTCGTAATCCGGTTTTTATCCTTGTGGGGTGGATAAGGAGTCGGCATTATGAATACCTTGTCCAATTTCAGCTGTTTTTGCGCTTCCTGCGCGATTTTAATATGCGTAATATGAATCGGATCGAATGTTCCGCCTAAAATACCGATTTTCATTTCTGCCTCCTCTACGGAAGAATGATTTTTCTGTCCTTTTCATTTTTGGCCGGTCTATACAAAACAATTTTTCTTCCAATTACGTGTACTACTACGGCATGTGTTCTGTCTGCTATCGTCCGTGCAATTTCTCTCGGAGCATCCAAACAGTTTTTTAATACGCTCAATTTTATCAATTCTCTTTTTTCTAACGCTTCATCGATGGCAGCAGTAAATTCCGGCGTTACGGAAGACTTTCCCACCTGAAATACCGGTGGCTCCATTGCTGATATTTTTCTTAAATATGCTCTCTGTTTACTGTTCATAATATCTCCACTTTTATTTATAGTAATCAAATTGATGACCATATATTTTTACTGTGTCACCTTCTTCTATCCCCAAAGATTCCAATTCATCCAGGATGCCATTGTCTTTCATGAAATTCTGGAAAAAGAGAAAACCTTTTTCAGACTCGAGATTCGTATATCCCAACATTCGTTCTATTTTCGGACCTTCTACTGCATAAAGACCATCTTCGATTTTTTCTACAGTGTACGGAAGATCTATCTGGTCATAAAACTCTTTCGGATCCATCTCCACTTCATAAGTTACCGGTGCATTATCAAAGGTATCCAGTAATTCTTTTACATAAAATAAAAGTTCTTTCAGGCCTTTTCCGCTAACTGCAGAAATCGGATAAACTTTAATTTCCGGCTCAAATTCTTTTTTAATTGTCCCAATAATTTCATTCGTGTCTCCATATATGGCATCAATTTTGTTGGCAGCAATAACCTGCGGTCTTTTTAAAAGTTCGGGATTATATTTTTCTAATTCTTTATTGATGGCCCGGATATCAGAAACAGGATCCCGTCCTTCCACGGAAGCCGCATCTATCATATGAATAATTACTTTTGTGCGTTCAATATGCTTTAAAAATTTATGTCCTAAGCCTATCCCTTCGGATGCGCCCTCAATCAGCCCCGGAATATCAGCAATAACAAATCCCTTTCCGCCATCCAAGTCCACCACGCCTAAATTGGGATTTATTGTAGTGAAATGATAATTTGCAATTTTGGGATCTGCATTCGTCACGCGGGAAAGCAATGTCGATTTTCCTACATTTGGAAAGCCTACCAAACCCACATCCGCAATACTCTTCAGTTCCAGTGTAACTTCCATCTCCATGCTTTTCTGTCCCGGTTGGGCATATTTCGGTGCCTGCATCGTAGCTGTAGCATAATGTTGGTTTCCTTTTCCTCCTCTGCCGCCTTTAAGAAGTATCACTCTCTGATTTTCTCCGCTCATATCTGCTACAATTTTGCCGGACTGTGCTTCCCGAATTACAGTTCCCTCCGGCACCTTTATAATAAGGTCTTCTCCATTCTTTCCGGATTTATTCTGCTTTCCGCCGTCCTGACCTGATTCCGCTTTGAAATTATGCGCATGGCGAAATTCATATAAGGTATTGAGTCCTTTATCTACTTCAAAAATAACGTCCCCTCCTTTTCCGCCGTCTCCACCGTTAGGACCGCCGTTTGGAACGTAAATTTCACGCCGGAATGAGACATGACCATCTCCGCCTTTTCCGGATTTAATATAAATTTTTGCAAAATCTGCAAACATTCAAATCCCTCCATTATGAAAATAGACTTCAAATCAATGCTGACTTGAAGCCTATTTGTATTCGCTGTTTCAATTATTCTGCTACAGGATATACAGAAACCTGCTTTTTGTCTCTGCCTTTTCTCTCAAATCTTACAATTCCATCTGATGTAGCAAATAATGTATCATCACCGCCGCGTCCTACATTAACGCCCGGGTGAATCTTTGTTCCACGCTGTCTGTAAAGAATATTTCCTGCCTTTACAAACTGTCCGTCTGCTCTCTTAGCACCAAGTCTTTTGGATTCTGAATCTCTGCCATTCTTTGTAGAACCCATACCTTTTTTATGAGCGAATAACTGAAGGTTCATCTTCATCATAGCTATACCTCCTTATAATCTAATGATATAAAATCTGTGTACTCTTTTTCTAATGCTTCCAATCCTAAAACCAGAGATTTCATAAAAAGCTGTGCGTCTCTATCCGGTGTTTTGACAAATCTGAAATTAATTCGTCCTGTGGATTGATTTTCCTGAAGGGTAAACTTTTCTTCCGTCAACTGTTCCACAGAATTGATAAAATTAAGTGTCAATGCGGAAATTCCTGCACACACGATATCTTCTCCTGCCTCTGCATATCCGGAATGTCCGTCAACGCAAACGCCCAGATAAATATCTTTTTTTTCGTAAACTGTAATATGGGTCATATCCTGCACCTGTATTAAGCGTTAATCTTATCAATCTTAACTTCTGTATACTGCTGTCTATGACCGTTCTTTTTATGATATCCGGTTTTTCTTTTATATTTGTAAACAACAACTTTTTTTGCTTTGCCATCGCCTACAACAGATGCTTCTACTGAAGCGCCGTCGACGGTTGGATTTCCAATTTTAGCATTGTCTCCGCCAACAAACAAAACCTGATTAAAAGTAAACTTACTTCCGGCCTCAGCACCAAGTTTTTCAACCCGGATTGTATCGCCTTCTGAAACCTTGTACTGTTTACCACCTGTTGCGATTACTGCGTACATATATGGGCACCTCCTATTACTCATTACTCGCCAGTTTCGGTGACTGCTTCTGCAATACTTATAACCACACTGAGCGGCATACTGTTGTATAATAACATACGTCAAATATTATGTCAATTCATTTTCCCCTTTTTCTTCCATATAAAATGTTATCTTTATCACCGGATTTTCGATTTTACGCAATTTTACTTCTACAGCTTTTATGCTATTATTTATCATTGGTTACGTCTCCACTCGCTTCTAAATCGATTGGATCACCCAGATACTTCGGCTCTGGTTTTGAAATACACTTTCCAAATGCCTTTATTCTGGCAAGATGTTCCCGAAACTTCCAATAGAACATCTTTTTGCTGTAAAAGCGCAGATTGGCATCTACACCATATGCTTCCAGCCCTATACTTTTTGCGATATATAACGCCCGGTATAAATGATACTTCTGTGTCACGATGATTACTTTCTTGGCGCCAAAAATTTCTTTTGCCCGATAAATAGAATCATACGTTTCAAACCCGGCATGATCCATAAAAATATCGTCAGAAGGAATTCCCTCCTTCATCGCATAATTTTTCATACTGTTCACTTCGTCGTGCTCTTTCCTTCCATGATCGCCGGACATAATTATCTTTTTTACTGCGTTTTCCTGATACAATTTATCTCCTATGATAATCCGATCTTCCAGCATCCATGTGGGGGTGCCATCTTTTCGAATTCCCGCGCCCAAAACAATGGCACAGTCAGCTTCCATATTTTCTGCCTCTTCCAGAGAAATAATGTTTTTAGAAACTGTTCTGATCATATACATATTAATACCTTCCACACACAGTATTAACACAACTGCTATCAAAATTATGGCAATCACTATCTTTACCAGCATATGCTTTCTGCCTTTTTCTTTCTTTTTCTTTAATTGCTTATTATTATTTTTCTTACTTATCTTGTCCTTTTTTGTATCATTCATAGATGTTGATTCCCTTTCGTATCAGCCGCTGAGAATAACCCTATCCCAGATTATTTCTGTACTGGGACGGCGTAAGACCGGTAATATTCTTAAACGTCTTCATAAAATGCTTTTCATGTTCATATCCCACTGCCTGCGATATTTCATTCACTTTCATATCCGTCTCTGTCAACAGTTTTTTTGCCTCTCCGACACGAATATTTTTTAAATAGTTCACAAAATTTGTGCCGGTATACTGTTTAAAAGTAAAAGAAAAGAGAGAATAATTCATGGAAATATAGTTAGACACAACCGCCATATTCAAATCTGTAGCATAATTTTTTTTGATATACTCTATCGCTTTCTGCATTTTAATACTCGTCTTATGCTCATCCATATCACTGCTGACCAGCTCATCAAACCGTTTAATCCATTGGCGTACCACCTCCATATAATCGTCAATGGTCTGAAAACTGAAAATGTCTAAAAGTTCTCTCACTTCATGTTCTTTATTTTCCAGCACATTGCGGTAAACCTTCATGGTTGTGGTAATAATAATTTCCATCTGCTCCTGAAATTCATTAATCGGATATTTTCCGTTTTTAACTCCCAGTACAAAGCTTTCCAGCTGTTCGAGCGCTTCTTCCAGTTTGTTAGAACAAATCAAATTGGCAGTCTGCATCATAAATTTTACTCCATACTCGTACTCCTTATCGATTCCGCGGAAACGGTCAGCATCCACAATTTTTTTGCATGTTTCAAAAGAAATTCTCCGCATCTGTGCAGCTTCGCAAAAAGCCTGTTTTACATCGAGAAAATTGTGATAAGTTCCACTGACACCAATATAATAATTGGACATTTTCCGCATAACCTCTTTTTTGTACAAAGCATCTGTAATAATAAAATCAAGACAGTCCTCTCCCTGAATATAATAATATTTATCATTTTCAGTAAATTCCGGCTCTTCTTCCCGACTTCCAAAACAAATTACCGCAAAATGTTCAAAAGGAATATACTCATGCACATGACAACAAATATTCGATAATTCAATCTCAGAAATATTGTCGTAAAAAATCATATATTGCAGCTGCTGAAACGCCACTTTGCGCTTACTGTTATATTCATTTTCCGCAGTAGTCAGTATCTGATCGAATCTTTTCAGAACTTCTGCTATTTTATCGCGTTCTACCGGTTTTAAAAGGTATTCTCTGACACCGTTTTTCATCATGTCAACGGCATAATGAAAATCGTCAAAACCGCTGATTGTAGCAATCAATGGCGGCTTTTTTAATTTCTGTGCTTCCGCTGCCAGCGTAATTCCATCCACTTTCGGCATTCTGATATCCGTAAACATAACGTCAATCTGTCTGGAATGTAACACTTCCAGTGCCTTTTCTCCATTGTTACACTCAATAATTTCTTCTACTTCTACCCCGGAACGTTCTATCATGGATTTAATTCCCTGACGAATCAGTTTTTCATCTTCAACTAACAGTAATGTTCTCATTTTTTTCTCTCCTTACTTTCCGGAATCTGTATTAATACTTTTGTGTATACGCCTTCTTTTGAAAAAATCTGAAGACCGTACTCGTTTCCAAAATACATTTTTATTCTCTGTTGTACATTATACAAAGCTCTGCCATGTTCTGCTCCCTCATCGATTGTCTCTGTAGAATTTAACCGCTCTCTCAACTGCCTCAATTCGGTTTCACTCATTCCCACACCGGCATCTGATACTTCCAGATGAATAATGCCATCTGCCTTAAATGCTTTAATATAAATATATGTGTCTTCGGCCATATTTTCTATTCCGTGATAGACTGAGTTTTCTACCAGTGGCTGAAGCGACATTTTTGGAATCTGCAGGTTTGAAAATTCTTTCGGGATATTCAGTGACAGAAAAATTTCATAATCAAACCGCAGATTTAACAGATTCAGATAATTTTTAATATACTTGATTTCTTCAGAAAGTTCCACCATTCCCGAAGTCCACTTCATACTGTAACGGAACATTTCTCCCAGAGACGTAACCGCATCAGATATTTCATAATCCTCCTTAATCTCTGCCATCATTTTTATGGTTTCCAATACATTATACATAAAGTGAGCATTAATCTGATTTTGAAGCGATTTAATTTCTGCATTTTTTACCAAAAGCTGCCGGGCTGTATTTTCTTTGTTTAATGTCTCCAGCGAAGATATCATCGCATTGATTTGTCTGCTCAGGTCGGATATTTCATCATTTCCCTGCTCCGTCAGTTTAATATGCTGCCCATTCGTAATCTTATTTACCTCAAAGGTCAGTCGGTCAAATCTTTTAAAAATACTTTTAATAACAAAAATAACGCCAATGACAAAAATAATCATCGAGACAAGTACGACAAGAATGTATGGAATCTGGCTTCGATAATACGAATTTAAAATTTTTTCTGTACCTCTTACATGAATCAATGCTCCCTCCAGAGAGGACATTGGCAGGACAGAGACAATATAGCGCTTATTCCCGGAATTGACAAAAAAAGTTTTTTCTTTTTTGCCTGCACTCTTTACATATTGCAAAAGTTGTTCCTGGTAACGTTTCCATGATTTACTCTGAGACTGCGTGCTGTATATCCTGCCATCATTTTCAAGAAAACAGGTCCATTCGCTTCCGGTATTACGATAAAAATTCATAAACAGACTGTCCATCTTAGTCGTCACTTCCAAAACAGCCAGAAGTTCTCCGTCATCATCCCGGATTTCATCAAGAATCCCCGCCAGATGCGTATTACTTATACCGTCGGGAAATACTTTATCCACATAATCATAATTCCATTTATTATTGACAATATTCTTGGACCATGTCATATTTTTCATTCTTTCTATCTTATACAGGCAGGGTCTTTTCTCCGTAATATCAGAATTGACAAAAAGCCGCACCTGATATAGATAAGGGTTAATGTTTGTCATAGTTTCAATGGATGAAATCTCATTATTATAAAAACTTATTTTTTCCACAGGGTCCAAATCTTCGCCTTTTTTTGTCATTTTAATATATTCTATCAAGGCATAATTCTGAGATACAATCTGTTTGGCCAGATTACATACTTCCTCCACACTCTTTACATTGCTCTCCACCGACTGCATATACGACTGTTCATCTGTAAAAGCATTATTATTCGCATTTCTCTGAATGTTAAAAAACATAACGCCTGTCCACAAAATCGCACATAAAAGCATAGCGGCAATAATAAGTATTGTCACTTTGTCTCGTAGAGAAATATTATATTTTCTTTTTCTTCCCCTGATAGTACTCATTATTTCAATCCCAGTCTTTCTTCGTTTTCTTTTATTTTTTCTGTCTGCGCATCCAGTACTTTACTGTACCCTTCTTCGTAACGTTTTTTCATAAATTCATTGTATATCCGGTCAAATTCTTTATCATTTTTTGCCAGAAGCAGTTTCGGCAGGGTGTCTCCCCACATAGCTTCCACTTTATTTTTTATTTTTCCCTCTTTGGAGTCGGCGTCAAAAGCAATCGTATATTGTCCCACATATACAGTGTAAGGATAAGTCCATTGCTTCAGCTGCGTAACCGGATTTTCTTCATCGTCTTTAATCCATTGCGAACTCATGGCATCATTCTGCAGCATCCAGTAACAAGAATCTGCGCCATATTTTTTATCAAACAGTTCACGGTCCGTATAAAGTATCTTTTTTATTTCATCTTTCATTTCCGGAACTCCATCTTTATTGAGTTCCCACGTTTTTCCCTCTACGCCGAGCCATGTCATTTTCTGACCCTCTTCACTCATCAGATATGTCATCAGGGAAATTGCCTTGGCCGGATTCTTGCAGTTTTTAGATATCATAGTGACTGTCCATCCGTTTACACTTGTTCCCGGAAGCATATAATCGTCTCCGGAAAGATTTTTTGGTCCATCTACCGCTATATAAATACTATCCGGATTTTTCACATGCAAAGCCTTTTCCTGGTCGGCCATATCCGTATATTGATATATCATACAAAAATATTGTCCATTGTTAATTTTTTCTGACATCTGAGTTCTCGTATCCAGAAAAATTTCATCTTTCAGTAACCCTTCACTGCCCAAACGTCGAAATGCCTTTAACCACGTGATATAATCTTTATTTTTCAACCTGTCAATAGACTTTCCGTTTTTATCTACATAAGGCACCGCAAGAAAGTCCATCAGATAATTGTCAAAAGAGTCGCATCCGATACTGTTAAATTCTGTGCTGCCAACAGGAATCATTTCTTTTCCATCTACCTGTGGAAACATTTCCGCCGCTTTTTCTACTGCTTTCACAAAACCTTCAGGAGTTGTCATATCAGGTTTTCCAATTGCCTCGTACATGTCTTTTCTCACAAGAAATGTCTCATTGGATGCCAGATTATCATATTTTTTATAATCTGAAGGAGAACATGCTGAATTTGGATACTGATATAAATGCCCGTCCTCACTCGTATGCCATTTTACAACTTCTTCATTTACAACATTATAAAAATATGTATCATATCGGTCTGCCAGTTCATCCAGGGCATAGACTTTTCCCTCGTGGATCATCTGACTGATTTCCGGCTCCCACCAGCCTAACGTCAATATATCCGGCAGCGTATCGGAAGCTATCATGGAATCCAGTTTTTCGTTAGCATTTCCACCCGGTACTACAAAATCAATATCACATCCCGTTTTCTCTGTAATTGCTTTTGATACCATATTGTTTCCCCAGTCCGATGCAAACCAGGAAAAATTAATATACCATGATAATTGTGTTTTCTCCTCTTTTTCCTGTTTCTTTTCTTTCTTTCCGCATCCCGGTATCACAGAAATAAGCATTATCACACTAAGTATTAATATTGCCCATCGTTTCATATTTTGCTTCATTTTTCCCTGCGCTCCTCTTTCAATATTTCATACAACGGTTTTTCATATTTCTTTCGGGACAATTCCATCAACCCCAAATTGGTAAAACCGGCAACATCACATTGAGAAAAATCTCTTTTTGCTTCGACTTTTATTCTCTGCTCCAAATCATCATAATTTTCTTTTTCTTTCATATTAATAAAATCAATAATAATAATTCCGGAAATATTACGCACCATAATCTGTCGGACAATCTCACTCACAGCTTCCAGATTAATTCTGCGAAACATTTCTTCCCGGTCTGTTTTTATTTCTGCCTTTCCGGTATTTACATCAATGACGGTCATCGCCTCCGTATATTCTATCACAAGATATGCACCGGAGCGCAGCCACACTTTTTTTCCCAACGCTTCTCTGAGATACTTGTCCAAAGAATATTGGTTGCTCAGACTGATTCTACTCTCTTCCTGAAGTTTTATATAAATCCCTGCCTGGTTTAATTCCTCATATGCCCTCCTGCAGTCTGTAATAATGTTACCTTCATACTTATTGCTAAAATCCCGGCAGCATTTCTCTATAAAATTCTGTTTCCAAATTGCGGTTTTGGGTAATGAATACAAAAATTTCTGCTGCATTGACTCGTAGTTTTGTATCAGTTCGCAGACCTGGCCGATAATCTCTTCTTTTGTATAATTGACACAGCAAGTTCTGAGAATAAAACCATATTTACTGTTTTGAAACGGCATCAGATATTCTCTTAAACAATTTCTGGTTTCTGTATCTTCTATTTTCCGGGAAATACTGATATCTGTATTTCCCACAGTTAGTACGACACATTTTGAAGAAAGCTGAATACGCCATGTGAGTGAATATTCTTTGGTTTTTATCCGGTCCCCGGAGACCTGCACCAACACTTTATCTCCCTGCCGTATCTTCTCCTTCATGCCTTTCAAGGGAAGAAATCCCTTCGCGTCCTCAAATTCCACAAAAGCGGCATTCAGGTTTTTTACAACATCTTTTACATAACCGCAATAAATATTTCCCAGAACAGAATCGCTCTCAAAATTATAAATTCTTGTTACTGTATCTTTATGAAATTCAAATCCTAACAGATGATTCTGAAAATAATCTGATATCACAAGACTGCTGTTATTCAATATTTCCTCCTATTTCGTCCAGAGAAACCAAACAGGCTCCCTGCGTACAATACATATCCATCCTCTCGTATAAAATGTACTCCGGAAGAGATTGATGGGTATACTCTGCCAGGGCCTTCATAACCAGTTCCGGTTTCAGATTTGCTGCGCTTCCCTGTGCTATTTTCATAAAAATACCCTTTTTTTCCCAACGCATTTCATATATCATCGGACGGATATCTGTTTCCTTTTCACTTTTTTTGGTTTTCTTTAATACATTGATTTCATCCTGCAGCATAAAAGCCTTTAAATCGCTCTCATGGAATCTGTCCGTGTGGACAAAATAATCTGCCGCACTCACAATCGACATGCCATTTTTTGCTCCCTCAGGAAGAAGCTTCCAGCTGAGCACTTTAATCCCTTCCACATTTTCTCTGTTTACCCGCTCTATCATTTCTGCAGAGGGACCGGTACTGTACACTTCCAAATCAAAATATTCTCCCTGACTAATTTCTCCGACACCCAAAGGCGCGGCAAAAGACATTTTTTGATGTGGGGAAAACCCTTCTGAATACACCACATCAATTTCAGCTCTGCGCATTACTTTCTGAAAGTATCTCACCATGTCCAAATGTCCGACAAATTTCATGACGCCCTGTTTTAAAAACCGTACTCTAATTTTCATGACAGATACCTCCTTGAAAACCCGCGGCACCGCATCCGGAACATTTTTTCCGACAATTTTCGGTCACTTTTTCTTCCAGAGCATTATGCCATTCACGCAGCAAAAACGCTTTTGTTACACCAGTGTCAATAAAATCCCACGGAAAGATTTCTTCTTCGCTCCGCGTTCTGGTAACATAAAAGTTAAAATCAATATTATTTTCTTTTATGGATTCTCTCCACAACTCTTCCCGATGACACTCCGACCAGGCATCAAAAATTCCACCCTTTTTGTACACTGACAAAATCAGGGAAGATAATTTCCGGTCGCCGCGCGCCAGCAGTCCTTCCAGAACACTGATATCGGATTCATGCCAGTTATATTTAATACTTTTGCGGTTTCTCACTGTCTTTAATTTATCATTTACTCTGTGTGCTTTTTCTAAAAATACTTCGGCAGAACACATTGGGGCCCACTGAAACGGAGTAAAAGGTTTGGGCACAAAAAAGGATGTACTCGCGGTAATCTGGCATTTTCCATTTCGCTGTTCTTTTGGCACAGTATCATAATAAAGCTCCGCAATTTCTTCACATAAATCTATGATTCCATCGACATCTTCATTGGTTTCCGTCGGCTGACCCAGCATAAAATAGAGTTTGACTTTATTCCAGCCTCCGCGAAATGCCTGTTCGGCTCCATACATGATTTCTTCTTTTGTGAGACCTTTATTGATTACATTTCTCATCCGCTGTGTGCCTGCTTCCGGAGCAAAAGTGATAGAGCTTTTCTTAACATCCTGCACCTTACTCATGACATCAAGGGAAAAAGCATCAATCCGTAACGATGGAAGGGATATATTAATTTTTCTGTTGTTGCACTCTGCGATTAAAAAATCAATCAATTCCTGCAAACGGCTATAGTCGCTTGTGCTGAGCGAGCTAAGCGAAATCTCATTATGTCCGGTCGACTGCAGCATAGAAACTGCCAGTGTTTTCAGCCGTTCCAGATTTTTTTCCCGTAAAGGCTTATAAACAGATCCCGCCTGACAGAAACGACACTGTCTGATGCAGCCCCGCTGTATCTCAAGTACGCAGCGATCCTGTGTAACTTTCAAATATGGCACCAAAGGTTTTTCCGGATATGTTACACAATCAAAATCCAGAACAATATCTTTTTTTACTTTAGACGGAGCATGTTTATTTTCAGGTATCATTGCCTGAATCGTACCATCGTCATTATATTTTACCGCATAAAATAAGGGAACATATATACAGGAAATGTCTGCCGCCATTTCCAGAAAGTCTTTCCTGCTCCCACCCTTTTTCTTATTTTCTTTATATAAATCTATCAATTCATAATATTTTGTTTCGCCTTCTCCGATATAAAAAAGATCAAAGAAATCTGCAATCGGCTCCGGATTGTAAGCACAGGGGCCTCCTCCGATAACAATAGGATCCTCTTCCCCTCTGTCTTTTGCAAGCAGCGGAATATTTCCCAAATCAAGAATCTGAAGAATGTTTGTATAACACATTTCATACTGCAGCGTTATCCCCAAAAAATCAAATTCCAAAATCGGATCCTGAGATTCCAGAGCAAACAACGGAATCTCCTGCGCTCTCATAATATCATCCAAGTCGGTCCAGGGAGAAAAAACTCTTTCACAGTAAACATCATCCCGTCTGTTCAACATATCATAAATAATCTGCATTCCAAGATGTGACATACCGATTTCATAGACATCAGGAAAACACATGGCAAATCTTACTTCTGCTTTTTCAGGGTCTTTTCGGACCATATTGACTTCGTTTCCAATGTATCTGGCAGGTTTTTCTATCTTCATCAAAATTTCATCACGCAATGCCTGTTTCGTCATCATTTACCTCCTAATGTTTTCCCCGAAAACACCTGTGTTCCATGGAAAACACAAACCCGTGGGTAAGGTTTTTTTATCTTTTTAATTGTTTTTCAATGAATAAAGGCAGTTCCCGAATGGATTGAATAGAATCTCTTTCTCTGTCCAATTTTCCAAATCCATAGGCGGCATGAATAAATTCTGCTCCAGCCTTGTCGGTTGCCTCCATATCTCCCTGTGTATCTCCAATATAAAACACTTTGTCCAGTTGGTTTCTCCGGGCAACCAGTTTTATATTCTCTGATTTTGGAAGTTTTGTATTTCCTGCATTTTCCGTATCCGTAATATATTTTTCAAAATTGAAATATCTTAAAAAAGTTTCTATATATCCCTGCTGACAGTTACTTACGACAAAAAGACTATACTTTTTTGATAGTTTCTCAAAAACATCTTCCACTCCGTCATATAAAGTCCCTCCATGAACTGCGAGATATTGCTTTTCGTAGGAACAGCACTCTTGCAATATTTCATAGCGAAGCGGCACGTCCACTTCAGGAAAAAGATTATCCGCAATATCTTCCATTACCTTTCCCATCTGTCCCATCAATATTTCAGGAGTTATCTGTATATCTATATTCTCTTTATCTTTCAATACTATATTCCATGAATGCGCAATGTTTTCTGCCGCATTCCATAATGTCCCATCCAAATCAAAAATAATACCAATTTTCATATTTATCATTTCCTGTATAGTTTTTAATATTGTGTTATGCTATAATATAGTGCGAAAATAAATTCTATTTAATCATACTATACAAGATAAATTTTTACAACAAACCAGTTTACAAAAAAATGGAGATTTCATCATGTACTTATACGAGACACACATGCACACAAAATACGGCAGTTCCTGCGCTTCTATTTCAGGAAGTGAACAGGCAGTTTCTTATAAAAAAGCAGGCTATACGGGAATTATTATCACAGAACATTTTTTTCGTGGAAGCACCAGTTTGATTCCACACCATCTCTCTTGGGAAGAACGGATTTTATTATATTGCAGAGGATACGAAGAAGCCAAAAAAACTGGAGATAAAATCGGTCTTCAAGTATTCTTCGGTTGGGAAGAAACGTTTGACAGCCAGGATTTTTTGGTTTATGGCTTAGATAAGGAATGGCTTTTGAATCATCCGGAAATGGAACACTGGACGCTGGAGCAGCAGTTTCTCGAAGTGAATAAATATGGCGGCATGGTTATTCATGCCCATCCGTTCCGTGACAGGCCTTACATTGACAAAATCCGTCTCTATCCGAGACTGGTCAATGGCGTGGAAACATACAATGCCTCTAACTCGGAACAGGAAAATCAAAACGCTTATATCTATGCAAAAAAATATAATCTTCCCATGACTGCCGGTGGAGATACCCATCATCCTGGAATGACCGGCTCCGGTATCCGGGTAGAAAAAAAATTTGACTCCATCAAAGACTATATTCGTACAATAAAAAATCACGAATATATGGAATTAATATATCATTAAGTGAAAAAGAGAGTTCCTCTTCGGAACTCTCTTTTTTATCTGTTTTTAACCTTACCTTCTGGACAATTCTTTTGTAATTTCTCTCCAGGAAACTCCCTTTTCCGCCATCAGTACCATCACATGATAAAGAAAGTCAGATATCTCATATTTTATTTCCTGAGAATCTGGATTTTTTGCTGCGATTATAATTTCTGTTGCCTCTTCTCCTACCTTTTTTAAAATTTTATCTATTCCTTTATCAAAGAGATAATTTGTGTAAGAGCCCTCCTTCGGATTTTGTTTACGATTAAGAATGATATTATATACATCTTCAAATACTCTCATAGGATTCGTATCATCATACTCTTTTTTTACCAGTTGGTGAAAGAAACAGCTCTCTGCACCTGTGTGGCATGGCACACCAATCTGACGGACTTTTGCCAGCATTGTATCCAAGTCACAATCCATAGATAATTCTTTAACATATTGGTAATGACCGGACGTTTCTCCTTTTACCCAAATCTGATTTCGGCTTCTGCTGAAATAAGTCATTTTACCGGATTGGATTGTCATATCAAAAGCCTGCTCATTCATATATGCCAGCATCAATACCTGCTCCGTCTTATAATCCTGGACAATAACTGGTATCATACCGTCCTGATTTGTTTTAAATTCACTAAATTTGAAAGGACTTTCAAAAAGATTAACATCTATACCCTTTTCCTTTAAAACGGTCTTATATCCCATAAAATCAAACGTAGAAACATATTCTGCCAGAGAAATACCGTAAACGTCTGTCATGTTTTTTTCTATCTGAGAAGAAGATGATATGGATGGTTGCAAATCACTCTCATATAGCAGAACTGGTATGTCATGTTTTTCACATGCAGCAATACATTTGATAAGATTTTGCCGGTTTGGATTCCGGATAATAATCAGTCCTGCACCATCCTGTTTCCACTGTCCGTTTTTTGCGTCATCATATGTTTCAGAAATCAAAACAGCAACGTGATCTCTCCCAAATCTGTCCGAAGCTTCTTTCAGTAAATCCGCATTATCCGGCTTTTCCATATCCAGCACTGCCATTTTGGCACCGGCATAAATATATTTTTTGACATCTTCCAGACGTTTTACATTTCCGCCGGCTATCATAGGAATATCAACGGCATCTGATATCCGTATCATCGTGCTGATATTTGCTTCATGTTCTCTGTCATTTTCAGAAAGATCAAAGACCAGAAGTTCATCTGCTCCGTTATTATCATATATTGTGGCAAGTTCTACTCCGTCTCCATCCCCGATAAGCTGCTTTGTATCCGGACAGACCGCCTGCCCCTCATAGAGATAAATCGCAGGAATTAATTTTATTTTTGGCATTATAATGTTCCTTTCGTTGATAATACGTCTGTAATTCTGTTATCTTTTTCCGTGGCCTGATCCAGAGCCTTGGCAAAAGCTTTGAAGATTCCTTCAATCATATGATGATTGTTTCCAGGCTCCAACATTTTAACATGCAGATTCATCCCGGTTGTGTAAGTCAGTGCATGGAAAAATTCTTTTACCATTTCCGTATCAAAATAGCCAACCCGCTCTGTAGTAAAATCTACCTGAAATACCAGATAAGGTCTTCCGGATAAATCTAAAGCACAGAGAACAAGAGATTCATCCATTGGAAGAATCATACTTCCATATCGGTGAATAGACTTTTTATCCCCCAAAGCTTTTCTGAGGGCCACGCCAAGAGCAATTCCTGTATCCTCGATTGTGTGATGACTGTCCACATACAAATCACCTGTCACCTTCACCGTCAGGTCAAATAGCCCATGCTTTGCAAAACTAATCAGCATGTGGTCAAAAAATCCAATGCCTGTATCTACTTCTGCTTTTCCTGTTCCGTCCAGATTGATTATAACTTGAATCTTGGTTTCTTTGGTTTCTCTGGAACATTCTCCAACTCGATTCATAAAATCCTCCCTTTTGCCTGAAAATATATTATTTCATTCCATTTCGTCCTGCTTTTCCGGTTTATACTCTGCCGGACTACTCTAAAATATCGTCTTTCTTTTCAAATCTTACCCGGATAGAATTTGCGTGAGCCGTAAGTCCTTCTGCTTTTGCAAATTTTTGAATATCATCCTTCCATGGCTCCAGTGCTTCTCTGGAATAAGATATGATACTGGACTTCTTAATAAAGTCATCAACACTCAGCGGAGAGAAAAACTTTGCTGTTCCGTTGGTTGGAAGTACATGATTCGGACCCGCAAAATAATCTCCTAACGGCTCGCTGCTGTATTCTCCCAGAAAAATTGCGCCGGCATTTTTTATTTTCGTCATAATATCAAACGGATTTTCTGTCAGAATTTCCAGATGTTCCGAGGCAATTTCATTAGCAATGTCAATCACATCTTCCATCGTGTCCGCCACCAGAATATATCCATAGTTTTCCAAAGATTTCTGTAATATTTCCGTTCGCTTCAGCTTAGAGACAAACAAATCAATCCATTCTGAGACTTCCGCGGCAAGTTTTTGACTGGTGGTCACTAAAATCGCCGACGCAAGTTCATCATGCTCTGCCTGAGAGAGCAAATCAGCCGCCACATATCTGGGATTGGCTTTCTCATCTGCAATGACCAGTATTTCACTCGGACCTGCCACGGAATCAATACTCACATAACCAAACACAGCTTTTTTTGCCAGTGCTACATAAATATTTCCCGGACCTACAATTTTGTCAACCTTTGGAATCGATTGGGTACCATACGCCAATGCCGCAATCGCCTGGGCCCCGCCCACTTTATATATCACATCTATACCGGCTTCTTTGGCTGCGACCAGCGTATTCGGATTTACTCTGCCGTCTTTTCCCGGAGGTGTTACCATGACAATCTCTTCCACACCTGCCACTTTCGCCGGAATTACATTCATCAGTACGGAGGAGGGATATGCCGCTTTTCCTCCCGGCACATAGACGCCGACTCTGGAGAGGGCCGTTACTTTCTGCCCCAGCATGGATCCATCTGTTTTTGTATCAAACCAGCTGTACTGTTTCTGTTTTTCATGAAAATCCTTTATATTCTTTAATGATTTTCGAATAACTTCTACCAGTTCCGGATTTTCCAGCCGGTCATAAGCCTCCTGAATCTCTTCTTCTGTGACTTTTACATTATCGGCATTTATCTGTGCATGGTCAAACTTCTCAGTCAGTTCAAATAATGCCTTATCCCCTTCCTGTTTCACCGCTCTCAATATACCGTTCACAGTATCGGCATACTTATCATAATGATTCGGGCTTCTCTTTAACAAATCATTTAACAGATTATTTTTCGATTCTTCATTTAATTTAACAACTCTCATGATTTTTCTCCATTTCATCTAAATCTCTTAAGATTCGCTCCTGCGGGATTTTAATCCGCTGATAATTTTCCGAATCCGCTCATCTTCCATCTTCATGCTGACCTGATTTACCACCATCCGGGCGGAGAGCGGACATACCTCTTCCAGCACATCTAATCCATTTTCCTTGAGTGTCGTACCGGTTTCTACAATATCTACAATGACCTCCGAAAGTCCTACAATCGGTGCCAGCTCTACGGACCCATTCAGTTTAATGATTTCTACTGTCTGATGTTTTTTATTATAGAAATAATCTTTGGCAATTTTCGGATATTTGGAAGCTACACGTATCATTCCATGATTTTTCAACAATTCTTTTGCAGATTTGGGCCCACATACGCACATCCTGCATTTGCCGAATCCCAAGTCCAACACTTCGTATAATTTCCGTTCTTCCTCCAAAATTGTATCTTTTCCTACAATTCCAATATCTGCAGCACCATACTCGACATAAGTCGGTACATCACTCGCTTTGGCCAGAAAAAATTTTAATTTTAAATCTTCATTGACAAAAATCAGCTTTCTTGTGTTTTCATCCTTCATTTCCTCGCACTCAATTCCAATGTCCTCAAACATTTTCATTGCTGTTTTTGCGAGTCTTCCCTTTGCCAGGGCAAATGTTAAATATCTCATTGCTTCACCTATAATTCTACAGCGCCGTCTTTGGATACATAAATAACTTTTAAGGCGCCGTCTTCTTTCTTAAAATCAGTATATTCTTTAATGGAAATATCTTTTTTCTTCGGAATCAGTTCTGTCCGGATTCCCTCTCTTCTCAGTTCTGTTGCCAGCTGAAGTGCATATTTCCTAAATTTTGGCTCATAAATAATTACCTCATAATCATAATCTGTTTTTTCTGCAAAAGTTTTTCCGCTGAGCGCTATCATAATCTGATCCATAGAAATAGCGAATCCAATGGCCGCTGCATTTTTTCCAAATTGGGAAAGCAGTTTATCATAGCGTCCTCCTGTGACAATCTGGTCACCGGTCCCATAAGTATAACCTTTAAAAATAATACCGGTATAATAATTATAATTGCTCAGCATACCCAGGTCAAAACTAATATATTTGGAAACTCCATAATCTTCTAAAATCGCATACAATTTTTCCAGACGGCGCACTGCTTTAACTGCTTTTTTATTTTCCGTCAGTTTTTTTGCCGTATCCAGTACTTCTGCAGAGCCAAACAGCTCCGGAAGCTTCAAAAATGCTTTTTTCAAATCCCCTGTGACATTTTCCTCATTTAACAATTCTTCTACGCCAAAATCATTTTTATTTTCAATCAGCTGACGCAGTTTTTGTTCTGCCGATTTACCAAGTCCGGATTCCTGTAGCAGCCCCCTGTAAAAATCGACTTGTCCAATCTCCACCAGAAATTCTTCTAATCCTACGGATTGAAGTGCCTCCACAACCAACGCAATTATTTCAGCATCTGCCTCCACAGAATCGTCATTAATCAACTCACAGCCAAGCTGTGTGATTTCTTTTAATTTTCCCTGTAATTCCGAATTATTGATATATGTATTTGCATTGTAGCAGAGCTTTACCGGAACATTGACATCCATATAATACTTTGCCGCCAGACGGGCTATAGATGGCGTCATGTCAGGTCGCAAAACAAGCGTATTTCCTTCCCGGTCAAAAAATTTATATAGATTTTTGGATGCTACTGAGCCGCGTTCCTTATGAAATATATCAAAAAATTCAAACGTAGGAGTCTGAATATTGCGATATCCATATAAGTTAAAAACTTTATTAATTTTATTTTCCATAGTCAGTTTTGCAACACATTCTCTGCCATAAATATCCCGGACTCCTACGGGTGTATGCAATAAAACTTTTTCCATTTCTCCTCCATTCACTCTTTTTTCTTTATCATATTGATAGGTTTTATTTTCAACACTTTATCGCTTTAAAGTGGTAATTTGCTACCTTGTTATCACGATAAAAGGTATATTACAATATTTCTTATCGATTGTCAATTATAATTTTACTCTTTTTTATTCTTCTCTGCGATTCAGGTCTTTTTGTATTCCTTCCAGATAATGTATTAAAATTCCTTTGGAAGATGTCAACAGATAGGATTTATCTATCTCGTCATAAGTAAAACTTTTTCTTCCACCGGAAACGCTTCGCTCATAAAACCTTTTTATGTCACAAAACGGAATATAATATATCTCATCCAGTTGACTGAAAAAAAGAAGAATAAAAGCAACTCCTCCCTGCCGCTCAAAATCTTCCATAAAATGAATCTGATGCTCATGAATATTCATCATTGGAAATGTCGTAGCGGCACACTCTTTGGCATCAAAACAAACCGGAATCCCCTGAACGGCTCCAATATAGTCTACCGTACTCTGCTTTTCAAAATATGCCAGCGTAATATGTCTGGTACTTTCATCTATTTTTACCGGTGTAATCGGTGTCGGTATTTTTTGTATCAATCCTAATTTTTTTTCTCTGTAACTTTCATTTGTCATATTTATCATGTCTTCCAGCGTAGAGCCCCGAAGCCCTCTTGACGACCATGTTCCCATAATTTCTCTTTTCCCATCTCATTTTTTATTTTTCTGATTTTGATTTCATCCATTCAATTCTATATTAACTCCCATATCTTTTATAATTTGTTCAAATATCGCCGGCGGTCTTGCTGTGACTTCTTTTCCCGCCAGGGAAGTCTCCATATTCATTTCCTTTGGAAATATCATTTTCCACGAATGAAGCAGCTGGTCTCTCAGATTATATTTTTTTCTATAAATATCATTCACTTTTCTGTTTCCGTATTTATAATCTCCTACAATCGGATTTCCTTCCGATGCAAGATGGGCACGAATCTGGTGTGCTCTTCCGGTTATCAATTTTACCCGGATAAGACTTGCTTCCTCACCTGTGAACAAAGGCACATATTCTGTTTCAATATATTGACTCTCTTCACTTTCTTTTGCAGTTACCGTCACTTTATTCGTTCTGTTATCTTTTTTCAGATATCCTTTCAGATGAATTTTTTCTTCAATTTTCCCTGCGGCCAGAGCGAGATAATATTTTTCCATTGTTCTTTTGCGAAACATTTGAGACATAACCTGAAGTCCCTTGAGAGATTTTCCCGCCACAATCAGTCCACTGGTATTCCGATCCAGCCGGTTACACACAGAAGGTTTAAAGGTATTTAGATTTTCCTTTTTTATCTGGTGGGTGTTTATCAGATAGGAAATAATATATTCATTGATGGAATAATCTTCCTTTCGTGCCTTTTGGCTGAGAAGTCCGGAAGGTTTATTTACAATGATAACATCCCGGTCTTCATAAATAATATCCAAATCGGATAATACGGGCATTTCCATATTGTCTTTCAAAGAAAAATCCCGAAATTTATGAATCGTTTCATCCGCTAGAAATAATTTTACACAGTCGCCCTCTGCGAGCCGTTCAGTGCCATTGCTTTTTTTCCCATTCAGTACAATATTCTTTTTTCTCAACATTTTATAGATAAAACCGGGAGATGCTTTTTTCAAATATTTGAATAAAAACTTGTCCATTCTCTGTCCGGCTTCATTTTCCTGAATTATAATTTCCTGCATATTCTCTTAAATCTTTTATCTCCTTTTCCGTCAATGCCCGGTATTCTCCACCTTTGAGTCCTGAATCCAGTATGAGATTTCCCATAGATATCCGTTTCAGATAAAGCACCCGATGTCCTACTGCCTGAAACATTCGTTTTACCTGATGATATTTTCCTTCTGTAATGGTAATGTAACCCTTCGTTTTCTCCTGGTCTGTCATATGAATCGAAGCCGGATGAGTCATTTGTTTCTCTCCGATATCTATCCCTGTTTCCAGTTGAACAATATCTTTTTCCTGAATTGCACTATCCAGTTCTACGTAATAAGTTTTAGGAATATGACGGGCCGGGGACAACAAGGCATGGGCAAGCGGACCGTCATTCGTAATTAACAACAGCCCCTCCGTATCTTTGTCCAGCCGGCCTACCGGAAACAAATCTTTTCCCGGTTGTATATCGAAAAAATCCATTACTGTTTTATTCTGTCTATCACTGACAGCAGTAACCACTCCGGATGGTTTATTTAACATATAATAATAGAATCTGCTGTATAATATTTGTTCTTCATCCAATATTATCACATCACTTAGCTCCCGCACCTGCGTTTCCGGTCTTGTGCATACCATTCCATTGACCGTAACTCTTTTATTTTTTATGATTTTTTTTACTGTGCTGCGGGTTCCGGCGCCTGATAGGGCAAGATATTTATCTAATCGCAAAATAAACCTCTCAAATTTACTCTATTTATAGAATAAGCCTGACACCACATGTCAGGCAGCTGTACTATAAATTGACCTCTCTGTATTTTTGTTTTATGATTTCTTTCTGCTCTCTGCTCAGTTTTACTTTCGGCGAATTATCATCGCAGGTATCTCTGTTTTCCACAATTAAGACCGTCGCATTTTTTTCAGGCGTATGCGTATGAAAAGTTCCTCTTTTTACGTTATACAACTTTAACGGCTCCAACTTTACCGCTTCAATTTCTCCAATCGCATCACCGCTTCCACCCAAAAACAAAGTAAAATCTCCCGAAAGAAGTACAAAAACTTCATCACTCTTATCATGCTTTTGCATATCTTTGAGATTTTCTACTTCCAGTTCCTCGCAATAGCGCAATTCGGCTACCCGCCAACTTTCAAAATCTATCATTGGCAGGTATCCTTCTTTCTCATAACTACATATTTCTAAATGATTTTCACACAAAAATTCTTTTTTCATCTTGTATCCTTATTGATTTATCTGTGCAATAACTTCTACTTCACAGAGAACATTTTTTGGAAGCGTTTTAACCGCTACACAGCTTCTTGCAGGTTTTTCCGTGAAATATTTTCCATATATTTCATTAAATTTTGCAAAATCATCCATATCTGCCAGATAACATACAGTCTTTACCGTATCTGCATAGGTCACTCCTGCCTCTGTCAAAACAGCTCCGAGATTTTTCATAACCTGCTCTGCCTGCTCTGCAATATTTTCCCCTACCACTTCTCCGGTATCAGGACTCAGGGCTATCTGTCCGGATGTAAAAAGTAAATTTCCCGCTACGACTGCCTGCGAATATGGTCCGATTGCAGCAGGTGCGTTTTTTGTGCTTATTTTTCTCATATTATCCTCCTCTTTACAGTAGCTGCTACGCCAAAGTAAACTGTCTTTTATTTTGTTCCAAAAACAGGAATCACAATTATTTTACCCTTTTGCCTAGTAATCTGCAACAATAAATTTATCTTCCAGATATTTTAAAATCCAATAGGGATTCACACTTAATTCTTCATAATTTTTTGTTTTAATATAAATGCCAAAATGCAGGTGTACATCAAAGTTTCCACTGGTCCCCTCCTGTTTTCCATAACCGGTATCTCCCATGTACCCTAACAAGGTCCCTGCCTTTATCTTGTCTCCCTTCTTAATATTTCCATAACTGCTAAGATGCGCATAATAAAAATACCCGCCGGATTGCGAACGTATTCCCACACGGTATCCTCCTTTTTCCAGCCATCCCAGATTTTCTACAACACCATCTGTCACACTGACAACAGGATAGTATCCGCTGATATTATTTTCTGCCATTATATCTGTTCCTTCGTGCATATATTTTCCATTGTAGTTGCGGTCGGCACCAAAACTATTGTCATAGCCTACCCAATATTTTGATATTCCGCTTTTTGCCACCGGAAAATATTCCAAGTCTTTAAAAATGGCTTCCATTGCCCTGCACACATCCGAATATGCTTCTTTATCTGCTTTCGTGTAATTTGAATTATCTTCCTGCCATTCCTTCAGAGAAAATTTTCTTTTTTTTACCACGTAATTTTCTTTCAGATAAGTACAGGCCAGTAAACGGGAAAACTCCACATCATGACTGCCGCAAAACTGTTTGGCGTTAATCAGACTCTGCTTTTCTATCTCCATCCAACGAAATCGGTTGCTCTCTATGATATTTTCCGGAATATCATATGTGGAAAGTATAATGAAATTGGTTAATTGCACTGTGATAACGGACAATACCAAAATAAGCAACAGATAGATTCCTTTTTTCATAATAAATATCCTCCTAAATTGAACATATTCAAATTTGGAGGATTTTATTATATCGATATGAATTTAAAGAGAAACACATCAAGTGTTTCATAATCGTACTTGGGTTAAGTAGAACTTCCGGTCTGCAATCTGTAATACGTTCCTTTTTCTTCCATCAATTCTTCATGACTTCCACGCTCAATAATTCTTCCCTGTTCCAATACCATAATACAATCACTGTTTCTTATCGTAGAAAGTCTATGAGCAATGACAAATGTGGTGCGGCCTTTCATAAGCGCATCCATTCCTTCCTGTACCATGCGCTCTGTCCGCGTATCGATTGATGAAGTTGCCTCATCCAGAATCAGGGCCGGTGGATTTGCTACAGCGGCTCTGGCAATTGCAAGAAGCTGTCGCTGCCCCTGACTCAGATTTCCGCCGTCGCCGGTCAACATTGTATGATAACCATCAGGAAGTCTTCGAATAAAACTGTCAGCATTTGCAAGTTTTGCCGCAGCAATAACTTCTTCGTCTGTGGCTTCCAGATTTCCATATCGGATATTTTCCATGACTGTTGTGCTGAACAGGTGTGTATCCTGCAAAACAATGCCAAGAGATTTTCGCAAATCTGCCTTTTTTATCTTATTAATATTGATTCCGTCATATCGGATTTTTCCATCCTGAATATCGTAAAATCTGTTAATCAGATTTGTTATGGTTGTCTTTCCCGCTCCGGTAGAGCCTACAAAAGCAATCTTTTGTCCTGGATTGGCATAAAGTTTTACATCATGCAGCACAATCTTATCATCGGTATATCCGAAATCTACTCCGTTAAAGACAATCTCTCCCCGCATCTCGGTATAGGTAGTAGTTCCTTCCTCCTTGTGATAATGTTTCCACGCCCACATTCCTGTTCTCTCTTTACATTCCACAATTTTTCCGTCTATTTTTTTTGCTCTTACCAGCATTACATAACCATCATCAACCTCTGGCTTTTCTTTCAAAAGTTTAAAAATTCTGTCAGCTCCTGCCAATGCCATAACTACACTGTTCATCTGCATGGTAATCTGGTTGATTGGCTGTGCAAACTGCTTATTATAAGTCAGAAAACTAATTAATGCGCCGGGAGTCATTCCAAATCCCATAATTCCATTTATTGCCATAATGGCACCGACACAGGCGCAGAGAACATAACTCACATTTCCCAGCTGAGCGTTACATGGCCCCATAACATTCACAAATTTATTTGCGTTATTGGCAGATTCAAATAGCATATCATTTAACTGATCAAATTCTTTGATTGCCTGCTCTTCATGGCAGAACACCTTAACTACTTTCTGACCGGCCATCATTTCTTCAATATATCCGTTTACCGTACCAATATCTTTTTGCTGGGCAAGAAAATATTTTCCCGAAAGCGATGTCAGGGTCTTCGAAACAAAAAGAATCACTACAATCATGAAAATTGTAATTATTGTCAGTGGAATACTTAAAGCAAACATGCAGGCAAGAACACTGACTACGGTGATAATACTGTTGAGCATCTGCGGCATGGCCTGACTGATCATCTGTCTTAATGTATCAATATCATTCGTATACATAGACATAATATCCCCATGGGAATGTGTGTCAAAATATTTAACCGGCAATCCCTGCATATGGTCAAACATGGCATCTCTGAGCCGTTTCAAAGTGCCCTGCGTCACAAATACCATAACTTCTGCCTGTATCAAAGAAGAAAGAATCCCTGCCAGATAAAACGCGGCTACTTTTGTCATTGCACCCAGCAATGGGCCAAAATCACTGCTTCCGTTTTTGACCATCGGTAAGATATACTCATCCACCAATGCTTTCATAAACCATGTTCCCTGTACGTTGGCAATGACACTGACTACGATACATATCACTACCAGAAACAAATGAACTGCATAATATCTTCCCACGAATTTCATAATCATCCCGAAAGTTTTTATCGGATGCTCCAGCCTCTCCTGTGGGCGGGCCATATTTCTGTTTCTTCCGGGTGTTTTTACTACTTTTGCTTTTTCTTCCATTATGCCACACCCCCCTGCTCATCAAAATCAGCATTATCGTTCGTCTGCTGCATATAAACCTCTCGATAAATTTCATTGTTTTCCAAAAGCTGCTGATGTGTTCCCACACCGTTGATTTTTCCATCATCCATTACGATAATCCTGTCAGCATCCATAATACTCGAAATTCTCTGTGCTATAATAATCTTTGTCGTATCAGGGATTTCTTCACGAAATGCTTTTCTGATCTTACTGTCCGTCAAAGTATCTACCGCACTGGTACTGTCATCTAAAATTAAAATCTTCGGTTTTTTCAAAAGTGCCCTTGCAATACAGAGTCTCTGTTTCTGTCCTCCGGAAACATTAGAGCCTCCCTGTTCTATATAAGTATGATAGCCATCCGGCATTTTCTCTATAAACTCATCAGCACATGCCAGTTTGCAGACTCTGATACATTCCTCCTCATCTGCCTCCGGATTCCCCCAGCGGAGATTTTCCAGAATGGTGCCGGAAAACAATACATTTTTCTGAAGTACGACACTGACTTCTTTTCTCAAAGTATCCAAATCATATGTCCGTACATCTTTCCCACCGACAAACACACCGCTTACCGGAGTATTTTCTTCCTCTGTATCTGTTGTTTCTTTGGATTCCACATCATAAAGCCTGCTGATTAAATTGACAAAGCTGGACTTGGCGCTTCCCGTACCACCTATGATACCAATGGTCTCCCCGGATTTGATATCAATATTAATATTTTCTAATACCGGCCGCTCACTCGTCTTATTATAGCGGAAACTTACATTTCGAAAAGAGATACTTCCATCCGGGACATAATAATCCGGATTTTTTGGATTGACAATCTCCGCTTTTTCTTCTAACACTTCCGCAATACGTTTTCCGCTGGTCATACTCATAGTAATCATTACAAAGACCATAGAAAGCATCATAAGACTCATCAGAATATTCATACAGTATGCCAGCAATGATGTCAGATTTCCTGTCGTGAGTCCGGGAGGCATATTTCCCCCGCCTACTATGGCATGGGCGCTGAGCCAGCTGATAATTAAAATACAGGAGTAAACTGTGGTCATCATAATCGGCGCATTCAAAGAGACAACGCCCTCTGCTTTAATAAACATTTTATAAATATTATAGCTTGCCTTTCCAAACTTTCCCCTCTCATAATCTTCTCTGACATATGCTTTTACGACACGCATTGCCGTTACATTTTCCTGCACGCTCTCATTTAATTCATCATAACGCCGAAATACCTGACTAAAATACTTATAAGATTTTACTGTAATCAGTGCAAGTATTAATCCCAGTATGATAACTGCAATCAGATAGACGCTCGCCATTTTTGCAGATACGGTAAAAGCCATAATCATTGCTACAATCAAACTAAACGGTGCCCGCACTGCCATGCGCAATATCATTTGATATGCGTTCTGCATATTGGTAACATCAGTTGTCAGTCTGGTCACAAGCCCGGCTGTACTGAATTTATCTATATTGGAAAAGGAATAGTTCTGTATATTCCGAAACATCGCTTTTCTCAGATTTCTTGCAAATCCGGTAGCGGCTTTTGCGCCAAAAACACCTCCGCCAAATCCGGTTGCCAATCCTGCCAGGGCAAGCAGCAACATAATAAAAGCTGTAGAATATACCCCTTTCAAATTACCCGTTCCGATAGAATCAATAATCACGGCCATAAGAAGAGGAATAAAATTTTCCACGACGACTTCTGCAAGCATACAGATTGGTGTCAGAATTGAAACCAGTTTAAATTCTTTAATTTCTTTTGCCAACGTTTTGATCACGATATTCATTACCTCCTTGTTTATGCTCTTGACGATTTAAAAAATTTTTATAACATGCCGGAATCTCACTGTCATTAATCAGATTATTATATATTCGTTCCAAATATCCCGATAAATTTTTAATTTCTGTTTTTGTGAATCCCTGCAGTAGAATTTTCTCTGTAGAATTCTTATGTTCATTCAAGGCAGTTTTTATTTTATCTGTTTCCTCTGTTCTTGTAATATTCCGATATCTTTTATTGTCATTGTCCACAGAAATTCTGACCAGTCCCTTTTCTTTCATCCTCTGGAGGATTCCCGCCATTGTAGAATGTTTTACCTGAAAATCATCAGAAAGCTGCTTCTGTGTAATTTTTTCTCCATCATGCTGTTCCAGATAAGATAAAACGTGCATTTGCGCCAACGTAAGATCCAGATTTTCCAGCTCTTTGTTCATACGTATTTTGAATAACTGGTCAATACGTTTAAATTTGCGACCAAAATCCTCCATAATACGCCTCCTGCTTTTGTTATTTTCTCTTTCCTTTTACTTTTTTGTAAGACAATAAAATATCATTTTCATAAAAAGAAAGAGTTATTATATGTAGCACGCTACATATAATAACTCTTTCTAAGATAGATGTCAACTTTTATCTATATTGCAATTAGCTTTTGCCATAATATAATCAATTTGCTCGATGGTTTTTTCTACACTGTAGCTGTTATCAATAAATTCATCAGCAAATTGATTATAACTATTATCGTCCGGCTGATTTTGAATAATATGTTCTGCTTTTTCCTCCGAATAACCTCTGAATTTTCTCAGACGGTTGATCCGCTGCATCTTATCGCAGTACACAAACCAGAGTTCATCGCAGATATCTTCCATTCCGGAGCCTAACATCAGAGCCGACTCTATTACTATAATTTCTGCACTGCTTTTTTTTATCCGTCTTATTATTTCTGCTATCGTGGCAGGATGCGTAATCTGATTGAGAGTATTTAGTTTATCCCTGTTCTGAAACACAATTTGAGCCAATCGGTCACTGTCAATTTCTCCATGATTGTCTGCTTCCGGAAAAGCCGCCAGCACTTCTTTACACAGCTTCTGGCCTTTTTGCATCAGTTCTTTTGCGACATCATCAGACTTAATAACATATGCGCGGTAATGCTTTTCCAGATAATTCAGGACTGTAGACTTACCGCTTCCTACGCCTCCCATCATTCCTACTACCATTTTGTCCTCACTTATTCTATATCAATCAATTACAGTAATTTATATGAAGCCGGTATTTGAATTAATGCGCTTCATCCCAGTTATTTCCACATTCTACTTCTACCTCCAATGGAACATGTAATTTTGCGGCATTTTCCATATTGGTCAGTAAAATCTGTTTTACGGTATCTACCTCGTCAAGTTTGGCCTCTATCAGAAGTTCGTCGTGAACCTGTAGAACAATTCTGGATTCTAAATTCTTCTTTTTCAGCGTTCTCGCCACATTTACCATGGCAATCTTCATAATATCTGCCGCAGTTCCCTGGATCGGAGAATTCATTGCCACCCGTTCTCCAAACTGGCGCTGCATAAAATTCGAGGAATTCAGCTCAGGAACAGGTCGCCTTCGACCAAACAAAGTCACGGCGTAACCCTTTTCTCTAGCTTCCTGCACGGCATGGTCCAGATAATTTTTTATTCCCGGATAACTTTCAAAATAATCTTTAATATATTTTTCAGCCTGCTTTCTGCTAATGGATAAATCCTGACTCAGTCCAAAAGAACTGATTCCGTATACAATTCCAAAATTAACTGCTTTTGCATTACTTCTCTGTTCCTTTGTCACTTCTTCCAGTGGAATTCCAAACACAAGCGCCGCTGTAGCAGCATGAATATCTTTCGACTCCCTGTATGCCTTAATCAGATTGGCGTCATCTGACATATGTGCCAGTATTCTCAATTCTATTTGAGAATAATCTGCATCTACAAATACATACCCGTCTTTTGGCACAAATATTTTTCTGATTTCTCTTCCCAGGGGCATACGAATCGGAATATTCTGCAGATTCGGCTCTGTAGAGCTGATTCTGCCGGTTGCAGTTATGGTCTGGTTAAATTTTCCGTGAATTCTATTGTCGTTTCCAATATAAACTGCCAATCCGTCTGCATAAGTGGATTTCAATTTGGTAAGCTGGCGATATTCCAGTATTTTTTTGACAAAAGGATAATCTTCTTCCAATTTTTCCAGAACAGAGGCCGATGTCGAATAACCTGTTTTTGTTTTCTTCCCTCCAGGAAGTCCCATCTCTCCAAAAAGAATTTCTCCCAGCTGCTTTGGCGAATTAATATTAAATTCATGTCCTGCTTCTTTATATATCTCTTCCCCTAAAACATCAATATTTTTCTGCAGTCTTGTCCCATAACTTTTTAATTCTTCTGCGCGCACCATAATCCCGGCCTGTTCCATGTCATAGAGCGCATAGGATAACGGGATTTCGATATTCTCATAAATTTCCAGCATATTTTCCTCAGAGAGACGGTCTTTTAAAACATTTCTTGCCCGGTACATGACCAAAGCCTGATAACAGGAAAATCTCATAATATTATCAAAGGTTTCTTCCGGTTTTGTCTGTGCATTTTTTGTCTTTGGAAAAATTTCTTCTCTGGAAGGAATGTTCATTCCCAGATACTCTCTGGCAATATCATCATAATCATAACTATTCTGCAGAGGATTCAGCAGATACGCCGCTATACATACGTCAAAAATATTACCATTATCTCCATTTTGCAAAATATCGTTATTCTCTTTTATATCTGCAATCGTCAGAGGCGCTCCTATCTGTACCAAATCCCTGATTTTTCCAATCAGATATTCTTTTGTAATAAATTTTCTGACTGGGATAAAATAAATCTTTTCCTCATCAAAACACAGCGAAAATGCAAAAAATTCTCCTTCCGTGTAAATATAAATTCCGGTATTTTTACTCCGCGCTGCCCTTTGAAAAACTTCTTCTGCTTCTACAAAATCTTCTACTTTTACAAAATTCTGCTCAAAGTCATTTTCCACGGATACCTCTGAAAACCTTGAAATCATACTCTTAAATTCCAGACGTTTCACCATCTCTAATGCTTCCTGCGTATAAATATTTTCAAAGACACACTGCTTCGGCGCAATCTCTACCGGTGCATCAATATCAATCGTGGCAAGCGTCTTGCTCATCTGTGCCATGTCATAGTGTTCCAAAAGTGCATTTCTGTTTCTCGTACTGCCAATCTGGTCAGCATTTTGATAGGCATTTTCAATTGAGCCAAACTGTGCAATAATTGCTGTCGCTCCCTTTTCTCCAATTCCGGGAACACCCGGGATATTGTCTGAGGCATCTCCCATCAGCGCTTTTACATCGATAAACTGTTTTGGGGTCACATGATATAACTCTCTGACTTCTTCTGTATGATAACGTTCAACCGTTGTCTGCCCTTTTTTTGTTTTAGGAATACAAATCATGATATGGTCTGAGGCCAGTTGAAGTAAATCCCGGTCTCCTGAAATGACAGAAACATCCATTCCTTCTTTTTCCCCTTTTTTTGATAATGTTCCTATAATATCATCTGCTTCATATCCCGGCAGTTCCACTGTTCTGATATTCATTTTCTGAAGTATTTCTTTTATCAGAGGCACCTGTTCCCTCAATTCCGGAAGCATAGGTTTTCTTGTCCCTTTATACTCTGAAAACATCTTATGACGAAAAGTGGGATGATGTACATCAAAAGCAACAGCCAGATAATCCGGCTGTTCCTCATCAATCAGTTTAAACAAAATATTTAAAAATCCAAACACAGCATTTGTATGAATTCCCTCTGAATTGGAAAAGACAGGAACACCATAAAACGCTCTGTTCAAAATACTATGTCCATCAATTAAAACGAATTTACTCATCTTTTTCTATTCCTCTGTTTCTCTTATATTATTCCGGCTGATAAAAAGCAGGCGCAGGCAACTCCACATAAGAGAATGACAGATAGTGTCAAAGCCAATGCCTTCCCTGCCTTTTTAAACCGGTCCCGTCTGTTAAAATATTCTTCATAAAAATGAATAATACTCTCCAATTCCTCAATCGAATCAGAATTTTCTGTTTCCACGAAAGGAGAATTAATTTCTCCCAAACCTCTATATATCATATAATAGAGTTTTAGTTCTTCCTTACAGCTTTCACAAGTGTTAAAATGATGGATAAATTCTTTCAGTTCTCCTGAATATTTTATTTTATCAAAAATGAAATCATGGATTAATTCCTGAAATCTTACGCAGTCCATAACAGTTTCCCCTGTGCATATTTTAACTGTTATATTATACCCTTTATAGAATTATGTGACAAGTTAATTAATGCTTTTTACTACGTATTCTTTTTCTTCCACTGTCTTTTTCAGAATGTCATCGCTGATATCACTGTTTAATTTTACGATAGCCTGATTTTTCTTGTGGCTGACCTTTGCCTCATTTACCTGTGGTAATGCCTCCAGGGCATTTTTAACCGTAGCTTCGCAGTGTTCACACATCATTCCTTCAATTTCCATTACTTTTTTCATGAAATATTCCTCCTTGTTTTCACAGATTTCTTTTATATACTGAATGTCTGCCTCTTTCTTTGTCAGTCTCCTTTTGCTCTTTGCATAAATCCGTACAAAATTCAAGCGCAGTGCATTGGTGACAACACAGAAACTCGACAAACTCATTGCAGCCGCTCCAAACATTGGATTCAGCGTTATGCCAAAAAGCGGATACCATACCCCCGCTGCAAGTGGAATTCCTATCACATTATAGATAAATGCCCAGAATAAATTTTCATGTATATTTTTTAATACATGTCTGCTCAGTTTTATGGCGGCGCAGACATCTCGCAGATTATTTTTCATCAGTACTACATCCGCAGCGTCAATCGCTATATCGGTACCGGCACCAATGGCAACGCCGATATCTGCTCTGCTTAGCGCCGGAGCATCATTGATTCCATCTCCTACCATAACAGTTTTTCCGACTTTCGAGAGATTGCGGAGTATCTTCTCTTTTCCCTGCGGCAGAATTTCCGCCACAATAAAATCTACAGAAGCCATTTTTCCCACAGTCCGGGCCGTATTTTTGTTGTCTCCGGTCAGCATGACTACCTGCATTCCCATCCGCTTTAATTCTTCAACAGTCTCCCGACTCTCTTCTTTGATGGTATCTGAAATGGCAAAAATGCCAAGCACCTGCTTCTCACTGGCAAAAATAACGGGTGTTTTTCCTTCAACAGACATCTCTTGCACCTTTTCCTCGACATCAGCAGTGACTTCTACTTTTTCCTGAATAAATTTAAGATTTCCACCGTATAATTTTTCTTCTTCGGTCTCTCCCTGTAACCCATTTCCAATTTCTGCTTTAAAATTGATTATCTCTATTTTTTTCGCCTGTTTTTGTTCCGCATATTCTACAATAGCTTTTCCCAAAGGATGTTCACTTTGCTTTTCCAGACTGTATGCAATATTCAGTAACTTTTCTTCCCGGTCCGTACAGGGATATACCTCTGTTACTTTTGGCTTTCCCTGCGTAATTGTACCAGTCTTATCCAATGCTACAATCTGAGTTTTTCCTGTATTTTCTAATGATGCTGCATTCTTAAATAAAATTCCGTTTCTTGCCCCCACACCATTGCCTACCATAACTGCCACCGGAGTAGCCAGTCCAAGAGCGCAAGGACAGCTTATAACCAGTACAGCAATTCCTCTGGCAAGAGAAAATCCCAGGGTCTGTCCGGAAAACATCCACACTGCAATTGTTATCAGCGAAATGACAATGACAATTGGAACAAAAACACCTGAAACTTTATCGGCACTCTTTGCAATCGGTGCTTTTGAAGCAGACGCCTCACTTACCATTTCTATAATCCGGGACAATGTCGTATCCTCTCCTACATGAGTTGCTCTGCATTTTAGAAAACCGGATTGATTCATCGTCGCAGTCGATACGCTATCTCCCGCTTTCTTATCGACAGGAATACTTTCTCCGGTGAGCGCTGACTCGTCTACCGCGCTTTCGCCGGATAAAACAACGCCATCCACCGGTATATTTTCTCCCGGACGCACTATATATACATCGCCCGGCATAACCTGTTCTACCATAACTTCCTGTTCTATTTCATTTCCCTTGTCATCCGTTTTTAAAATTACGGCCCTGCTCGGAGCAAGATTCATCAGCCCTCTGATGGCATTTGTCGTTTTTCCCTTAGAATAAGATTCCAACATTTTTCCTACAGTAATCAACGTTACAATCATCGCCGCCGATTCAAAATATAAGTCGTGCATGTATTTCATTAAGGCGATTTGATTTCCCATCATCTGTGCATTCGTCATAGCAAACAACACATAAGTACTATACCCAAAAGAAGCGCCTGCCCCCAATGCTACCAGAGTATCCATGTTAGGAGCTCTATTGATAAAACCTTTCCAACCATTTATAAAAAATTTTTGGTTGATTACCAGAATAAATAAAGTAAGCAATAACTGCACCAATCCCATAGCCACAGGATTATGATGAAGGATTGCCGGCAGAGGCCAGTTCCACATTGTATGCCCCATGGACAAATACATTAGCGGAAGCAGTAAAACAAGGGATGCAATTAGTCTTTTTCTTATCTTAGGCGTCTCCCGATCTTCCAAAAGATCTGCTTCTGAATGATATTCTTTTTTTGATGCGGATGCAGAATAAGCCCCATATCCTGCTTTTTCCACAGCACTAATAATATCTTGCTGCCTGGCACTGCCTTCTACCTGCATGGAATTTGTCAAAAGACTGACTGACACATCAGAGACTCCTTCCACTTTTAAAACCGCTTTTTCTACTCTCGTCTGGCATGCCGCGCAGCTCATTCCCGTAATCTGATATTTTTCCATATTAAAATTCTCCACTATCTCATTAATTTCTGCAAGGTAGAAACCAATTCATCCACCACTTCCATATTTCCTTCTTTTATATTATCTGCAACACAAGTGTGAATATGATTGGCAAGCAACACTTTGTTAAAACTGTTCAGGGCAGCCGTAATTGCAGAAACCTGTGTGAGTACATCCGTACAATAGGCATCATTTTCTATCATATTTTTCACACCCCGCACCTGACCTTCAATGCGGTTAAGCCGGTGAATCAAATCCTTATATTCGCAAACAGACCTGTTCTTCGTCTTATGGGAACAACAATTTTCTTTTTCCACTGCGCTTTCCTCTTTTCTTTTATATTATATTTATAATATACCCCTCGGGGGTATTTGTCAATGTCGTATTTGTTGTTGACATTTTATTTATAAAATGTTAATATTCTTATTGTTTGCGGATGTGGCGGAATGGCAGACGCAGCAGACTCAAAATCTGCCGACCACAAATCGTGCGGGTTCAAGTCCCGCCATCCGCATTTTATACAAAAAAAGCAGCTATCGTTTTATCAGCTGCTTTTTTTATTCTCAATTATTTTATTTTTCTTTATTCCTCTGTATCGCGATTACTATCTCTGTCGTCATCCTGCGACGATGAGTTGTTTTTCAGATAATATTGTCCGTTACTGGAAGAAGCACTCGTACAAGAGCCGTCCAGACAGGATACCGCATAAGTGTCAGAAGATTGATTCTTTCCATCTTCATTTTCAATATCACAACTAATAATATAATAATCCTGATTATCGATTTCCTGCATTTTCACAAAATTCAGATACGCCACATTTCCATTAGAAAATTCGCCATAACTGTTTTCCAGTTTTCCGGATGACACAAGATAAGAATTCAGACGGTTTATTGCTTCATTGTAAGAAATCTTCCGTGGCTGGTAATTATACACTCTGGTAACGACAGGACTTGCAACACCTTCTGCATCAATCGCAATAAAATAATATAAAGTATTTCCCTTTGGAATTTTAATTGGTTTTTTATATAATTTTGATTTCTTTGTCGGTGTTGTTCCATTCTTTGTATAATATATCTGACAGTCATCATCAGCGCTTACTTTCACTTCCTCTTGCGTATCATAGGTACCGCTTTTCAGGCTGACTACCGGTGCGTTGACCTGCTTAAAATCAAGAATATATTTTACGGACATCTCTTTACTTTCTTTCCCGTTCTTATCCTCAGAATAAGCTCTCAAAGTATATGTTCCTTCCTCATCCAAAACAATCGGCATTGTATATGCCTTCTTTGAGGAGCTGTCTTTCACACTGCTTCCGTCTGTTGTATAATAAATTTTTACACCTTCTGCCGCCGTCAGTTCTATTTCTATTGGTTTATCATAAGTCCCTTCTTTTTCACTCGCAACAGGAATCGTCCCATCAAAACTTTGCAGTTCTTCTCTGAGCGAAGATGGGGCAGCGTTAATCAGAGAATTAATTTTATTTTCCTGTTCATTATTCTGATATAAAATAATCAAATCTTTATAATACTGTATATTGGAAGAATCCACATCAATGAGCATTTCCAGATATTTCATTTCTTCGTTTTCATATCCGCCGATAATCCCGTCCATCTGACAGACCATCTCGTAGGACTTAATTTTCTGTTCCCTCGTAAATGCGTTGTTGGAGGCATTAATATACTGTGTCTTGGCATCCTTATAATTTTTATTTTCGTAATACTGGTTTCCTCTTGCATAATATCTGTCAAACTTTTTTGTCATGGAAGATTTTTTTATTCCGATTGTCGAAAATACAGCGATAATAACCAGCGCAACTGTCAGGAGAGCTACCAGCCCTGCTTTCTTTCCGCCGGACATTTTCTTTTTCCTTTGACGATTGCCCCGAGATTCATCACGGTCTTTTTCTCTTTTATATACCGGCTTAGATTTGGAATGATAATTTTCTTCCTCAAACTCCTCTTCTTCATCCAAAACCGTATGTTTTTCCCGTTTTTTGTCCTGAATATCCCGTGCAACATAATCTTCCATTTCTTCGTTTTCTTCTGTTTCCTCTTCACTCATTCCCCCGATAATATTGTCAAAAGAGTGATTGGAAGTAATTGGTTTTGGCTCATTTATCATAAATGAATTTATTTTTGTTCCACATTTTGAACAGAACATCTGATTCTCATCACATTCATTTCCACAATTAGGGCAAATCATACTTTAACTTCCTTTCTGTCTGATATTTCTCACACTATATAAAATGAATATAGCATAATATTTTTTATGTTGCAAATTATACATTTTCCTTCTTGGAAAACTTACATCCGCAGAAATTCTGACGATATAATTGATATTCTTTCGATAATTCCACAGAGCGAATGTATCCGTTCTTCTTTTTAAAATCAGAATACAGATATGGCACATCATATTTTTGTGCCAGTGCCGCGCCAATCTCATTAAGTTTTTTTGCGTTTTTTAAGGGACTGACCGATAATGTTGTCGTAAAATAATCATACCCGCCCCGGATAGCTGTCTGTGCTGTTTTTTCCAATCTTAATCTGTAACACTGAAAACATCTTTCCCCTCTTTCCGGACATTCTTCCAAACCTTTTATGGTATCGTAAAATTCATCCGGGTGATATTCCTCAATCAGTACTTGAACATTCCTCTTTAACGGTTTTTCTTTTACAAATCGAAGAAGTTCCCCCGCCCGATGAGAATATTCGCTATCAGTTGATATATTCGGATTATAAAAAAATACGGTAATATCAAAAAAATCAGAAAGATATTCTAAGACATAACTGCTGCAGGGAGCACAGCATACATGTAGCAGAAGCTTTGGTATTTTTCCCTTTTTCTGATTTTCCGTTATAATCTTCTCCATCTCTTTCTGATAATTTATCTGATTCATCTCTACTCCGAAAAAAGACAGGATAACTCCTGTCTTTATTAAAATATTTGTTTTTGTGATTTTGTATTTTTATTGAGTTTTTGTGATTTTGTGTATGCTTTCTCTAAAATACTTTTTTCATTTGGAAATTTTAATAAATGATATGCCTCGTTAAACTTGTAATATCCAGAATCGAAAAAGTATTCCTCGCGTTGTGGTTTACTGTAGTAACTGTCAGACGACATCAGATACCAATGCACTTCTTTATCAACGATATCATCGCTAACAATAAAGGAATATTCACTCTTTCCGATATAATCAATAATTCTGGCTTTTACTCCTGTTTCTTCGCGAACTTCTCTCAAAGCTGTCTGTTCATAACTTTCGCCTTTCTCCACAGTGCCTTTTGGAAGGACCCATCCTTCATATCTGTTACGATAATTCTTATACAACAATAGAATTTTTCCACGAAATATAACCACACCGCCACAGCTGACCGCTTTTTTCATAGCGACTCCTCCATTTTCAGTGTGTATTTGCCTTAACTGTTTTTAGTATACAGGAATCATTCTTTCATTTCAAGATATATCACCGAAAAAAGAAATATTACCGCAATCAACCCTCAAAATAGCTGTCAAATACTTTTTTTGCACAATTTACTGCCGGAGAATTTCCTTCCAGCATATTTTCCAGCACTACAGCTATCGCAATCTTTTTATTTCCTTTTTTTGCGTATCCCACAAACCACGAATTCACATGATTGTTCTTGTCCAGTTCTGCTGTTCCGGTTTTCCCGTAAGCCTGATATTCTTGCCCGGACATAATCTTTGCCGTACCGTATTTGCATACGGCTTCCATATATTTTTTCAGCTGTTTGGCCTCCTGCTCTGTCATCAGAGAAGAATATATTTTAGGCTCGGTCTGTCTCGTCACATAACCGTTAGAATTCTCGACATAGTCTACAAGATACGGCCTCATCAGTTTCCCCTCCTTTGCAATGGCAGCAGCAATCAGCGCCATGTGTGCCGGCGATACTGTGGTCTTTCCCTGACCGATACTGGTCTGTGTAATTTCAAACTGTGTGGATTTTTCATTGAGTGGAAATACGCTCTGATTATAATCCATCTCCAATGGTAATTTTGTCTGGAACAATAATTGCGTTGCGGTCTGCTGAAACCGATGAATATCCAGTTTATCGCCGATTGTGGAAAAAGCACTGTTGCAGGAATATGCAAAAGCATCTTTCAGAGACTCCTGGTAATGAGCCTTTCCATCAAAACACTTTATCGGAAAACCTTTGAACTTTGCACTTCCGGTGCAATAATACTGAAATTTATCATAATCACTGTTCTCACGCATGTATTCCAACGTTGTCACAATCTTAAAAATGGACCCGGGAATATATTTTCCCTGCGTGGCACGATTTAACAGTCTGGAATCTTGAGAATCCTGTGCTAAATCATTCCAGATATCATCGATTGTCATTGGATTGTAAGAAGGTTTTGAAGTCATGACCAGTATGGCTCCGGTATCCGGATCCATGGCAAAAACAGCGCCTTTATTATCTCCCAGACTGGTATAAGCCTGCTTCTGTGCGTTGACATCTAACGTGGTATATACATCACATCCTTTTTCCGTATTATCTGCAAAATCATTAATAATTTTCTGAAAAGCTCCTGTTTCTGTAGAGAGAAGGTCATAATTGCACAATTTTTCCAATCCGTATTTCCCATGGGTTGTAATCCCGACAACGTGGGCAAATATTTTTTCATAAGGATATTCTCTTGTGTCATCTGACAAATCGTTTTCTGTATTTTTCGTGTCTGTGTAAGCAAGCTTTTTGCCGCTATTGCTGTAAATTGTTCCCCGGATAACCATTTGGGCATTCCGGTCAATCCGTTTGTTATAACTGTTATTCACTATCTTACTGCTCTTTGCCACAATAAAATAAGCATAGTATCCCACCATAAACAGGAAAATGCAGGAAAATATAATGGTTGTTACCATTGCCTGTCTGTTAATTTTTCTTTTCTCTTTTTGCATTGATTTTGATTTCCTGCGTGTGTTCGAGTTTTTTGATTTTCGCTGTGCCTCTCGTACCATTTTTTGTTCCCTCCACCGGCGTTTTTCTTCTGACAGTTTTCCTTCTGGCCGTACCGACAATCGCCAGTCCCTGTAATATTGCAAATATAATAAGGCTGCTCAACATAGAACTGCCTCCATAGCTTATAAAAGGCAGCGTTACCCCTGTAAGCGGTATCATTTTCAGAGAGCCTCCGATGGTAAGTACCACCTGAACTGCATATTCTACACCCAGTCCTACACAAACCAGTTTATTGAATAAACTTATCTGTTCCATAGCTGTAATTAAAAATGCCATAAAGCAGCTTAGACACACCAGAATCAGCAGCATTCCAAAAATTGCACCGAATTCTTCTCCTATCGCGGCAAATATCATATCCTGCTGCACCACCGGTATATCCCCGGGACTTCCCTGAAAGAGCCCGGTGCCTGTAAGTCCTCCGTTCCCAAACGCAAACAGCGACTGGGTAATCTGATATCCATCATCATTGATGGTCGGCCACGGATTAAGCCATGTATCGACTCGCACCTGTACGTGCGTAAAAATCTTAAATGCAATGACGGAAGCAATGGACAATCCTCCAAATCCTGCCACCAGATAGCGGATTTTTCTGGTCCCCACATATACCATAAAAATATATATCATAAAGAAGATAAGAGCACTTCCAAGATCTTTTGATAAAACCAGAACAATGACATATATTCCTGCAAAGACTGCTGATAAACAGATATTTTTAAACTTTGTCGACTTATTCAGCATCCCCGCAATAAAAAATACGAATATAATTTTTACAAATTCTGAAGGCTGGAATGAAAATCCTCCCAGACTAATTGCTAGTTTTGCTCCGTTACTGAGTTTCCCGAACACCAAAACAATGCTTAGCAGTACAAGCCCGGCAATGCAATATGCCCATGTGAGATATTTCCACATTTCAAACCGGCTCATCAGATAAGGAACAATCAGGGAAACCATCGCCACAATCACGACAATAATAAACTGGCTCACACCTCTTTGAAAGGAAAATTTTTCCACTGTATCATCCAGACTTAATCTTGTGATAATAATAAATCCTATTGTTAAAAGCATACACATATTACTCAGAACAGCTTTATTTATATTCGGATAAATAATTGGAAAAATTCCCAATACAACAATCAGATAACACATCTGTGCTCCACCCAGAATTATAATGTAAACCGGATCAATCACAGTCTGATTCAAATATATGGTTACGATTCCAAGCAAATATGTGGCAAAAATAATTCCATTCTGCCTTTGAAAAATGCCTGATGCCTTATATGGATTTTTGCATTTAAGTGCGCTGAAACACTCCCACGTATAAAAAAGCATCAGTAACATAAACAAATATTTTGTTACAATAACTAAAAATGTACCCATAAACTCTCCATTGACAATTTAGAGCACTCCTCTTTTAAAATGCCCTCTTGTTGTTTTATCGTCTTCCTGTACTTTATTCTTTTTCAAAAAAGCTTCTTGTGCTTTCCTTAAAACATCTCTGGCCTGCCGCTCATTCTCCAATGTAAAACAGATTCTCACGGATTTTGGATTTAGCTCTAAAATCTCTTCCGCATAAGAAAAAAGAGACAGTGGCTTACAATTATAAATAATATTATAACAGGATTCACATACACATTTTGCAGGAAACCTGTTTCCCAATCTATCCCCAAGCTGATACTGCCGGTTATCTTGGAAACAGGCTCCACAGGTTTTAAAACCACATCCGGCTGAAATCATAACCGGCATATATCCATACACAATGAATTCTTCTCCACAAACTCCTCTTTTTTTTAATTCCTGATAATTCAGTTCCAAAGGTACGGTTGTCTGTGTCTTTCCCCTGCGCAGGTAATATTGTTTTGAAATTCTGTTATTTGTATACACATTATAATCAAAAACAAAATTTTTATCTACTCCTCTGTGAAGCAGATAAAAATATTCTTCCACATTTCGTACTAAAATTCCGTCTGCATATTGAATCCACGTAAAATATCTTTTATCCAATAATTCTTTGTCGGCTTTTCGAAATATATAGGGAAGGGCAAGCATGACTCTCTTTCCTGCCTCTTTTGCTTTTCGCATTGCCTCGGATAAAGCCTCACCAAACCCCTGTATTTCCAAATAAACAGTTTCTGCCACAGGCAAAGATAATACAGCGTTCAATTGTTCTTTGTTCCAGACAGAAACGGTCACTGCAAATTTTTGCTCTGAAAAAGGAATATACTCTTCCATAGGAGGAGGCTGCTGTACTATCCTGAAATTTTTTGATAGGATAAACTGCTCTACGCAAGATAAAAATCTTCTTCTTAATTCATTTAACGCTCCAATGGGAAGAAATAACTCTTCTCCCATCTCCACATCAATATTTTGAATGGAAAAATCTGTATTGCCACTTTTGCATATCTGACGGATAACTGTTTCTTTTTCTGTCGGTCTGTTTTTGGCCTGTTCCGGGACCATTCCCGATACCATGATAGTTTCTCCATCTATCACTGTGATAATTTCCAACGGATGATTTTTTACACATTTTACTTTTACATCTATTTTTCGCTTTAAAATTTTTCCGGAATAATTTTCCCGGAGCATTTGATTCAATTCTCTATTTTCTTTGCGGAATTGTGGACGTTTCAAAGAAATCATATCAGCTCCATTATGCTGATAATAATAGCTTTCATGAAAACCGTTTCTGTGAAACAAGTCCGCCAACCGCTTCAAATCTTCTTCGTCAACTTTATACTGATCCGGATGATTTCGATATAAATCAATATATTTTCTATATATGCTGACAACTCCTGCCACATACTCCATCTTTTTCATTCTTCCCTCTATTTTCAGGGAACAGACTCCCGCATTCATAATATCCGGCACAATATTAAGCGTACAGATATCCTTTGGACTTAAAATATATTTTTGGTTTCCCGGATTTAATATCCTCCCTTCGGCAATCATATCATACTCCATTCGGCATGGCTGAGCGCACCTTCCGCGGTTTCCACTTCTTCCACCGATATAACTGCTCAAAAAGCACTGTCCGGAATAACAGTAACAGAGCGCCCCATGCACAAAACTTTCAATTTCCAAAGAAGTATGACGATGAATATCCCTGATTTCTTCCAGCGATAATTCTCGGGGCATAACAACTCTGCATACGCCTAAATTTTCCAATTCTTTTATCGTCTCTGCTCCCAGTATCGTCATTTGGGTACTGGCATGAATCCTCAATTCAGGAAAATATCTGCGAACAAACAATAACACGCCCATATCCTGCACAATCACTGCATCTAATCCGTTTTCATACAAGGGCAGAAGAAAATTATAAAGTTCGTTTTCAATTTCTTCGTCCTTCAACAATGTATTTACTGTCAGATATATTTTTTTACGATGAATATGGGCATACTGAATCACATCAATCAACTGCTCTAATGTTAAATTTTCTGCTCCTGCCCGGGCGCCAAACATGTTTCCACCAGTATAAACGGCATCCGCGCCTGCATTGAAAGCCGCCAGCACACTATTGTAAGAGCCGCCGGGCGCTAAAAGTTCTATCTCCATAGAAGTCTCCATTCTGATATTGGACAACAGATTGTATCAACTTCAAATTTTACAAATTCATGAAAAAATATCTTACGCTAAAAATATCCATGAACGATACAAGCGACCAGGCCAAAACCTGATCGCTCATATTTTTATTTTCTTCCGTCATTTTTCAACTCTGTCTGCAATCTGATAATCTCTTTTTCCAATGTCTTTATTTTTTCTGTCGCTTCTTCTAATTCTTTTGTTTTTGTCTCCACTTTTGCATCAGAAGCAATCAGTTCATGTTTTAACTCGTAGATTTCCTGCCCTTTTATCTCCAAATCATTTTCCAGTAAATCAGCCTGTTTTTTTGCTTTGAAATAATCATTTGCAATATTAATTTCCAGAAGAATTCTCTGCATATCCATTTTCTGCATCCGGTAGTTTTCATTCTGTTTAAATTCCAAAATCATATTATTAATATAAGAGGCCACTTTTTGGAGATAAGCCTCACTTTCAAATCCACCGATATTATATATTTTTCCATCAATAATAACATCTATATAATTTTTTGATGACATATTGTCCTCCTAATGTTTCCATCGGAAATCCTTGCGCTTTCAGGGAAAACACAAACTTAAGACCACAGCCTTTTCTTTCCGTTTCTCAAAAATCATTCTCATCATATCACAAAAATGTGAAAATGTAAAAATTTATTGCTCTTTTGGAATATGCAGATGATTGTACGCTCTCTCTGTTGCAATTCTTCCTCGCGGTGTCCTCTGAATCAGACCATTCTGCAACAAATAAGGCTCATACACATCTTCCAGTGTTCCTGCATCCTCTCCCAGCGCAGCCGCCAGTGTGTCAAGCCCTACCGGCCCACCTGCAAATTTTAAAATAATCATGTCCAAAATTGCTCTGTCTCCCTTATCCAGCCCCAGTTTATCTACTTCCAATAAATCTAAAGCCGTATCTGCTACCTGTTCCGTAATGATTCCATCATATTTTACCTGAGCAAAATCTCTTACTCTTTTTAAGAGGCGGTTGGCAAGCCTTGGTGTTCCCCTGGACCGCCTTGCCATCGCAACTGCTCCCTTTTCGTCAATCTCCACATGAAGCAGTTGTGCCGATCTCATAATAATCTGTTTCAATTCATCTACCGTATAAAACTCCAGCTTACTGATTATGCCAAACCGGTCCCGGAGCGGAGCTGTCAGAAGCCCTGCCCGTGTCGTTGCTCCCACCAGCGTAAATTTAGGTAAATCCAGTCGGATGGAGCGGGCCGCCTGACCTTTTCCTATCATAATATCAATAGAATAATCTTCCATTGCCGGATACAATACTTCTTCCACCTGCCTGTTCAACCGATGAATCTCATCAATAAATAAGATATCATTTTCAGACAAATTATTTAAGATTGCAGCCATTTCTCCCGGTTTTTCAATTGCAGGACCGGAAGTAATTTTAATATGAACACCCATCTCGTTGGCAATAATTCCGGCCAGAGTTGTTTTTCCAAGTCCCGGAGGTCCATAAAACAGTACATGATCCAGTGGCTCATTTCTGGACTTTGCCGCTTCCATAAATATTCTTAAATTCTGTTTTATTTTTTTCTGGCCTACATATTGCTCCAGGCGCTCAGGACGAAGTCCCTGTTCTATCGCAATATCTTCCGGAATAGCTTCCGTTTGTATCATACGTTTTGTCATAATATGCTTCCCTTTATCCATTTTCATAATAAGTTATACAATATCAGATAATTTTCTATATCATTTGCTTGAGTGCTTCCTTTAGCAACTGTTCCACATCCATTTCTTCATATCCTTCTACTCTTTTCACTGCCTGAAAGGCTGTCGTATAGGAATATCCCAGAGCAGTCAACGCCTCCACCGCATCTTTTTGAATTCCTGCGCTCTCCAATCCGCTGCTGCCTTCCTCTGTAAATGGAATCATCTCTTCTATATCTATCTTGTCTTTTAATTCAATAATGATGCGCTGCGCCGTCTTATTACCTATTCCCGGCGCTTTCGCAATTGCTTTTGCATCATCGGAAAGAATCGCCATCTGCAGCGTATCCCCCGGACAGGCAGAAAGAATGGAAAGCCCTCCTTTGGGTCCGACTCCACTGACTCCAATCAGTTTTTGGAACATTTTCAGTTCCTCCCGGGATAAAAATCCAAACAACTGCATTGCATCCTCTCTGACACTGAAATATGTATATATTTTTACTTCTTCTCCAACACCCAGAACTTCCAGCGCTCCCTGCGGCATAAATATACTGTAACCTATCCCCTGATGATCAACAATAATTTTATCTGTATCTATGGTGTCTATCACCCCTGTAATATATGAAATCATATTTTCTCCATTCCTTTTCCCAGTACTTTATTAAATACATTTTTTGTGCGTCGGTAAATAATATCTGATAAAACTCCGATAACGGCTCCCGTAATGATTCCGGAAACAAGAAGTACCGGGACATAACTGAAAATCCCATAGGTTTCCACCAGAAAAGCTGCTACCAGAAGCTGCCCTATATTATGAAACACACCCCCGGTGATTCCTACAGTTATAATAGAAACTCTTCCCCATTTTTTTAGCAGTGCCATGACTGCCATACTGAACAGAGCCCCTGCAATACTGTAACAGATACTGAACAAATTTCCAAAACTCATTCCCGCAATCAAAATACGGACGAAATTGACAATAAGCGCCTCTTTTCCTCCTAACAGATACAGGGATAATAAAACAGCCAAATTTGCCAGTCCCAGCTTAACTCCCGCAATTCCCACCACCGGAAAAAATGTTTCCAGATAGCTTAGCACTAACGCAAAAGAGGTAAAGAGCGCAATAACTGCTTGTTTACTTTTCATCCGTCTTCTCCTTTTTCTCTGAGACAACCTGTATGACTACCCGATGCGGCAGACATATAATCGAGGCGCCTTCCTCTTTGATAGTGCCCTGCTTTACACATAAATGATCCGGACAGTTCGCATGGGACATGTACACATTGCCATGCCGGATTACCAGAGTATTTATAAAATTTTTCTGTTTTATTTCATATGTAGTATCCACCTGCAATGGCAGTTCCTTGATTTGTTTATTATCTACATATATTTGAACATAGTTTGCTTCTCCCGCATAAAAAACATGATAGGCAAACCAGGATAATACCACTGCAAAAATAAGCAGGCAAATGATTAAAAAATCATATTTATATTTTTTCATAAGATTCCTTTTAGAACGAATGTTTTCCTTTTAAATCATATCATATAAGTATTTTGAATACAAATGTTTTCCTTACATCCGTCATTTCTTAAATCTTATATGTTCTACTCTTATGCAACATGTGTTATAGTATTTTTATAATTTTTTAATATGTATTTTTTATAAGGAGCGGCGTATGTGCAGAATCTTGCAGACAAAAATATTAATATTTCTTATATTATCTTCCATTCTATCCGTTAATTTTTATGGCTGCCAAAAACAAAATAAGGATGCCGTCTCTCTTTCTTATCTATGCTTTGATACAGCTGTTACAATTACAATTTACAGTCAGAACGGAAAAAAAGAATCAAAAGAAATTATTCAGGAATGTTTTAAAAAATGCAGTGATTATGAACAATTATTCAGCAGAACAATAAAGGACAGCGATATTGGGAAAATAAATAACAGCAACGGTAACGCCGTTGTTATTCATGATGACACATCCAAAATTATTAACAAAAGCATAAAATATAGCAGGTTATCCGATGGTGCTTTCGATATAACAGTCGCTCCGCTTGTAAATCTTTGGAATATCCGTCAGGGAAATATTAATATTCCAAAAGAAAAAGAAATTCAAACAGCAAAAAAACTGATAAATTACAAAACAATTCAGACAAAGGGTAATACCATCCAATTAGTAAATCCTAAAGCACAGATTGATTTAGGAGGCATTGCAAAGGGTTATGTGGCAGATAAATTAAAAGATTATATGATCTCAGAAGGAGTCACTTCCGCCATTATTGATTTGGGCGGAAATATTTTGGCTATTGGTGGGAAATCCCCCAACGAAAATTTTACGATAGGAATTCGTCAGCCATTTTCACAAAATAATACATATGCTGCCACAATAGATATAAAAGACTGCTCCGTTGTGACATCAGGAACTTATCAACGATATTTCAAATCCAATGGAAAAATTTATCACCATATTTTAGACGTATTCACAGGGTACCCGGTAGATAACGGTCTGACCTCTGTCACGATTATATCGCCGAAATCTTTCGACGGAGACGCGTTGAGTACAACGGTCTTTGCACTGGGAATCGATAAAGGAAAGAAACTGATTGCGTCCATGGATGAAATAGAAGCGGTTTTTATTACAGAAAACGGAACGATTCTTCTGAGCGAGGGGCTTACCATAGATAAAAACAACAAAATTCATTTTAACACTTCCGACAATCAATAAGATTTTTTCCGTTTTTAAAACCGCGTATCCGGTCAGGTAATATAAATTTGCAATGTTAAAATAAGCTCTCATTATTTAGAAAGCAAACGATAGGCAGATTTCTTTTGTTTTGCGAGTATAGCGTGGACAGAAATCATTTGTTCGAGCCATTTTTATGGCGAGTTTTGATTTCTGTCCGCAAATAAGCGGCGCAGCAAAACGGAAGAAATCAACATGTTTGCGTTTAAATAATGAAAGCTTATTTTTGGTATTAGAAAGTATTACCTGACCGGATGCGCGGTTTTGAAGACAAAAGTTCTCTAAGATTTTCAATCATGATTGAAAATTTTCATGAATTTCTTATTTATTCTTAATGGATACTCTAAAAAATCTCAACATAAATTTTTTAAAATCAAAAGGAATCAAAGGATAGATATAACTTGTCTGCGCTATCGTCCTGTTTAGTGAAATCATAAGCACTGATATCACTATCCCTGCAATCAATCCGTATAATCCGAAAATCTCTGTCAATATCAGCATAATAATCCGCAAAAATTTTATAGAATAAGCAAGTTCATAGTTTTCATGGGTAAAATTTGCAATCGCCACCACCGCCATATATAGCATCGTCTGGTCGTTAAACCATCCCGTGTTTACCGCAAATTCTCCAATGACAATAGCAGCAATTAAACTGAGCGGAGTATTTAAAGTACTTGGTGTATTGATTGCTGCAATTTTTAATCCATCGATTGCCAATTCTAAAATCAATAACTGCCAGAAAATGGGCAGTGCGGGTGGCTCTGTAATTCTGGTAAAACTCAGCCATTCCGGCAACAGAGACGGCTGATTGGCATATAGCAGAAACAGGGGTGTTAAAATCAGAGACATCACTGTAATAATCGTTCGGGCAAGACGCAAATATGTTCCTGTAATGGGAGGAAAATAGTAATCATCCGCCTCCTCTATGACGTCAAAAATCGTTGTAGGAAGCAACATTGCAGCCGGAGAATTATCTACCAGAATAGCAATCTGTCCCTCCAGGATTTCAGCCGCTACCGTATCCGGCCTCTCCGTATACCGGAATTTGGGAAACGGATTAAACCAATGTCCGTGATGAATACATTCTGCAAGACTTTCCTGATTCATAGGCAACGCATCTGTGTCAATTTTTTCCAACTTGTTTTTAATTCTCTCTAACAGTTTTTTATCCACCCGGTCTTTCATATAACAGATTGCAATATCCGTTCTGGAACTTTTTCCGGCACGGGTAATTTCACACATATATTCAGGATTTCGTATTCTTCTGCGGATAAGGGCGGTATTTAAAATCAATGTCTCTACAAATCCGTCCCGGGAGCCACGCAATACTTTATATTTTTCCGGCTCCTGTACATTCCTCGCAGGATATTGGCGCACATCTATAAGCAGTGCTTTATCAAAGCCCTCTACCATCAAACATACCACTCCGGAAAGAATCAGAGTTATAACATTATATTTATCGTCATATAAATCTACCTGAAGATTTGGTATATTATTCCTTGCAAAAGAAGAGACATCATTTTGAAACTGTTTTTCTTCTAATTTAGACAAATATTCCTGAATTTTCTGAATCATATCATTGTTGCAAAAACCATTAATATAGTAAATTACTGATTTTCGTCCACAAATTTCAAATTCCTTTTTCAGAATATCAAAACTCTCTTCGATATGAAATATTACATCTAATTTGCTAATATTATCCTCTATTTTTTCTGTTATAAACTTATCCATATAAAAACCTCACACTAGAAATAGTGTGAGGCTTTATAAAAAATTTATTCATTTTATTGAATTTTTTCAATAACTTTTTTGGGACATTTCTGCACACAGGTTCCACAGTTTTGACACTTTTCCTGAAGGATAGATGCCAGATTATAATCAAAATCAATCGCTTCATGCGGACAATTTTTTGCACAGAGCCCACACCCAATACATCCGGCGCTGCATGCCTGCATCACATCTCTTCCCTTGTCTTTTGAACTGCACTTTACCATAAATTGAACGCTGTCTTCTATCAGAGATATCAGGCCTTTCGGACACGCCTTCACACATTTTCCACAGGCTTTACACTTTTCCCGGTCCACAACTGCTTTTCCGTTTTCAATATGTATTGCATCAAACTCACATTCTCTGACACAGGATCCCAGTCCCAGACAACCATAATTGCATGCTTTCGCGCCACCTCCCGGAATGTTTACCGCGTCCTGACAAGAGATATTCCCATCATAATAGTATTTATCCTTTGCCTTTTCGCAATCACCGGAACAGGCCACATAAGCTACTTTCCGTACAATTTTTGCTTCAATTCCCATAATGTCGCCAATTTTCTTTGCAACCGGCGCACCTCCTACCGGACACGCAGAAGGCTCGCATTCTCCTTTGGCAATCGCGGCCGCCAAACCGTCGCATCCCGGAAATCCACAGCCTCCACAGTTATTCCCTGGAAGCACTTCTCGGATTGCCGCCTCTTTTTCATCTATTTCAACTGCAAAAAATTTTCCTGCAATTCCAAGTACAATGCCAATCACAAGTCCCACGCCGCCTACTACTGCGACGGCAAAAAGAATTGCATTGATTGTTACACCAAATGCCAATACTTCCATTTCTTCCTCCTTAGATAACGCCGGTAAAACCGGTAAATGCCATTGCCATCAGTCCGGATGCCAAAAGTACCATCGGAGTTCCCTGAAATGGCTTTGGTATATTATTATGCTGCGATTTTTCCCGGATTCCTGCCAAAATCACAATGGCTATCAAAAATCCTACGGAAACCCCCAATGAGTTTGCCATACTTTCCAAAAATCCATATCCACTGTCTATGTTAGAAATCGCAACACCAAGCACTGCGCAATTTGTTGTGATTAGTGGAAGATAAACTCCCAGTGCCTGATATAGGGGCTTTATAAATTTCTTTAAAATCATTTCCACCAACTGCACCAGCGCAGCAATAACTAAAATAAAAACAATTGTCTGCAAATATTCTAAATGAAAAGGAATCAGCAAAGCATAATACAAACCATAAGTTACTGCTGATGCAATCATAATAACAAAAATTACGGCAGCGCCCATTCCGGCCGCAGTATCTGTCTTCTTAGACACTCCAATAAAGGGGCAAAGCCCTAAAAACTGACTCAACACAACATTATTTACCAGTGCAGCCGCCAGCGCAATTAACATACAATCTGTCATCTATGCTCCCTCCTTTCCGTTATCCTCATCCATATGACAGCCTGCGCAACCTGCACAGCCCATCTCACAATTTAATTTTCTCGGTTTTTTTCCCTTCCGGACACGGATATAATTTTGTATTGCAATCAGTACCGCCAGTACGAAGAAAGCGCCCGGTGCCATGACAAAAATGCCAATTCCATCCCAGTGCGGTATATTGATTCCCAAAATTGTTCCGGCACCCAGAATCTCCCGAAATCCTCCCAGCAGCGACAGTGCAAAGGTAAATCCAAGTCCCATACCGATTCCATCAAAGACAGAAAGCAACACTGGATTCTTAGAGGCATAACTCTCAGCTCTTCCCAAAATAATACAATTTACTACAATAAGCGGAATATAAATTCCAAGTGCACTGTTTAAAGATGGCAGATAAGCTTCCAGTAAAAACTGAAGAATTGTCACAAAACTGGCTACTACTACGATAAATGCCGGTACCCGTACCTGATTTGGAATTATTTTTCGGAGCATTGATATGACCAGATTAGACATGACGAGAACTGCCATCGTACTAAGTCCCATTCCTGCACCATTTATCAAAGACGAGGTGACCGCCAGCGTAGGACACATACCAAGTACTAATACGAAAGTTGGATTTTCTTTTATGATACCATTTAGCAGACGCTCTATATACTTTCCCATTATCTGTCACCTCCTGTAAGATATTTCACACAACAGACTGCGGAATTCACACCATGTACCACTGCATTTGTGGTAATTGTGGCACTGCTGATGGCATTAATTTCATTTTCCGCCTTAGCTCCATTTTTACTGTAAACAAAATAATCTGCTTTTTTATTTGCAAACTGTGAACGAAATTCATCTTCTCCCGCTTTCATTCCCAGTCCCGGAGTTTCACTGAGGCTCAGAAAAGAAATTCCCAAAACTGTACCGTCCGTACGCACGCCTACCGTCATCTGTAATGTGCCGTCATACGCTTCCTTATCTGTGACCGTTACAATATATCCCAGTTCCTTTTCTTCACTATCTTTTGCCAGAACAACCTCGTTGATTTCTGTATCAATGGGTTTCATGACGGAAATATTGTTTTCTTGTTCATAATCCGTTACTTTGTTTTTGATAAATTTCTGTACTTCTGTATAATCTATTGAAATCTTCTCAAAGCTGTCCATTCCGGGCATTACTGATTCATAGGCTTCTATCTTTGTTTTTTCTTCCTGCTGTGCTCTTGCCGATTGTGTGATATTATATACAAATCCCAGTCCGAATCCTGCCACAAGTGTAATAGCAAATAATATCAGTGTATTTTTCATCAACGTTTTCATACTATCTGCCCCCTTTCCTTTTTACCACACCAAACGCTCTCGGTACGGACCATTTTTCAATCAGAGGCACCAATAAGTTGCAGAAAATAATGGCATAGGAGACGCCCTCGGCCGTATTTCCAAACACTCTGAAAACAGCGGTCAGAACTCCCAGACAAATTCCAAATATGTATCTTCCACGCTTTGTAATAGGAGAGGTCGTATAATCTGTCGCCATAAAAAAGGCTCCAAAAATCAATCCCCCGCCACAGAGATGCGTAAGCAGAAATTGTATGTCCTGATTTCCGGAAAATAGCATAATACATACAGAGAAAACGGCAAGATAGGTAAGCGGAATTCTCAAATCAATAACTTTTTTAATAACCAGATAAAGTGCTCCCAGTAGTAAAGCTGCTATGCTGGTCTCGCCAATGGTCCCCGCATGATTTCCCAAAAACATATCCAGCAGGGACGCTGAACTTTCTCCCACATTTTTTAGTGCCGTCAGCGGTGTAGCGGATGTCGCAGCATCTATCCTTGTAACATCTGTAGGATAAAAAGCCGTCATATCACCTGCAAAAGACAAAACAAGAAAACATCTTGCGCCAAGTGCAGGATTCATGAAATTCTGTCCCAGTCCACCAAACAACTGCTTCACAATTATGATGGCAAACGCACTACCAAGTGCGGCTTTCCAGTAAGGAAACGTTGCCGGAAGATTCAAAGCCAGTATCATACCAGTCACTACTGCGCTATAATCAAAAATTGTCACTTCCATGTCGGTAATTTTTTCATAAATATATTCTGAGGCCACGCACGTAATGACTGTAATAAGGATTAATATTGCTGAATGTATTCCGTATTTTATCCCGAATAAATGATTATAATTATAGATTCCAAAAATAGATGTCGGAAGTAATGCAATAATAACGTCCCGCATAATAGACTGTGTCGTCATTTTTGCTTTGACATGCGGGCTGGACGATACATGATACATAATTTCTTCACTCTTACCCTTTCCGGCGTGCTGCCTGTACTTTTCGTTTCATGGTCCTAACTGACTGGGTAATATTTCTATTGGCCGGACAGTTATAATTACATGTTCCACACTCAATACATTCCATTCCATATAATCTGACAAACATTTCCATATCGTCTGCATCAGCCGCCTGCGCCAATTTGGCACAAATCAGGCCTTCCGGACAAACCTGGGCACATTTTCCACAGTTGAGACAGTTTGTCATATGCGCATGGGTTACAAAATCCTTTTGAAATGCCAAAAATGCTGAAGAGCCTTTCGTGACAGGAACATCCAGTGTGAACATTGCCTGCCCCATCATCGGTCCGCCTGACAGTATTTTTTCTACTCCTTCTTTCAGACCGCCTGCCTCTTCCACAAGTCTTGCATGGCTCGTGCCAAAGGGTACTTCTAAATTGCAGGGACTATGAACACCATCGCCGGATACTGTAACAATTCTCTCTGTCAGTGGTTTTCCCAATTTAACAGCACGGTAAATATTGTATACAGTATCTACATTATCCACAATACATCCCGCATCGGCAGGAAGCATTGCAGAATTTATTTTTCTTTTTGTGATAGCATATATGATATGCCGCTCAGACCCCTGTGGATATTTTGTTTTCAACGCAGCGACTTCAATTTTTTCCTCATTCTCTGTTAATTTTTTGAGATTCTCTATCACATCCGGTTTATTATTTTCTACTGCTATTATCCCTCTGGCATTTGGAAAAAGCTCAAGTATAATCTTTAAGCCTTCCATAACTTCTTTGGGCTGTTCCATCAGTCTTCTATAATCAGAAGTAATATAAGGCTCACACTCTGCTGCATTTACAATTACATATTCTATTGCATTATCATCTTTCGGTGTAAGTTTGACATGCGTAGGAAAGCAGGCGCCTCCCATTCCCACAACGCCGGCCTCTTTTATCGCCTCTCGTATATACTCTTTCGTCAGAGTCTCTGGTACGGGCTTTGACTGATATGTATCATACAAATTATCATTTTCAATAATAATGGACAGCACTTTGCTTCCATTTACGCTCAGGCGCTGTTCTATCTTTTGAACAGTTCCTGAAACAGAAGAATGTATATTGGCAGAAACAAAACCTTGTGCCTTTGCAATGAGTTCTCCTTTCAGAACTCTCTGTCCCGCTTCCACAGTCGGTAGTGCTAAGGCGCCAATATGCTGTGATACAGGAATTACTATTTCATTTCCCGGCTCAATTTTCCTTACAGCCATATTCTTTGAAAGTTCTTTCCCGTCGTAAGGGTGAACACCACCTTTAAATGTTAGAACAGACATTTTTTTGCCCCTCTCTTTTTTTATTACACTCTTATTATATTAATACTTTTCGACATTTTCTTCAATGTAAATGACACCCAATTCTTTCTTTTTTTATTTTATTTTATATTATTTTTGCTGAATAAAATAAACTTTCACTGGTTTCAAAAATAATTTTCTCTTCTTTTTTATGATTTTATGTTAATATATATTCATGTTAGTGATAAAAAAGAAAGCAAATATTACAATCCAATATCCTCTGGAAGAATTTGGCTCTTTAGACAAAATTCTTTTCTTTGATATAGAGACGACCGGATTTTCCAGACAATACTGCAGCATCTATTTGATTGGCTGCATGTATTTTCACGGAACTGTACCTATGTACGCCCAATGGCTGGCAGAAAACTTTAACGAAGAGGCCAATATCCTAATGGCGTTTCACAAATTTATTCAGTCGTTTGACACGATTATTCATTTCAATGGCAACAGTTTTGATATTCCTTTTTTGATGGAACGGGGAAAAAAATATAATCTTGACCTGTCATTTGACCGCTTTCAAAGCATTGATATCTATCGTCCGCTTGCCAGATTAAATCATATCCTCAAATTAGAAAATCAAAAACAAAAAACTTTTGAAAAATTTTTAAATATAAAACGCACGGACCCATTTTCCGGAGGGGATTTGATTGAAGTATACAAACACTTTGTAGAATCTAAAGATCAACGATTGATAGTTCCGCTTCTTTTGCACAACATGGAAGATGTACTTAGCATGGGAAGTTTGATATCGCTGTTTGCCATATCCGATTTGTTTCAAAAAAAATTTACGGTTTCTGATTTTCAGATCTGCACCTGCAAAGATATGGAAGGAAATCCTTACAGAGAACTTCGTATTCAGATGGCACTGCAGCACTCTGTTCCCACTCCACTATCTTATTACTACAACAACATTTATTTTAGGGCAGAAAAGGAGACTTTCCATCTGTCTGTAAAAATACAGTCCGGAGAATACAAATATTATTTTACAGATTATAAAAATTACTATTATCTTCCAGTGGAAGACAGAGCAATTCATAAAAGCGTAGGACAATTCGTCAATGCCTCATTTCGCAGACAGGCAACTTCTTCCACCTGCTATGAAAAAGTTTCCGGAGAATTTCTTCCGTTTTTTCATGCAGACAGTTCTGTTTTTGACATTATTTTTAAAGAAAATATCAAGGATAAGCATGGCTTTATTTTGTTAGACACCATAAATGAACGCACAATTTTTGAATATGCGTGTGAAATAATTGATTATTTGAAAAAAACTCCTCCTAAGTAGCAATAAAAGAAAGAGACCCACAATTACGTGAGTCTCTTTTTTGTCATTATTTAAGACTTTTTGAGTTGTTATTTACCACTCATCTGTCTTTCCTGAGCTTCAATCATTTTCTTAACCATCTGTCCACCAACAGATCCTGCCTGAGCGGATGTTAAGTTACCATTGTAACCATCTGTAAGCTGAACGCCAACTTCTGAAGCACATTCCATTTTGAATCTGTTCATAGCGCTCTTTGCCTCAGGTACGTTTACCTTGTTTGAACTACTCATTTTTACTACCTCCGTTATTTATTAAGAGAATATTGTTGTAACCAACCTTCAATTGAATTTTTGTTACAATAGTATTATGTGAAAATTCAAACGTAATAAACTGGTAAGTTGTTGTTGATTTGTCATTTTTTGAAAAATCAGCGTTAAAATTTATTTTGCAATCTTAATATTCTTTTTCACCGCTTTGCTGTAAACTTCTCTTCCGGCAAAATTGGTCTTGTATGTTCTGACTTTAAAATAGTATTTCTTTCCGGCTTTGAGTTTTTTAATTGTTACCGTTGGTTTCTTTGTGTATTTATATTTTGAATTACTCTCGGTCATTTTTTTCTTAGTAGAATATGTAATCTCGTAATGTATGCCCTTTGCTTTCTTTAATTTCAGTACAACTGTTCCTTTTTTTCCGGTAATTTTCTTAACTTTTAATGATTTGATTTTTGGTTTTTTTACCTGATTTAATTTCTTTATCGTATTTTTTACTTTATCGGCAGTCTGATTTTTATCTGTCGTAGCAAAAATGACTGTTTTCTTGTTCATTGACAGGTTAAAGGTGACCTTATTTGGGTTATCCGTAGCTATTACACCAGTACTGGAGACTACAGGAGCTGAAAATTCCACAATATATTTGATTGTGTATACGCTGTTTGGATTATATGACATCATTGCCATTGCCCCCATATCTTCTTCCGCCATGCCCGCCGAAAAATCTACTACGCCATAAACGGTATCTTTTGTCGCATAAATATCACTTCCAGTACCCACATATGTAGTCAATGTCTCAGAAAGCTTTCCTGCGCTTACATTTTCTTCTGTATAAATCTGATAGTATTCTTTTCCATCATCTTTTTTAATTAAGTTATATTTCATATTTGGATCTTCCGCGGCAGACATTTTTAAAATTTCTTCCGGATTCGTATAACCTAGATTCTTATAAGTAGAATCAAATGCAGTTTTTTCTATTTCGACGATTTCCGTCATTTTTGCACTTCCGTCATTGTTAATTTTTGTCGTCAATTCTGCTGTTGCGCAGCCTGTAAAAACCATCACAATCATCAGCATCAATGCTGTTATTTTTGTTACTCTTTTCATTTTTACCCTCCCTTAAACAATATATCACAATTTTATCACATTTAAACGATTTTTCAAGTATTACATATATCCATTTTTTGCAAGTTTAGGCAAATCAAAAAACCCTTTTCCTGCCAAATCTAATCGCTGGCTATCTTCTTTATGCGTTTTTTTCATCATTTTTTTGCCACACAAAATCCATTTTCCTTTTTTCTTCGGATTCGTATCGTTCCATGTCGTATCCACGGCATACCATTTCTTTTTTATTCGCACCAGATTCCAGGCATGTTCTTCCATAGCATGACTTCCGGTATATGTATAACCTTTATTCAACATACATGGTATCCCGTATTCATCACAGAGAATTTTAAATGCAGCGGCATAGCCATCACAGACAGCCTTTTTTTTAATAAACACGCCATAAGCATTGTGCAGATATTCATATTTTGTCTGTGCACTTTTTCCATGTTTTTTATCATATGACGTATTCCTGCAAATCCATTGATTTATCGCCTGAACGATTTTAGCTTTTCCTTTTTTCTTGCCTATCATTTTATTTATCTTATTTACTGCCCGTTTCACTGCGCGGTTAAATGCGCGGATATCTTTCGTCTGATGTGGCGTATTGCTGTGCGTCTTAACAGTAATAGAATCTACTGTCCCTCTGTTCCACATTCCACCAAGGGTTTGATCCTGTCCCATAATATCTATCTTCATCGTTTTTACCCAATAATATTGTGGTTTGTCATTGACAAGTGCAGAATAAATTTTTTGTATAGTTTCTGTGTATTCCTGTTGCAACTCATTGGAAGTTTTATCATAAGAGACAACATTCCATAAGATATTGTAGGAATCATCTCTTTGCAGGCGGTAAAAATATTCATAGAAATTATCATAAATTTCCTGTTCTTTTTTACTGAGCTGGGATTTATAATCTGAAACTTCTGCGGCAGCCTGAAGCGGCTGTCCTATTGTCAAAAAAACGACCAGTAAAATAACACCTATTTTTTTCATATCGTCCGGCACTCCTTTAATGTTTTGTTTCCAGAGTCTCTACAATCGTATAAAATTTCATGCCATTCGAAGCTTTTATCAGTACCGTATCTCCTTTTTGCAACAGATGAAAAATATCTTCTTTTTCAAATGCTTCTTTCGTAGCAAAATAAAGCACCTCTCCGTTATTTTCTTTTACACCTTCTGCGATATATTTTGATAATGTTCCAATACATATAATCAAATCAAGTTTTAATTTTCCTGCAATCTGACCTATTTTTCGATGCAGTAGTTCTTCTTCGGCTCCCAATTCAAACATATCACCTAATATGGCAATTTTTCTGCCTGTCGCCTGAGCAAGCACTTTGAGAGAAGCCTCCATGGACATCGGATTTGCATTATAACAGTCATCAATTACTGTTATTCCATTTGACACAAAAATATGATTGCGCCCGCTGATTGCTTTTAATTTTCTGATTCCTGCATCAATCTGTTCAAAGTTCATATGAAAATGAATCCCCACGCACAATGCAGCCATAGCATTATATAACATGTGATATCCCGGAATCGGAATCATCGTCTCAAAAATTTTTTCTTTGTACTGAATCTTAACTTTTGTTCCACAAACTCCCATTGCCTCATATTTCAGAATATTTACTTCACGATTGCTGTCAATTCCAAAAAATATCGGATGATTTCCATTAACTTCCGTAATCTGTGCCAATTTGTCATCGTCCCCGTTAAGCACTACAAAACAGTCTTTTGACGCAAAATCAAACATTTCTGTCTTTGCCCGAAATACACCATCCCGGTCTCCGAGATTTTCCAAATGGCACGTTCCGATATTTGTGATAACGCAGACATCCGGTTTTGCTACTTTTGCCAACCGGTGCATCTCCCCAAAATCACTGATGCCCATTTCAACAACAGCAATTTCATGATTCTCTCTGATTTTCAAAATCGTAAGCGGCATACCGATTTCATTGTTATAATTTCCTTCTGTCTTTAATACACTGTATTTTTCTTCCAATACAGAAGCTATGATTTCCTTTGTACTTGTTTTTCCCACACTGCCGGTAATCCCTATAATCTTACAGGAAAGTTGTTCTCTGTAAAACTCTGCAATATCTTTTAAAGCTTTTCCCACGGATGAGACTTTTATGTATGGTCCACCGGCATCTTTCAGTTCTTTTTCTGTCAATGTACATAGCGCCCCTTTTTCAAACACCTGAGGAATAAAATCATGGCCATCTACTTTGGCACCTACAAACGGCAGATATAAATCACCCGGAGAAATCAGGCGACTGTCTTTTTCTACTCCTTGAATTTCACATTGTTTTAATTTTTCATCTCCCACATATACTCCATGACAGGCGAATGCAATATTTTCTAAAGTCATATTTTTCATAAACGCTCCACTCTGGCCCAAAATCCACCGGGCCGCTTTTATAATTATTTTTCTAAGGACAAATTTACAATCATTTCACAGAGGCTTGGATAGTCAATTCCGACTGCCCTTGCCTCATCTGGTATCAGACTGGTAGCAGTCATTCCCGGAAGCGTATTTACTTCCAGACAATACATATTCCCCTGAGAATCCATCATAATATCAACACGGGCATACGGATTACATCCGATTGCACTGCATGCCGCTTCTGCCACCTGCTGCATCTTTTTGGTCGTTGTTTCATCCAGATTGGCCGGACAAATATGATCCGTGGCACCTTCTTTATACTTATTATCATAATCATACCACCCCTCTTTTGGTATAATTTCAACGACCGGCAAAGCCTTCTCCTGAATCACACCAACAGAAAATTCTCTTCCATCGATATAATCTTCAATTAATATCTGGTCATCTAAAGCAAAACAGATTTCCAATGCGCTCTCATAGTCTTCTTTTTCTTTGACCAGTACTACGCCCACGCTAGAGCCTCCATTACATGCCTTAACTACTACGGGCAGCTGCATATCATACTTGTCTAATTCCGTGCTTTCTCCCTTTTTTATCCACACGCTCTTTGCTGTCGGAATCCCTTTGACTGCAAAAATCTGTTTGGTAATTGCCTTATCCATTCCGATAGCACTGGCGAGATATCCACAACCGGTATAGCGGATTCCAAACAAATCAAACACCGCCTGACATTTTCCATCCTCTCCGTTTTTCCCATGGAGTGCCATAAAGACAATATCCGCTTTTTGACATAAAGCAAGTACATTTTCCCCAAAATAAGCTTTTCGGTTTTCCTGTGCTTCCTTTAACCCTACAGAAAGATTTTCTATTTTTTCTTTCTCCCGGTCCAAATCATATTCCTGAACAGAATTTTCTAATAAATTTATTTCCTTCGTACCAAAAAATACATCAAGAAGCACTGCGTTATGCTTTTTTTTTCGCAATGCCCTGCATACATGATAACCTGATTGAATGGAAACAGTTCGCTCTGAGCTGTTTCCTCCGCATAATACTACAATATTCATAAACTTCTCCTTTTTATCCCATCTAAAGATTTATATTTTCCATGCTTTTTTGTGTAAGCATTTTTCTCTCTATCGCTGTCAGTTTTAACTCTCCCGCCGCAATTTTATCCACAGCCTCCGCTGCTTCCTTTAACGTCATCACATCATTCATGATGTCGCCCAATTTAAATTCAAAATCTCCACTTTGCTTTACTCCAAAGAAATCTCCCGGTCCTCTCAGTCTCAAATCTTCTCCTGCTATGTAGAATCCATCATTTGATTTGCATAAAATATCCAATCGGTCTGTTGCTTCTTTCTTTCCTGAGCCATTTATGAAAATACAATAAGACTGATGAGCACCTCTTCCCACACGCCCACGCAGCTGATGGAGCTGAGCCAGCCCAAACCGCTCGGCATTTTCTACCATCATCACTGTCGCATTTGGCACATTAACTCCTACCTCTACCACTGTAGTAGAGACTAAAATATCTATTTTCCCCTCTGCAAATTGATTCATAATCTGATTTTTTTCAGAAGGTTTCATTCTTCCATGAAGATATGCAATTCTGACAGAAACAGGCATAATATGCTGCAGTTTCTGTGCGTATTCTATCACATTCTCTCCCTCCACTGCCTCGCTGTATTCCACGGTAGGGCAAATAACATAGACCTGCCTTCCCTGTGCAATCTGTTTCTCCATAAAACCATATGCTTTAGGCCTGTATTCTGTTCCAACGACACAGTTGGCAATCGGAAGACGGTCAGAAGGCAATTCATCGATTACGGAGATATCCAAATCCCCATACATAATAATCGCCAGCGTACGGGGAATCGGTGTGGCGCTCATTACCATCACATGGGGATTCTTTCCTTTTCCCCAGATTGCTTCTCTCTGTCTGACGCCAAATCTATGCTGCTCATCCGTCACTACCAGTGCCAGATTTTTATAATTTACTTTTTCCTGTATTAACGCATGCGTCCCTATAATGATATTGGCCGTTCCACTTTCTATCAGCGTATAAGCTTCTCTTTTTTCTTTCACAGTCATAGACCCGGTCAGAATTACCGGTACAACCTCTTCTATCTGATTGTTCTCAATCAACTGGCAGATTGTATCATAATGCTGTCTGGTAAGAACTTCCGTCGGCGCCATTAATGCTCCCTGTTCCCCGTTCAACGCTGCAGTAAGAACGGCAAAAATTGCTATGATTGTCTTCCCAGATCCTACATCCCCCTGGACCAGACGATTCATCGTCTTATCCGATGCAATATCCGTCTTAATTTCCTCCCATGTTCTACATTGGGCTTTCGTCAATTTGTAAGGCAACTTGGAGATGAGTGTTCTCACCTCTTCCGGCTCTAAAAGGATATGGGCGTTTTTCATTTCACGACTGTCTTCTTTCAGATTTCTCAATGCAAAAATGAAATGAAAAAACTCTTCAAAAACCAGTCTTTTCTTTGCGGTTTCCAATTCTTCCTTCGCTGTGGGGTAATGTATGTTTTTTATTGCAGTTTTTATGGGAATCAGTCGATATTTTTCTCGAACGGAAAGCGGAATGGATTCTTTCGGCTCCATTATAGAAAACAGCTGTTTTATCGTTTTACAGACCACATTGTTTGTCAATCCTGCTACCAGAGGATATACCGGCTGCATCTCTCCCATTTTTTCCTGATATTCCGTCAGAGAATATATCTTAGGCTGTTGCAGCGAAAAACTTCCCATGGATTCTTTTACGAATCCCCGAAAAACAAATCGTTTCCCAATTTGCAGCTTTGTTTTCAGGTAAGCTGCATTAAACCATGTAGCCCTGACAGCAGCACCCTCGTCATCTCTAAGGTATCCATGAATTACCTGAAGATTCCGAATACGCTTTACCGTCAATTCTCTTACTACTTTTCCTTCTATCGCCTGTGTCCGGTCACATTCCAGATTTCTCACCGTCACCGGTGCCTCAAACACATCATAATATCTGGGATAATAATAAAAGAGTTCCTCCACCGTGTTAACACCCGCTTTAGCAAAAAGTTGTTCTGTTTTTTTACCTATTCCTTTTAATTCGCTTAATTTCATGTTACTCTCCAGACTTACCTGTTTATTCTATCATATATGAAATACAATTTCTATGACCGAAAAAAAAAGACATCTCAAAAACCTGTACTCTTACATAGTTTTTGAGATGTCGCATTTCTATTTCACTTTTTTAATTTTGACTTTTTTGCTGTACGCACCATACGTATATTTTTTCTTTACTTTCTTATATGCACGTACTTTTACGTAGTAAGCGCCTTTATTCTTTCGTTTAATCGTTGCCTTTGTTTTCTTTGTCAGAATTGTCTTCTTTTTCTTAAAGTTCTTTTTCTGTGCATAAACAACCTGATAACCATTGGCACCTTTTACTTTCTTATAAGAAATTTTTATTTTTTTCTTTGTTCCTTTTTTCTTAACAATCTTAGTCTTCGCAGGAACAATTTTAAACTTGTACGTCTGGGACTCTTTAAAAGAATTTATTCCGGTAACTACAACTTTACCTGTTCCGATTTTCTTATTGTTTTTATAGGTAAGTTTATAATCAATTCCTTCTCTCAGCGGAATATTGCGCCATTTTACGGTAACTTTTGGCTGAATTTTCTTTCCGGTATAAACCTTTTTTTTCGGAACGGTAATCACTGCACCCCAGATTACTTTTCTCGTAGATTCATATGCTCTGTCTTGCGTAAATGTACCATTGGAATAGGACATTACTTTACTCATATCACCGCTGACATACACACCATATCCACTTTTATTGATAACATAGTCAATACCGCCGTTTCCACTCAAACTGTATGTACATACATTGGTAAATTTTACACCCGGCGTATCCGGACATTCTACTGCTGATTTCAGGAAACATGGACTCTTCTGATAACAGGAATAAATTCCCATTCCATATCCCTCGTGACTGGTAACATTTGACGCCACTTTATAATCTGCATATCCGTAAGTACCTGGTGCATTCCAGAGACTCTGGCTTTCAATGTCATAAGGAAGTTCGCTCTGATACATATAGCACTTTCCGCCATTTCCATTCCACATTGTCTGGTATTTCTGGAAATGCTCTACCATAAGACCATACGTTGTCACATTGTCACCATTTACAATCAATCCGGTATCTGCTGTATTTTTGGTCCAGCCGACACCCTTTCCATGATCTGCTCTCCAAACCCAGAAGTTGTCTCCAATCACATCACTGCTATTGATAATAACACAATTTGTCGTCGTTCCCGGTGTGGTATCCGCTCCACCTACTCTGTAAAATGTATCACACAGCGCAATCGGATTATCTGCATGGCTTGTCTTATCTCCCTGTGTTCCTACTGTGAGAAGTGTATCGGATTTTACCGGACCTGCATCAAACAAAATCCCGGCAATCTTGACACCGCCTACATTTCCAACAGTCATACACTGATTTCCATTGACAGGACGCAAAGTTGCATATCCCAATCCCAGCACTACCGTATTCTCTTTCTGTACGGAAATAGGCTCGCTTATATTATAAACTCCCGGTGTTAAAATCAGATTTTTACCAGCTGCCAGTTCTGCATTTATTTTAGACGCAGAATCCGATGATTTAGCCACATAGAAAGTATCAAGAGCCAGCGTCTCTCCTTCTATCGAAGCGCCATCCCAGGATACTCCGGCTTCATTTTTTCTCAAGGCTGGAACAAACACGCCGTAATTTCCGGCATCATCTACAGTAAGAAATGGTTTTTCCTGTATCTCCGGAGTATTTGTAATCTTTGTATTCTGTACATATGGCCATTCTCCATCCGGTCCGTTTTTCGGTGTAGTATCTGTACCATATAGAGATGAAACCTGACATCCTACAAACACATAATTCCAGACGCTTCCATCCCATCTGTTCATCTCCGTGTTTCTCGTGAGCCATTGTTGCTGTGAGCCTGCAGAAATGCCCGCTTCCGTTTCTATTAATTTATTTGTCTTGCGGTCCGTGTAACTATATTTTCTTCCTCTTACTTTTGTATCTGCCAAAAATCCGCCGCTGGCATAACCACCTTCCTGATGAAGTTCCAGGCTTCCCTGAATATTCATTCTTCTCATGGAAGTAGCCTGTGATACAGCCCACATTGTATTGTTTGCAGTTGTCGTAAGATTTTCAACAGAACGCCAGAAATTACACAATGCGCTGTAATTAATGGAGCCGTCCGGCTTAAATCCTTTCATCCACTCTGCCTTTACCCGAATATTGCCGAGTACAGTATCTTCCGGCGAAATACCAAGACCTGCTACCTGCGTATAGAAGCCAATATCTACCATCAAGTCTTTACTGTATGTTCCCGGCCGGAACAGAAATGCCTGTCTGTCCGAAATAAACTGTCCGGATTCTGTCTTTTTATATATTTCATTGATTGTAGACTGTACTTCACTATTATTGTCTGTATCCTCAAAAATATATGTCTGATAACCAAATGTAGCAATTTCATAAGAGGTCGCTTCTGATAATTCTCCACTTCCACGAACTGCCACTTTGTAATATCCACCATCATAATTTGTATCCGTGTATGACGTACTGCCATTCACTTCTGCAATCTTACTGTAAGACGCATAACGGCTTGCCGCTTTATACACATCATATCCTGTAACTCCTGGTACCGCACTCCATGTGACAGTACATGTGTTATTATCATTTTGTACGAAATTAATTGACGCTGGGACACTTGCTGCTGTAACCTGAGTGGTAGGCAATGTCGTAATTCCCGATACCACAAGAGCACACACAAGCACCAGCGAGACAATATTTCTTTTTAAATTTTTGAATGGTCTCATAATGTTCCCTTTCCTTTCTTTTTATCTGTTTTATATTTTATCATATCCCTATTTTCTTTCCAATGAAAAAAATGTTTTTAGCCGTTATGTACAAGAATTCGTAAAATAAATTATTAGATTTCAACAAAAAAGGAGGAAACCTGATTTTTATTTCTCGGTTTCCTCCCTTTCATTCAAACAGCAATCTATCTGCAGTTTTATTGCCCCGCGACTGCCGTAAATATTGATTTTCTGATTTTATTACATCATGCCCATACCCGGATTTCCTGCCGGCATAGCAGGAACATCTTCCTTAATATTGGCAACAACAGATTCTGTCGTAAGAAGTGTACTAGCCACACTTGTCGCATTCTGTAATGCACTTCTCGTCACTTTTGCAGGGTCCAGAATTCCTGCTTCTACCATTTGAACATAAGCGCCATTCAAAGCATCAAATCCTGTTCCCGGCTCTGATTCTTTTACTTTATTGACGATAACAGATCCCTCCAGACCTGCATTTTCTGCAATCGTATAAAGAGGTGATTCTAACGCTTTCAATATAATGGCTGCTCCTGTCTTTTCATCTCCTTCCAGAGTATTTACCAGTTCTGTCACTTTTTTCGAAGCATGAATATATGCGGATCCTCCTCCGGCAATAATTCCCTCTTCCACTGCGGCTCTTGTAGCATTCAAAGCGTCTTCCATTCTTAATTTATTTTCCTGCATTTCAGGCTCTGTCGCTGCTCCTACCCGGATAACAGCTACACCGCCTGCCAGTTTTGCAAGTCTTTCCTGTAATTTCTCCCGATCGAAATCTGATGTCGTCTCATCAATCTGAGCCTTAATCTGTCCGACTCTCGCCTCAATCTCAGCAGAATCTCCTAAGCCATCAACAATAATGGTATTTTCTTTTGCCACTTTAACAGATTTTGCTCTTCCCAAATCTTCAATCTTCGTATCGGACAGAGAGAGTCCCAATTCCTCAGATATTACCTGCCCACCTGTAAGAATTGCAATATCTTTTAACATTTCTTTTCTTCTGTCACCATAGCCCGGTGCTTTCACTGCAACAACATTAAATGTTCCACGCAATTTGTTTACTATCAATGTCGTCAGCGCTTCTCCCTCTACATCTTCTGCGATGATAAGAAGTTTAGATCCGGACTGTACAATCTGCTCTAAAATTGGAAGAATTTCCTGGATATTAGAAATCTTTTTATCTGTAATTAAGATATATGGGTCATCCAGATTGGCTTCCATCTTTTCCATGTCTGTCGCCATATATGCGGAAATATATCCCCGGTCAAACTGCATACCTTCTACCAAATCCAGCTCAGTCTTCATGGTTTTGGATTCCTCAATCGTGATAACACCATCGTTGGATACTTTTTCCATCGCGTCAGCTACCATATTACCAACTTCCTCATCTCCTGCTGAAATTGCCGCAACTTTTGCAATCTGCTCTTTTCCTGTCACAACGCTGCTCATCTCAGCAATCGATTCTACCGCCAAATCTGTAGCTTTTTTCATTCCTTTTCTCAAAATAATAGGATTGGCTCCGGCAGCAAGATTTTTCATTCCTTCATTAATCATTGCCTGCGCCAGCACTGTAGCTGTTGTTGTTCCATCACCTGCCACATCATTTGTCTTTGTTGCTACTTCTTTTACAAGCTGAGCACCCATATTTTCAAAAGAATCTTCCAATTCAATTTCTTTTGCAATCGTAACACCATCATTTGTAATTAGGGGCGCCCCAAAAGATTTATCCAGCACTACATTTCTTCCTTTTGGTCCTAATGTTACTTTTACTGTATCTGCAAGCTGATTTACACCTGATTCAAGAGCTGTTCTGGCATCAGCCCCATACTTAATTTCCTTTGCCATTGTCTATCTACCTCCAAATCTTATATTTTATTTTACAATTGCAAGAATATCGGACTGTTTTACAATGATATATTCCTCGTCTTCTAATTTTACTTCATTTCCTGCATACTTTGAATAAATTACTACATCGCCTTCCCGGACATTCATAGTTACTTCTTTTCCGTCAACCATTCCACCCGGCCCTACTGCAACCACTTCGGCCTGCTGTGGTTTCTCCTGAGACTGACTTGTTAATATAATTCCTGACTTGGTTTTTTCTTCCGGCGTAGACTGTTTCAGAACTACCCGGTCTGCTAATGGTACTAATTTCATCTTATAACCTCCATTCCCTATTTATTAGCACTCTTTTACTTCGAGTGCCAACACTAATACATATACTAACACGTTTTTAAATTAATGCAATAGAAAATAAAATTTTTTACAATTTTTAACAATTCGTTCATACTCTTAATTTCTTCCAATCTTTTTCTCTTTTCCAAAACAGAACAGGTACTGTTGGGCATATCCTCCATATTTTCCATAATGTTCTCTCGCAAAAGTGGCAATTTTTTCTTTAGAGACTGCATTTCCCTCAAAATAAAGTGTTTCCATAATTCTCTGAATCCAGACATCAATCGGAAATGAGCCTCGTCTTCCAAGAGAAAAAAGCATTACACAATTTGCAACTTTTTTACCGACCCCTTTAATTTCCAGTAATTTATTCATTGTTTCCTCATCAGAAAGTCCTGAAAACGTCTCTGCGCTCAGATTGCCTTTTGCTAATTTTTTTGCTGCGTCTTCCAGATAAGGCGCGCGAAATCCCATTTTCATTTCCCGAAAATCCCGTTCTGTCATTTTGGCCAGTTCCTCTGCCTCAGGAAAAGAATAATATTTCTCCCCATTAATTTCACCCAGATATGTACCGGACCGTTCGCTGATTCGCCGCACCAGCTGTTTAATGTGCGGAATCTGCTTGTTCTGAGAAATAATAAATGAAATCAGCACCTCGGGAAATTCCTGATTTAGTATTCTTACTCCCTGCTTTTCTTCTATAGCCTCTTTCAGGATATTATCTTGCTGCAGAAGATATCTCTTTATTTTTCCATAATCTCTCTTTAAATCAAAATAAGGAATCCATATTCTTTCCACATCTTCTTTTGACGTATTGTAAAAAATTAATTTTTTATCCAGTTGCTGCAGATGTAAAAGTCTTTTTGCCGCAACAATGACATAATCCTGTTCTTCCTGTTTATAAAAGCGAAAACATTGACCACATTCCAACGTCTGCTCCAAATCAAAGTCCGTTATTTCTTCTATTATGATATTATTTTTTTCTTTTCGTATTTTCATCTTTTTCCTTTCGTTTATATTAATCCAAACTGCTTTAATCCTATAGAGATTCCTCCTTTGTCAAAATCTTCTGTCACAAAAGGCACTCTGGCTTTTATTTCCTCTAAGCTGTTTCCCATAGCACAGCCGTGTCGCACATAAGTGAGCATATCAATATCATTCATGCTGTCTCCAAAAGCATACGTATTTTCCAAAGGAATATTCATAAGTTCAATCATCCGCTGAATCCCTTTCGCCTTGTTATATTTTTTAGGAATCAGTTCTAAAAGATTACCATTGTGATCCACAATATTATAATCCTTCTCAAACATCTCAATCATTTTTTTCTTATCACTGTGATTCGTAAACAGCGCACTGACTTTTGATGCCCTCAAATCAGGAGCATCTATTGTCAACAATCGTTCTTTCATGTTTTCCTCATATACTTTCAGTACATGTCTGTTTGCTTTTGTCAAACCACTCAAATCATTTCCAAGATATAGATGATCTCTGCCTTCCGCCAATGGTACAAACCCACATTCCAAAAATCCGTCAATCACTTTTCTTGCTTCATGCGAATCCAATTCTGCAAGGAATTTCTGTTCTCCGCTGATTTCAACATAAGTTCCGGCGCCTGCTACAATATTTTCAAATCCGGGCAGTAAATGTTCCCGATAAATCATACACCTTGTTCTTCCGGTGCAGATGACCGGTATATGACCGTTGTTTTTTAGTTTTTTGATTGCTTCTATCGTATCCTTTGGCATACCGGATTGATAGCTGTAAATCGTGCCATCTATGTCAAAAAATACAATTTTTTTATCTGATTTCATTTTTTCGCCTTTCTTCAACAAAAACAGACTAACATTTTTATTTTCATGAATCAAGTTTATTCCCTATTTTTATGTATTAGCGCTTTATTTTCGGCTAAAATAGTATTATAATCATTAACAAGAAAATTAACCGATTGGAGGACAGAAACATGGGATTTTTTAAAAAACTGTTTGGAGCAGCAGCGGTCACAGGAGCTACAGTGGCAAGTGCACTTTATGTAAAGAAAAGAAAGGAAACCCGCCTTGCGGATGAAGATGATGATATGGTTTTCAGCAATGAAAAAATATTAGATGTTAATAAAGACGATAATGAAGACGAAACCAAAGTTACCATCACAATCAATAAACACAAAGCCAAAAACATGGCTGACAATGCTGCAGATAAAGTTATCGATGCAACAGATCGGCTAAAAGATACCGTGACGGACAAGCTGGGAGAAGAAAAAATAAATACCCTTAAAGAAAAAGTGGATGTCGCAAAAGATAAATTTACGGAAGCTGCTTCCTTTGCCAAAGACAAAGCACTGGATGCAAAAGATATCGTAATGGAAAAAGTGGGGGAAGAAAATATCCAAATGGCCAAGGACAAGGTAATTGATGCCGCAAATACAGCAAAAGATAAGGTAACGGAAACAGTGGAAAAAATCATGAAACCTTCTGGCGGATTTCATGAAGATGATTTTGTTGATGAAGATAAAGAACAGGTGACATCATCCGGATTGAATACAGAAAAATCACAACCAGAAACAGAAGATGATGTAAAACTCAATTCAGATGATTTTTTGGAAGATGAACTGAACGAAATTTAAAACTTTCATAAAATCCCTGTGGACAATTTTGATACATCATGACTACATGTTTAACAGGTAGTTTGCCTACCTGATAAGAAGCAGTTACCGAAAGGCATCCCTCAGATATGACTTTTAAAGAGTCATATCTGAGGGATGCCTTCTTTCACTTTATACACGCCCTAACGCTCTTGACTATTTACTGTCCTTTTAGGACATTGTATTATCTGCTGTCTTTCAAAGATTCTGTATTCTTCTACACTCAATTTACCCATCTTATTTAGGCAGTGTAAATGAACTTTTTAATGAAACAATTCTGTTAAATACCGGTGCCTCTTTTGTATAGTCTCTCATATCTGCACAGAAATATCCCTGACGGACAAATTGAAACTTGTCCTCCGGCTCTACATTTTCTATATTTGGCTCAATATAAGCATTCGGAAGCACGGTCAATGAATTCGGATTTAAATTCAGACTTCCGTCTTCATTTAATTTCCCTTTTTCCTCATCCACAATGTTCTCATATAATCTGATTTGCGCTTTTACACCATGACGTGCCGATACCCAATGGATAGTGCCTTTTACCTTTCTTCCGGTAAATCCGCTTCCACTCCGGGTCTCAGGGTCATAAGTACAGTGAATTTCCACTACGTTTCCATTTTCATCTTTTTTATAATCAACGCATTTTACAAAATAAGCATTCATCAGCCTTACTTCGTTTCCCGGAAACAATCGGAAATATTTTTTTGGAGGCTCTTCCATAAAATCTTCCCTATCAATATAAATTTCCCGGCAGAACGGCACTTTTCTGCTTCCTAATTGAGGACATTCCACATTATTTACCACGTCAAACCACTCTACCTGCTCTTCAGGATAATTATCTATAATTACTTTAATCGGATCAAGTACAGCCATCAACCGTGGTTTTTTTGCTTTTAAATCCTCTCGAATACAATATTCAAGCATTGCATAATCCACAGAGCTTTGACTTTTGGAAATTCCACAGAGTTCTACAAACATTTTTATAGATTCCGGCGTAAAGCCCCGTCTGCGAAGTGCTGCAATAGACACAAGGCGGGGATCGTCCCAGCCATCCACAATTCCATCTTCGACAAGCTGCTTAATATAACGCTTTCCCGTAATAACATTTGTCATATACAGTTTTGCAAACTCAATCTGGCGGGGTGGGTTTGGATATTCGAGTTCATTAACCACCCAGTCATATAAAGGTCTGTGATCTTCAAATTCCAGCGTGCAGATAGAATGTGTAACACCTTCGATTGCATCTTCGATTGGATGCGCAAAATCATACATTGGATAAATGCACCATTGATCTCCTGTATTGTGATGAGACATATGTGCCACCCGATATATGATAGGGTCTCTCATATTAATATTTGGACTGGACATATCAATCTTAGCTCTTAAAACCTTTTCCCCATCTTGATATATCCCGTTTTTCATATTCTCGAACAGCTTTAGATTTTCCTCTACACTTCTGTCCCGGTAAGGGCTGTTTTTTCCCGGCTCGGTCAGAGTGCCCCGATATTCCCTGATTTCTTCCGGAGAAAGATCACATACATATGCCTTCCCTTTTTGAATCAGCTTTACTGCGGCCTCATACATTTCTTCAAAATAATTAGAAGCAAAAAACAGTCTGTCTTCCCAATCAGCTCCCAACCAGCGGATATCCTCCAGTATGGACGAGACAAATTCTTCTTTTTCCTTGATAGGATTTGTGTCATCAAACCGCATATTAAATTTTCCATTATATTTCTGTGCCAGCCCGTAATTAAGCAGAATCGATTTGGCATGTCCAATATGAAGATATCCGTTAGGCTCCGGTGGAAAACGGGTCTGAACATGATCAAATCTCCCTTCTACCAAATCTTTATCAATAATCTGTTCAATAAAATTTTTTGATTCAGGCATATTATTTTCTGTTTCCATGATTTCCTCCATGTCCTTATAAATCATTGTAGATATCTCAAAATTATACAATAAATAATATATCTTTTCAATGAAAAAAAACATGATTACAATCTGTAATCTGTAGCGTTACAATTGATGTGACACCTCAAGACTATACAAAAGGCGATTGAACCTTTAAAATGTTAATCACCACAAA
>CANRIV010000007.1 GCA_947630805.1 uncultured Lachnospiraceae bacterium
CCTTCTTTCTTATAGCAGGTGAATTAGTTATTGTTGTCCTTATCCTTCGCCCGGCTCTTATACACATTATACTGGTTTTTACATTTGCCACTGCAAAATACGCTGTTGGGTCTGCTGGCAACAAAGGCATTTCCGCAGTGTTTACATACCTTTAGTGAGGACTTTTCATCTGTAAGCATAAAGGAAAACATCATCTGCACACCTAACAGAAGCGAATGGAAATCCCACACAATGGTAGGATGTTCAAGCAGCTCGATGTGATAGGTTGGCGCAATACCGCCAAATGCCGCCATACCCTGACGGTAAAGCTGTTTTTGCATATCATCCAGCATGTCAAAGTCCTGATAGTAGAGAAAGCTTGACATAAAGGTAAATGCCCAATCCTTGAATAAGGTCACAAGCCAGTCATACCGCTCCGCATATTCTTTCTGGAAACTCATCATTACTGCCTGCGGTTTATTTTTCATGGTCATAATCAGTGCCATCATCTGCACATCGTCCGTACTCCATGAAGATTCCATCCCTTTTTTCACGAAATCAATCTTATCAAAAGGAAAGAAATAGGAAAGATATTTTTCTGTGGTCATGCTTTCTGCCTTGATAAAATGGTTTTTCGGTAAATATACCGCATGGTAAGTAATAAAATCCGGTGTGGTAGGAAGTGCGGTCATAAATCCAAGCAGTCCGTAACCGGTAACAAAATCCATAATGGCATTTTGTAGCTGTTCCTGTGTATTATTTTTGTCCATGCACATCAGTCCGAGGTTTACCGCCTTTAACACCATCTGCTCCGAATCCTTGAGCGGATTATAAAGAGACACTTTCGCATCCGGTGAAGGTGTGATGTATAACGTACCTTCTTTATCTTCCTTCCATTCATATTTGTCATATCGTGCCCAGTTGGAGCTGGTTCTTTGAAAAAGGTTACTCATAAAAGCCTCCAATCTGTCTGTTCTAAAATGTAATCTGTATTGTTTGAAAATATATTACTATCATACCAAGCCTGCCCTATAAGGTCAAATGGTATTTGTGATTTCTTTCGTTTTCTTATTCTTTTTATCCGTAATCAGTACCCGGTAGGTGTCATAAAAAATCTGTTCCGCCTTTGTAAGGGAGATGTGATTATCCACCCTGCTTTGCAGAGCCTGCATAAAGGATTTGCGAAGCTTCTTTAACATGGTGTCTCGGATTTTGCGGATGTTTCTGTCAGTCTGTTCCCGGAGCATGGCGATAGTCTGGCAGGAGTATCCCAGAATCGTAAGCTGATAAAAAAGCTCCTTTTGAACATCCTTCAATGTAAAAATCGCTTTGGAAATATCCTCATCCGTTACCAGCTCATGCATTTCAAATGGGCAGTCATAAATGGCATCAAGGAAATCCCCTTTCATAATCTGTTTCCAGAAAACATGCCGGATGGGAGCAGGAATTACAATCTCATCCGGTGACATTCCCCATTCCAGAGGAACATCCGACCTTCCTATCTCGTGGTAGCGTTCCTTCCGTTCACGGTTTGCATCAAGCCTGTTCCACCAGGTAACCACGTTCTCAAAATCTTCTTCGGTTCTGGCAGAATCCTCAAGACGTGCCAACGCTTCCTGTTCCAGTTCACGTTTCAGCTTTTTCCTCGTTGATGCTTCCGGTATCCTTGATACTTCCGGCTCATTTTCCATCTCAAGTTCTATTTCAAGAATGGCGGCATTCTCCCGTTCAAGGGCATCCGTCAGGTCATCTTCCAGTATGTCTTCTTCAAAATAATCATTTGTACATTCCTTCAACAGGATTTCACCACCTTCCCAAAATATTTATCAAATTTTTTCAAAAAACAGTTCCGATTTTGGGACTTCATTTCTCCTATAGGTGAGGAAGTAATCTTATTTATCTAAAAAAGATTACTTAAAACCAGAAGAAAGGAGCCGGATTTTATGAAAATTTATCTTATCCGTTGTCGCAGTCCGTCAAAGATACTTTGATTATACCAAACATATGTTTGCATTTCAAGAAGGAGGTGAAAGTATTATGGAGCAGACAGCAAATAAGGAGCAGGTAATGTCCTCTTTTACCAAAAAGATAGGACAGACCACCTACAAGGTAAATGTGTTTTTCGCAGAGAATACCACAGCTACCTTTGAGGATAAGCTTTTGCATCTGATGGCAAATGATATTGCCAACCGGAAGCAGGATACACCGGATGCAGAGTAATTGTTACACAAATCAATTGTTTTTAAGCTGATATTTTATCAGCGGGAAGGAGTTTTGTATGGGTAAATCAACCAAAACCTATGAAGAAAGAATCCAGGAGAAGGATTTAAGGATTGAGAAGCTGGCGCAGGAACTGAAGCGTTATGAGGCACAAAAGAAGCAGCTGGAGAAACGCAGGAAGGAGGAAGAACGCAAAATCCGTACCCACCGTCTGATAGAAATCGGTGCTGCGGTGGAGTCGGTGCTGGGAAGATGTATTGAGTTAGAAGAAATTCCAAAGCTGATTGCATTCCTAAATAAGCAGGAAGCTAACGGAAAATTTTTCTCTAAAGCAATGCAAAAAGGTCCGGATACGGATATGAAAAAAGAGGAAGTTGGGGAGTCAGGAGTTTCCTGATTCCCTTCTCTTTTTAGGGAGAAGGGCGCACTTATAGACAGGCAGAGCCTGTCTCTTGCGCGCGCTCTGCGAGGCTTATGGGAAGCAGTTTATTTCCAAATGACCAGGTTTGAAAAGGTCTGCTTCCCATAGGAAGAACCCGTTGGCGTTCTTCCGTTTCAGAATATGCACTTTTAACGAAGGAGGATATGCACTATGGCAATTTATCATTGCAGTATAAAAATCATCGGCAGGAGCGATGGCAAATCGGCAGTTGCTTCTTCTGCCTACCGCTCCGGCGAAAAGCTCATGGATGACCGCACAGGTCTTGTTCATGACTTTACGAAAAAGCGTGGTGTGGTATTTACAGAAGTTTCTCTTCCGGCACACGCTCCGCCGGAATATGCCGACCGGAATGTATTATGGAATGCGGTGGAAAAGGCAGAAAAGAAATCCAATGCCCAGCTTGCAAGGGAGATTGAAGTGGCTCTTCCGAAAGAACTTTCCAGGGAATGTCAGATTGAGATTGTAAGAAGGTATGTGCAGGATAACTTTGTTTCCGTTGGAATGTGTGCCGACTGGGCATTACACGATAAAGGAGATGGCAATCCCCATGCACACATTATGCTGACCATGCGTGGCATCAAACCCGATGGCACATGGGCACAGAAGGAAAAGAAGGCTTATGCCCTTGATGAGGCAGGAAACCGCATTCCGCTTATTGAGCCTGCTACAGGGGAGCAGAAGCTTGGTAAGAGAAATGAAAAGCTGTGGAAACGGATTACCGTAGAACCAAATGACTGGAACGACCAAAGCAAAGCGGAAATCTGGAGAAAGTCATGGGCAGATATCTGTAACGAATATCTGTCTTTGGAACAGCAGATTGACCACAGAAGTTACAAACGGCAGGAGCTGGATTTGGAGCCTACCATCCACGAAGGGTACCGTGCCCGGAAGATGGAGAAGGCGGGCTTTGTTTCTAACCGCTGTGAATACAATCGCATTGTAAGAAAGTTAAATGATCTAAAAGGTAAGTGGCTTCTTACGGTGAAGGAATTACAGAAAACCATTATGGAGAGAGGACGGATGTTATATGAACGAATTACAGGATACTTTAGAGGAAATCATGGAGATTTTCAAATGTCAGGACCATATGCTGGACATTCTGGAAGACCAGCAGTATCAGCTGGAGCAGTTGAAATCGGTGAATTTGAAACAGCAGGAATTGCTGGAGAAATTAAATGCCGAGAACAGGAAACTCTCAGCCGAAAATCGGAATCTGATTATACAGAATCAGAGATTAGTAACACAGAACAGACAATTGCAGGAATTATGCAAAGACTAAAAGAGAAAGCGAGGGAACGTGATGAACGAATCAGAAAACTTATGGAACGCAGACAGTCTTTTGAAGCTGTCGGAGAATTTACAGGCGGAGAACGAGCAGTACCGATTACAGCTGGCACAAAAGGAGAATCAGATACAGACGTATTTATCCGATGTGCAAAAGCTGAAATCGCAGATACTCTCCATGCAATCGACGATAGCAGAGCAAGGGCGAGAGATTCAGAAGCTGAACGCTCATATCGCCAGATTAGCCGAGAGCGACTTGGTGCTAGTGGAGAACGAGAAGCTGGCAGAAGCGAATCGGAAGTTGCAGGCAGAGAACGAGAAGGCTCAGAACACCTTCAAAGAATCAGTAGCAAAGACAGAGGACGCTAGGAAAATCCTTGTACAGGCAAAGGTATTAAATGATACTTTTGATAAGCGTGTTAACGAAAAGGTGAGCCGTGTAAAGCGGAATATGGAAGCTGATATGAAGGGAAGATTGCAGACCGCACTTCAAAATCAGACCATAGCATTAAGCATCTGGACATGGGCATTTTGTTTTATCAGTATGATACAGACAGGGTATATCCTTTTTATGAATCAGGATATTACAAGAACGATTCCGCAGTGGTTTATAAACCGCTGGGAGAATGGCTGCGATACAGCCGAAATGATTATCCGATTGTATCAATGGTGCTATGGCTACTTGACCAATTATATGCATCCTTATGTTGTGATTGGTATTATGGCTATTATCTCAGTCGAAATTATTTTAATTGGATTTATACTGATTAGAAATTTATTTGACCGGATTGGCGAGAAATGGCATGACCGCTGGCAATATTATGAGGTTTATGGCGAGATGCGTTTGAGAAAAGCGGTGTCAGTTGCATTATGTATTGTCAGTATAACTTTTGCATTGATTGCTGGGAAGTATATTCCGGTGGATATCAATGTAGTGAGCTGGTGGCTTGGCATTTCTATAGGACTGAATTTTTTGTATCATGGTTGCTATAAGATAAATCATTAAGCTGCAAAAAAGTACTCCCACGGGCAGATAAAATATGCTCGTGGGAGTGCGATATACAAAGGCTCAAACTGGGATTTATCAATTTTTTGCAACAATAAAACATCAAATTTCCTGTCTAACTTGCTTTATCTCTTTTTAACCCAAACAAAAAACTTATTACCGTATTCTTCTCAATTATGTAACAAACACTGCAAGTCATAATTGTTGATATTAAAAGTGATAGTACAAAATTATGTACACTTCCCACTCCTGTCAAAGAAATGAAATATTGACACAACACCACTATTGGGAAATGCACTATATAAAACACATATGATAACCTTGAGCAGTATCTGCTAACTTTATTAGAATGACTCAGATATTCTTTTCCAAGACAAACCAAAGCTGGAATTCCAGTTACAAATGAAAGGTAATTACATATATTATTTAATAATTCATAATCTTCAATATATACAAACAAAATCGCATTCATTATGGAAGATAAAACAAATACGAATACAAATAATATCTTTATTTTTACAAGTTTTTTAATAAATTCTTGATTGCTAAACAAATAATATCCAAGCAAATATACACATAAATATGCAGGAATTCTCTCTCCCAAAAATGTCACATCAAATACAGCAATTGCAAGTATGATAATTAAACAGTTTATGATAAGCATGATATTTCTATTGTTCCTGCTTATACAATCAATAAACTTTATCACGCCACAGCCTAAGCAGGAAATAATAATCAGCACAGCAATAAACCAAAAGTGTCCAAGTGTAAATCCACCGTCATATCCTGTTAAATCTGTAAACCTGGTAAAATATACCGAATAATGTTCGAAATAATTACCATCATATCCATTATGTGATTTATCTGCAATAAAACTCAATATTGGATTGATGATTGTAATTCCCAATAATAATGGTATTCCCAATCTTATGAATCGTTCTTTGATAAAATCTGAATATCCTCTTTTCTTGAGAGAAAATGATGCTGATACTCCTGCAAGCAAAAACATTAAAGGCATAAACCACGGTGATATAAACACCACTATTGATGCAATAAGATTAACTCTTTCAAAAAAAATATAATTTGCTTCTCTCCAAGAATTGTAGGCTATACCCAAATGATATATTATCAACAAAGAAACAATTGCAGTTCTTAAGTTGTCTATATAGTTAACTCGTGAATTCATAAATAGGATTCTCCTTTGTTTAAGAAAATCAGAAATTGTCTGGTAGTATGTTCCACCCGTATTCTCTTTGTCCAGTGTTCCTTCCACCTCAATCAACAGACACTTAACAAGTATTGTTAGTATTAGTCTATGTCGTGTTCCCTTCGGAATTATTACAAAATCCCCTTCAGTAAGATGCGTAATCCCGTCGTCGGTCACGATAACGAATTTACCCCTCTATGCAATAAAACATTTCATCTGACAACTCATGAACATGGATGGTTTTAATCACAATTACACATTTTCAATTTCAATTCTTCCTTTGTAATAGAACAAATTACTAAGTTTTTACGTTCTCCTGAGGCAATATCAATTCTTCTGTTTCTAAGCTCTCCATCAAATTGAAAGCCCAGCTTTTTCAATAAATTTCCAGAAGCCATATTACTTATATTATATTTTGCTTCGAGCATATACATATCTCTTTTCACCAAATATTCTTGAATAATGCACTGTAATGCCTCAAATGCGTACCCTCTATTTTGAAAACGTTCACCAATCACATACCCTATCTCTCCAATTTCAAGCTGTATGTACGGTATATCAATCGTTACATATCCAATACAATTCTTACTCTCTTTTTCCAAAATAAGCCATGCATTTTTATTCTTCGACCAGGCATCTACAAATGCTTCCATCTGCTTTTCTTCTGTCGGATAACCAAGTATATATTTTCCAAGCTTTTTATCTTTCCCCCACCCCTCAAGGCAGGAATGTGTATCTTCCGCCACAAAATTTCGTATTAATAATCTATTTGTCTCAAGCATATTTATTCCCTCTAAAGATTTCGATCAACCGTAATTGTTACGACCGCCGCACCAATTTTAGAAATTGTTCTGTTCATAATTTTCTTGCCCTCCATAAAATCCGTATTTGTCACCCTCTGCAACTATCCGACAACAGGAAGTTGTCAGCTACAATTCTTTCATCATACACAATGATTCTGGCATCGAAATGTAAGGACCATAATTATCTATTTTTTCAAATCCTACTTTCCGATATACATGACATGATTCTTGTAGCAGTTCTCCAGTTTCAAGAATCAACCTCTTGTATCCCAGCTCTTTTGCCCACTCAATCAATTCAAGAACCAGCTTGGTTCCTATTCCTTTCCCCTGAAACTCATCTCTGACAAATACTCTTTTCAATTCGGTTGCATCATCGATATCACCATACTGATATTCTCTAATTGCTCCTGCACCAGCGGCTTTTCCATCAACATATACAACTATAGCCTCTTTAATTTCATCAAGTTGGTTGTACTGTTTGTACTTGTCTCTCTTAATTACCCTTCCTACTCGCCTATCTAAATCTATATCTAATAGCTGACAGTTCATAATAAAGTCTTCATTTATGCCAGAACATCTAACAAATTCTATATCATCCATATTCGACCATCCTCCTATGTTAAGTATATAAGAACTTACAAGCTCTGTAAATTCAAATTTCTACCTCCCATTGTACCACGCACCGTTCTTACATTCCACTTATATTTTCCCATAGATTCTTAAAAAGGTGGACTGCCCTCACATAGCAATCCACCCGTAAAATTACCACACTTCCAGACTATCTTCCGCATCCACCCAATCTTGCATCTCACCCGTCAAAGCCAACCGAGCATACTCCATGGGGTTGTCAATGGCAAGAGCATTCAATGCACACTGTGAATTGGGTGTGGTCTTCAATCCATCCTCTGCCTTATTGCAGTCAAATCTCAAAAGCATATTGTCAAAAGTGGTTATATCAATACTATTGCAGTATTGGTTATATGTAGCATATATAAATTTCATAACTTCTTCATCCTTTCAAGGTTATTACAGATAAGCCGGTTGTGTTGATAAAATATTATGTGTCCTAGAATTATCCTTTAGAACGTGAAACACACGCCAGTTTGCTCATCAATCAAGGCTGTGATGCACTTGTTATCGCAGACAGACTGGGACACGAAAAGGTATCAACAACACTTAACACCTATTCACATCTGTTTCCTCACAGACAGCAGACACTTGTTGATAAACTTGAATCACTGGGTTCACAGGATAAGCCAACACCAACTGCACCGTCAGGTTCCACTGCTTTAACGGATAAGACAGAAAAAACATCTTCGGACAGGATAATTCCAATGCCCGTCAGAAAAATTGTTTAATACCTGTTGAATTTTTTGTCATTAAAATTGATTAACAATTTACATCCAAGACATTGGATGTAACAAAATAACTTTTTGTTACATAAGAACATGATGCCTAATTGATACCTGGTTTTTAGTAGCAATTTAGTAGCAAAGCAAAAAGAAAAGCCCGGAAATGCCTTATTTTAGGTCACTTCCAGACTTATAGATACTATTCAAACTCTATCGTTCCCGGTGGTTTGCTCGTCAAGTCATACATGACTCGATTCACACCTTTCACCTCATTAATAATCCGATTCATCACCTTCTGCAGTATTTCAAACGGAATCTCTGAGCAGTCCGCCGTCATGAAATCCGTGGTATTTACCGCCCTTAACGCTACAGCATAATCATACGTCCTCTCATCTCCCATAACACCGACACTGCGCATATTGGTCAGTGCCGCAAAATACTGTCCCAGATTTTTATCGAGTCCTGCTTTAGCAATCTCCTCGCGATAAATGGCATCCGCATCCTGTACAATTCGTACTTTCTCTGCCGTCACTTCCCCTATAATTCTAATGCCAAGACCAGGTCCTGGGAATGGCTGGCGGTACACCAGATATTCCGGTATTCCAAGCTCCAATCCTGCCTTTCTCACTTCATCTTTGAACAAAAGCCTTAGGGGTTCAATAATATCCTTAAAATCAACATGGTCCGGCAGACCGCCTACATTGTGGTGGCTTTTAATCACTGCCGAATCTCCCAGGCCCGATTCAATGATATCCGGATATATGGTTCCCTGAACAAGAAAATCCACGGCTCCGATTTTTTTCGCCTCTTCCTCAAATACCCGAATAAACTCTTCTCCGATAATCTTTCTTTTAGCCTCCGGCTCCTCTACACCTGCAAGCTTTGCATAATAACGCTCCTGTGCATTAACCCGGATGAAATTCAATTCATATGGTCCCTCTGGTCCAAAGACAGCCTCAACCTCATCTCCCTCATTCTTTCTGAGAAGTCCATGGTCCACAAAAACACAGGTAAGCTGTTTTCCTACTGCCTTTGACAACAAAACCGCTGCCACCGAAGAATCCACACCACCGGACAATGCACAGAGTACTTTTCCGTTTCCAATCTTTTTGCGAAGCTGATGAATCGTCTCTTCCACAAAAGAAGACATAACCCAGTCCCCACTGCATTGACAAACATCATATACAAATGCACGAAGCATTTTCTGTCCTTCTTCCGTGTGCATTACTTCCGGATGAAATTGAGTGGCATAGAGCTTTTTCTTTACATTTTCCATAGCTGCCACCGGGCAATTCGGTGTCGTCGCTGTAATCCGAAAGCCTTCCGGCGCTTTTGAAATATAGTCCGTATGGCTCATCCAACAAACCGTTTTGTCTGATACCTCATGAAACAGAGCACTGTCTTTTTTCACAGTAACTTCTGTTTTTCCATATTCACTGACAGGGGCTGTCTCCACACTTCCTCCAAGCAGATAAGACATCAGCTGTGAGCCATAACATATTCCGAGAATCGGAATTCCCAAGTCAAAAATTGCTTTATCACAACGGGGAGATGTATCGCCATAAACACTATTTGGACCGCCGGTAAAAATAATTCCCTTTGGATTCATCTGACGAATTTTATCCAGTCCTAAAGTGTATGGGTGCACTTCGCAGTACACATTACATTCTCTTACACGTCTGGCAATCAACTGATTATACTGTCCCCCGAAATCTAAAACAATAACTAACTCTTTCTCCATGGTTTTCCCCTTGTAATGTCATAAATATTGTGAATCGTATCAAAGAAAATAAAATAATTTTCTACTGCATATTATAAAATTCTACCCTATTTTTCAACAATAGACAATAGCATTTCATTATATTATCCCTCTTTTTCAATTCATGTTTCAGCTCGCTTCAGCATTTCCCGTACAAACTTAGCAGTATAACTTGTCTTATGTTTTGCCACCTGCTCTGGTGTTCCCTGTACGACTACCGTTCCTCCCCGGTCTCCACCGTCCGGTCCCATATCAATAATGTAATCAGCTGCTTTGATGACGTCCAGATTGTGTTCAATGACCAATACAGTATTTCCCTCATCTGTAAGACGCTGCAGAATCTCTACTAACTTATGCACATCTGCAAAATGAAGACCTGTTGTAGGCTCGTCCAATATATAAATCGTCTTTCCAGTACTTCTCCGGCTCAGTTCTGTTGCAAGCTTAATTCTCTGTGCTTCTCCTCCTGATAACTGAGTAGAAGGCTGACCCAATTTAATATACCCCAAACCTACATCATAAAGCGTCTTTACTTTATTGTAGACTCTCGGTACATTTTTGAAAAATTCCAATGCTTCTTCTACTGTCATTTCCAAAACATCATAAATGCTCTTTCCCTTATATTTCACTTCCAGAGTCTCACGATTATATCGTTTTCCTCCACACACTTCACATGGGACATATACATCCGGTAAAAAGTGCATCTCCACTTTCAAAATTCCATCACCGGAGCACGCTTCGCAACGTCCTCCTTTTACATTAAAGCTGAAACGCCCTTTTTTGTAACCCCTTTCTTTTGCATCCATGGTAGCGGCAAACAAATCCCGAATCATGTCAAACATTCCCGTGTAGGTAGCCGGATTAGACCGGGGCGTTCTTCCAATCGGTGACTGGTCAATGTTAATAATCTTATCCAGTTGCTCCACGCCTTCTATTTTCTTGTGTCGGCCCGGAATCGTCCTTGCCCTGTTCAACTGTCTTGCCAGAGTCTTATATAAAATTTCATTGACCAGCGAGCTTTTTCCCGAGCCGGAAACACCGGTAACGCAAGTAAATACTCCCAACGGTATTTTCACATTTATATTTTTCAGATTGTTTTCCTGCGCGCCAATGACTTTGATAAAACCAACAGGTTTCCTTCGCTTATCCGGCACCGGAATTTTTATTTTCCCACTCAGATATTGCCCGGTAATGGAATTTTTGTTTTTCATAATTTCTTTTGCGCTTCCTACGGCAACCACTTCTCCGCCATGTTCGCCGGCTCTTGGACCAATATCTATTACATAATCCGCTGCCAGCATTGTATCCTCATCATGTTCTACCACAACCAGAGTATTTCCCAAATCTCTCAAATGCTTTAATGTAGCAAGCAGTTTCTCATTGTCGTTCTGATGCAGTCCGATACTTGGCTCATCCATAATATAGGCCACTCCCACCAGTCCAGAACCGATTTGCGTAGCCAGACGGATACGCTGAGCCTCTCCACCGGAAAGTGTCCCTGTCGCTCTGGAAAGACTCAGATAATCAAGTCCTACATCAATTAAAAACTGCAGTCTTCCTTTAATCTCTTTTAAAATTTCCTTACCGATTTTCATCTGCGTTTCTGTCAGTTTTAATTCCTCCAAAAACTTTTTGGAATCCCTTACCGACAATTCCGTCAGTTCATAAATATTTTTATCTCCCACAGTGACTGCTAGAGATTCCGCCTTCAATCTCTGCCCATGACAGCTTCCACACGGAGTAATCCGCATAAATGTTTCGTATTCTGCTTTGGAAGACTCGGCGCTGGTCTCCCGATAACGCCGTTCGACATTCCGAATGAGACCTTCAAAGGCAATATCGTATGTTCCCACACCACGCTGTCCCCGATAGTGAACTGGCACACTTTCTCCATTTGTGCCATATATTAAAATATCCTGTATATGTTGAGGATACTTCTCAAAAGGTGTATCCAGATCAAATCCATATCTCTTGCACAAGGCCTGAAGGATAGCATTCGTAAAACTTTTTGGATCATTAGCGCTCTGCCATCCCAGTACGACAATAGCACCCTGGTTAATACTCAGACTTTTATCCGGGATCATTAAATCTACATCAAACTCCATCTTATATCCCAGCCCGAAACAATCCGGACATGCGCCGAAAGGATTGTTAAAGGAAAAGCTTCTTGGCTGTATTTCATCGATACTGATACCGCAATCCGTACAGGCAAAATTCTGACTGAACGTAAGAACTTCTCCATCAATCACATCCACAATCATCAGACCATTTCCCAGTTTCAACGCATTTTCAATCGAGTCCGTCAGTCTCTTCTCAATCCCTTCTCTGATACTTAACCGGTCAATTATAATCTCTATATTATGCTTGATATTTTTGTCTAACTTAATTTCTTCCGTCAGCTCATACATATTTCCATCTACACGCACTCTGACATAACCGCTCTTTTTTGCGCTTTCAAATACTTTTTCATGGCGTCCCTTTTTGCCTCGTACAACCGGCGCCAATATTTGAAACCGTGTACGCTCGGGCAATGTCTTTATCTTGTCCACCATCTCATCCACGGTCTGCTTTTTTATTTCTTTTCCACATTTCGGACAATGCGGTACTCCTGTTCTCGCATACAACAGTCTCATATAATCATAAATTTCCGTGACCGTTCCTACTGTCGAACGCGGATTCCTGTTCGTGGATTTCTGATCAATGGAAATCGCAGGAGGAAGCCCTTCAATACTTTCTACCTGTGGTTTTTCCATCTGTCCGAGAAATTGTCTGGCATAGGAAGAGAGCGATTCCATGTACCTTCTTTGTCCCTCAGCGTAAATTGTATCAAACGCCAGAGATGATTTTCCGGAGCCGCTGAGACCCGTAATAACTGTAAATTGATCCCTTGGAATATCAATATCAATATTTTTTAAATTGTGCTCACAGGCACCTTTTATCCTGATATATTTTTTCTTATCCGCCATTTTTCTCTCCATTCTGTCATGCTGTTTTTATTCTGTCATCGTATTTTCTATTTTATTCCGAACGTATTTTCCGTCATTGCAGCTTTTTCAATTCCGCCAGCCGTTCACGCATTTCAATCGCAGTCTCAAAATCTAATTCTGCCGCTGCGCGCTCCATTTTCTTCTTTACTTTTTCCATCAGTTTTTTCAATTCTTTTGGATCCATAGATTCCGGATCTTTTTCAATATCACTTATTTTTCTGTCTACTTCTCTCGAGATACTGATAAGATCTCTTACGGCTTTCTGAATCGTAGTCGGGGTAATACCGTGCTCTTCATTATATTTCTGTTGGATTTCACGACGCCGGTTAGTTTCCCGGATAGCGTTTTTCATAGAATCCGTAACAGTATCTGCATACATGATAACATGTCCCTGCGCATTTCGGGCGGCACGCCCGATTGTCTGAATTAAGGATGTCTCAGACCGCAAAAACCCTTCCTTATCAGCATCCAGCACTGCAACCAGTGAAATCTCGGGAATATCCAAGCCTTCCCTGAGCAGATTAATTCCCACCAGAACATCAAATACATCCAAACGCATATCACGAATAATCTGCGTCCTCTCTAACGTATCGATATCCGAGTGAAGGTATTTGACCCGGATGCCCACATCTCTCATATAATCCGTCAGATTCTCTGCCATTCTTTTGGTCAGCGTTGTCACAAGTACTTTATTTTTCTTTTCCAGTTCTTTATGAATCTCAGAAATCAAATCGTCAATCTGTCCCTCTACGGGACGCACGAAAATTTCCGGATCCAGCAGACCTGTCGGCCGGATAATCTGTTCCACTCTGTTTAGTTCATGTTCCTTTTCATATACATTCGGAGTGGCGGAAACAAAGAGCATCTGGTCTATCATCCCCTCGAACTCTTCAAACTTCAAAGGACGGTTGTCCTTTGCCGACGGAAGGCGAAAGCCATACTCCACCAGTGTTGTTTTTCTTGACTGGTCCCCATGATACATTCCCCTTACCTGAGGCAGTGTGATATGCGATTCATCGATAATAATAAGAAATTCATCTCCAAAATATTCCATCAGTGTGTGGGGTGTAGCACCCGGCTCCAAGCCTGCCATATGTCTGGAATAATTTTCAATTCCGGAGCAAATACCTGTCTCCCGCAACATTTCCATATCAAAATTAGTGCGCTCTGCAATTCTCTGCGCCTCAATTAATTTATCTTCCGATTTAAAATATGCGACCTGCTCCTCCAGTTCCTTTTCAATTGCCTGAATAGCAGTTTCCATTCGCTCAGGAGGTATTACGTAATGAGAATTTGGAAAAATAGCCACATGCTCCAATGAGCGTTTTACCTCTCCGGTCAACGCATCAATTTCCGTAATTCTCTCAATCTCGTCATCAAAAAACTCCACTCTGACTGCACTATCCGTGTAAGATGCAGGAAAGACTTCAAGATTTTCTCCCCTTACCCGAAAAGTTCCCCTTTTAAAGTCCATATCATTTCTGTCATATTGTATCTCTATTAATTTTCGTATAATATCATCCCGGTCCCGGATAGTTCCCGGCCGCAGAGACACTACCATGTTCTTATAATCAATCGGGTCCCCCAGTCCGTAAATACAGGAAACAGAAGAAACAATAATCACATCTTTGCGCTCCATCAATGCCATCGTTGCAGAATGGCGCAGTTTGTCTATCTCATCATTGATTGCTGAATCCTTTTCAATATAAGTATCTGTACTGGGTACATACGCTTCCGGTTGATAATAATCATAGTAAGACACAAAATACTCTACCGCGTTTTCCGGAAAAAACTCTTTAAACTCACTATACAACTGTGCGGCCAGCGTTTTATTGTGGGCAATAATCAAGGTGGGTTTGTTCAACTGCTCAATGACATTTGCCATGGTAAATGTCTTACCGGATCCCGTGACGCCAAGCAGCGTCTGAAATTGTTTTCCCTCCTGAAAACCTTTTACCAGCGCTTCGATTGCCTGGGGCTGGTCGCCGGTGGGACTATATTCCGAATGTAATACAAAATGATCCATACCTGTCTGTTCCTTCCTCTCCAAGCAGTCCAGATAATCCAATGACTTCGGACAACACATAGAGTTCATTAATATTATAAATGTCTGAATGATACAAATCAACTGACACAGTATTGGTTTTATCTGTCAATACCCTTTCCTTTTTCTGTCATTCCTTTACCAGTTTCTTTATCTAATATGCACCGTAATCTCAGATTTAACATATATCGAACGTCTGTTCTTATAGTATAATATAAATCTATCCGTTATGCAACTTCTTTTCCTTAAATAAGATTAGGGGGTCAAAAAGGGGCTTTTGACACCCTAATCTAAATAGAAAACTAAATTCCATTTTTATATTTTTCTTATTCAAACAAATAATAACCTGTAATTGCCGGGCAAAAAAGAAGACCACTGCGCTGTGGTCTTCTTTTGAAACAATATTAATAAATTTTTGTGAAAATTCTTCTTTTTGATTTTACTTTCCTTCCTGCAAAAAGTCAGACCGTCCTCTCCGGCTATTTTGCATCCATCTGAATTTCTCCTATCCGCACCAACATTACCTTCGTCAATATCGGTCCAATCAACTCATAAATAATCGTACCACATACTACGATTGCAGTAATCTCGTTACTATATTGTGGCACTACGGCTCCACACATCATGGCAAGACCAATTGCCACACCGGCCTGCGGAATCAGTCCGATTCCCAAATACTTTTGTACATTTGGGTGTGCATGAGAGATTTTAGCCCCCATATAAGCTCCTGCTATTTTTCCAATGACTCGGACCACAATATAAACCATTCCAATCAACCCAACCTTCGGCAGAATTGAAATATCCATCCCTGCTCCTGTCACAAAAAAGAATAGCATAAATATCGGCGGCGTCATTCTATCCATCTGTTCAAATACCGGCTCCCACCTGTGGGAAATATTTACCACGGTAATACTCATTGCCATGCACGCCAGTAATGGAGAAAACTGCAATACATCTATACTGGAAATACTTACACAAAATGCAACCATGGCGATTGTAATTGCCAGTCTGTTTCCTCTTCCGGTATAAAACTTTATCAGAATTGTAAATATTACGCCCAGACAAAGTCCAAACAGCAATGACCCGAAAATTTCCTTTATCGGCTCGATAAATGTCATAACAGATACGCTTCCGGTAAGCGCTCTTGCCAACGCCACGCAGATACCGTAAGACATCAGCGCAGTTGCATCATCAATCGCTACCACGGGAATTAATGTTCTTGTAACAATTCCTTTTGCCTTATACTGCCGTGCCACCAAAATCGTAGCAGCAGGATCCGTCGCAGCTGCGATGGCTCCCATAATCAGTGCCAGTTGAATATTTCCCGTAATGAAATAAATACCGACAGCCACCAAAATAACTGCGCCCAGGGATTCACAACAGGCAATTACTATCGGTGATTTTCCCAGTTTTTTAATATATTTGAATTCAAACTCCGTTCCTATGGAAAAAGCAATAAATCCTGTGGCGAGATCTTTGATTACATCGAATTTAGCAACCATCTCTTCCGCCATATTTTTCCCAAAAAGAGCTTCCATCTGGTGCGTTCCCATCACAATACCGGCAAACAGTCCCATCAGTATGTATCCTGTCACATTTGGCAATTTAAATTGTTTCACTATTTTTCCTGCAATCAGGCACAAAAACAACCCTACTGTCAGGTATATCAGCAGTAAATATTTTGAATCCATTTTATTCTCCTAATCCTTCCGCAAAGTCAATCGGCATCGTATACATAATTGCAGTTCCCGGTTTACTGATATCTCCGATTACCTGCTCAATCACCGCTTTTGCGCTTTCCAGTTTCTCATTCTCCAGCAAAAACATCAGGATTTTACATTCTTCATTATATTCAAAATTTTTAGCTCTGCGCAATACCCCGCCAATAATGATAGAATCATCGGACCACGCCCGCAGTCCATTGGTCATACTTTTCGCATCAATAATCGTTCCATGATGGACCCCGATATTCTTCAACTCATCATTTAATTCGCTAATTAAATCTGTCTGTTTTAAAATCAGTGTCAATAATTTCATTTTCATTCTCCTTTATGATTTGATCAATTTCTCCAACACCTTCTTTGCCGTGTTCAGCTGCACATCTTTTTTTCCACCATCCGCAGCTTTCTTGACATCCGGCGTAATTCCCTTTCCATGGATATTTTTTCCTTTCGGAGTATAATAATTCTGTATCGTAAGTTTCACTGCAGAGCCATCTTCCAACGGAATAACGGACTGCACAATTCCTTTTCCAAATGACTGTGTCCCGACAATTTCTCCGGCATCAAAATCCTGTATTGCTCCGGCAAAAATTTCTGACGCGCTGGCACTATTTTCATTTTGAAGCACCACCATCGGCATATTAAGACATTTTTCATCAGATTCCTTTACTTCTTTTGTATTATATTTATCCATTGTATATACGAGGACTCCCTTTGGAAGTATTTCATCCAGAATACTGCATACCGTGTCATACAGTCCTCCCGGATTATCTCTGATATCAAAAATAATTCCTTTCATATTCTGTTTTTTTAACTGATTTAACGCTTTTACAAACTGCTCATAAGTAACTTCATCAAATTCAGTAATCTGAATATATCCGATTCCTTCTTTCTTATCCAGCATTTTACTTTCTATGGTAGGAATATTAATCTCGTCCCTCACAATCTTAAAATCAATATATCTATTTTCCGAGCTTCTGTAAACAGTAATGCTGACTTCCGTTCCATTGGCACCTTTGATATCGGCAACAACTTTATTCAGGTCTTTTCCGTCCACTTCCCTGCCTTCTACCTTATAAACCACATCTCCTGCCAGCATACCTGCCTTCTTTGCCGGTGTTCCCTGAAAAACTTTTATCACAGTAATCACTCCCGTTTCCAGATCCTGAGACATCATCGCTCCAATTCCATAATAAACTCCGGAAGTGTCTTTCATAAGTTCCTGATATTCTTCCGCTGTATAATATACTGAGTAAGGGTCTCCCAACCCCTCCACAAGACCTTTATATACTCCTGCTTCCAGTTGCTTGGAATCTGCATCTTCCAGATAATATTTGTCAATTAACTGCTGCAGATAATTCACTTTATATTTTGTTTTGTCGCTTATATTTTTTTCAGAATTTCCTTCCGAAGAGAAAAATAATCCAATTCCAATCCCTGCGACAATCACAATCGTCGCAAACATTCCCCAAAAAAATCCTGGAAAAAAACAAGTTTTTCTTTTATCCATTTACCATCCACCTTTTTTGTTTCAATTGTAGCAAGGCACTGTAAAGCGCTATACAACAGTCCTTGTTGCAACCTTAGCTTCACAGCCATAAAGTCTGAAAACATTAATGTTTTCAGACTTTATCCTGCTTATCCTATTCTGATTTATTTTTTTGATATAATTCTATCTGTTTTCTCCTGCCGTCTATTTATCTTCCTACGTAATTCCAAGGACTTACATAGGCTCCATTCTGTCTTACCGTAAAATGCAAATGATTTCCTGTCGAGGATCCGGTTGTGCCCACCAGACCGATTGTCTGACCTGCGCTGACTTTTGTCCCCGCACTAACTAACAATGCTGACATGTGCATATATATAGTATAAACACCATTACCATGACTGATACCAATCCAGTTTCCTGCCGTGGCATTTGGCTCTGACCACTCCACAGTACCGGATGCCGCAGCTACGACCGGCGTGCCGGATGGAGCTGGAATATCAATTCCGGAATGGAAAGAAGTATCACCGGAAAACGGATCACTTCTATATCCAAAATCAGAGGATATTGAAGTATATCCCGGACATGGCCAGGTGTATCCTGAAACGGTAGCCACATGATTGCTACTACTATTGTTATTATTGCTCTTCTGCGCCGCATCATTCAAGGCAGACTGGGCCTGCTGTTTTGCTCTCTCTTCTGCCGCTTTCTTTGCCGCCGCAATACTTTCCTGCTCCGCTGCCGCAATTCTCTGCTCTTGCGCACTGATTTCCGCATCCAGAGATTTTGCTGTCGCCTCACTGCTGGCAATTAAATCTTTATAAGATTCCAATTCCTGTTTTTTTGCATCAGACAATTTTTCCAATTTTGTTTTATCGTTCTGTTGCTGCTCCTGCATCACAATCAGCGCATTTTTGTCTTTTTCCAGTGCACTCTTTGCATCCGCAATCTCTTTCTTTGTCTTCTTTAATTTTTGCAGCATCTTTCTATCATACTGTGACAGCTCTGTTATGTACTCTGCTTTATTCAAAAAATCTGTAATACTTTTAGAATTTAAAATCAAATCCAACATCTGCGTATCGCCGTTCTCGTACATATATTTAATTCTGAGCTTCATGTCACCATACTGAACAACAATACTATCCTGTGCTTTTTTCAGTTTTACTTTTGTCTTTTCGATATTTTTTTGTGTGCTGTCCAGCTTTTTATTGGTCTCGTAAATCTGCGTTGCCAAATTGGTCAGCTGGCTGTCTACATTTTTAATATATTCCTCTGCTTCTGATTTAGAAGATTCAAGTTCTTCTTTTTGTGACTGAGCTTCCTGTTTTTGCTCATTTAAGTCAGAAAGTTTACTCTTCTCACTTTTTACATCTCCGAGAGCAGGTACTGCTACTGAAATTGCCACAACAGCCGCCATTATAATACTTATGATTTTTGAAAATCTTCTCATAATATTTCCTCCCCTATACTTTCAGATGTTTTCTCAATGAAAGTATTGATCCAATAAAACCAATACCGGCCCCGATTCCCAGTCCCAACGGAATTAATATTGCAAAGATATCTCCTGCTGACGCAAAGGAAACAGTATTTGCCATAACTCCAAATTTGGAAATCACAAAATGAATGAGTCTTTCATAAATGATTCGGATTAAAACCAATGGTATCGCCGAGCCCACAACACCAATAATAACACCTTCTATAATAAACGGTGAGCGGACAAAGGCATTCGTTGATCCAATCAGTTTCATTATCTTTATCTCATGCCTTCTGACTGAAATACCAATCATAACGGTATTGCTGATAAGGAAAATTCCCACACCAAGCAATATAATAATCAATGCCACTGAAGCATATCCCAAAAGTCTTCCCACATTACTCAGCGTCTGTTTGGCCTGGTCAGAATGTTTTACTTTTCTTACCCCTTCTATGGACTCCATTTTTTTAACAAAAGCATCCTGATCGTCGATGTTTTTTAAAAATATCGTATACGAGGCAGAATCTGCGAGTGGATTGTCATTTGCAAATCCTGATGCCAGGTCCGGATCATCTGAAAAGTAATCATCTTTAAAGTCCTCCCATGCCTCTTCGGCTGATGTGTATTGATACCGCTCGACTCTCTTGTCTGCTTTTATCTGCTGTCCTATCGCATCAATCCCTGCCTGATTCAGTCCTTTTTCAAAAAATACAGTCACGCCGATTTTTTGTTCCATCTGCTTTTCCATGTAATTTACATTAATAATAATCGTAAAAATAATACCGATTAAGAAAATGCAGGCCGAAATTGTTCCAATCGACGCCAGCGAAAATAATTTATTTCTCTTTATGTTTACCAGTCCCTGATTGAGACAGTATCTCACTGTTCGTATATTCATATTAATCTCCATTCCGCCGTTTCCGGCTGGCGGGATAAATAGTAATGAAATTTACTTTCACACTACTCCACCTTACTGTCGCTAACTTTAACACCTTTTTTCATTGTTATTACCCGCTTGTTCATTTTCTGTACAATTTCCATATTGTGCGTAACGACAATAACCGTGGTCCCCTGTTTATTAATCTTGTCCAGCAGTTTCATAATTTCCCAAGAGTTTTCCGGGTCAAGATTTCCGGTAGGCTCATCAGCAAGCAAAATTTCCGGACGGTTTACCAAAGCTCTGGCAAGCGCGACTCTTTGCTGTTCCCCTCCGGATAACTCATTCGGATTGGAACGGTACTTTTCGGAAAGTCCTACCAGCGATAATACCTGTGCAACATTCTTTTTAATCTCTTTTCCGGGTACGCCAATTACTCTTTGCGCAAATGCAATATTGGAATACACATCCCGATCCTGCAGCAGTCTGAAATCCTGAAAAACCACGCCAATTTTTCTACGGTATTTTGCCGTTCCTCTGGATCTCAGTTTTGATAACTGAATATCATTTACAGTAATCGTTCCCTCCGTGGGATTTAATTCCTTCAATAGCAACTTAATAAATGTAGATTTTCCTGAGCCGCTGGCCCCCACTACAAACACAAATTCTCCATCTTCTATATCAAGATATAAATTATTCAGTGCCGGTGAGCCATTTCCATAAGACTTACTTACACCTTCTATTTTTATCATACTGTTTCTCCTTCTCTATGCAAACGCACTAAAAGTGAAAAGCAAAATACAACCGCTTCCGTATCCGCTTTTCACTTTTTTATTTTTTTACAATTCTGTATTTTCCATATATTTCATGTATTTCACTACCATCAACGCAATTTTAAATGTAATGGCATCCTCAAATACACGCAAATCCAACCCGGTGCTCTTCTGCAGCTTGTCCAATCTGTATACCAATGTATTTCTATGAATATACAACTGTCTTGACGTTTCAGAAACATTCAGACTGTTTTCAAAAAATTTATTGATGGTCGTCAAAGTTTCCTCATCAAATTCATCCGGTGATTTATCTTCAAAAATTTCTTTAATAAACATTTTACATAATGGAATTGGCAGCTGATAAATCAATCTTCCGATTCCCAAATTATTGTATGCCACTACATTTTTTGTGCTGAAAAAAATTTTTCCTACATCTAATGCCATTCTGGCTTCTTTATAAGAACGGGATACTTCTTTAATTTCTTTGACAATCGTTCCATAGGAAACACTGGCTCTGACCATTGCTTCCGTATTTAACATATCAACAATCGTTTTTGCGATGCGTTCGATTTCTTCATATCCCTGCTTTTCATCCAGTTCTTTTACGAGAATAATACTCTTTTCATCTACTGCAGTAATAAAATCTTTCTTGTGACCTGCAAACAACGTTCTGATAGTCTCCAAAGCCACGCTGTCTTTTTCATTTTTCGTCTCTATAATGCATACACATCTTCTTGCATCCACATCGATATGTAATTTTTTTGAGCGGTTATAAATATCGACAAGCAGAAGGTTGTCCAACAAAAGGTTTTTGATAAAGTTATCTTTATCAAACCTCTCCTTGTAAGCTATAAGTAAATTCTGTATCTGGAAAGCCGCCATCTTTCCCACCATAAATACATCATCCGTAGTACCTTGCGCAATCAAAATCAATTCCAGTTGATTTTCATCATATACCTTAAAAAACTGGTAATCCTGCACAGACTGACTATCTGCCGGCGAAGCCACAAAAGATGCAACCGCATGCACAAACTGTTCTCCTACCTGTGCAGTACCGGCCACAATTTTTCCATCTGTATCAGACACATACAAATCCACTCTGGATATATTTTTTATTCCTTCTATTGTATTTTGTAAAATCTGGTTTGAAATCATAGGATACCCCTCATTCTACGAATTGAAGTACAATATACACACGCTCTAAAAAAATAATACTTCAATTTGTATTTTAAACCAGTTTATATCAAAAAACAAGAAAAACTATCGTTTCCAATATCGTTTTTTCGTGAATTTTTTGTGTCCTTAACAAAAAAACATTCAGATGAAATAGTTTCACCTGAATGTTTTTATCAATCATTTATATTTGATATTAATTTGTAATTACTTTTTCTGTATCTTTGTCAAAGATGTGAAGTTTTGTAAGATCCATTGCAAGTTGGATTTCATCTCCCGGTCTTGCCGTTGTACGTGCATTGACTCTTGCCGTACAATCAAATCCTTCTACATCAAAGTACAAATATACTTCAGCACCTAACAACTCGTAGATTCTGATTGTTGTCTTGAAAACGCTTTCCGGTGACATTTCGATGAAGCTTTCCTCATCATGAATATCTTCCGGTCTGATACCCATAACAACTGTCTTTCCTACATATCCGCCTTCTTCCAGCTTCTTTGCCTGCTCTGCAGGAACTGTAATATAAGTTCTTGCCTGACCGATATGTAATTTTATATCGTTTCCTTGTTTTTCTACTTCTGCATCGATAAAGTTCATCTGAGGAGATCCCATGAATCCTGCTACAAACAGATTTATCGGCTTATCATATAAATTCTTAGGAGAATCTACCTGCTGTATCACACCATCTTTCATAACTACAATTCTTGTTCCAAGTGTCATAGCCTCTGTCTGGTCATGTGTTACATAAATGATAGTAGCTCCTAATCTCTTATGAATCTTTGCAATCTCAACACGCATCTGTACTCTCAATTTAGCATCCAGATTGGAAAGAGGCTCATCCATAAGGAATACCTTAGGATTACGAACAATTGCACGTCCCATCGCAACTCTCTGTCTCTGACCACCGGATAAAGCCTTTGGCTTACGATCCAATAACTGCTCTAAATCAAGAATCTTTGCTGCATCCTTAACCAATCTCTCCTGTTCAGCCTTTGGTACTTTTCTTAATTTCAGACCAAACGCCATATTATCATAAACTGTCATATGTGGATATAAAGCGTAGTTCTGGAATACCATTGCGATATCCCTGTCTTTAGGCTCTACATCGTTGACCAGTTTGTCTCCAATGTATAACTCACCGGATGATATTTCTTCCAGACCTGCAATCATACGGAGTGTTGTAGATTTACCACAGCCGGAAGGTCCTACAAAAATAATAAATTCCTTATCTTTAATTTCAAGATTAAAGTCTTTTACCGCAACGAATCCATTCGGATAAACTTTGCTGATGTTTTTTAATGATAAACTTGCCATAGTGATTCTCCTCCTAGTAAATTGGGCTTTTTCCGCCCTAACATATAAAAATATTCTAAAGCACCAAAGTGTAAATTACTATATCTCAAATATACAAAATAATGAAAAAAAGTTTGTTAAAATTGTATATAGCTTTTTCTAATTGTTTAAAAATATACTATTTTCACCAATAGTTATATGCTTTTCTTTGAGCAATCTGCCGATAGCGCGCTTAAATTCATTCTTGCTCATCTGGAAGTCTCTCCGTATGATTTGGGGGTCCGCCTTATCTGTATAATCTAGTTTTCCACCGTTTTGCCGTAAAAATTCCAGAATTTTTTCTGCATCCTCTTCTATCTGGAGATAGGCTTTTTTTCGCAATGCCAAATCCAATTTTCCATCAGGTCGAACACTTTTCACTCTGGCTTCCACCAAAATTCCCACTTCCGGCTGAATCGTCAGTTCTTTTTGTTGAATCAGGCCGTGAAATTTATTGTCCACAGCAACAAATGCTCCGTATTGGGGATTATAATGATAGATAACTCCCCGGACCATATCCTCTTCCTGATATGTCGAAGTACACTTTAAAAACGGATATACTTTCATGGTAGCACACAATCTTGCACTTTTATCTAAATATATTCCTACTAGAACGTAGTCTCCCTGTTTTACTTTTACCGTCTGTTCTTTATAGGGAAGAAATAAATCCTTTCCCAGTCCCCAATCCAAAAATGCCCCATATTTTGTCACATCTTTTACTTCCAATCGGGCTGTCTCTCCCACTTGTGCCAGAGGGCGCTCCATCGTGGCAATCGGTCTTTCCTCAGAATCCCTGCATAAAAAAACTTCCAGTTCATCTCCTGCCTGAGTTCCATGGGGCAGTTCTTTCTTTGGCAGCAGGACACTTTCCGTCTCAGTTCCCAAATAGGCTCCATGTTCTGACATTCTTACTATCTTTAATTTCTGTATTTTTCCCAGTTCCATATCGTCTTTCCGTTCTTATTTTGTATATTTAATTTCTGTCAACAGTTCCTTTTTATCATTTTTAAAGCTGACACTGACTCCATCTTTTTCCCTGTGCAGATAAGGTACAAGCATATCTCCCCGCATTGCTTCCTTATGATAAACAATTTCCATCTGGGTAAATGCAGCGTCCTCGGGAATCAATTCTTCTGCCACTCGCACATAATCTGCATTGTTCATATGACCATTTGTATCAATATAAGAACTTACCACAGGAATCGGTGTCTGCATTTCTTTCTCTTCACTTAATGTGATTTTTCTGGCAGCAGTAAAATCATCAAAAATCTGCTCCGTCGTATAAACACTCTGATAATCTTCAGGAATTCTTATTGTTTTTCTTCTATTCAAATCCATCAGAATCCAGATAGAATCTGCTTTTACCAGATACTCTCCCGCACTGTCTTTGATAAAAAGCTGACGGGATGCAAAAATTTTTCGAAATCCCGTGGGAGATGTGCCGATTTCAATCTCCTGTCCGTAATAAATCGGCTTATACATCTTTATCCGATAAGATATCAAAACCCATGCTTTTCTGTTTTCCTGCAGCTGTTTCAGGCCAAATCCCATCTCATCTGCATGAAATGTGGCGCAGTCCTGAAGATAATTTATAATTTCATAATCCGGAACAATGCTTTTTCTGTTTACCTTGCTATATCCAACTTTTGTATTATATGAAAACATTTCTCACCTTTATTATACAATAACATTTCTGATTTATTCATTTACGGGACGATTCGTACTTTCCGGCACGCTCTCTGTCTCTTCCGGTGTAACGGTTTCTGAAGGTGTTGTGGTCTCCGGTGATGGAGCAGTTGTCTGATTCTGCAATGTTGTCGTCTCTTCCTGTGTTGTCACTGTTGGTGCCTTTTGCACAATAACTTTCAGTTTTGCTGTTACTGCCGTATATTTCAAATTTTTATACTGGGCAACATATTGAATTGTATATGTTCCCGGTTTTGTTGTATCTACCTTTCCGATACATTTTACATATGTTTTTTTATCCAGATTTACTCCCTTATACGTCGTCAGTGTACGGATATATTGATATGGATCAAATTTATCATTTTGTTTCAAAGTAACAGAAGCAGTCGTTAATGCCATCTTGAGTCTTTGATCCGTCACCTTGTATGTAACTGTTTTGGTCCTTGTCTGTTTATTTGCTGCCTTGACAGTGTAAGTGATTTTATATTTTCCTGCCTGTGTAAAGGTCACAGTCTTATTTTTCACTTTTACCTTTTTCTTCTTATATTTTACTGATACTTTTACTTTGGAAGTAATATTTTTTCCGGAAATCATCTTCGCTTTTACGCCGCTCATCAGATTTACGGTACTGCCCATTGGCACATTCTTTTTAGATACTGCTCCGTTAATTATCGGTTTCTTTGTATCCACTACTTTAAATGTAATTTTCTTTGTTTTTTTCTTTCCGAGAGAATCCTTTACTTTGTATTGAACTGTATACTTTCCTAATTTTTTTGTATTAATTTTTCCTGATGTCTTTATTGTTCCATTGCTTTTCGTAATATTATCCCCGGTGCTTCCCTTGATAGAAACCAAATCCAGTACTTTTACTTTCGCCTTATATTCTATTTTTTTTGTTTTTGCTGTAATTGTCGGTAGCGATTTTCTATATGGATTTTTGGGATCCGGATCTGTAGGGTCCCATGATGTAAATGCTCCTGTGCGAATTGGCGTAAAAGAAGGTCTTTTCAACGGATCGTCCTTTTTATTTCCCCAGAAAATAACAATCTTTGTTCCTACTGCACAATGGTCATAAATCCATTTTGCGTCTTTACACAGCAGTCTCACGCAGCCATGAGAAGCCTTCTGTCCCATCACATTATATGCGGACACAGACATCGTAGATTTATCTCCGTTTTTGTAATACCAGACGGAATGGAATAAAACTCCCGTAGTAATTCTTGTGCAATATTGAGCGTAGCAGTTTCCAATCATCTCATGCCATCTGTATTTCACGGGAACATAAAATGTACCCGTAGGTGTCTCAGCACTTGGAGAACAAATCATTGCTTTTACTGCCTTACCTTTTTTATAAATCGTCGTACAGTTCGTGCCCAGATTTACTTTTATCGTATACTCTGTGCTTTCTTTAGCCTGTATCGTTTTTGTTTTTGGATTTATGCCCGCAATGCTAAATGCCATTGCCACGATCATCCCCCAGGCAATTCCCTTTTTTAATATTGCTTTCATCGCTATCTCCTTCTTATTCTTTTCAAGATAATCCCCATTATACTATCAATTCAATTATTTTACAATTTATTAATATTGCTTTTATCGGTCTCTCTAAGATATAATCATTTCTATATGTAATAATTTATTTTCATTAAATTTCCATTAAATTTTCATTTTATACTTTTATAATGTGAACATAATAAAAGGAGGAGACATGAAAAATACAAAATTTAATCTGGCTGTTATTTTGCTGATACTGGGATTTGTACTGATTGCACTCGATTGGGATGTTAAGACCGGATTTGCTTACCCGGAAGAATATGCTAACTCTAAGGATGTAATCGGCGAATTTCAATATTATAATATTGCATCCAATTATGGCGCCACATGTACTTATAAGTTTATTGACACATCCACGAAAGAGAACAGTAATGCAAACGACGTTCCTGGCGAGCATCCCTCTTCCAGCGCTGTTTACCAGCAGACAAAAGTAATTGATAAAGTTTTTTTTGATAATATTCATATTGATATTTTTAATGATCTCCCCGGTTTTTTATTCATTGCTGTAGCGTGCTTGATTTTAGGTACAGGCATCAGACGGTTTCGTCTGGCTGCATTATCTGCAATTTGCGGTATGGTACTTTTTATTTTGTTGAAAGCACTGCCTTTTGCTGTCAACGGATTATTGCTGTGCAATATTTCCATGGTAATCGGGATTGCTTATCTTGGTATTAATACACTGACGATATATCTGTGTGTTAACGCACTGCTTCATATGTGTCCTGATGTCTGCTGCAGAGATGAACGAAAATGGTGCAGAATCGTATGGTTTATGATTTTTGTACTCCAGATTCTCGTGACATTTATCTTGTGGCTGGGCTCAGATTTTTCAATGTTGTTCCATGTTGGAATATTTTTTGAAGGTGTTTTGGTCGCTTTCATTATCATTTTCTGGCTTATTTTAAAAAGAGTTTTTTATTATATTGAAAATACTTATTTCGACGCTCTCAAAAAGAAATCAAAGAATTTACGGTAAAGTAATAAAAAATAAATTTTATTTTTGTTACTTTTTGCTGCCCATAGTGCGGCAGAATGGAGATTCCGATGAAAAATTTTATTAAAAATTTTATAAAAATAACATCTGTTATAATATCTGTTTTTTCTATTTATATTTTGTTTTTCAGTGTTCAGACATTTGCAGGAGAAATGTCCCTGCATGCAGTATATGTGGGCAGAGGAGATGCTATCATTATCAGCAGTAACAACCACTATATGCTTGTAGATTCCGGGACCGGAGAGGGCTCCTCTCTTTTAATGAAATATCTGGACCGATTAAACATTCCAGATAAAAAAATAGATTATGTCGTATCTACACATCCGGACGGGGATCATGTAGGCGGATTTCCCGCAGTATTGGAACAATATCAGATAGGTCAGGTATTTTATTCTCCCTGCACTAAAGCAAATAATGACTATTATCATTTCATTAATACTGTAAAGGAACACGATATTCCCTTTCGTAATCCGGTGGATGGAGATACCTGGAAACTGGGCGATGCTACTGTGTCAGTCGTGTATGACGGCTCTCAGGGATCCACATATAATGAATGTAGCATCGTCTTAAAAGTAACCTGTGACGGAAAATCCATGCTTCTTATGGGCGACCTTCCTTCCACAATGGAAAGAGAACTGATGGAAAAAGGATATCAGTTTCGGGCCGATATTCTTAAAGTGGGGCATCACGGTGCCGCTGCTTCTTCTTGTGCTGATTTTTTAGATGCGGTAAAACCTCAATATGCTGTTATTTCATGCAGTAAAGACAAAAATACCAATTTGCCTAAGCCGTCTGTTTTGATGCGTCTGGCAAGAAGATTCGTGAAAACATACCGCACAACTGACGGAGATGTTCTAATCCGGGTAAACAACGGAAAAATTTCTACTTCCAACAGGGAAAACAATGGATATCAGTCTATTAAAAACGGTACCATCACATTAAGCAATAATGTATTTTACGCTACCGGAAAAGAAATCAGACCTACCGTAACACTTTTCGTAAACGGTATAAAAATACCATCCAGTCACTATACCGTAAAATATTCTTCGAATAAAGCTACGGGATTTGGGACAGTGAAACTCACTGCAACCGAAGTAAAATATGTCAGTACCTGCAAAACAACTTTTATGATTCTTCCCGCCAAAGAAAAAATAAGCGGAAAATTAAAAGGATATAAAAAAATAAATCTTTCCTGGTCCTCTCAGAGTAAGGCTACCGGATATACATTACAATATTCCACCGAAAAAGATTTCAGCAAAAATGTAGTAACCAAAAACTTTAATCATCCGTCAAAGACTTCCGTTATATTAAAAAATCTAAAAACAAGCCGGAAATATTATATTCGGATACGTGCATATAAAAGCAATATTGGAAACGGTAAGTGGAGTAAAAAAATATGTGTAGAAACACAGCAGACACCAATGCCGGAAAAAACAGAAATTATAAAACTTCATGCAAAAGGAAAAAATAAGATTTATATTTCCTGGCAGAAAATCAGTTCTAAATACAAAGCCGGCTATCAGATACAATATTCTACCAGCAAAAAATTTACAAACGGGAAAAAAATTACTACAATCACTTATAAGAAAACAAAGAAAACGTACCGGACAATCAGGGGATTGAAGAAAAACAAGGTTTATTATGTGCGTATTCGTGGATATAACAAATTTGGCACTGCCAAGTGGAGTCCTATTAAAAAAGTCCGGACTAAAAAACGTTAAAACGAGGTACGAATGATGTCTTATAAATTTTTTCAAAATACATCCTGTGAATTTTTTCCCTGTCACAATATAACAAAAAAAGACAATTTTAATTGTCTTTTTTGTTATTGTCCTTTATATGGGCTAAAAGATAAATGCGGTGGGAATTTTACATACACTGAAAACGGTATCAAGGACTGTTCTGAATGTAATTTCCCACATATAAAAGAAAACTATGATGAAATTATCAAAAAATTATCGACATAATTACTCTTTTTCCCGCAAAATCACACTGATGCCAATTCCCACGGCGTCCGGCCCTACATGGCATCCTACACTCAGGGATAACGGATCATAATATATATGTGTTATCTGACTGAATCTTTCTTTTACCATAGAAAACCACTCGTCTGCATCTTCCTGTTTTTGAAAACTTCCTGCAGCACCAATTCTGATTTTTTCAACCGGATATTCTTTCAGCATTTTTTCTGTATATTCCTCTGCATAATCCAACAGTTTACTTACGCTTTTTTTCATTCCGCGCACTTTTTCCAGCGCTTCAAATTTTCCTCCCGTAGTAGTCAGAATCGGCTTAATATTTAAAACTGTTCCAAGGGTTGCTGCTGCAGGGGAAATTCTTCCACCCCGCTTCAAATATTTCAAATCTTCCACTGTAAGAAAAATAACAGAATTATAAGCGTTTTTTTCTAATGCTTCTTTAATTGCTTCTGCAGAAAATCCCTGGTCTGCCATATACTTTGCATCCAATACAGACTGGCGCATTGTCACTGATATTCTATGGTCATCTACCACCTGCACTTTTCCTTCATAATCTTCCGCCAGTTGTCTGGCAGAATAACATGAATTGCTCAGGCCGCTGGAAAGGGGAATATATACTACCTCATCATAGCCTTCTTCTCCCAAAAGTCTGTCCCAGAGGTCCAAAACATCACCCGGAGACGGCATGGAAGAGGTTACCTCCCGGTCTGATACCACAGCTTCATAAAACTGTTCATGTGTAATATCTTTTCCCTCAAAATGGACTTTTCCTTCAATAATAACCGGCATTGGAAGAGAATAAACTCCTATCTTTATTCCCTCTTCCGGTGTGATTCCACTATTGCTGTCGGTCATAACTGCTGTTCTCATAATTTATTATTTCTCCTTGCTCTTTGTCTTAATTTGCTCCAGGGGTTTCTGACAGACATTTTCCCAATCCGTCTTTCTTTTGTCAGTCTTCTCTCTCACTTCCCCAGAAGAATAAAGCTACCGTCCCGGGTCCTGTATGGCTGCCAATGGTTGTTCCAATTTCATTAATTTCTACTTTCCCTTTGATATTTGGAAATTTTTCTTTTACTAAGGCAGCTACCGCTTTTGCGTCTTCCGGACATGCAGAATGTGACATGTAGCATTTATCATTGTACTCCAGACCATTCTGTGCATGCTCTTCCATCTTTGCCACCATAGCTTTCATCACTTTTTTCTTTCCCTTTACCTTGGCTCTTGGTATTAGTTTTCCCTCGAAATCCACATTTAATAACGGACAGATGCCTAAAATACCTCCTACAACACCGGCCGTCTTAGAGACTCTTCCTCCCTTAATAAAAAAGGTCAAATCCGTCGAGAAAAACCAATGATGTACTTTTTTCTTATTCGATTCTGTCCATTTGTACAGTTCGTCAATGCTCATTCCCTCTTTCTTTAAGTCTGCCATTTTGTCAATTAAAAGTCCGCACCCGGAGGAAGCTGCAAGAGAGTCCACAACATATATTTTTCTGTCCGGATATTCTTCTTCCAAATTTGATTTTGCAATCATAGCTGAATTAACGGTACCGGAAATACCGGAAGAAAGACATACATGAATGATATCCTTTCCCTGTTCCAGATATTTCTTAAAATGTGCCTCATACTCATCTGCATTGACCTGATATGTTTTTGTTTCTGCTCCGTCTACCATTTTTTGATAAAATACATCAAACGGCATCGTTTTTCCTAAATCATCCTGATAGGAAACACCATCCAGTTCATAGTGAAAACATACATAAGCAATATTTTTCTTCTCAAAATGTTCTGCTGTCAAATCTGCTGTAGAACAGCTGCTGATTACATATTCTCCCATAAATACTTTCTCCCTTTTTCCTTTATATGATTTACTGATTGTGTATTAACACATTAGCTAACACTTTCATCTGCTCCACATTTTCCGGTTTCATAGCGGATTTCACTGTAATAATCGGCTCTATCAGATGAATTTCTTTCATCCCCTCCAGCGCCGCTTTCATTACTCTTGCCGCACTAGGGGCCCAAGAGCCGTTTTCAATGATAGCAACTGTTCTTTTCTGATAATTTTTTATTTTTAAATGACTTAAAAATTTTTCCATCGGAGGAAATACTCCACCATCATAAGAAGATGCTGCCAGAACAATTCTGTCATACCGAAAAGCGTCTTCCACACACTCATGCAAATCCTCTCTGCACAAATCTGCAACAACAACTTTCTCGCATCCTTTCTCTTCTAAAATTTCTTTTAATTGATATGCCGCTTTTGCGGTATTTCCATGAATTGACGCATGGGCAATGAAGACTCCTTTATCCTCCGGCTCATACTTGCTCCATATATCATATTTTCCAATATAATATTCAAGATTTTCTGTGAGTACCGGTCCATGAAGCGGACAGATTGTATTCACGTCAAGTGCTGCAAGTTTTTTCAATAGTGCCTGCACCGGTGCACCATATTTTCCTACAATATTAAAATAATATCTTCTCGCTTCACAAGTCCAGTCCTCATCGGCATCCCTCGTTCCAAATTTTCCAAATCCATCTGCACTAAATACAATCTTTTCAGCACTCTCATAGGAAACCATGACCTCTGGCCAATGTACCATTGGTGCCATCATAAATGTCAGTTTGTGCGTCCCAAGCTTTAGTTCATCACCCTCTGACACAACAATTTCCTTTCCCGTCAAGTCTACATCAAGAAACTGTTTTATCATAGGAAATGTCTTTGCATTTCCTACCACTTTCATTTCCGGAAATTTGCGAATCAGTTCCATCAAACTGCCGGAGTGGTCCGGCTCCATATGGTGCACAACGACATAATCTACACTTCTTCCATCCAGCGCCTGATCCAGATTGGTAATCCACTCTTCAACAACTGCGATATCTACAGTATCCATAACTGCCACTTTTTCATCTAAAATCAGATAAGAATTGTATGCCATACCTTTTTCCAGTACATACTGACTCTCGAATAACGTCGTCTCATAATCGTTTACTCCCACATTGATAATTGTATCTGTCACTTTTTCCATATGAGATACCTCCAACCATTTTTCTTTTTGTTATATTTTCTACTATTTATAATACCCTTTTTCTGGAATTGAAACAAGCAGTACTTTTGTTTTATAAAATATCGCCTCTTAGCATGCTTTTAGCCTTTTGACTCACATTGACTTTTCTAAACACATTAGATATAATTTTATTGATTTTTTTTAGAATATGAAACACATCAAGTGTTTCATATTCGTACTTGACCAGCTCCATTAGGAGCGTGCTTTGCGAAGCAAAGTTTTGAAACGGTTATCCTTTACCGTTTCAAAAGTTATACAAATAGAACACTTTTTAGTATAAATTTAATATTTTCTCCTTCTCTGTCGCCTCAGTTCCAACCCCGCAAGTTGACAGATATTCTGTTTTATATAAATCCCATGTTATGATACGAAAGGAAAAGAACATATTAAAAATATTAGAATGAATAATTTCGCAATTGAAACAATTTCGATTCATATATGAATAACGGATTAACAGTTTCTTTATGTTATGTGTTTTTGGAGGAAATTTTATGGCAACATATCAAGATTTTATAGATTCATTACTTCCTGGAAACTATGCTTTAACGAAATCAATGGAGCTAACGAAAATACAAACGAGTGGTACTTTATGGTATACAAAAAAGTTTCTCGTTCTGTATTACTATGTTTTTTTATCCAATGAAATATTTACGAAAGAATATATTCATAAAGTAGTAGACATCTTTGACACATACATAAACACACTAGATGACAGCGTTAAAGAAGATGCAAAAATATTTTTTTACCCAGAGAATGAGACCATGAATTTTAAATCTCATTCCTTTAAAACATTTTCTTCCTTTGCTGGACAAACCGAATTTTTATCTCAGGAAGAGCGCAGAACATATATCCAGAAGGCAAAAAAATGTTATTTCGCACTCTTAATGAATTCTGGTGGTCAGACTGGTGTGAAAAAATTTTTAAAAGAATCTTTACAGTCAAAAGATTTTTGTTATTCTGAGACATCAATCGCAGAGATTCTTTATACTTCTGCAATAAATTCTCTTACGATTGACGTAAATAAAGAGCATAAAATCAAAGATAATTCAATTAAATATATTTTGTCTGAAAAAACTATGCAGCAAGCGGTTTCTCTATCTCTTACAGGAACAGTTACCACGAAAGAGATTGAAAAATTGGCCCGACAATATCCAAATCCAAATCCTCACTATGGGAGCATTGAAAATGACATGGTCGCATTTATTCGAAATGAGCGACAGATATTATATTATTATGGATATTTTCATTCGAAATCTTCCGGTGCAAATGATTTAGAATTTAGCAGTTTAACTCCAATAGGAGAATTAGCCTTAACAGCAAATGCCATAGAATTTCTGGCAATTTGGGAACATCAAAAAATAAAAATGATTTCTCAACCAGAAACAGTAATCATAAACAAGTTATCCATTTGCCAAAACAATCCGGAACGGTTTGCCATAAGTTTTTCGCCTTATACAGACATTTTAGAACACTTAATGAAAAAGGGGTCTCTTTCATTGGAGGAATATAAACTTGTCATTGGCAGAAAAAACCGTCGAATCAATAAAGATTGGAATGACATAGAGTCCGAAATTTTTACTCATTTAGACGATATAAAACAAACCGTTTATGGTTTCCAACGACGGGGGAGATAAAAATGATGAAGACAGTCGAAAAGAATTACTTAAATATCTTCTTGGTATCGTAAAAAATATGCCAAAAGATTGCGGCACTCATTATTTAAATATTGTTACATGGAACAAAACCAAAAGTACCGTCTCATGTGAAAAAAATAATATAGCCCTTTTGTATGACGTTTATTCTAGGCTAAATGACTATAAAATTCAAAAGTATCACTCTCTTTTTGAACGTTGTGAAAAAGATTTACGAAAAAGATACATTGCTTCATGCAATCAAAACCCAATTCCAATGGATTCAAAAACAAAAATTGATTGGGATTTATACAATATTCATCTTGACCAATTTATTTATCTAGGAATATTAATAACGATTGCACTTAGCAACACTGATTTAAAAATACAAGAAATCACTGCGCTGGATTCTGACGATATTTCTAAAATTATTCGCTACATCAGCGAAAACTTTAGTACATCTTTAAAAAATATTGGATTAAAAAACAAGACTTCCATAAAACATGAAATCGCAAAAGCAATTAACGCCTTAAAGGAAGAAGAATATTCTATATATATTGATGTAACAGAAAATCGAAAGTATGCTTACGCCTGTTACCGTTCCTGGAGCAGCAATGATCTTTATAAAAGAATTAAGGAAATTTCCTCTGAGACAAGTGTTTCATTTGCCGAAAACAGAACAAGAAATACCAATTTAATAAATCTATTAAAATCATATTACATACAACGCTATGCAGAAAACTCAATGTTAAAATGTGAATGTTGTAAAGAAGAAACATTTATTACTGCGTCAGGAGAGCCATATGTTGAATTTCATCATCTTATTCCTTTTAACATTGCATATGGCCCAGATCATTATTTAAATTTGTTTGCACTATGTCCAAATTGTCACAGTAAAATTCACTTTCTTAATACAAACGAAAAACAAATATACTATAAACAATTAAATCAAAACAATTATCTACACATTAGTTTTATAGAAAGATTGTGTACATTACGGGAGCAAAATCTATTGAGGTCATATCATCTGGAGTATCTGCTTTCTGAAAATGCAATTACGCAGGACGATTATAATTATATCGCAGCTTAAAGGAACTACATTATGATAGAAATAGAAAAAATTAAAAACAGTGTCATTCACGCTAAATCAGAAGAATATTTAAAAGAATTTCCCTCCGACAGTATAGATTTAGTGATTACAAGTCCTCCTTATGATGATTTAAGGGATTACGAAGGAAATTTATCCTGGAATTTTGATATTTTCAAAGAAATATCTTCGGAATTGTACAGAATTGTCAAAAAGGGAGGTGTGGTCGTCTGGGTTGTTGGCGACAAAACAATAAAAGGCAATAAGTCTTTAACAAGTTTTCGTCAAGCATTACATTTTCAAGAACTTGGTTTTAATATGTATGATATTATTATCTATGAAAAATGTGGATCTGGCCCTCCACATTCCAACCGATATTTTAATGCTTTTGAATACATGTTTATTTTAAGTAAAGGCAAACCGAAAACAATTCATCTTCTTAAAGATAAGCCAAACAAATGGGCAGGATACACTACTTACGGCAAAGTAACGCGTCGAGAAAAAGATGGTTCTCTTACAGATAAAGGGAAAAAAATAATTGGAGAATTTGGAATCCGGACAAATATATGGAAATATTCTAATGGAAAAGGATTTTCCACCAAAGATAAAATTGCTTATAAACATCCTGCTATTTTTCCGGAAAAATTAGTGCAGGATCATATTAACTCATGGTCTAATCCGGGAGAAATTGTTTTAGATCCTTTCGGCGGAAGCGGAACAACCGGAAAAATCGCAAAACAGTTAAATCGTAATTGGATTCTCATTGAATCTGTAAAAGAATACTGCGACATTGCCAGAAAGAGAATAGAAGGATAAGATAATGATAAGAACTGTTATTTCCTTTCAACCGTACGAACAAACAATTGAATTGTTAAAAACAAAATATAATACACTCTCTGAAGATGGCAGTTTTTTTGCTATTTTTTCTACAGAGTATGATTCTATGGGAAATGTAATTCACGATTTTTTTCAAATCATTCAAAAAGGGGTTTCTATGGGATATGATTATGTAAATACTATCATTTATCCTACATTAGATTTGCAAAACGTAACTTTTCCGGACAACATAAGGTATGTTGTCTGGTTGTGCAAAAATAATACTGAAATGTATTTAAATAAAGATAATATTCGTGAAAAACATATATGGAAAGATGTAGAATGGGGGAAACGGGCAAAAAATTATAACCCTAAGGGAAAGGATCCTGGAAATGTGTGGATTCCCACCAATGATGACGGGCATGCAAATATAACGGAACACATTTTGCTTTCTGATAAAAACATAATTGATCGGATTATATCAATGACCGATAGTTTTGAGGATAATGAAATATTTTACAATCCTTTGGTGCAAAAAAACATCGTACAAAATAAATATTCAGAAAGCAATATACGAAATGAATCGAAACCGTCCGCCAAGGTAATTTTTGATACTTCTGAAAAAATGAATTATGTGAAAGATAATTCTATAAACGTTGTAATTACTTCTCCTCCATATTGGAATTTGAAAGATTATTTTAAAGAAGGGCAAATCGGGCAGGAACCTTATAATCAGTATCTTTCCAGAATGAAATCTGTTTGGTCAGAATGTTACAGAGTACTCAATCCTGACGGAAGTTTATGGATTAATATTAATATAAGAAAACATAATCACAAAGTAATTCTTATTCCTTACGATTTTATAAAAATGTGTAAGGAACTGGGATTTTATTATAAAGGGATTTTTATTTGGCATAAATCTTCTGGTATTCCCACCGGCAAAAAAAATATTGTTGACCGGCATGAATATGTACTTGTTTTTTCTAAAAAAGAAAATTTCGTACTAAACAAAAATTTTTTATCTGCTATTACTGACTATAAAAATAATTTAATAAATGGTGGTGCTTTCTGGAATATTAATAAAAAGGCCGGAAGTATCGGAAAAAAATATATTCATCCCGCTATATACCCTAATGATTTAGTATGTCGCATCATCAATATGACGACTCAAAAAAATGATTTTGTTTTGGACCCATTTTTAGGTAGTGGAACCTCATTGATTGCTTCATTACAGTGTGGACGCAATTTCATAGGATATGAATACAATGAAGGTTTTCAGGAATTAATGCAATCCCGTTTTGAAAAAGAATTGACAAACTCTGATAAATCCATAGAGTTTATCAACAATTTCTAATCTGTCATTATCATTTTAAAATTCTATATATAAAACAATAGAGAGTTCGCAAGCGAACTCTCTATATTTTATAAGAATTTATTTTCTACTTAGAATAGACTTCCATTTCCCACAAAGAATATCCATATTGCAACGCGCGCTCTACACCCTGCATTTTGACATATCTCGCATTTACCACATTAAATGCTATCTCATCTGTTCCGCCGTTTTGTCCGGTCAGACTCTTTGCTGTCGTCCAGTCTTTTCCATTTGTTGATACCTGTATCTTATATGCTTTTCCATAAGCGCCTTCCCATTTCAGAACGACTTTATTGATACTATATGTCTTACCTAAATCTACTGTAACCCAGGCATTATCTGAAAAATCGGAAGACCAGCGCGTCCCTTCATTTCCATCTGCTACATATTTCGCCCCAAAAACATCATTTTCTGAGCCGGAAGCTGTTACCGTCGCTGATTTTGCTACATTTACACCGGATGGTGTCGTATTTTCTTCCGGTGTTTCTGCAGTACTTCCTGCTCCGCCATAGACTTCAAATTCCCAGATAGAATATCCATATGGCAACGCTCTCTTAACACCCTGCATTTTAACATATCTTGCGTTTACTGCACCAAATGTAATTTCGTCGGTACCGCCATTCTGCCCTTTTAGACTTTTGACTGTCATCCAGTCCTTTCCATTGACAGAAGTCTGAATATCATAGTTTTCTCCGTAAGCGCTTTCCCACTTCAAAACAACTTTACTTATCTGATATTCTTTTCCTAAATCTACTGCAATCCATGCGTCATCTGAAAAATCGGAAGACCAACGGGTCCCATTGTCCCCGTCCACAGCTTTGTCGGCTGACGTCGCCTCAGATTCTGCACCGGACTGTGTTGTCTTCTTTCCTTTTGCAAGATTTTCATCCAGTTTTGGTGTTTCTGCAGTACTTCCTGCCCCGCTATAAACTTCGAATTCCCAGATAGAATATCCGTATGGCAGCGCTCTCTTAACGCCCTGCATTTTAACATATCTCGCATTTACTGCACCAAATGTAATTTCATCGGTACCACCATTCTGCCCTTTTAGACTCTTTACTGTCGTCCAGTCTTTTCCATTGACAGAAGTCTGTATATCATAACTTTCTCCGTAAGCACCTTCCCATTTCAGAACAACTTTGCTAACCTGGTATTCTTTTCCTAAATCTACTGCAATCCATGCGTCATCTGAAAAATCGGAAGACCAGCGCGTTCCTTCATTTCCATCTGTCACATATCTGGCTGCAAAAACATCATTTTCTGAGCCGGAAGCTGCCACAGCTTTTCCCTCTGCCAGATTTACGTTTCCTGTCGTATCTCCTCCCGGATTTTCCTGTGTTTCTCCATCAATTTTGTATTCTGCCACAGCTACTTCAGATGCAATCATTCCTTTACGGTATGCAATTGCTTTTATTGTCGTATTTTTACTAATCTTAACTGTCGGAATATAAAGTTTTGAATTTTCATCTGGTATTGAGCCATCTGTTGTGTATCTGATTTCTACACCCTTTGTCGGACTGCTAATCATTAATTCCTGTGTGCCCTGATAATTTCCGGAAGGGAGACTGAATTGCGGTGCCTGTACTTTGGCCGCCTCATATACCCCCATCTCCCACAGAGAATATCCGTAAGCAAGGGCTCTCTTAATCCCCTGCATCTTTACATATCGGGCGTTTACAGCATCAAAGATAATTTCTTCTTTTCCGCCTTTTCCATTGGATGTGTTATAGACTGTCTTCCAGTTGTTTCCATTTTCTGAAACCTGTATCTCATATGCTTTTGCATAAGAAGCTTCCCAATCCAACGTTACTTTGTTGATGGTATGCACTTCGCCTAAATCAATTTGACTCCACTCATCATCGCTAAATTCAGAAGACCATCTTGTACTTGTATCATTATCAACAATTTTATCTCCACCTACAGATGGATTTTCTGCAGAAGAAACCGTTATATTTTTTCCCAAAGCAATATTTGTATCCAACGATACCGGCGTGCCATTTACTGTAATTGTGCTTGAAGCCATCGCTGATGTAATATAGTTTTCCTTCACTGCGATTGCCTTTATTGTTGCCGTACTGGAAACCGCAAATGTTCCATCATATACTTTGGAAGTTTTTGTCGGCATTGTTCCATCTGTTGTATAATAAATCGTTGCGCCTTCTGTTGCTGTCTTAATTGTCACATACTGTGTATCATCATATTCGCCGGTTGGCACTGAAATTTCAGGTGTTTCTGCCTGAACAATATCAAAACTTCTATCCTTGTATACTTCAAAGCTTACCAACGCTTTTGCTCCAATTGTTGCTGTTCCGATTTTACCGGAAACATTATAGAATGTCACAATTTTTGTCTCGTTCGTCGGATTCCATACTGTCGCTGTATACCTATTTGTCTCCCGGTTATAGTAAACTGCCGCAGAGCAGTCTCCCGTTGCAATAATATCTGTCGTTTTTACACCCAGTTCTTTCATCGCATGAATAAACCAGTAAGTATTTGCCGTATCTGTCCTCTGCACGCTTGTATCATTCTGCAGGAATTTTTCCAGTGCTAGGTTTGGATTTGTCTGAGAAAGGAATGGCCACGTAATATGCTGCCATCCGGTATCAGCCTGCGGATAATCCTTCAGCATCTTATCAATCTCTTCCTGACTCTTTCCTTCTTTATTTGCCGCTTTTATGGCTTTTTCCATCGCAATATCAGTATCGTCCAACAGGCCCTGATAAATTTCAGCACATCTTTCCTGATTCATTCCATAGTAAGTCAAATATTCCGAAATTGGCAGCCACTGAATACCGTATACATATAATGGCTGTCCGCCAAAGAATGTGCCGTAGAAATTAATTCCACCATAAACCTGACCTACTACATCATATGGCCAGGCATCAATCCAGTTATCTTTATCATAATCAAACCAATACTGTTTTACGGCTTCCATTTCATTGGTAAATCCAAAAACTCCGGCATCTCTGTATGTATCATTTTCTGTGAGAACACCCCAGAGATACATACTTACCCAGCTGAACAATGATTCGCTGGCTGATTCCTGATTATTTCCGGAATCATTGTCTGCATATCCGCCTGCCCAGGAATGTCCTTCATACAAATCATACGCTCTGAATCTACAATACTCATCATCTTTATCGGACGGATTTGCATAATCTCTGATTAACAGCTCTATCATATCTTTATAATCATGATAAAATTCTTCATCATATGTTGCCAATACAGTCGCTGCAAACATAAAATATCCGTATGTAAAATGATGATCACAAATAGAGGCATTTGCACCAAACTCACTCTGTTCGTAATACAACGTTCCCCAGTTTGGATTATAAATCAAATAACTGATATCCTCTTTACCATCATACGTAAACCAGTTGACAAGTATCTTTTTAATTCTTGCAAGAAATACATCTCTTAATTCTGTCTCTCCAATCTGGTCAGCCATAAGAACTCCCATTCCTAATGGATGAAGATTTTTTCCTTCCCAATAAGCATCTCCTGCCGGATTAAGATTTTTTGTAGCGTCCTCAAGTTGATTTAAATATCCAAGTACTGCCTCTCCATCAAATTCTGCATTTTCCGGAAGTGCAAACGTTGGAAGCAATCCTGCAAAATCAGAGACTGTTTTAAATGAATTTCCTTCAATAACTTTCATATCGCCCCGAACAGATGTATATGTGCTAAACGCCCCATTATCATCCGAAGAATTTTTCCACTGATGTGGCAGCATGCAGAGAATTGTCTGATTAGAAAAACCAGTTCTCTTTTCTTCTGTCGTCACAGAATAATTTGAAGTTATTTTTGCCTTGCTGTCATCATAGCTGTAAGTTACCATCGTATCTTTGACAAAAGCATATCCATGACGATAAAACGTTTCTATCTGTGATTTATCTGTCATAGCACCAACTGACATATATCCGTTATCAGATGGGAATGTTACTTTGATATAACTTCCAACCTTCTTGAATACTGTTCCTTCCGGAACGCTGAGACAATAATAGCTTTTTGCTGTTTTCGTTCTCTCTTTATTGTCGCTGTCTGTAATTTCCATTCCGATATGGTCTGTGCTTATCGCAGATAGATTTTCACTCAATATATCATTTCCCGCCCCATCAAAAATTGATGTAATAGAGGAAGATGAAACATAAATTGTTCTTGTCGTTCCATATTCGGTATAGACATATGGGGAGCCTTTTACATGCGTACTCTTCATTGCCACATGATTGTCATCACAGAGTTCTGCAGTCACTGAAAAATCGCTGTAGTCCAGCACTTTATCACAGGCAGTTGCTGTATCCAGATTTTCCGGAAGAATATAAAAATCAATTTCTGTCTCTGAATTTACAGACACATTGACGTCTGTCTCTCCCATATCCGGAAGCCATCCTTCTGTGGCTGTTAATATTCCAAGACCCTTCGTGGAATATTTTGTTTTTAATGGCATTGTAGAAAGCATATGTCCAAACTTATTAATCAAAATAGACTGCCACCAGTCATTACTGTCGATTGGACTTTTTACACTATCGTCTTTGTACACCGGCAACTTTGCTTTCTCATTGTACATTGAATTGGTAAGATAAGAGCCTTTTCCTTTTGTTACAACATAAGACTCCGGCAGTTTTGGAATATTGTAAGATGGCTTTTCCTCTCCTGCTTTGTATTCGTAAACTTTTAATTCTTTTATACTAAATCCACTACCACTTTCAACTCTTGTATATCCATACACTCTCACATATCTCGCTGTGGCAAACATTGGAATGTCAGCCGTCTCGTATCCGTATCCTTTCAGTTGTCTGTAAACTGTATTCCAATCTTCTCCATTCGCCGATACCTGAATATCATACATTTTTCCTGCATCAGAAGACCAGTCAATTACGATGCGTCCGATATCATAATTTCTTTCTAAATCCACCATAAACCACTGGTTATCTTTTTCGCCCGATGTCCAATAAGTGTTGTCATTTCCATCCACTGCATTTTTGGCCAGAACAGAGGTCTGATCAATGACGCCATTGTCATCATACATCCACCATACATCTCTCAGAGAGGAAGCAGATGCTGTTTTATTCTCTGCAATATTCGTTCCATAATCTTTTGGTCTTTTTGTTACTCCATCTAGCCCGTACACTTCAAACTCATAAAGGGAGTAACCATATGCCGCCAGTGCTTTTTGGGTCATGTACAATCTTATATATCTTGCACTACCCTGTATGTTGAGTTCTTCATTTCCACCCTGACAGTTATTGTTTTCATAAATATCTCTCCAGTTTTCTTCATCATTGGAAACCTGGATTTTGTATTCTTTCGCATATGCACCTTCCCAATATAGTTTGACTTCGGTAAATTCAGCCACTTTGCCCAAATCTACATAAATCCATTCTATATTGCTGGTCCATCCGCTTTCCCATCTTGTTCCCTTAGAGCCGTCATTCACGTATGTTGGATCACTGTTAGAAACAGACGAGCTGGCATAAATCATTCTCCCCTGAGAAATAACATAGGGCGAGTTGTCTGCCGCTTTTGCCTGTTGCATTGGTATCATTCCAGCTATCATTGCCAATACTACACACGTTGCTGTAGCCTTTTTCACTTTGGTAAAGAACTTACCTTTTCTCATTTCTTTCTCCTCCATAAGGTTTGTGCAGGACCTCCGGATTTCCTGCTGTAAATAACTTTTGAAATGTAGCGCTATTGTCATTTTAACCGGACAAAATTTTTCGCCAGTTTAAAAAACATATTTTTACGATATTCAATAAAAACGTTTTTTGCAATATTTTTACAAAATTGAAAATGTTTTATTTCTATTTTTGTGCATTTTGTATATTTTTTATGGATTTTTTGCTTCTACTGACGGAGGAGTTTCATCAATTTGTCATTTTTAATTTGTTTTTTTATGTGTTTTTGAAAATTCACAAAATTTTTTTTATAAAAATATTTTTATTATTGTATCAATTCCCCTACAATACGTCTTACTTATATCATGTTCATTGACATAAAAAAAAATGGAAGAAATTCTTGTCTTCAAGAATTTCTTCCATTTTTTTTCCTATTATCTTCCTCTCGCAGATAATACATTTATTTCCCTGTACAGCGTCAATCTTTTTGCCATACCATTCTATCCCTTTTAGATTTGCTGTAATTCTCTAATAATGACCTGACAATCACAACAATGAATTTTTTATCCTGCACACATTGTCAATCTGAATCTCACTGGTATTGTCCGGGTCGCCGCAATACAGTCCTGCCCCCGACTCAAATACCATAAACAAATATCCCTTTTTATTCAATGTTATTCCTTCTAACATAGACGGTAATGTCTTTGTCGTTTTTGCTGTACCAATAGATTTTGCTTTTTTTAAATTTATGGAATATGTATACAGAGATGAATTATTAATCCGGCCATAAGATTGTGACAAAATAAATTGCCTCTTATTTTTGCTTACTTTTTTTACAGCCATTCCCTGCACATTTTTCGGTACATAATAACTGTATTTTTTTGTAAATATAAGTTTTTTCTTTTTAATTTTTACTTTATATCCCTGCATGGTCGCATTGGAAATATTGGCACTTTTTCCTGCCCAAAAATAACTGCCATCAAACGATGCAAAATCCGCACTTCCGGAAAGAATCCTTACATAATTGTATTTAATTGTATTTCCATTCTTTATTTTTTTTAGACGGGATTCGCTGATAACAGCTGCTCTGTTTTTTGATGACACGTTGTTCAATCCGACCACAAGTCTCCCCTTTACATTCGTCACCGAGCCTACATGGTCCTTAGAAGGCAGTACCACCGTCTTTATATAAGCGCCCGTAGATTTATTATAAACTAAAAGAATTGATTTCTTTTGGAGCTTCTTATGATACATGGAAACAACCAAATAGTTTCCGATAATACAGGTGCCTTGGGGAACATAGTCCGTCAGATTTTTCAGGGCAAACTTATTTCTATCCTTTGTTTTAATTAATCTTATAAAATTCTGATATATTTTTTCATTCTCAGCTCTACGTTTTATTTCAGAAGCAGTATATTCCCATTTCAAATTGTTTTTACGGGCATACGCTTTTCCTTTCGAATTGGCATATACCAATAATACCAGATTTTTATCATTGTCAAACACATTGGCTCCAATGCTGGTAGTCTTTTTGTAAATTGTCAGTTTTGCAAGAGCTGTACAGTTTTTAAATGCGTATTTTTCTATTGTTTTGACATTCTTTGACATTGTCACTTTCGTCAGAGACTCACAATTAAAAAAAGTAGATTTTTTTATCACTGTGACATTGTCCGGTATCACAAAAGACTGCAGTTTTTTACATCCATAAAACGCATGCTTTCCTATTTTTGTTACCGTAGACGGCAATTTTATCGTCTTTAATGCAGAGCATTTTTTAAACGCATAGTTGCCAATCTCCGTCAGTTTGCTCTTGCTGTCAAATGTTACCTTCTCGATATATTTGCACTCTTCAAAAACATTGCTGTCAATTTTTGTGATAGATGCGGGAATTTTAAGAGTTGTTGTGCTCTTGTCCTTTTTACTTCCCAGATATTCAATCAGAACATTATTTTTTACTTTGTAAACGCCATCAAGAATTACGTAATCCACCGTAGTTGGCTCCTCCGTCGTAGGAGGCTCCGTGGTTGGCGGCTCTGTAGTCGGCTCCTGTGTCGTTGGCTCTTCCGGGGTAGAAGTTTCATCTGTTGTCTCCGATGCTTCTATGTCAGTACTCGCAGTCTCTGACGTATGGTCTTTTGTGAGTTCCTCAGAAACGTTCTCACCGGATACCGCTTCTGCTTCGATACCTGTTGCAGATATCGTCTTTCTTTCTGCTGCAGAAACAGAACTTTCCTGTCCTGACACTATTGTTGTTATCAATAAAACGACAGCCAGCAGCATGGCTGTTTTTTTCATTCTGTTGTATCTCATATTATCACTCTTTCTGCATATATTATTTTGATTTCTGTCTATTATAAGAAAATACGTTGATATGAATGTGATAACTTCTCATTCTATTCTTTTCCATCCCAACAATATGTACAAAGTTTACACTTGTCAATGCCTACCGCATCCAGCATATCATCCAATCTATTGTATCGAAGTGAAGTGAAGTTTAACTCTTTCCGTATTTCTTCAATCATACGCTCATACTTTTCATTCTCCGGATCTGCATATTCATGCAATACTTCATCCGTTACATTGCCATTTTCCAGTCTTTCTATCACACGTCGTGTAATTAAATCCAGTTCTGATGTGGACCTGGAAAAATTCAGATATTTGCAGCCATACAAAAGCGGCGGACATGCCGGCCTGATATGGACTTCCTTTGCGCCGCTCTGATATAAAAACTCTGTCGTTTCCCGCAGCTGTGTTCCTCTCACAATCGAATCATCAATTAACAAAAGACTCTTATCTCGAATTAATTCCTCCACTGCCAATAGTTTCATTTTTGCTATCAAATCTCTTTTACTCTGAATCGTAGGCATAAAAGAACGCGGCCAGGTCGGCGTATATTTGATAAATGGTCTGGAGAACGGAATTCCTGAAGCATTCGCATAGCCCACCGCATGTGCTGTACCGGAATCCGGAACGCCCGCCACAATATCTGCTTTCACATTATCTCTTTTTGCCATTTTTTCACCACAGGCATACCGCATTTTTTCTACATTCACACCTTCATACGAGCTTGCCGGATATCCATAATAAATCCACAAAAATGTGCAGATTTTCATCTCTTCGTTAGGATTTACCAATGTAACACAATTTTTTGGCGTCATTACGATAACTTCACCCGGTCCTAATTCCTTGTAATCTGCATACCCCAGATTCTTATATGCAAAGTTTTCAAACGACACGCAAAAAGAATTCTCTTTTCGCCCTATAACAATCGGTGTTCTTCCGTATTTATCACGGGCAGCATAAATTCCGGCATGATTCATCAGCAATATTGACATCGAGCCGTCGATTGCCTCCAAAGCATAAGATAATCCCTCAATCAGATTATCTTTCTGATTAATAATGGCTGCCACCAGTTCGGTCGCATTAATTTCACCACCGCTCATTTCCTGAAAATGCGCATGTCCCTTATCAAACATTTTTTGCGTCAATTCTTTTATATTATTAATCTTTCCTACTGTCGTCAGCGCATATGTACCGTGATGTGAGCGGATAATCAAAGGCTGCGGCTCATAATCTGAAATACAGCCAATTCCGTAATTTCCTTTCATTTCGTGTACATCTTTGTCAAACTTTGTTCTAAAAGGCGCATTTTCAATATTATGAATGGCTCTGTTAAATCCATCTTCTCCATATACAGCCATTCCTCCCCGTCTTGTTCCTAAATGAGAATGATAGTCAATCCCAAAAAACAAATCAAAAACACAATCCTCCTGTGAGGCTACTCCAAAAAAACCACCCATTCCTTTATCCTCTTTTTCTTAAATATTTATTTTACCGGTCTCCTGCAAAATGTTTTATTCTGCTTTTATACCATACATATTATCATAACGTTTTTTTCCATTATGAACAATCTTTGATATCCGTTTTACTGATTTCCAATTTCTGGATATTTTCTGCTCCGCCTGCTCATTCTGTTCTAAAAATATTTTTGTTACTGTCTGGTGTAAAACTAATCATCCTCTTCGTTTTCTGCTGGTTTCCATGCTTTTCCAAACTGAATGTCTTTAAACAGTGCAGCAAGGCCTGTAATCTGCTTTAACCGGAGTATTTCATCCCGATCCATTCCCAGATGTTTGGATATCCACGCATCCGAACGTCCTAATTCATGCAGTTCTTTTACAATATTACTCATCAAGTCTACATCATGACTTCCTCGGGCACGATTGTGCCGTATCGTACTTGCCATTCTCTGATCGATTGACTTTTGAATAACGGAAACCGGCAGCATTCCCTTTTCCCTATCATAAATGTCATCATGTTCTTTCATGATGCGGTAACGGTGAAATCCATCTACAATAATGTATTCGTCATTGTCCTTATCATAGTAGCAGACAATCGGCATTGTGTATCCATCCAGTTTAATGCTCTCATATAGCAATTTCATCTCCGGAGGAGCTACCGCATTCGGATTATATGTATTGGGCTTTATTTTTTCGATAGGAACTGCCACTACATTGTATACCGGACTTTTATACTCCATAATTCATTTCCTCCACACTCTTGTACTCTTTTCGAATTCTGTCAACTCTCTTTTGCTGTTCTCTAGTCAGACTAAACCCCATAAAACGACAATTATGGTCATTTTTTAAAATACAGTAACACATTCTTTTCCAGCTTGGAATATCCTTTGTTGATTTGATATCATCCGTATTATCCGGGATTTTTCCTTCAAATACCACTCTTGACTTCTTATTTAATGTATAGTTTGAAACTCCATTTCTGCGTATATGATATCCTTTTTCAAGTAATTCCTGAATTGTTTCCTCTTCCAGTCCCCCTCCGGTATTATGCCAGAATTCAATCGATGAATTAAATTTCTTGGCATAGTTATTTCTAAGCCGAATGGGCAGCGTATCCAAAAGAAATAATGTATAAGATCTCCATGTGTGTCCCTCAGGCAACGTTACGTTTCGATATCCCATTGCTTTTGTTCTTCCGTAAATACTCGTAAAATTTGCCCCCTGAACTCTTCCTACTAATTTTACCCATATGTTCGGATCAATGACCCGATAGAGATTTAGGGCATCTTTTGAATAATCATTGAAAGGAGACGCTACTCTCATCTGTGATATATGAAGTCCCGCTTTATAATACAAATCATACAGGTGATTGTAGTCATAATCAAATATGTAATTGGCATGCCATACATCCTCAGAAGTCCAGTCAAACATTGGAGAGGCGCACCACATATCTTTAAACTGTTTTCCAATCCAGCATTTCCCTTTATACCCATGTCTTTTATTTAAAAATCCGCTATATCTCTGCAGGGACTCATCTGCCCGCATGCCAAGCAGACACACAGTTTTTTTATTTCCGTGGGAAATCCGGTACCAGCGTCCAAACTGTTTTGCCAAATCTTCCTGGTGCATCCGATACCGGTAAGTAGTAATCGGATTGTTATCCAGATTGATAACATACTCCTTATCCGGCATATCACGCACCCATACATCTTTTTTTCTATCATCCCACGGATACCAGTACATTTCATAACTGCTGAGCGCTGTCCGTGTGGCCATAGGGAGACATACCCAATAAGGCTCTACTTCATCTTTTATTTTTTCAAACGTTCTTTCCACGTATTCTGTGGTCATTGTATACTGTGCCTCAAAATCCTGATGAAAAACTCCCACCATTCTATCCGGATAATATTTTCTTTTAAAATCCAGCAGAATATTTAATAAGAGTCCGCTATCTTTACCTCCTGAAAAAGATATATAGATATTGTCGAACTCTTCAAATATAAATCTCAATCTATCTGTTAATGCCTCATATACATTCTTGTCTAAGTATTTTCGTATCATATTATTTTTCCTTTGTTTTTCATATTTCCAAATTTTTCCATAATTGTATGTAACTGTAAATAATTTAACACAAAACAAATAAAAAAGGAAGTTTTTAAGGCAACAGGCTTTAAAAACTTCCTTTTTTATAAGCATTTTTTACATTTCATCTAATTCGCAAAATTATCTTTCGTCTTGAGATTTAAGTCAGAATCATTTCCACGGACCAGTAAGGCCACACATTCGACATGAACACTCTGTCCAAACATATCATAGGGAGTTATCTCCATCAGACTGTAACCATGTTCGTTCAGATGTCTGATGTCTCTGGCCAGCGTGGCGCTGTCACAACTCACATACACAATTCTTTTGGGGCTCATTGCAATCATAACATTTAATAAAACTTCATCACAGCCTTTTCTCGGTGGGTCCACAACAATAACATCCGGCCGGCACTCCGGGCGCTGTGGATACCTCGCAAAATATTCCGGTACCACTTTTTCGGCGGCCCCTGTCATAAATTCTGCGTTTTCAATGTCGTTCATCGCTGCATTTTTTTTCGCATCTGCAATCGCCTCCGGTACAATCTCCACTCCAAGCACTTTCTTTGCCTTCTTTGCAAGAAAGAGAGAAATAGTGCCCGTTCCACAATACAAATCCCACACAGTTTCTTTTCCCGTAAGATTTGCATACTCCAGAGCCTTCTCATAAAGTCTTCGGGTCTGCTTCGGATTTACCTGAAAAAATGATAACGGTGAAATTCTAAATTTAATATCGCCTATATAGTCTTCAATATAGCCATTCCCGTACAGAGAAATCACTCGATTTCCCAAAATCACATTGCTTTTCTCCGTATTGACATTCAGAGAAATGTCTTTCATGCCAGATATTTTCAGCAACTGTTCTATCAGGTTTTCTGCTTTTGGAAGTTTCTTACCGTTGATGACAATGCAGACCATAATCTGCCCCGTCTGGGCTCCCAAACGAATCAGTATATGTCTTACCAGACCTTCATGGGAGATTTCATCATAAGGCTCTATTCCATAAGTTTCCATAAATTTTTTTACGACCTGCAGTATCTCCCTGTTAATGTCTTTATTATTTTTCCACATTCCAAGCATACAGGTATCCGTTTCGATAATAGAATGTGTCCTCCCGGCATAAAATCCGCTGATAATTTTTCCCTCTTTATTTTTTCCGATTGGAAATTGCGCTTTGTTTCGGTAATAAAAAGGCTCTTCCATTCCGATAATCGAATTCATAACAAAATCAGTGATACCGGCAATCCGCTTAATATTATTGTAGACTTTTTCCTGTTTAAATTTCAACTGCTGCGCATACTGCATTGCCTGAAGCTGGCACCCTCCACAGCTTCTGGCAATCGGGCATGGCGGCTCTACGCGGTATTGGGATGGTTCAATCACTTTCATCAGCCGGGCATACCCATAACTTTTTTTTGCTTTTATCACTTTCACTTGTACCAAATCTCCAATGATTGTGTCTTTGACAAAAAAGGTATACCCTTCTGCTTTTCCTATCCCTTCCCCAGTTGCGCCCTGGTCTGTAATTTTTATTGTAACAATATCATTTTTTTTATACATTTCCGTTAATCCATTTTATGTAAACTTGTTATTTTTTGTTATTCCACAACATTTACAATTCCGGTATCGCCGTACTTTTGCTGGTTTTTCTCACATTGGTTTCCAGCAGTCTGCTGTATCCCAACCACTGGTCAGAGTTTTCCATATTTCCGCTGGTCAGTAATTCTTTCATGGTCTCCATCTTTGCATCTGTATTGTCCGCAAAACTAAGAGCAAGTGCTTCTATTAATGCCGGTCGTTTTGGAGAGCCAAACTCTAATGTCCCATGATGAGACAAAATGCAGTGCTTTAATTCATTTGCCTGTTTTGCCGGGAAATCCGGTATTGTACTTATAATCTTTCCTACCATTTCAGATCCCATAACAATATGACCTAACAGTTGTCCTGCATCCGTGTAATCATTTACCGGAAAGTCTGAAATTTCAAACACTTTTCCGATATCATGGCATATGGATGCCGTAATTAACAAATCTCTGTTTATCATCGGATATTGTGCAGCATAAAAATCACACAGCTTTGTAACCGCCACTGTATGTTCCAGGAGTCCCCCAATAAAACCATGATGCACGCTTTTTGCTGCAGAATGTTTTTTAAATTTTTGGACAAACTCCGTGTTTTCCACAAAAAATCTGCAAAGCAGCTGCCAGTAATACGGATTTTTCACACTCTCTATAAACTGTAACAGTTCTTCCATTAACTGCTCTACATCTTTCTCCGTACATGGAAGATAATCGGATTCTTCTACACTTTCCCGGTCGATTTTTCTGGCGCGTTTAATGCTAAGCTGCAGTTGTCCGTTAAACATTGTTACATCTCCGTGCACTTCCACATAATCCAACGGCTCAAAAGCATCAATTCCCATTGAGCCCGGCTCCCAGATTTTAGCGTCCAGCTGTCCGGTTTTGTCCTGTAAAATCACATTCTCATATTCTTTTCCTGTTTTTGTCATTGCAATATTTTTTTGTTTACAAAGATATATTTCCTGAATTTTTTCCCCTTCTCTGAGCGTTTCAATAAATTTCATTTTGTGCTGTTTCCTCCGATTTTCAATGTTTTTCCCATACATTTTTTCTTTACCTTGCAACTATTATTTATTATAATTGATAATGTATTTAAATACAAGAATTGGAGATTTTGGGAATGAATGAAAAAGTGCTGAAAACACTTGAATTTGATAAAATAACAGAACTTTTGATGCAGGAAGCTTCTTCTCTTCCGGGGAAAAAATTATGTCAAAAATTAAAACCTTCCTGTGACCTGGAAGAAATTCATCGCAATCAGTCTGAAACCGCAGATGCTTTTTCCAGAATTCTGCAAAAAGGAAGTATTTCTTTTTCCGGTATTCATGATATTACCGACTCCTTAAAACGTCTGGAACTTGGAAGTACACTGGGAAGCGATGAACTTCTGCGCATCAGCGCTCTGCTTAAAGTCGCCTTAAAAATAAAAGCCTTTTCCAGAAAGGAAGAAAATTCTCCGGAAGACAGCCTGGATGAATTATTTGATTCCATTGAGCCTTTAAGTAATTTAAACAAAAATATTGAACGTTGTATTATTTCGGAAGATGAGATTGCTGATGAAGCTTCCTCCAATTTAAAACATATTCGCCGCCAGATAAAAATAACAAACGACCGCATACACAGTCATCTGAATTCACTGGTAAACGCACAAAGCATAAAAGGTTACCTGCAGGATTCTCTAATTACCATGCGGGACGGCAGGTACTGTATTCCGGTCAGGCAGGAATACCGCGCAAATGTGGCGGGTATTATCCATGACCAGTCATCCAGCGGCTCCACACTTTTCATCGAGCCTTCTGCCGTTGTAGAATTTAATAATAAATTACGGGAACTAGCCATTCAGGAAGCCGATGAAATCCAGGTAATTCTTACCAACCTGAGTCTGGAGTGTTCCCAGTTTATTTCAGAGCTTGAAACAGACCTGAAAACGTTATCTTATCTGGATTTTGTTTTTGCAAAGGCATATCTTGCCAGAAAAATGAAAGGAATCATGCCTTTATTTAATGACCGGAGACAAATTCACATAAAACAGGCGCGGCATCCTTTACTGGACGCAAAGAAAGTCGTTCCCATTGATATTACTCTGGGAAAGGATTTTACTTTGCTGATTGTGACCGGTCCTAATACCGGTGGAAAAACAGTGTCGCTGAAAACAGCCGGTCTTCTCACATTAATGGGGCAGGCCGGTCTGCACATTCCCGCAATGGAAGGAAGCCGTCTTGCGGTATTTCGTGAAGTTTTTGCAGACATTGGTGATGAACAGAGCATTGAACAGAGTCTCAGCACATTTTCTGCTCATATGGTAAATATTATTCATATTTTAAATGAGGCCGATGAAAATTCTCTTATTTTATTTGATGAACTCGGAGCCGGTACCGACCCGGTAGAAGGTGCCGCACTCGGCATTTCTATTTTGTCTTTTTTGAAAAACATCGGTGCACGGGTACTGGCAACGACACATTACAGTGAATTAAAACTTTTTGCACTTTCTACAGACAACGTGGAAAATGCCTGCTGTGAATTTGATGTGGAAACTTTAAGACCTACTTACCGTCTTTTAATTGGTATTCCGGGAAAAAGCAATGCCTTTGCCATTTCTGAAAAACTGGGCCTTCCGGCACATATTATTGCGGACGCCAAAACCCGGATTGATGCAGAAAATGAACAGTTTGAAGATATTATTTCTGAACTGGAGCAACAAAAAATCCAGATGGAAAAAGACCGGCAGTCCATTACAGTTTATAAATCTCAGATTGAATCTTTAAAAAGAGATTATGAGATAAAAACGCAGAAACTTGAGGAAAAAAAGGATAAAATTCTTGAAAATGCACGGGAAGAAGCTGTTACTATTTTAAAAGAAGCTAAGAAAACTGCAGATGAAGCAATTAAAAATATTCATAAATATGGTAATTTAGGCAATGCAAAAGAATTAGAGAAATCAAGAAGTCTGGTGGGAAAAGGAATTAAGAAAAACCAGAGTATTTCCTCAATCAAACAGCCACAGCAAAACAAACAGTATAAGCCTTCTGATTTTAAGCTCGGTACCGGCGTAAAAGTTTTGAGCATGAATCTGAACGGCACCGTTGCTTCTCTTCCGGATTCGGACGGAAAGCTGACTGTAAAAATGGGTATTTTAAATTCTAAAGTGCATATTAAGGACCTGGAAATTATTGATGAACCTGATATTAAGGCTCCCGGGCTTACGCGCGCAAGCAGCGGAAAAATAAAAATGGAAAAATCTTTGAATGTTAAAATGGAATTAAATTTGATTGGTAAAACGGTGGACGAAGCCTTGTTCCTGTTGGATAAATATTTGGATGACGCGTATCTTGCCCATCTGCCCCAAGTGTACATTATACATGGTAAAGGGACCGGAACGCTTCGCACTTCCATTCAGTCGCACCTGAAAAAATGCAGTTATGTCAAATCCTACAGAAATGGAGAGCATGGCGAAGGTGGCGCCGGCACTACCGTCGTAGTATTTCAATAACAAATTAATTTACAATTTCTTCTATTTTACTTCATATAGATTGTTTATGATAATAATATTACCATCGAAAGGAGAACAACAATGGCAGAAAAACAAAAAATATTGATTGTGGATGATGATGAAAATATCGCAAATCTGATTTCCCTTTACCTCACAAAAGAATGTTTTGAAACAAAAATTGAACATGATGGACAAGCCGCTCTTTCTGCTTTCCAGTCCTTTGCGCCGGATTTGGTGCTTTTGGACATTATGCTTCCGGGAATTGACGGGTACGAAGTATGTCGTGAAATCAGAAAGACTTCTCAGACTCCTATTATAATGCTTTCAGCAAAGACAGAAGTATTCGATAAAGTTCTGGGATTAGAGCTTGGCGCAGATGACTACATGATAAAGCCTTTTGATTCCAAAGAGCTGGTAGCACGTGTCAAAGCGGTATTGAGACGATACCCTGTTGCCTCCGCTTCCGCCACGGATACATCCGAAAAGAAAGTCGTCTACAAAGACTTGGTAATCAATCTTTCCAACTACGAAGTGCTTTATCGGGGAAAACCTGTAGAAATGACTCCGCGAGAAATCGAACTGCTTTATTTTCTTGCTTCCTCTCCGAATCAGGTATTTACCCGGGAACAGCTTTTAGACCATATCTGGGGATATGAATATGCCGGAGATACCCGTACCGTTGATGTTCATATTAAACGCATCCGGGAAAAAATATCAGATACCGACGAATGGTCTATCGGCACTGTATGGAGCGTAGGATACCGTTTTGAAGTCCACAATACAAACAGGAGATAACTCATGAGAAGTTCTATTCTGACCAAATTTTTTGTAGGATACTTTACCTTTGCCATTTTGGGATTTCTTTTGATATCTTACTGGTCCACCAATTTAATTTACAATAATCTTCTGAAAGAAGATGCCAATAAACTGTATCGGTATGCGGAAGTCGTATCTGACAATATTTCTTCTGCCACAGATACCTCGTTTCAGGATATTGATAATCCGGATAAATATTTCAGCGATTTTAATGATGTACTCGACTGTAACCTGCTGATTCTGGATGCCGAAAACAAACTAATATATTCTACAGATACCACGACCTCTGTAGATGATGCTGACTCCAATATTATCATCAAAGATTTCAATCCCGAAGAGTACGCCAAAAATCATTACAAAATCAGCAATTTTTACAACATATACAAAACAGATACTCTCAGCGTAGTAGATGAAATATTAAAAGACAATACCGTTTCCGGCTATGTCGTTGCTCATATGCCCACATGGATTATCAAAAAGAACAGTTACGATGTGACATATATTTTTTATATCACATACGCTATTATTCTGGCTCTTTCTCTGATTGTATTTTTTAATTTTATGTGGTTTGTATATATTCCGCTGAAGCAAATACGTCTGGCAGCCATGGAATACGCTAAAGGAAATTTTGAATATGACGGATTAAAAATAAATAACGATGACGAAATCGGAGAGATGGCAAGTTCTCTGAAATATATGTCCAAACAGTTAAGTAATTCCAGGGAATATCAGAAAACATTTATTTCAAATATTTCCCACGATTTTCGCTCTCCACTGACTTCTATCAAAGGATATCTGGAAGCAATGATGGACGGTACGATTCCTCCGGAAGACCACAAAAAATATTTGTCTATTGTGCTGTCAGAAGCCAACCGTCTGGAAAAACTTACCAGCGGTCTCAGAGAATTAAATCATTGGAGCAGTACGGGTCCGGAATTATTTTTCGAAGAGTTTGACATGGAAAATGTCATTGCCTCTACTGTTGAAACTTTTCAGGGAAGCTGCGAAAAGAAACACATTGACCTTATCATACAATTTCCTTCAAAACATTATAATGTGTATGCGGATAAAGGGAAAATTGAACAGGTTATTTATAACCTCTTAGATAATGCCATCAAATTCAGTAATCCCTCCTCTAAGATTGTTCTTCGCCTTTACAATAAGGGGGATAAGCAATATTGCTCTGTAAAAGATTTTGGTATTGGAATTCCTCAGGGAAGTATTGATAAAATATGGCAGCGTTTCTATAAGACAGACTTATCCAGAGGTCGGGATAAGACCGGATCCGGCATCGGACTTTCTATTGTAAAAGAAATTATCCGGGCTCATAATGAAACGATTGATGTTATTAGTACCGAGGGAGTAGGAACAGAATTTGTCTTTAGTTTAAAAAAAGTGAAAAAATAAAGAAAATAAATAGAGTGCAGAATAATTTTTCTAAAAATTTTTGTCTGTCGTAACTTATAAAACTCATTTCCTTTTCTACGACATATAAGAATAAGATTTAGGATGAGATTCGTATGTTCTGACTTAACTTTGCAATGAATTCTGTATTGGTTGGTCGGATTTTTCCTGTGCTTAGCAAATAGTTAAATTGATTTTTGAAGGAATTGTTTTCCTTTGACATCCATGCTACTTCTATAGCATGCCGTATTGCTTTTTCCACTCTCTGCGGAGTGGAATTATGCTTTTGCGCCACATCAGGATACAGCACTTTTGTAACACTTTCCAGTGCATCCTCATTGCTCATAACTTCCTTGACAGCAGTAATCATATACCGGTATCCTTTTAGTCTTGCCGGAATTCCAAGCTCATTCAGTTTATTTGATATAATATTTTCTAATCTTTTATCATGATTTTGTCTTGTCTGAAAATATTTATCATTTACAATATCCTCCTGTTTGCCGGCTTTCATTTCCTGTCCAATAAGAAAATATATTTTTTTAATTTTTTCTGCTATGATTTCCGTATCATACGGCTTTTGAATAATGTAATCCACTCCATTGGATAACGCTTCATTTAGCAAAACGTCATTGTACAGAGACGTCGTCATAATCAGTTTCATATCCGTTGGAGGACTATCTTCCTTTATTTTGTCCAGCAGCGTGAGTCCATCATATACCGTCAGCAGCAAATCGAAAAGAATTACACTTGGCTTTTTACTTTTATAAAACTCATATGCTTCTTTTCCATTATCTGCCACGCCTACCAGTTTTAAGTTCTTATCCTGCATGATTTGCTTTGCCAGCTGATTTCTTAATTTCGGATGACTATCCGCAATAACGACTTTTATGTTTTCCATATGTATCCTCCTAGTTTATTTTTTTAGGCTTGCTTTTCTGGTAATACGGTTTATAATAACCTCAACAATATTACAAAAAAAGGTATATTTTGGCACTCATTTTTTTATATCGAAAATTTTTTCGTTCCATGAATTACCAAAAAGGGGGATACCGTGTGTACAAAGAAATGAAAAATAAAGAAATGGAATTATTAGAAATACAATCGGCCTGTATTGAAAACATCAACCAGCTTTTAAATACGAACGGCTGGTCCATTAAACAACTTGCAGACCGTGCAAAACTTCCTTATGACTCTGTGAAAAAACTGCTTTACGGAAAGATTGGCAATCCCAGCATTTACACTTTGGCAAAAATTAGTCAGGCTTTTAACTGCAGCGTTGATTTTCTTTTAAAATCAGATTCTATCTACGGTTTTAATGTTTCTCAACTCCCATCACGCGCATTGACCTTACTACAGGAAATCGTAAATTTTGAAAGATATTTACAACAACTGAACGTTTCAGAAAATACAGACCTTGTTCCCGTATTTGTTCCTTCCGGCTCTTACCATGACGGCTCTATTTTTGACAGTGTCTACTATGAATCTGTGGACATTTCTGCTTATCGCGAAGAATTTGGCGACATTATAATGTGCGGCGTGAAAGTAATAGGATCATATCTTCACCCTACTTACCTGAATAACGATATTCTTTTGGTTGCAAGAGACCGTTTCCCTCTGAACAATGAAGTCGCTGTATTTATCAAAGAACACAAAATTTATATTCGGAAATATATTCTGGGAAATCCAATTATTATGGAATCGATTAACGGCACTGCCAAACCGATTAAAATATACAATATTGATGATATTCATTTCTTTGGAAGAGTGCTGACTGTTGTGCGACAATAATGTCTGTTCCCCAAAAATTTCAGAATATTTTTATAGACTGTTCAACTTTTATAATATAATTTATTTTTACAATGTTCTTCTAACTTTGTAAAATATTATAATATTGCAATATATCATTAATTGTATTATTATTGTTCTATAAAACTTAATTTAAAGGAGGCTTACATAATGGCTTACAAAATTAACGATGGCTGCATCGGATGTGGTGCATGTGCAGGCGCCTGCCCTGTTGGAGCCATCAGCGAAGGAGACGGGGTGTTTGTAATTGACCCTGACACATGTATCGAATGTGGAGCTTGTACCGGCGCATGCCCTACAGGATCTATTGAATTAGATGCTTAATAGGAATAAAAGAGGTTGCGACAGGCAGCCTCTTTTATTTTTCTCTTATCCGGATATTTCCGGTAATGCACGGACCTTATTTCCATATCAACCTTTTATTATGTAGTCTGTGGCTTTTTTCTAAAATTCATTTTATTCTTTTTCTTTCGCGCTTTTTTCGTAAGCATTTTTTCCGCCTTCAGTTTTTTCTTCCGTTCCTTTCTGCTCATTTTCTGGCGTTTTCGCATCACTTCATCCAATTTCTTATATCGTTCTTCCTCTTTCTCATCCTGTATTCTCATAAGATAATTCATTTCCTTTAATACCGTCTCGCTCACATTGTCACTGACCTCTTTTCCCAGTCCCTCTGTAGACTTTTGCATCGCCTTTGACACAATTCTGTCCATAATTTCCTGAAACTGCTCCATCTTGCTTCCTCTCTCCTCTGTTTCCATTGGAGTAACTTCTGTCGCTGTCAGTGGCATGATAGCCATTTTTCCTGTTCTTTCCCGCTCATCCGGGTCTGTTATCATCATTTTAATTGCCCGAAGTCCGTATCCCTGTTTCTTCAAATCTCTGACGTTTTTTAATAAATTAATATGTTGCTCTGTATAATAGCGATGCCCCATCTCATTTCTCGGTATTGTGATATTAAGTTCTTCTTCCCAGTATCTTAACACATGGGACTCAACATTCAACACTTTAGATGCGTCTGAAATAATATACCGCTTCTCCCCCATTTTAACCTCCTATAAAAAATTGAGACGTTTCTCTATGAAACATCTCAATTATAAAACCATTATATGTACCATTCAATAGCATTAACACCGCGAAAAATATTATTTTTTGCGGTAATGTCGATATCTGAATTTTTAAGCAACTCAAACTAGATTTTTTCCGGCTCCGCATTTTCGAATTTTGTATATTGAGGAATCCATACCAATTCTACTTCGCCGACCGGACCATTTCTCTGCTTTGCCACATTTACAATAATTCTATTTCTATCTTCTGTCTTTTCCTCCCGGTCATAATATCGCGACATCAGCATGACCACATCTGCGTCCTGTTCTATGGAGCCGGACTCTCTCAAGTCTGCCATGATTGGTTTTCGATCTTCACGGCTCTCAGAAGAACGGTTTAGCTGTGACAATGCAATAACCGGCACGTTTAATTCTCTTGCAATTCCTTTCAATGTTCTCGAAATTTCTGCAATTTCCTGTTCCCTGCTGTTATGATACGAATTTGTTGTCATAAGCTGCAGGTAATCCACAATTATCAACTGAATATCCTTTTCCAGTTTAAATTTTCGGCACTTAGAGCGCATCTCTCCAATACTAATGCCCGGAGTATCATCTATAATAATATTGGAATTTCCAATAATGTTTGCCGACTCAACAATATTTGCCCACTCATTATCGTTCAGTTCTCCATTTCTTATCTTCTGGGAACTGACCATGGAATTCTGGGAAATAATACGGTTTATCAACTGTTCACTTGACATTTCCAGACTGAAAATAGCCACTGGAATTTTATTCTTTACAGCCACCGTCTCTGTAATATTCAAAACAAATGCCGTTTTACCTACAGACGGTCTTGCCGCAATTAAAATCAAATCCGAAGGCTGTAGTCCTGAGAGCTGTGTGTCAAGTTTTCGGAATCCGGTCGCTATTCCCGTAATGGTACCTTTTGTCTGAGACGCTTTCTCAATCTTCTCAAAAACATTTAATACGACCTGCCTTATCGGAACATAATCGCCGGAATTTCCGGATTGAATCAAATCAAAAATGACTTTCTCCGTCTCTTCCAATATGACATCCAGACTTTTATTTCCCGCATAACAGGTATTTGCTATATTCTCATTGGCACGAATCAGATTCCGCAGAACAGATTTTTCATAGACAATGTCTGTATATTGCTTGATATTGGCGGAAGTAGGTACCATATCCAATATATTTCGGATAAAGTCAATACTGATAACCTCTGACGGTACTTCCATCTCCTCCAATTTGGTCTTAATTGTAATCAAATCACAGGTTTTTCCCTCATTGTACAATGCCGCCATGGCCTTAAACAGGGCACCATACTGTTTGTTATAAAAATCAGTATCCGTTATTTTTTCCATCGCAACAGTAATAGCCTCGGCATCCATAATCATTGAGCCAATCACTGCCTGTTCCGCCTCATTGCTGTGGGGCATTATTCTTTTTACTACTGCTTCTTCCATATTTCTACTTTGCCTCTACTTTAACTGCTAATATACCTGTGACGTCTTTGTGTAATTTAATATTTACATTGTATGTTCCAATAGATTTAATCGTATCAGGTATGACAATTTTTTTCTTATCAATATCCATTCCAAGCTGCCTCTTTGCTTCCAATGCAATTTCCTTACTAGAAACAGAGCCAAATACTTTTCCTTCAACTCCTGCCTGTATTTTAATTGTAACGCTTTTTCCTTCCAGCTCTTTTGCGACTTTTTGCGCCGCTTCCAGTTTTTCTTTGGCTACTTTTATTTCATTCTGGCGCTGCAGTTTTAAATCATTCAAATTTTTTCCATTCGCTTCGAGTCCCAGTTTTTTAGGTATAATATAATTTCTTGCATACCCGTCGTTGACATTTACGATATCCCCTTTTTTCCCAAGCGTTTTAACATCCTGCAATAATATTACTTTCATTATATTTCTCCTTCCTCCCGTTTTTTACTGATTACCTGTTTGAGAATGGCTAAAACTTCGCCGACAGACTTATCTTTTACTTGTGCGCCGGCCAGATTCATATGGCCTCCTCCTCCAAACTCTTCCATGAGAAGCTGCACATTAATCTTATCCAGTGATCTGGCGCTGATATAGACCTGGTCATTATAAGGAGTACACACAAACGACGCCTTGACATTTTTAACATTCAAAAGTTCATTTGCAGCCTGCGCTCCCACCACAGTCGGAGAAGATACATTATTTGCCAGACAGACAGAGATTGCAAACTCCTGCATATATATTTCTGTATTTTGGATTGCTGTAGCACGCGCTTTATAGTCGTCAATATCATCCCGAAACATTCTGCGTACTTTGGTAATGTCTGCTCCATTCTTTTTAAGATAAGCAGCAGCTTCAAAAGTACGCACACCGGTACGATTGGTAAAATTGTTTGTATCTACCATGATACCGCCATAAATAGCTTCCGCTTCCAGCTTGGTCAGCTTAACTGTCTCATTAATATACTGCATAATTTCAACAACCATCTCGCAGGTCGAAGAAGATGACAATTCAATATAGGAAAGTTGTGCATTGTCTATGACATCTGTAGTCTGCCTGTGATGGTCAAATACCAGAAGACACTGGGCTCTTCTTACCAGTTCCGGATACTCTGTATAACCCGCTCTGCTGCAGTCTACAATAATCAGCGCATCATTTCTCGTGATATCCAGGGTCGCCTGTGGTCCGGTAATAAACATACTTTCATCATAAATATCCATATCTTTAAAGGCTTCCACAAGAGGAATTACACTGCTGCTTACCTCACCTAAAACGATATGGGCTTCTTTTCCAATCGTCTTGGCAATTCTGTAAAATCCGATGGATGCCCCGAAAGAGTCATTGTCTCCAATGTGATGCCCCATAATATAAATCGTCTCTTTGGTCTCAATCAAATCACGAAAGGCTGTCGCCTTGACCCTGGATTTTACTTTTGTATTTTTTTCTACAGACTTTGACTTTCCGCCATAGTAATATACTTTATTTCCATCTTTGAGCACAGCCTGGTCTCCTCCGCGTCCGAGGGCCATATCAATGGCTGATCCGGCCAAATCATAATTTTCTGCCAGTGTACTTCCACCCATACCTACACCAATACTGATGGTAATCGGAAGGCCATTTCCAATATTTACTGTTTTAACTTCATCCAGCACCGAGAATTTGTTTGTCTGCATTTTGCTGATATATTTTGTCTTAAAAATAACAAAATATTTATCGTTCTCCAACTTTCTTACAATACCGTCATATTGAGCAAAATATTTATTTATTTTTCTGTCAATCAACGCTACCAGCAAAGTTCTTCTGGTAGCTTCCACACTCTGCAGCACTTCATCATAATTGTCAATATATATATGACCTGTAACCAGCCTCTCTTCTCTGTTTTCTTTGGTCAGCTGCCGTATCTTTGTCTCATCGAACATATATACTGAAATAAGGCTTCCCTCACTGTGTGAGAACTCTGTAATTATACTGTCTTCCGAATTATCTTTCAGTTGGAATATTTTGAGTACTACTCTGTAATCGCCTTTTTCTGTGTGTACATGAAATTCACTTCTTCCATTTTCATCCAGTTCCAGATACTCATCCTTAAAATCTTCAAAAATAGAAAAAATCATTTTGTTGCGGAGATTTTTTCCCGGGCACAACTCGTCCAGAGCGCTGTTGGTCCAGAGGATCTTTCCCTCCTCCTCTATCAGGCCGTAAGGAATTTCCATTTCATGCAGCATCTGTCGCTGAATCTGGCTGTATTCGGATCCGAACTCTATCAGTGTTTTTGTGATATTTGGTTTAAATCTCACATATATTACCGCAGTCATTAAAATATGTACAACTTCAGCAAGAGACATTATAAATCCGGCTTTCACATCTATCACATAGACAATCAGCACTATAATAATCCAGAATATATTAAAATATACAGGCCACTTGATATACTTGCTAATGCGTCCCTTTAATTTTGATTTTACTTTGCTTTCCATCACACTCTCCATTCCACCTTTATGAAGGTGGTATAAATTGCTTATAGATTTTTTCATATTTCCCCCAATCTAGTATTTTTAAGTATACCATTATTCATGAAATAATAAAAGAAAAAAGTATGAAAGAGGGTAGCGCACTGTTTCTCTTTTTGATATGCTGTAAATAAAGAACGTTAGACAGGGAGATATGATATATGTTTCGGGTTTGGGGAAGAACATTTAAAAACAACAAAATGATACAGAGCACTACAATAGAACTGGATATACCGGAAGAAACCAGAACGCACAAAGTTTTTATGGCGTTGGAACAAATCTGTGAACAATTTGATTTGAGCCATCCTATCTGGCTCGACACAAATATTACCGAATTTCAGCGTATCGGAAGAACGCGCTTTTATTCTGACAGCTTTGTGGATACCATTGATTTTGATTATTTGGATTTTTATATCATTGAAGAAGATTAAAACCCGGAAAACAATTTTTAAAAATATCTATAGCAGACACAAATAGATTGCGAACAAAAAACACCGCGGAACAATTTCACTCCACGGTGTTTTTATATTTATTATACTAAATAATTACAATCTTTCCAGCAATTCTGCTGTCATATCCTCATATCCCGGTTTTCCAAGTAACGCAAACATATTTTTCTTATAACTTTCAACTCCAGGCTGATTAAATGGGTTTACCCCCAGAATATAACCGCTCACGCCACATGCAAACTCATACATATAGAACAGCTCGCCCAGATAAAATTCATTCTGTTCTGGAATATTGACAACCAAATTTGGAACGTTTCCATCTGTATGCGCAAGAATGGTACCATTCATAGCACTTTTATTGACAAAGTCCATATCCTTTCCGGCAAGATAATTCAGTCCGTCTAAATCATCTGCATCTTCTTCTATCATAATCTTTGCAGTCGTATTTTCTACATTCAGCACTGTCTCAAACATGATTCTGGCGCCGTCCTGAATATACTGTCCCATAGAATGAAGGTCTGTTGTAAGGTCAACAGCTGCAGGAAAAATACCTTTCTGATCTTTTCCTTCACTTTCACCATAAAGCTGCTTCCACCATTCTCCAAAGTAATGAAGACTTGGCTCATAATTTGCAGTAATTTCTATGTTTTTTCCTTTTCTTAATAATATATTTCTAATCGCCGCATACTGCATAGCATCATTCTCTTCAAAAGCGTTATTTAATGCTCTTTCCCTGCCGCTTGCAGCACCCTGCATCAACGCATCAATATCCGCACCGCTCACTGCTATCGGAAGCAGTCCTACGGCTGTGAGTACGGAAAAACGTCCTCCTACATCATCCGGCACAATAAAAGTCTCATAGCCTTCTGCCGTGGCAAGTCCTTTTAATGCTCCTTTTGCCTTGTCCGTTGTCGCATAAATTCTCTTAGAAGCCTCTTCTCTGCCATATTTCTTTTCTAATTTGTCTTTAAATACTCTAAATGCAATCGCCGGCTCAGTTGTTGTTCCCGATTTTGAGATAATATTTACGGAAAAATCTCTTTCTCCGACAACATCCAGCAATCCCTTCAGATATGCAGGGCTGATACTGTTTCCTGCATAATATATCTCCGGTGTCTTTCTGATTTCTTTTGATACATTATTATAAAAACCATGTCTCAGAAAATCTATTGCCGCTCTGGCCCCCAGATAAGAGCCACCAATTCCGATTACAATCAAAACTTCCGAGTCGTTTTTAATTTTTTCAGCTGCTTTCTTAATTCTGTCAAATTCTTCTTTATCATAGTCTACCGGCAAGTCAATCCATCCGAGGAAATCATTTCCTGCACCGGTTTTTTCCACCAATACTTTTTTTGCATTTTCTGCAATTTCTTTCATTCCCACAACTTCATCTTCTGTAATAAAAGAAGCTGCTTTTGAATAATCAAAAGTTACCTTTGCCATATTTCTCTTTTCCTCCGTTTTTTTCAAAACTATCCCATATTATAAGCGTTAGAAACATTTTTATCAAGAGTTTATGTTATTTATTGTCATTTATTGTAAAAATTCTCCAATAACCTGGTTTAATATTTGCTCATCTTTTCTGTTTTGTTCCTGTTTCCTCATTTCTTCCTTATCTGCCGCTTCTATTTCCGGCTCCCTTACAACGCTATGCACTATCTGTTCTGTCTCATAATTATTTTCCAGAAAATCTACAATAGCGTATGTAAGTTCCAGCTTCTTATTTTCTACATCTGCATTGCGGTTAATTACCTCCAGTGCAAACGCAAAAAGACATCCCATGACTACATAGAACATGGCGGTCTCCTTATTATTTCCGGCAAAATAAGACCATGCGCCAATAAATCCTGAAGCGGCTACCATTCCAATGACGCACCAGTTTATTATATGATTGAATTTATTCACTGATACATTCATGATTCTGCATTGATTAATATGCCTCTGCACGAACAGTGTAGGATTTGTTACTGTTTTACTTACCTGCTTTATACTTTCATATTTATTCTTAATCTGACGTAATGTTACATTTTTTGTATTTTTCATGTGTTTTGCTTTTTTGATCAATTTTTCATAATTTTTCATAACAATCCATTTTGTTACAATTCCCAACAAAAAAAGACCTCCCATAATCCACAGGAAGTTCTTTTCGTTTATCACTGCCGGAACGGTCCGCAACAGCCATGTTTTCACTTGTAATATGTAATCATTAAACATTTCTCTTCCCCCTTTGAACATTTTTTGCTCACTTCATTAAAAGTGTATCACATTCATTGTAATTGTACACGGACAATCGTGCGCCAAATTCTCTGTGGAAGAGCGATATTTTTTTATTATTCCTCATAATTATTTTGTTATCTGCAAATTTATACAATAACTTAATAATTTTTTATCATTTCTCTTAACAGACTGATAGAATTTTCTGCCGCTTTTTTTTCAAAGGCAGGATAATCCACCTTCCCCTTGCCGTCTGCCTGATCAGAGATTGCCCGGATAATTAAAAACGGAATCTCATTGAGTGTACAGACTTGTGCAATCGCAGCTCCCTCCATCTCTGTACAGTCTCCGTGAAAAGTTTGACGAAGCCACATTTTCTTTTCTGTATTACTGATAAACTGGTCTCCTGAAATCACTTTTCCATGAAAAACATTTACCGGAAGTCCGGCTGATTGAATACTCTTTTCCGCCAGACTTTGAAGCCTTGTATCCGCATGAAATTCACAGCTTTCCATATCGGGAATCTGACCGATTGCATATCCTAACGGAGATACATCTACATCGTGTTGCTGCGCTGTCGTGGAAATGACAATATCACATATCTCAATCTCCGGGTTTAATGCACCCGCCACACCGGTATTAATGATGCTGTCCACGGTAAAAGAATCTATCAATATTTGGGTGCATATGGCGGAATTTACTTTTCCGATTCCACTTTTCACTACCACTACATCTTTGCCGTCAATCTTCCCCTGACAGAAATTCATTCCGCTAATGTTTTTTATCTTGCAATACTCCATTGCGCTTTTTAAGCTGTTTACTTCTACGTCCATTGCTCCAATGATTCCCAGCATTATTTTCCTCCATTCAAAACAGCACCTGCCGCATCTGCTCTTCCAACATTTAGACGTTTTTCGTCAGCTTTAGTACTTTTACGCCTGCTTGTTTTTTTCCAAATACATTTCCAAGGCTCTCGCCAGCTGGTCAGGACAGGATGTTCCCCGTCCGCGGCAGTCAATTCCTTTAAGCCTGCGGATTGCTTCTTCTATATTCATGCCTTCCACCAGTGCCGCAACACCCTGTGTATTTCCCATACATCCCATAGTAAATTTTACATTTGTAACTTTTTCATCCACAACATCGAAATCTATCTGTGTTGCGCATACACCTTGTGTTGTATACTGCATTATTATTCCTCCACATCTTTCAGTTTCTTTTTCTTTTTCTTCCTTCGCGGTTTCCCATCTGCTCTCAGAGGAATCTCTTCCTCCAATTTCTGTTCATAAATTTGTGACACTTCATCAATGTCTCCCTTCGCAATCAACTGTCCATGTTCTAAAAGAATCGCTTTATTACACAGACGCTGTACCTGCGGAAGGCTGTGGGATACAAACAGTACAGTGACTCCATGGTCAAACATTTTCTGCATCTTCTCCTCGCATTTTCTACGGAATCTTGCATCTCCCACGGAAAGCACTTCGTCTAAAATTAAAATTTCCGGCTCTACTACAGTAGCGATAGAAAATCCAAGTCTTGCCCTCATTCCGGAAGAATAATTTTTAATTGGTACATCAATAAATTCTCCCAATTCAGAAAATGCAAGAATCTCTTCATATTTAGATTCCAGAAATTCATGAGAGAATCCCAGAACAGATCCATAAAGATAAATATTTTCCTTTCCGGTATAATTGGGGTCAAATCCCGCCCCCAGCTCAATCATTGGAACAATGCGTCCATGACGTTCCACCGTTCCCATTGTAGGTTTATAAACTCCTGCAATAACTTTTAGAAGCGTACTTTTTCCTGCTCCATTCAGTCCTAAAATTCCAAGTCTGTCGCCCTTTTTCAGTTCAAAACTTACATTGCGCAACGCCCAGAATTCATTAAACATGATTTTTTTGCCTTTGAGTTTTTTTATAATCAGTTCTTTTAAATTATCTACCTTTTCTTTGCTCAGATTAAAGCGGATGCTAACGTCATCTACTTTAAGTGCAACTTTTTCTTTGCCCATTGTGCCTCCTAAATATACAAAATGAACTTGTCCTGATTTTTCTTAAAAATAATGATACCAACAATCAGTAAAACTACACTGAATACACTGGAATATATCAGCATATAAATTTCCTGCGTGCTGCTGAAAATAGACTCTCCCAACAAAATCACATGCCGGAAATTTTCAATAATACAATACAGCGGATTCATCTGTATGACTTTTTTAACTGTCTCACTTCCGAGAGAATCCACAAAATAGAAAATACCGGAACAGTACATAATCAACATGAGAAGTACGTCCCACAGATATTCAATATCACGGAAAAATACACACACTGTGGACAAAAATATCGCCGAAGCAATGCAGAGAATCAGCAACACAAAAATCGGCAGTACAATCTCTATCAGATGCCATGTGACCGGAACTCCCATAACGGCTCCCACAATCGCCAGTATAATAAGCGATAACAGGAAAATGATAAAATTATAAATAACACTGGAAAGTGGATATAAATATTTTGGCACATATACTTTTTTAATCATCGCCTGATTTGCCCGGATAGAGCGCATACCAATCTTAGACGCACTCGAATAGCAGCTGTACAGCAATCTTCCGCACAATACATAGACCGGATATAACTGAGGTCCGATTTCTCCGCCCTGTTTTCCCAGAATCTGTCCAAATACAAAAGTCAGTACAATCATTGTAAGCAGCGGCTCCAACAGTGTCCAGACCAATCCCAGATAGGATCTTCTATATTTTAACTTGATTCCTTTTTTTACGAGTTCCGCCAAAAGAAATCGATATTTAATAAAACTGTCTATATATTTCTTCATATTACCTCCGAAACTACTAAATAGTAATACTCGCATTAATTATATATTATTCTCTATTAATGTCAAATTTTAACTGCTTTTTTTATTATATCAAAAAAAACTGCTTCGGTACATTTTTTTACACCGAAGCAGCATTATTTTTGCTATTCACTATCCTTGTATTTTATTGTAAAAAACTGTCTCACAGACCCTTTTCGCTGCATTTCCATCATCAATGCCACAGAATCTGTCATAAAAAATCTGATATCGTTTCTGATATGCTTCTGTTGTTCTTTCAATATTTTTTATTGCATCTATCAGTTGAGATTCTTCTGTCAACACCGGTCCCGGCAGGTCTTTATAAATATCAAGATAAAATCCTCTCAGCATATCGCGATATTTTTCCAAATCATACATATAAAACAAAATCGGACGTCTCAGATTAGCATAATCAAAAAATACAGACGAGTAATCTGTGATGCAGATATCAGAGATAATATATAAATCTGTCACGTCACTGTAGTCGCTTACGTTGAACAGAAAGCCCTCTAATCCTTCCGTCTTCAGCCGGTCCACTACCCAGTAGTGCATCCTGAGAAGTATTACATACTCTTTTCCCAGTTCCGCATAAAGCCTGTTCCAGTCCAGTTTCAATTCAAACTTATATTCTCCGGCGCCATACCGATTGTCATCCCGCCAGGTCGGTGCATATAAAATTACTTTCTTATCCTGCGGTATTCCCAGCTTTTTTTTAAGACGCATAGCCTTTTTATCTAACTCCCCGTCATATAACGGATCATTTGCCGGGTATCCCAGTTCTAGTATTTTTTCTCTGTCATATAAAAAGCAGCTTTGAAATTTTTCTGTGGAAAAAGGATTGTCTGAGAGCAGATAATCCCAGTCTCTTGACTGCTCATAAACAATCTGCTTATATTCCGGACTTGCCGAATGAACATCCTCCATGTCAAATACCAGTTTTTTCAACGGCGTACCATGCCATGTTTCCAGCATAATCTGACCGGGTCTCTTTTTGTAAGAATGGGGTTGCCGCATATTGTTTACCCAATACTTGGAACGGGTCATGTAATAATAATACCGCAATCCAAACCGTTTTATCTTTTTGCATTTGCCGTCAATTTTTATTTTTTTATCATTTACTACCCAGATATACCGATATTTTTTTCCCTGATTTTTCTGCAGGTAACGGTATATATATTTGGGTTGCCCGGAATAATTCCTTCCCACAAAACTCTCAAATACAATCCAGTTATCCTTCTGCTTCATTCTCTGAAACAGATAAAGATTTATCGTCCGGTAAAAATGCTTTTTATCTGAAAACATTGTCACTATTTTCTTCTGAATCATTCGTATTTTTATCCATTGTCCTGCTTTGCGGGACTTTTTTCGAATGGTATTGTAGAGTATTCTGCGCTCAATAAAATGAAATTTTTGCAATGTCTTTCTGTCACACAGCTGTATTACCTGACACATCCAAGGAAACTTCCTTTCCGCTTCCTTTGGTTTTTCATGAAATTTTCTACCAAAAACATTTAAATAATAACTGCATGCCATACTTTCCACATGCTCTCTGTATTTTTTTGAAAGTGTGATTCCGCGAGCAAAAGCTTCTGCCACATATTGCTCTCTATTTGCATCTTCTATCTGTTCCAGAGATGGGAGATGAATCTTATCGTTATGGTATCGTTTAACATAAACTTCCTCCTCTTTGGTACAGCAACTACTCTTTTCACAGTGTTCCAGCACATTTAACAGAAAAGAAAAATCAGCATAATATTTCTGTTTCTTTTCAAATCTGATATGATACCGGTCCAGAAAATCTTTTCGGAATAACATTCCCAAAACAGTGATATCTTCTATTTTATCTATTGATAATAATCTGTCTTTTGCCAGGTCTTGCGACAGTGTTGCATTTTCATTTTCTTTTGCCGTTTCCATTGTTTCTATATGAAAGGAATCTCTTTTAAACCACGTATGCACAATTTTTGAATAGCACAATTCTTCCTGCGCCTTCATACAGTGTTCCATGTTGTATAACAGATTTGAAGTAATGTAATCATCGCTGTCTAAAAAGAAAATAAAATTCCCCTCGGCTTTCTCTATTCCCAAGTTACGTGCAGCAGAGACACCCGTATCTCCGTGCAGTTCATGGACTTTTATCGGGAGCAAACCTTCATACTCCCAAAGCAACTCTCTGACATTCTCATGAATCTTTTGCGCAGCCGTATCCAAAATAAGGATTACTTCAAAATTATCTGATGTCTGTACCTTCAGACTTTCCAGACAATCCCGCAGATAATCTATGCCCTGATGAAAAGCAATCACTACACTTATCATAATCGAATTCATTCCTTTCCCTGCCTGCTTTATAGAAATAAAATATACTACCGTTTGCCGGATTTCATATAGAAAAAACAGCTCCTTTTTTCAGAGCTGTCTTTGTCTACTGAAACACTTTTTCACATACTCTCTGTGCCGCATGACCATCGTCTATGCAGCAGAATCTTCTATAAAACTGCTCATATTTTTCACTATACTGCTCCTGGACGCGGTCTATATTCTGAATTGCATCCACTACTTCATCATTCGTCAACAGTAATGGTCCCGGAAGATCTTTTTCCATATCCAGATAAAATCCCCTTAGTACATCTCTGTATTTTTCTAAATCATACGTAAAATAAAGAATTGGTCTTTTTAGATTAGCAAAATCGAAAAATACCGAAGAATAATCTGTAATAAGGATATCTGATATCAGATACAAATCCGTAATATCATCATAACTGCTTCCATCTACTGTGAAATTACCATATTTAGATAAATCCAGCTGGTCTACAATAAAGTAATGTAATCTTAAAAGAAGAATATATTCCTCTCCAAACTGTTTCTGCAACCTATCCACATCCAAATCAAGGTCAAACCCATACTGCCCTGCCTCATAAAAATTATCATCCCTCCAGGTAGGCGCATAGAGAATAACTTTTTTGTCTTTTGGAATCCCCAGTTTTTCTTTCGTCTTTTCTGCCCGTAATTCCTTATCTTTTGCATACAGCGGGTCATTTGCCGGGTAACCGTATTCCAGAATTTTCTCCCGGTCAAACAGAAAACAGCTCTGAAATTTTTCCGTGGAAAAAGGATTATCAGACAACAGATAATTCCATTCCCTTGTCTGCCGATATACAATATCTTTGTATTTCGGATTTGCCGAATGGACATCATCCATATCAAATACCAGCCGTTTCAATGGTGTGCCATGCCAGGTAGCTAGCATTATGGTCTCTTTCCTACGCGGAACACTTAAAGGTTGTCTCATATTATTGACCCAATATTTACTTCTATTCATATAGTAATAATATCGAAGTCCAAAACGTCTGCACGTTTTATGTTTCCCCGGAATAATCACGCCCTTGCGGTCTACCACCCAAATATATTTATATTTCTTTCCATAATGCTCCTGGAGATATTGATAAATATATTTTGGCTGTCCGGAACAATTTCTTCCCATAAAGCTTTCAAAAATAATATAATCTTCTCTCAATTTCAGTTTGCTGAATCCATAAAGCGTCAATGTCTTATATCGCACTCTTTTATCCTGAAACATTTTTTTCAGTTTTCTCAAAGCAAGGACTCTCAGTGATTTTTTCTGCATTTTGGCAAAATCATTTTGCAGAAAAGCAAAAATCATTTGCTTTTCTGCATGCGTGAATCCGTTTTTTCTCAATGCCTTTTTGTTAATGTCCTGCACCAGATGAACAAGTTCTTTATAGTATTCGTTTTTCCAGCGCGCGTCATCCGACCAGCGGATTTTTTTAATATATTCTTTCACAATAAATTTTGCAAGAATTACATTCAGATGGTTTTTTAATGCCTTATTATCTCCTGCCATTTTTAAGGAATTTTTGTAGGCGACAAAATAATCCGGCATCGTATCTTCCTTGGGGAACTGACAGATTGCAGGATTGTTCTGCTTATCATTGTGATGCCTCTTTACATACAGGGCATTTTCATTGCTTTTTATATTTTTTGCATATTTCAGCACGGCAGTAACTACCAGCGGGTCTGAATAATATGTCTGCTTTTCATTAAACCGAATATTATAATCGTTAAATAAAGATTTTTTGTATAATGCTCCGAGAACTGTAATCTTGTCCAGCTTTCTGTATCTTTCATAGCGATATTGAACAGGATCTGCAAAGTCAAACTGAAGAAGAAATTCATTTTCTTCCTCTTCTTTCTCCTCTTTCTGGCTTTCCCCAAATGCCTGCCGCTGAAACCATGTATGGCGCATCATCCCATATGCCATATCTGAGTCTTCTTCCATTACATCCAGCAGAAGCTGAATACTTTCTCCATAGAGATAATCATCATTATCCAGAAAATAAAGATACTCTCCCTCTGATTTCTCTATCCCCAGATTTCTGGCTGCAGATACGCCTGATTTGCCTTCCAGTGCATATACTTTTAAATGAATTTTATCCCTGAATTCGGCGATTATGTCACTCAAATCGTCTTCTGTATGGTCTGTTATCAATATTGTTTCATAGTCCTGAAATGTTTGGGCAGCAATACTTTCCACACAGTCTCGCAAATACAAAACATCTTTTTTGTGCGTTACAATGATGCTTACCATGTTTATTTATCTCCCTTGGAACTCATATCCTTATTGTTTAAATCTGATTTAATCTGTGTCGTTGATATGCCTTCTGTTCTTGGAAGGTAAACCACTTCACAGTATTCTTTCAAAAAGTCAAATTTTCCTTCCCAGTCACTTCCCATAACAAAAGTATCAATTTTATAATCCTGAACATCCGAAATTTTCTGATCCCAGTTTTCTTCCGGAATCACAAGATCTACATATCGGATTGCCTCCAATACCTGTTTTCTTTCCTCATAGGTAAAATAACATTTTTTCTGTTTGGAGCTCCAGTTAAATTCATCTGTGGACAACACAACAACCAGATAATCTCCCATTTCTTTTGCTCTTCTAAGCAGATTAATATGTCCATAATGGAGCATGTCATAAGTTCCGTAAGTAATTACTCTTTTCACTTTTTTCTCCTTTATATCCAAAGATTTCTTTATTTTTTTCATTATAAATGAATTTGATGTATTGGTCAATCTGACCCCAAAGGCCCGCCCCAGGAAAACATAGCATACATGACTGTTTGAAAAATGGGTTACATTATAATATAATCTACTTATAAATTATGATAAAACAAAGTGGTCGCACTAACTTTTCTTACAGAGTATGATTCCGTAAAAATGGAGGATTTCATGAAAATTCAAAGCAAATTGAGAGCCGTTGCCGTCAGTTTTATTGAAACAGTCCGGAACGCAAAATATGCACGTTATTATAAAAATCTTGAAATTGATTGTAAAACAATTTTATACGACTCCTATTTCGGCAGAGGAATGCTATGCAATCCTTATGCCATTTTTATGGAACTTATTAATGACCAAAATTTCAAAGATTATACCCATGTCTGGGTCCTGGAAGACCGGGTCAGCAACGAGCCTGTCTTCCGTGCTTTTATGGAGAAAAAAAATGTGCTTTTTGTGAGGCGTCACAGCAATGACCATTTAAAATATCTGGCAAGTGCAGGCTATCTTATTACCAATGTTTCCATGCCTCTGTATTATTGCAAAAAGCCGGGACAGATTTACATCAATACCTGGCATGGCACACCGGTAAAAAGTCTGGGATATGATATGCCGGATGCTGCTACCGATATCTCCAATGTACTGCGCAATTTTTTATCCGCAGACTACATTTTATCTTCCAGCCCATTTCTCACTTCTGTTTTTCTGGAAAAATATAAACTAAATGGATTATATACAGGAAAAATCATTGAGGAAGGCTATCCGAGAAATGACCGCCTGCTTCATCCGAATCTGGAAACGGTCAAAGATTTACTCGCTCAATATGGAGTAGACTATGATTCCAACAAGAAACTAATTTTGTACGCACCTACCTGGAAGGGCAGTGACTATGACCATCCTTATGTAAATATCGAAGATTATGTCACTTTCCAAAAGACTTTAGAACAGCAGATTGACACCGAGAAATATCAGATTCTTTTCAAACCACATCAGGTAGTGTATCAGAAATTAAAACAGGCTGGTGTGCTAAATCATTCCCTGATTCCGGCATATATTGACACCAATGAACTGCTCGGCATGACGGATATATTGATTTCAGACTACTCCAGTATTTTTTACGATTTTCTAATTACCGGAAAACCGGTATTATTTTACATTCCGGACTTGGAAGCTTATAAAAATTATCGGGGACTTTACCTTGTTCCGGAAGACCTTCCGGGCCCTTCCTTCACATCCTTACAAGAAGTTTCAGAAGCTATTAACAATATTGAAGAGGTTGTTAAAACATATAAAAATCAATATGAAGCTGCTCGAAAATATGCTTGTCCTTACGAGGATGGCAATGTTGTTTCAAGAATTATTGATATTATCTGGAATCAAAATACTATGGATTCCAACGGACACAAATACAAGATTGTTACCGGGTCTGAAGACAAAAAGAAATTATTATTCTTTGGCGGAGGTCTCAGAATGAACGGCATCTCTACCGCGCTCAGAACCATGTTGGATTACATTGACTACGATAAATATGATGTTACTGTTTTTGCCGGAAAGTTACAGTTTCCAGACAGCCGCGAAATGATTTGTACTTTAAATAAGAATGTGCGGGCTTTTGCCAGCGTTGCCAAAACGCCTGCCACGATAACCGAACTGATACGCAGTTATTTTTTAAGAATCTTCGGTTTTCATTTTCCTTTGATGAAATCTGTTTATCCTAAGAAAATGTATGAACGGGAATTTAAAAGATGTTTTGGGGAAAGCCGCTTTGATACTGTGGCAGATTACTCCGGATATGGCTCTTTCTATTCCATTCTTCTTTTGAGTGCTCACGGCGCCAAAAAATTAATCTGGCAGCACAACGACATGCTCTTAGAAAAAAATAAAAAGATACACCGAAAGCGTCCTCACGGAAGAGAACTGAGAGTCGTATTTTCTACTTATGATTTTTACGATAAGATTGTCGGATGTTCTGAAGCGATTATGCGCATTAATCTGCAGAAAATCGGATATTATCATCTGCAAGACCGTTGTTGCTTTGTACAAAACGCCGCTTCTCTCCGCGTCCTTTCCAAAGCCCGGGAATCTTTTACTGAATCATCCGCTCTCCGTGCGGGTGTACCAGAGATTCTGGACGCTTCACTTCTTTCTTTTGTCAACATGGGAAGACTGTCGCCGGAAAAGAATCAGGCGTCTCTGATTCAGGCCTTTTCCAAATTGTACAAAGAAAATAAAAATGTAAGACTCTATATTATCGGAGAAGGGCCGCAAAGAAAACAATTAGAAGCGCTAATTTCCTCTCTTAATTTATCGGGGAAGGTCATTTTAACCGGCAACATGGAAAATCCTTTTATGCTGATGAAAGAATGTGACTGCTTTGTTCTTCCTTCATTCCATGAAGGCCAGCCCGTCTCTATTTTGGAAGCAAGACTTCTGGGACTTCCAATTATTATGTCTGATTTCAGTTCTGCCGCTTCTTCTATCATTGAGGGCGGCCAGCTGATTACCGGAACAGGTGCAGATGAGATTTATCAGGCTCTCTGCCGCTTTATTGCAGGAGAAGTTCCCTTATTGAAATTTGATTACCAAAAATATAATGAAACCACAATTCATCAGTTAGAAGATATTCTGTAAAGGGTACCCGAAAAATAGTTCCATAAAATTTATTTGAGACCATAGAACGGAGATATTATGAAACACTTTGTCCCTACCACAAAAAACAATACAAAGCAAAAAATAAAAAGAATTTTACGGCGAATGATTGAAACTTTTTATCTGCCTCCAAAAGACAGAGGAAAAAAGCAATATTATCATTTTCTTTCTATGCCCGTAAAAGATACTTTTATTTTTTACGAAGCATTTTCCGGTCTTGGAATTCTGGACAATCCCCGCGCAGTTTTTCTTTATTTCCTCTCATACCCTGCTTTTGCCGGCTTTACCCACGTCTGGTCTGTAGAAAATATTCCGCGTGCCGCCGACAATATAAAAGAATTTTCCAACCTGCCGAATGTCATTATTGTAAAAAAAGATTCCGGGGATTATTACCGTTATTTAGCTACCTGCAAATATTTAATTTCCAATTCGACGTTTGGATATTACTTTCAAAAGAGAGAAGAACAAACTTACATCAACACATGGCACGGGGTCCCTACAAAGTATATGGGCTATGACCATTCGGTGGAAAGTGTAGAAAACGGTCGGGGACCGGCAAGAAACTTTCTCATGGCAGATTATATTATCTCCTACAATCATTTTATGACAGAGACCATGTACAAAAAAGCTTATAAATTAGATGGCGTCTTTCGGGGAAAAATATTAGAGTGTGGAAATCCGCGAAGTGATTTACTCTTCCATACCAAACGCGACGAAATTTGTCAAAAATTAAATAAAGCCGGTATTCCAACCGACAAAAAAATTATTTTATATGCTCCTACATGGAAAGGAAATTTATACAATCAGCTTCAATATAATATAGAAGAATTTAAAATTACGATTCAAAAATTTTCAGAAAATATTGATTCTTCAAAATACAATATTTTTCTTCGGGTACATTACTTTTTATATAAAGTTTTATCCCAGGATGAAGAGTTTTCCAGACTGCTGATTCCTTTTACGATTGACACCAATGAACTGCTTTCTGTGACGGACATTTTAATTTCCGATTACTCCAGTATTTTCTTTGATTTTCTGTGCACCAAACGTCCCATTTTGTTCTATGTACCGGATCTTCTGGAATATCAGTCCGGACGGGGGCTTTATGTCCCTGTGGAAAAACTACCCGGATTGGTTTCTTCCAATATCGATACTGTTTCACAGATGCTTAGACAATTATGTGACAACCAGGATGATTATGTAAACCAATATGAAGAGTTGTATTACCAGATGCGCAGTTGGTGTAATGTTCATGATGACGGTCAGGTATGCGAGAGACTGACCGATATTTTATTATCCAAAGATTCCTGTCCGGATACCTCTGTGGATAAAAATATTCCTTCCCATTTACAACTTTCCCTGACCAATGAGAAAAAGAAACGTCTTATCTGCTTTCATACCAAACTCAATACAAAACCGGATTATGACATGCTAAAAACTATCATAGAAACATCTAATCCAGAGAGAGAAGATATTACGCTTGTCGTTACCGCTTTTAAAGACGATTATAACAAACAGTTTTTTAATGCGCTTTCTTCTCATGTCAGAATTTTGATATGGCATGTGCTTCCTTATATAACTCCATTGACGCCTTCCTATTTTCAACATGAAATAAAACGCACTCTGGGAAATATGCAGTTTGATACCGTTCAGATTGTGGGAGTGACAGATGCGTATTGGGCAGGCTTTGCCAACACGCTGACAGAACAAATAGAACACAGAAAAAAAGATTCGTAATTCAAATACTCTCTGTACCTGCAAACAGCGTTTTCATTGCAGGTGCAGTTGTATTTTCAATATTTCTTTAGTACGCTCTCCATCAGTTTATCTCCTTTATACACCACTTTTAAAGTAAAAAATCCTTTGTTTTCCATCATTGGTCTTAGAAAAATTTCATCTCCTTCCCAGAGATTCAGCTGAAATATCCTGGATTTATCTACCCACTTTAGCTCTCCCTCATCACATTCTTTCAGTTCGCCCTCAAACTGATTGGCTGTGAACAGATACATATACTGCGTCTCCCACTCATCGGACAAAAATGTAATGACTGCTCTTAACTGATAACTGATAAGTGTCAGACCGGTCTCCTCCTTTACTTCTCGCAAAAGACATTCTTCCGGCGTTTCATCTTTTTCAAATTTTCCACCTACGCCAATCCATTTCCCCTCATTTAAATCATGTTCTTTTTTGGTACGGTGAAGCATTAAATATTGATTATCCTTTTCAATATAGCATAATGTTGTATTTTTCATTTTATGATACCTTCTAGTACTTTTCTACTTGTATTTTCTCCATCCAGATAATTATACTTTTCACAAAATCTTTGATATGTTTCATCGACAGAAAAATGTTGCAACATTTCTTTCACTTGGAAAAATAATTCGTTCTGCTCTGTAACAATTTTTCCCGGAAGCTCTGCAACATCCAGATAAAAATCTCTCAATTCATTTTTATATTCTTCATAATCGTTCATAAAAAATAAAATCGGACGCTTTAAATTGGCAAAGTCAAAAAATACAGAAGAATAATCCGTAATTAAAAGATCGCTGATAATATATAATTCATTTACATCTTCTACACCGGACACATCATAAACAAACCCTTCCAAGGCGTCAAAATTCATCCGTTCAGAAATAAAATAATGCGCCCGGAACAAAATCACGCAATCCTCTCCCAGCTTCTCCCTTGCCCGAACAAAATCAATTTGGTTTTCCAGCTGAAATCCTTCTTTGGGACTATATTTATTATCCCGGAACGTAGGAGCATACAAAATAACTTTCTTATCTCTTGGAATCTTCCACCGCTCTTTTATCTTTTCACAATCTTCTTTTTTAAACTGATATAAAAAATCATTTCTTGGATAACCGGTGGTAAGCACTGCATTTTCTTTTCCGTATTTTTTCAAATGAAATGCAGATATGAATTTTTCCGTACAGTAATCTGAAGGAGATATCATATATGTGATTTTCTTTGCTTCGCCTTCATAAATTTTTTGAATATCAGAAAATTTTGTCATGGCATTTCCTTTGTGCATAACATCACAGCCAATTTTTTTTAATGGCGTGCCATGCCATGTCTGTACGAAAATCTGATTTTTTCCAGGTTTTAAAAAAGGTCTCGTATTTGAATTAAAAATCCAGTATTTTGCTCCTGCTAATGCTTTATAATAGGAATAGCTTTCAAACCTGACCACTTCCGTATTTCTGTTATTTTTCAAATCTGCTCTGTCCGTATCTCTCAGCGCCCATATAAATCGGAAGTCTTTATATTTTTCATCGCGTAGCATTTCTTTATAAATTGCCTTGGGGCTGCAGGAAAAACTGCGTCCCTGAAAGGCCTCAAATACTACCGTGTACTCGTCTATCGGAGTAATTATCCCTGCCACAAAATATATGAATCTTTTATACAAAAGCATTAATTTTCTCAGAAAATCTTTTAGCCTTTTCATAAGTTTTCTCTCCCAAAAACCACTTGGGCAACTCTATCGCTGTTGCTGCCATCACTGTAGCGGTTTATTTTTTGATTTAACTGCTGCCTCCTGTCGGCATACAAATCCTCTCCGCAGGCCACACTGCGGAAAAACCGGGACAAATCTTCATATGTTCTAATCTTCATTCCCGGCATATATTCATACGGATTGTCAAAAACAAATCCTCTTTTATTTTTATATTCTTCAATATCATCTACCGTAAATCCAATCGGTCGATTCAGCATCATATAATCAAAATATACAGATGAATAATCTGTCAAAAGTCCATCACAGGAACGCAGAATCTCATATATGGAGATTCCGAAGTCCTCCAACTGAGACTGTGTAATTACTTCAATATTAGAAAACTTTTTCATGTTTTCACCGATTTCCTGTAACGGATGGATTTTTACAATCAAACGCATATGATTCTCTTTCAGCATTTGATTTAACGCATCGGCCTGTGTACTGTCAATTACCGGTATCGGAAATTCCTTCTTTTCCTCCCGGTAAGTTGGAAGCCATACGACCACCTTTTCCGCTCCCTTTCTGATAGCCTGATCCATAAGATGATTTTCTCGAAATAACACATCATTTCTCGGCTGTCCGGTAATAATTACCTGAGAAGCATCACATCTGAAACTCTTTTGCAGAATAGGTACAAAAAGCTGAGAAGTCGCAACAATATAAGTAAAATAATTATAATCTACACGTTCCAGCCCTTCTTCCATATTTCCAATTTTTTTCAAAGGCATTCCATGCCATAAATTGACAACAATCTGTTTTTTTGAAGGCTTTATCGGATATTTTCCAAAACAGTAAAAAGCATATTTTGCTTTTACAAACCAGCGGATTCCCTGTTTATTTCCCACGAAAAGGACATTATCCGGTGCCTGTTCCCTGTATTTTTCATAATCGTTTGCACTCACTATGATTTGAAATGTTTTATTATATTCCTTTTCTATCAGATAATCATAAAACGCTTTCACGTTATCCCGAAATCCCAGATTGGAATAAAAAAATATAATTTTTTTATTTTTCTTTATCAGACGATTACAAATTGACAGCGGTTTAAAACAAATTCTCAATATCTTTTTTTTCATTCCTTCAGCTGTCCTTTCTAAGCACTTTTTTATACAGGAATGTCCTGAAACGATTGGGAACTAAGCTAACTGCCATCCGCACAAAAGAACGGACAAGGAAGGTCCCCATAGATATAAATCCCATGGATCTCAAATGATTTTGAAAGCGAAAGATACATTTCACATATTCTAATCCTCCACGCCTTTTATACATATCTTCTCCGCCTCTCATAAACACAAGGCTTTCCTGAACATTATATCCCTGATATCCCTTTAAAAGCATGGTAACCCATAAGTTATAATCTTCAAAATATCTGTAATCTTCATAAAATCCAACATTTACAACTGCCGATTTTTTATAAAGAACAGAAGGATGATTAAACGGACTTCTTTTTTTTGCAAAAGCAATAATTTCTTCATTGTTTTCCGGTACGGTCCGCTCTTTTTGTGCATCTGACGGTTGTCCGGTAAACTCCTTTATATTCGCTCCCACAATATCTGCATGCCTGTCTTTCATGGCTTTTAGTTGTTTTTCTATTCTTTCCGGAACGCTGATGTCATCACTGTCCATCCGGGCAATAATTTCATTTTTACACTGTAAAATTCCATGATTCAACGCTTTTGCCAGCCCCATATTATGCGGCAGCCGGTACACATTGAACAAGCCTGAATAGGTTGTTACATAATCTGCAATAACGTTATCCAGGCCTTCGCTTAACGGTCCGTCACAGACAATCACAAAATCATCCGTCTTTACTGTCTGATTCAGCATACTGTCTATGGCTTCCTTAAAATATTCCGGTTTTTCTTTTTTGTAAACTGACATTAATATGGAATAATTATCTGTCATTCTTTCACCTGCTTCTTTTCGAGCATCGCTGTTTTCTGATCCTTGTCCACACCTTCGGTATTTTCCTTTAAGAACATGATTTTAAATGTCATTAACACCAGCTGTACATCCGTCCATACCTTATAATTTTGAATATAGTAGAGGTCCAGTTTCAGCTTATCGTATGGTGTTGTATTATATTTTCCATATATCTGGGCATATCCCGTAAGACCAGCTTTCACTTTCAGGCGAAACGGAAATTCGGGAATCTCTTTTCCGTATTCCTCTGCAATCTCAGGACGTTCCGGTCTTGGTCCCACAACAGACATCTGCCCGATTAAAATATTGAATACCTGTGGCAGTTCGTCCAGATGTGTAGCCCTTAGCACTTTTCCTACTTTTGTAATTCTTGCATCTTGTTTTTCCGCCAGCCGTGCTCCGTCCAATTCAGAATTTACTTTCATGCTGCGGAATTTCAATATTTTAAATACTTTCCCGTTTTTTGTCAGTCTCGGCTGGGTATAGAACACCGGTCCTCTGTCCCAAATCAGATTTCCCACCGCCACAATTATAGTAACCACAAGTGTAGGAATACATAAAATCAGAGCAATAATAATATCCATCAACCGCTTGACAAATGCCTGCTCCCACTTTAATCCTCTTATCTTTGTCACCAGCAGCGGAGAATCAAAAAGATTATTCTGGTCGGCACCGGTAATAATAATATCTGAAAGCTTTGGTGTAATATAAGCCCTTTTGTCGTGCATATAACAATATTTTACGATTTTATTTCTCTTTGCGCTTGGAATATCACACAGCAGAACTGCCTGATGCTGTTGAATGGCTTTTTTCAACTGCTCTGCTTCCGAATCACAATGAATAGAACTCTTAATTTTATATTTATCCTGACGGGTTTTTATCTTTTTTACTAAATTATCAGGATCTCTGTCACTATATATAAGAAGTAAATCTCTTGGCGGATACAGCCAACGATACACTCCCATAGCAATAGCACACCAGAGAAGGCAGCAGAAAACATTGTCCAGACTCATTCCAATCAATGGTGCAGGATTTACCATTTTTAAGGACAACAGGGAAATCTGTAGATACATAATCAGATTTGTAAACAACAATGCCAGAATCTGGGAAAATATCAGATTGGAATACTGCAGGCTTCCCAGTTTAAAAGCTCCGTAAACATTGCTGAATAAAGTAAATAATAAAGCATATACAAAGAGAAGAACAACATGTCCCCGAAAGAAAAATTCCCGGACCAGTCCCTGACTGTAATGATGATTCCAGAAATACCAGAAAATCATAGTCTGCGCCACAATTACAATGGCCAACAACAGTAGAACAATTATTCTTCTAAAAGCTCTTGATTGTTTCATCTCCTATACCAGTCCTTTCAGATACAGCGTTATCGTATCCATAAGGTGCAAGTCAATCATATATTGACTTGTTTTCTATCCTTTTTATTTTTCTTTTTCTCTTATAACCAATAAGCTGGTTTGCAACCCATTCCGATAGCAACACACCAGCTTAAAATATTAAGATAATTTTACCAAAGCGGGTATTATTTGTCAATGAATGGCGAAGGTTGTCCATGGACAGAAATCCTTACAAAAATACTGTCCTTTTTTTCAAATTACGGTATCTTTGTGTAAATTTTGTGTTTTTTCCATGAATTACATTTGTTGTATATCTTTATGCTTTGTTTTTTTTGAATTATGTAGTATAATTAGCACACGCTTTTAGTATGTACATTCATTTGTTTTTCATAACAAAAGTTGATGATTCTCAGGAGGTACTTATGAGTAAAAAATCACATTCTGACATAGATACGAATCCGGGATATTACGGATACAGCTCTGAAACAAGAGGCGTATCAAAATCTTCTTATAAAAAACAGAAAAAAAATAAAACTTCCGGAAACGGCAGAGCTTTGGGAGTAATTCTCGTAATTCTTCAGCTGCTTGCATCCGTTTCTTTTGTTGGATTAATTTTATATAAACAGCTTGCTTTTATTACCCTGACGATTTTATCGGGAATTATCGGCGTTTTACTTGTCCTTCTGGCGCTGGTCTTTTATATGCTGCGCCAGTCGAAAAGAACACAGACTGCAGCCAAGGTTATTTCCATCCTTGTTATTTTAATTCTTGCAGCCCTGATTTACCTTATTGTTCCGATTGACCGAATGTCCGGCAAAAAAATCTCTAGCGACCCTTTTATTGTTTTTGTATCCGCCAATGACACTTTCGGAGAATTTAGTCAGGATACCATCGGCAGATCGGACACAAATATTCTGGCAGTTGTCAATCCGAAAACATATACTGTTTTGATGATTTCAACACCAAGAGATTATTACGTTCCCGTACAGGCAAAAAGCGTGGCTCCGGAATCTTATGATAAGCTCACGCATGTCTCTCTTTATGGTAACGGCATCGCCTACAATAAAGACAATCAGGATGTTTCTGCCAGTGGCTGGCAATGGGCACAGGAAGTGAACTGGCATCCGGGTAACGATGCAATTATGGACACATTACAGTATTTATACGGTTTTGATACCGACAGCCATGATTATTACTATGTAAAATTAAACTTTACCGGCTTTGCTGAGTTGATTGACGCTCTCGGCGGCATTACAGTGAATGTGGATACTTCATTTTCTACCAGAACATATGCTTCTTACGGCGACAGGGATAATGGAGAGCGCAAAACTTATACCTATACCAAAGGAAAAATGAAAATGGATGGAAGTACTGCCCTGACCTTTGCCCGGGAACGTCATTCTTTCGGTTCCGGCGATATGCAGCGCAACCAAAATCAGGTAAAAGTATTAAAAGCAATTGAGAAAAAGTTATTGAGCGGCACTACGCTTTTTAATTATTCCAATGTAATAGATGCTATCCAAAAAAGTTTTTCTACTGATATTGATATTTCTTCCATGGTCAATCTGCAGATGAGCCTTTCTTCTAAGCGGGATTATGACGGATGGAATATTATGTCATTTGGTGTTATTGGTACACCTTCCAGAGAGGTACTGACGTTTAACGGTCTGAGCAAATCTGTCGTCCTTCAGGACAAGGATTCCATCAACCGTGCGAAAAACCTTATTTCCATGACACTGGAGGGAGAGACACCGGATGCAATAAAGCAGCAGATTAAAACATATAATAAAGAACAGGGAAATTAATCCACTAACCTTTCAAGGAGACAGATAACATGAAAAAAATAATACTGACCGGAGGTGGTACTGCGGGACATGTCACTCCAAACATCGCTTTAATTCCGGACTTGAAAGATGCCGGATTTGAAATAAAATATATCGGCTCCGTCAATGGTATGGAAAAGCAGCTCGTAGAAGCTGCCGGACTGAACTACTACGGAATATCTTCCGGAAAATTGAGACGCTATTTCAGCTGGAAAAATTTTTCTGACCCATTCCGGGTGCTGAAAGGATATTTTCAGGCGAAAAAAATATTAAAAAAATACCGACCGGATATTGTATTTTCCAAAGGCGGATTTGTAACAGTTCCGGTGGTATTTGCTGCAAATAAATATAAAATACCTGTTATTATCCACGAATCAGACATGACTCCCGGACTTGCCAACAAACTTGCTATGAAAAAGGCCACAAAAGTGTGTCACAATTTTCCCGAGACAGCATCTTTTCTTGGGGAAAAAGCTGTACATACCGGCTCTCCCATCCGAAGAGAGCTCTTTACAGGCAATAAATTGACAGCTCTTGATATGTGTGGTTTCACAGCAAACAAACCTGTCATTATGGTAACCGGTGGAAGTCTTGGCGCGGAAAACGTCAACCGTCTGGTGCGGGAAGCATTACCTTCCCTGCTTTTGAAATTTCAGGTTGCTCATTTATGCGGCAAAGGAAAAATTGATACAAGTCTGAATCATTTAGAAGGATACGCACAATTTGAATATATCAGCGATGAGATGAAGGATTTTTTCGCAATGGCTGATTTGATAATATCAAGAGCCGGTGCCAATTCTATTTGTGAAATATGTGCACTGAAAAAGCCGAATATTCTCATTCCATTATCCGCCAAAGCTAGCCGCGGGGATCAGATTTTAAATGCGCAGTCTTATCACAAGCAGGGCTTCAGCGAAGTGTTAGAGGAAGACAATGCCACACCCGCAGATTTGGCCGCTCTGGTCGAAACAGTATATTCTAACCGCCACCAATACATTCATGCAATGGAAAAATCCACCGCAGGCAATGGTGTAGATAAAATTATGAAACTGATTCAGGAATTGGTAAAATAATCGGGGAGTTAAAGTTCTCCGGTTATTTTTCGTGTTTACATCACATTTCTTTATTATGATAAAAAATTGGGTTATAATAAACTATATTTGAGTCCCTGCCCTTGAAGCAAAAGGCGGGAAGAAAGGAAAATTATGAAAAAAACAATGAACATTCTCCTGATTGCAGCACTGTGTTTTACACTTTCTGCCTGCTCCGGAGAAGACAACGCGCAGGAAAGTAAAATCACGGAATCAGAATCCCGGAAAGCCACAGTGCAGACAAGCGAAAACGCTTACTCCATTCTCAATACAGTAAATTTTGAGACCGGAATTCCTCAGGAAACCGACAGAGTTCAACAGTCTCTTTCTATCGATGCCCAAGTACAAAAGATATTAGATGAGCACACATATACTTTTGAGACGCTGAAAGATTCTGATATTATTGTAAATGCCTACGGAGATTCTCCTCTGACCGCTCTTGCTCTTTTCGACACGGAAGAAAAATGCAAAGTAAAGGTCACAGTAAAAGGAACTTCTAAAAACACAGATGTATCCGGAACAGTGGATGAGCTCTCTACCACGCACAGAGTTCCTATCGTCGGACTTTATGCCGCGAAAAACAATGATGTCGTGATTGATCTTTTGGATCAGAATGATAAAGTGATCAGCACAAGAACATTTCACGTAAAGACAGATCCTCTGCCAACCACATTGGACGGCGCTATTAAAGTATATAAGCATCAGGTAAAATCGGCATATGGCCTAATTGAAGTGTCCGGTTTCGGAACTCCATATATTTATGCTTTTGATGAAGATGGACAAATCCGCTGGTATCTGAATGAAAAATACGGATGCTATGGCTATTATCCTCTATCCGGTGGAAAATTTATATGGATGGACGGAAACGATATGATTCAGACGCCGGAAAAACCACATTCACAGAACATGTATGAAGCCGATTATCTGGGTCGCGTCTATCAGATTTATTATGTGCAGAAAGGTCTTCACCACGAGATTATCGAAAAAGAAGAAGGCGGAAATCTTCTGGTAGCAACAAGCAGTCTGGAAGGACATTTCGAGGAGACCATTCAGGAAATAGACCGCAAAACCGGTCAGCCGGTTAAAACATTAACAATGAATGAAATTTACGGTGATACTCATGTCAACCAGTTAGACTGGGCGCATATCAATACCATCAGTTATTATAAAGAAGATGACTCTCTTGTCGTATCTACCCGTAATGTTCATACCGTTGTAAAATTTAACTGGACCACAAATAAGATTATATGGTTATTGGGAGACCCTTCTGTCTGGAAAGACACCAGTCTAAGTCAATACTCTTTAAAACCAACAGGAAATGATTTTGACTGGCAATACCAGCAGCACTCTGCATATCTAATCAGCGAAGATTTAGATTCCAATCCGGATACGATAGAAATCGGTATGTTCGACAATCACTGGGATGATGATGCTCCTATTGATTCTATTTCTGACAGACCGGATTCCTATGTGAAATTTTATAGCATTGATGAAAAAAATAAGACGATTTCCCTGCTGCACGAATATGCATCTGCCAAATCCCGGATTACTTCCAACTGGCAGGCAGATTTTAATAAAAAGCGCGTCTTTTCCATGTGCGGTTATTTAAAATACCGTGACCAGAATGATAATATGAAAGGCATGATGTATGAGTATGATTATGATACCGAAGGTGTCTTAAATCAGTGGGGCTCTAAATACACATATTACAGGGCATATCATTTTGATATCGACCTCAGTGCCTGCAGCAAAGAGCTGAAAGTAAAGGATAACTATTTCTGTGGTACCGTAAATGCCCCAAAAAAGGAAAAACAGGCAGACATTCCGGAAAAAGTATTGGAAAGTGCAGATGTCAGCTATTCCATTCTCGGAAATATTTTAAAAATTAATGCTTTTGATCATTCCATCAGTAAAATAGAATTTGTCGGAAAGAATAACAGTTATGTATTAGATTTGGATTATACCGGAAACGGACAGAAAAAATTCAAAAAACTATCTTATAATATTTCCTGTTCTTTCCAAAATCTGGAGCCAGACACTTATGCTCTTGTAATTACTTATTATAAAGAACGCATCAATACAGGCCAGACAATTACTGTTAAATAATACTGCCGACACAGTTTTTCAAAATAGAATAATACGAAACAGAGGAATTCTTTATGATAAAAACAATGAAAAATTTATTTTTACAATACAAAGAAATTATTATGTATCTGATTATGGGAGGGGGAACGACCATAGTAAACTGGTGCTCTTATGCTGCATTTGTTTCTCATCTTCCCATTCACAACACCGATACCAAAGTACTGACAGCTAACATTATTTCATGGGTCCTTGCGGTAACCTTTGCTTACATCACTAACAAGATTTGGGTTTTTGAAAGTCACAACTGGAATTTCCGTTTTGTGGCAAGAGAACTTTTTCTTTTTGTTTCTACACGATTTCTGACCGGCCTGCTGGAAATTTTTGGTGTTCCTCTCCTTATAAAAATAGGTTTTGACCAGACCATTTTAGGAATTGAGGGAATGTTGAGCAAAGTTCTTGTCAGCATCCTGGTTGTTATTCTGAACTATATTTTCAGCAAACTGGTAATATTTAAAAAGAAACCGCAAAAATAAATTTTTATCGTTTTTACAAATAAATAGAAATCTAATCATTAACAGCACTCTGATAAAACATTGAGCCATGGGCAATTTAATTTGCCCATGGCTCAATGAATAATAACCGATATAAAATTTATTAGAATAATTCTTTCGCTTCCGCAGTAATTTTTTCCACAAGCTGCTGATTCAGTTCGCCCGGTTTCCACTGTATCATCTTTTCTTTTTCTTTCTGATATCGTGGTATGACATGAATATGCAGATGAAATACTGTCTGTCCTGCCGCCTCTCCGTTGTTCTGAAGAATATTAATTCCATCGCAGCCTGTCACTTCTTTTAAGACAGCAGCCACTTTTTTTGCGAGAAGAAATGCTTTTGCCGTCATATCTTCAGAAAGTTCAAAAATATTTGCAGCGTGTTCTTTTGGGATGACCAATACATGCCCCTGATTTGCCGGGCTGGCATCAAAAATTACCCGGAATTCTTCATCTTCATACAGCGTATTTGTCTCCAAAACTCCATTTGCCAGCTTACAAAAAATACAATCTTCTTTCATTTTCGTTACCTCTTGTTTTTAAAATAATGAACTATTTTCATTTTATATCCATTCTCTCTTTTGTCAAGAAACAGCTCTTTTTTCTTTTCTCTTTTTTCTTTTCTCTTTTTTCTTTTCCCTTTTTTCCCAACAGCTCTTCTGTCAATCCATCGCATCGTTTTTCAAAAAGCTCAACCCCATCGCTCCTCGAATCCCTTAACATTGTATTGAAGCGTATTTTTTCATATGTTATACTATATAGTTGTATTTATTATTTAAATTTTTCTGTCTATACTTTTAATGGACACAAATCACACTCAGGGAGGTATCTGATGTCAAACCGGAAAAAATTTAGTATTTGTATACTATTATCATTTTTGTCCAGCATTGCTTTAAATTTATCGCTGACCACAGTATCCAACAAAACCATTGCGAAAAGTATGCTTGTGGACAAGCCGCATGCTCTATTCCGATTACTGTGGGATTTTAAAATTTCTCTGCACGGCTATACGACAGAATCTATCTTTTTAATTGCCGCCATATCTGTTTTGTTTTACATTATATGGAAATACGAGACGAAAATATTGCCAAGCGCAGTCGTCTTATCTGCAATATTTTCCTTTTTTCAGGTCTTTGGTATGTCTTTCAAACAGACAGCCAGCTGGGAACTGATTTTCGGATGTGGACGCAACTTTATTAAAGCAATGGTGTCCTTTATCGGTCATGGGATTCTTTTTTATTTTGCAATTTGCGGTGTTTTTCTGTTGCTGAAAAATATTGCTTTTGTAAAAGAAGATAAAAAAATAACCAGCTGGTTTACTGATAACCGAAAATCTTTATTTATCGTTGCCGGTTTGATTCTTCTGATGTGGCTCCCATATTTTATCGCTTCTTTTCCTGGGCTTACCAATTACGATTTTTTTGATATGCTCGACACATTTTATGGAAGAGATACTACAAGCCTTCGGGTGGTTACACCAATTGATCCTAACGTGACACTGAACAACAACAATCCGGTCTGTCAGACACTGCTTGCCGTTTTGTTTATAAAAATTGGAAATGTTCTGGGATCTCCATATATTGGATTATTCCTATTTGTCACTGTTCAGGCAGTGCTTTTTGCCCTGGTACTTTCTTATGCCATACGTTTCCTTGCTCAAAAAAACATAAATAAAAAAATCAGGGTTATCTTATTATTAATGTATGGTCTGATTCCGCTACATGCAAACTTTGCATTTACGACACTGAAAGATACCAATTTTTCCTTTGTCACGCTTTTGTATCTTTTGTTATTGATAGATCTTGTTTTGGATCCTGTATCTTTTGTGCACAAACGATGGAATCTGGTGAAACTGGGCATTACTGCCGTGCTGATGATGTTTTTGAGAAACAATGGTCTGTATGTGATTGCCCTTTCCGCAATAATTCTGATTATTGCATATCGAAAGCAATGGAAACAGCTTCTGCTTCCACTTTTTGTTCCAATTTTATTTTTTATGATGGTAACAAATATAGTATACCCGGCTTTAAAAATTTCTCCGGGAAGTTCTGCTGAAGCATATTCCATTCCGTTCCAACAAATTGCGCGTCTGGTAAAAGAACACGGAAATGAACTGCCCGAAGAAGACAAACAGAAAATATCCGGACTTCTCTGGTACACAAAACTTCCGGAAAGATACAATCCGGAATTGTCTGATCCGGTCAAAGTAACTTACAAAAAAGACCACACAGACCAACAATTTACGGAATTTTTCGAGGTATGGGCAAAGTATCTTGCAAAATATCCGGGATTATATGTACAGGCAACAATGAGCAACTGTTATGGCTATTTTTATCCGGAAGCACAGAGCTGGCTTACTTACACTACCATTGCTCCGACCGGGGAACATTACGGATTGACAACATTAAAATGTCTTGATACAATCCGTGGGGAAATGACACTCGTAGCAGATATCGTACGCAGTTTTCCGGGTCTTGGCATGTTTGTCAGCATTGGATTTTATGTCTGGGGATTGTTTTCCATGGTAGCTGCTCTGATTCATTATAAAGATAAGAAAAAAATATTAATGATGGTCCCACTATTTATTCTTTTACTGACGGCCATCGCGGGACCGGCCAATACAATGGTAAGATACGTTTATCCGATTATTTTAAGTACGCCACTCTTTGTCATTATGACCGGATACATTGTTTCACAGAGGGATAAAAAGGAGGATTAATTATGAAAATATTGGTAATTGTTCCTGCATTTAATGAGAGCGAAAATATTGAAAAGGTAATTGAAGATTTGCAGCAATGTGATGCCTGCGTAGACTATCTGGTCGTAAACGACTGTTCCACAGATAATACAAAAGATATTCTGGAACAGGCAAATGCAAACTTTATTAACCTCCCCGTAAATTTAGGAATCGGCGGTGCAGTACAGGCAGGATATATGTATGCTGACGAAAACAATTACGACATTGCCATCCAGATTGACGGCGACGGACAGCATGACCCCGCATTTATTTCAAAACTGATTCAGCCTATTATCGACGGAGAAGCCGATATGACTGTCGGCTCAAGATTTATTGACAAAGAAGGGTTTCAGTCTTCCGCCATGAGAAGAGCCGGCATTAATTTTTTAAGTTTTTTAATCCGGCTGACATGCCATCAGAAAGTATATGATGTTACCAGTGGATTTCGGGCAACGAACGCGAAACTGACGCACTTGTTTTCTACCGAATATGCACAGGACTATCCCGAGCCGGAAGCGATTGTCACAAGCATAATGCACGGAGCAAAAATAAAAGAAGTCCCTGTCATTATGCGCGAACGCGAAGGCGGCGTAAGTTCTATCCGGCGTTTTAAATCCATTTATTATATGGTTAAGGTATCCACTGCCATTATTATAAAACGCCTGACTATCTCTGTAGGAGGGAAAAAAGCATGAATGAATATTTAAGATTTTCCTTATTGTTTGGTCTGGTACTTTACTTTGCTTTTTTATTTCTGATGCTAAAGAAAAATAATCTGGCATTAAAGTATACTTTACTCTGGCTTCTTACAGGAATTGTTATGGTAATTTCCGTAATTTTCCCAAATATTATTGCTGTTCCGCTTAGACATATCGGCATTGTGGAATGGACAAACGGTATTTTTGCATTACTTCTTTTGTTTTTAATTATTATATGTATTTCCATTACGTCCATCGTCTCCAAATTAAATGACCGGAACAGAAAATTGACGCAAAAATGCGCAATATATGAAAAACGCATCCGTGAATTGGAAAAAGCAGTATTCCAACAGGAAAACGAAGACGCTTAATCTGAACGCCTTTGCGCTAAAATGTGAAAAGTATGAAAAGAGGTATTAAAATGAAAACTTATTTAAAAAAATTACTATTCCTTTTGATATTGACGTTTACGTTTTGTGCAGCATCACAGCTGCATGCTCAGGCGGCGCCAAAAAAGATTAGTTTTACCAACACCAAGAAGGTAACTTTGTTTGTTTCTGAAAAAAAGGTACTGAAAGTAAAAGTAGCTAAACAATACGAAAACAAAAAAATTAAATTTTATTCTTCCAATAAAAAAATTGCTAAAGTCAACAAAAAAGGGATTGTAACCGCTCTCAAAAAAGGGAAGGTCACAATTTCTGCCAAAATAAAAGGAACGAAAAAGAAGGCAAAAACAAAAGTTAAAGTTCTCCAAAATGTACAAAACATTCAAATTGTACATACCAGTGCAACCTATTATATCGGAAAAGAGTATCATTTAGGCGCCGAAACCGTTCCACAAATTACAGATGAAAAAATCAAGTGGAAAAGTTCTGACCCATCCATTGCAAAAATAGACAAAACCGGCAAACTTAAAATTAAATCGCAAGGAACTGCCATAATTACTGCCTACTCAAATAAAACAAATAAAACGGCAGAACTTACAGTCCAAACAGAGTATGTTCCCGAAATAAAAATTCGGGAAGGAAAAACGATTTTTGTAGAATACGGAGAAAGCATTCAGCTTCACCTTGATTTTATTAACCATCCTCAGGTAAAAATGACATTCTCTACTCCGGATGACCTCATCACAATCACGCCATCCGGCTATGTGAAGACAACCCGCCCCGGTACGGCCCACATTATTGCGACTTCTGCAGATAAAAAGTATCAGGTGTCGGCTGTATTATATATTAAAGCAGAAAAGGGCTTTGTCTCTAGTGCCATGCTGGGGAATCTGAATATTGATGACTGTACCAAACTAATGATAGTGGCGCATCCCGATGATGAAACTCTGTGGGGTGGCGCACACCTGATGGACGGAAACTGGTTTGTCGTATGTATGACCAACCAATATTTCCCTACAAGAAAAAACGAATACCGCAATGTGCTGAATACTCTGGGAATCAAAGGAATTATTCTTGATTATCCTGATTTATATAAAAATCTGGAGGGCAAATGGAAAATAGACAGCTGGAAGTATGTACAGGATGCCCTGGCTTCCGATATTAATACAATTATTAATTATAAAAACTGGGAGCAGATTGTTTCTCACAGCCCTACCGGAGAAACCGGTCATTTTCACCACAAATATGTCAACAAGGCTGTCGTTTCTTCCTGCACGAATAATGCCGGAAAATTCGATAAACTCTGGTATTTTGGTAAATTCTATAAAAAAGGTACAATTCCTTCCTCTCTGCCTCAGATAACACCGGAGCAGCTGGCATACAAGGAAGAGTTACTAAAATTATACGTAAGAGAACAGGGATCCATCAAAGCTTATTGGGAACAGATGAATCCTTACGAAAACTGGGAAAAAGCCACGGCATATAAATAATTACAGTTATAGTTATCATTCCATGATTGCCTAGGAGGTCCTTATGAAAAGCTTTCAGAATTTACTGCAGAATATTTTAAAATGGATGTATCCACTTATGATGGCCGCCATTTTAATTATTACTTTATTCTTTTATCAAAAAAGTTCATTTATCATGGCACAGAATTTCTTATTTTCTGTGCCATTGTGCCTTTTTATTGCATTTATTCTTATTGTGTTGCTTTCTATTCCGTTTTTACATATTACCTGGCCTCGTCCTATTACATATTTTACAAAAAATTCAGGAAAATTAATTATTGCTGCTACCGTAATTTTTCTTATTTTTCAGATTTTTGTTTCCTGGAGCAGTTATTTTTTAACCGGCTGGGATGTAAAAGTTTTAATTAATAGTGCCTATAAGATTGCAAACGGGATACCTGGTCTTTTAAAAGATTCTTACTTTTCCAGATATCCCAATAATATGTTTATTGAATTTTTATTTGTAATGATTTTCCGGTTTGCAAAGCTGGTTGGGGTTACAAGCCTGTCACACGGCGTATTTTTCATTATTATATTGCAATGTATCTTATCCTCCCTCAGTGGATATCTGATATTTCAAACGCTCAAAAATATAACTGGCCGCTTTTCACTAAGCTGGCTGGGATGGGGTTTCTATGTCTTGCTAATTGGGACCTCTCCCTGGGTTATGATTCCCTATTCTGACTCCATGTGCCTCATTTTTCCGATTCTTATTATATGGCTGTGGTCTACAATCAAAAACACGGAAAAACATATCCTGATAAAATGGATTTTTATTGCCGCCTTTACCTTTTTGGGATACAAAATAAAACCTCAGACCGTTATCGTATTTATTGCGATTGTCATCATAGAGTTTCTCCATACATCATTTTCAAAATTCAACTGGAAACACTTTTTAAAGGCTATGGTTTCCATGATGGCAACTGTCATTGTGATTCATTTTGTCATTTCCGGACTGACAAGTACGCTTCCTTTCCAGGTGGACAAAAATCTTTCCTTTGGCATGTCTCATTTTCTAATGCTTGGCTTAAATGAAAAAAGCGAGGGACGTTTCTCCGCAGATGACGTGCGTCTATCACTCAGTTGTCCGACCACCAAAGAGCGGACAAAAACCAATCTTGCAGAAGCCGGACGACGCATTAAAAATCTGGGGATAGCCGGAACGCTAAGACTTGCGGCTGTAAAAACTTGTTCCAATTATGGAAATGGTGTTTTTGGCTGGAGCCAGGAAGGCGGGCAATATTTTTACAAAACAACTTTTAAAGATACAACATTTTTATCTCCGCTATTGAAAGACACTTTATATATGAATGGCAGATATTATAGAATTTTTGCTGTCACAAAGCAGATTTTATGGTTTGGCATATTGATTCTTTCTCTCTTTTCTCTTACCAATAAAGACAGGGAATCTCATAAGAAACTGCTTTGTGTAGCGCTCTCGATTATCGGAATTACCATTTTTGAGCTTATTTTTGAAGCACGCGCCAGATACCTTTACTCTTATACTCCTTTATATGTAGTTCTTGCCATGGCAGGCTGGCAAAATCTGATTTTTAAAATAAAATCTTATCATTAAAATCATAAAAACCTGTGTATAGAGAATTTTTCTCAACTACACAGGTTTTGTTTTATTTAATCTTCATATGTTTTTTCGCTGATAATATATCTTGGTCTTCTCTTGACTTCCATATAAATTTTACCGATATATTCTCCCAGCACCCCAATACAAATCAACTGTACTCCGCTTACCAGACAGATAACACATACCAGACTTGTCCATCCCAGCATCGCATTTCCTATCAGTTTGGTTATGACAGACCAGACGACTCCGATAAAACTTATCAGGGCAATAATAAATCCGATTCCCGTAATCATACGGATTGGTTTGATACTCAGGCTGGTAATTCCATCAAATGCTAATGCCAGCATCTTCTTTAGCGGATAATGACTTTCTCCGGCTATTCTCTCTTCTCTTTCATAGTAAACGCTGGTACTTTTAAATCCCACCAGCGGAATCATTCCCCTTAAAAAAATATTTCTTTCTTCAAATTGCGAAAGCGCCTGCAATGCCTTGGATGAAATCAATCTGTAATCCGCATGATTATATACCACTTCGGCACCCATCCAGCTTAAAAGTTTATAAAATCCCTGTGCGGTACTTCGCTTAAATATCGTATCTGTTTCTCTACTGGAACGCACACCGTATACAATTTCGCATCCGTTTCCATACTCTTCTATCATTTTGTCCATGGCATTAATATCATCCTGCCCATCACAATCAATAGATATTGTAATATCACATTTGTCTTTTGCCTCCATCAGGCCTGCCCATACCGCGTTTTGATGTCCTCTGTTACGGCTCTGACTGATTCCGATAAAATGTCTGTCCTCTTGCGCCAGTTGGCATATAATCTCCCATGTACGGTCCTTTGATCCGTCATTGACAAACATAATTCGGCTGTCGTCATGAATCATTTTTCTCTCTATCAAAGAATTTACCTTATTTAAAAATAATTTGCTTGTAATTGGCAAAACCTTTTCCTCATTGTAGCAGGGGATTATAATGTACAATATTTTTTCATCTTTCATGTTCTTCTCCTTTTGTTATTAAATATGAAATGTATCGCTTCTTTGCGGATGATAAAACACCAATGCCATCAGAAGTCCCATCAGAGCTCCTCCTAAATGAGCAACCCAGTCGACTCCTTCCTGCATATTTCCAAAAATAATTAAAAGAAGCAGAATTAATAACTGTGGTGCCGAGACAGTTTCGATATTCGTTCCACGTTTTAAAATCATTACAATAAAAGCTCCCAGCAATCCGAAAATAGCTCCGGAAGCACCGATACTGATAATAGCCTCTCCCTGGCACATTTCCACATATGCCGACACCCCTGCGCCGACAATGCCACAAAAAAAGTATGTAATCAGATATTTTATCTCTCCATATTGTCGCTCCATCTGATATCCAAGAATTCCAAGCAGGAACATGTTATTTAACAGATGCTCTGGTCCGGTATGCACAAACATATGCGTAAACACTCGATACCATTCTCCGTCTTCCACAACTGCCGGCCAGTACATTGCACCATGCGTGTACAGAAACATACTGTCTTCCGTAGAGCCTGCCAGCTCCATAATCACAAAAATAATTATATTTATCGCAATCAAAACAATCGTGACATAAGGAATGGCCGATCTGTCTATTTTGGTTTTTCCATATCGATATTCTTCCGTATACTGATCCATCTTCTAACAAATACTTTCTTTTCTATTATTTACCTATTGTTATATTTTATCAGAATTTAATAAAAAAACCAACCTGCTTTTCTTTTGTATTCAAATCTATTTTAAAATATGTTACAATAAAATTTACCAGTTTGACACGTATGAAAAGTATGAAAGGAATTTGGTAAAATGTTATCTATTGTACTACCGGCTTACAATGAAGAAAAAAATATCAGTAAGGTGGCATCTTTAATAGGCAATCTTCTGTCTTGCAACGCTATTTCTTATGAATTAATTTTCATTAATGACGGCTCAAAGGACAATACATGGGAGGAAATAGAAAAAGCAGCCAGAACAGACGAGCATATTGTCGGAATACATTTTTCAAGAAATTTTGGGAAAGAATCCGCACTGTTTGCCGGCATTGCCAATGCCTCCGGCGACTGCTGTATTATTATGGACTGCGATTTGCAGCATCCACCGGAAGTTATCATTGAAATGTATCATCTGTGGCAGCAGGGCTATGAAGTTGTTGAAGGGGTAAAAAGAAATCGTGGAAAAGAAAGTCTTTTTCATAAAGCCAGCGCAGGATTGTTTTATAAAATTATATCACGCGCCGTTAAAATTGATATGTCCCGGGCCTCTGATTTTAAACTGCTGGACAAAAAAGCGATGGAAGCATTACTTGACATGCCGGAAAGAAATGCCTTTTTCAGGGCTCTGTCCTCCTGGATTGGATATAAAACTGCCACCGTAGAATTTGACGTGCAGGAACGGCAGGAGGGGGCATCCAAGTGGTCTCTGTGGTCTTTAATCAAATATGCCGTTACCAATATTGCTGCTTTTACTGCTGCTCCAATGCAGCTGGTTACGATTGCCGGTGTATTTGTATTTCTTTTAGCCATTATTCTCGGACTTCACACAATTATTAAATTTTTTATGGGACATGCTGTAGAAGGATTTACTACCGTTATTCTGCTGATTCTGCTTTTGGGCAGCATTGTTATGATTAGTCTGGGGATTATCGGATACTATATTTCAAAAATATATGAAGAAGTAAAAGGCCGCCCGAAATATCTTATCTCTAAAAAAATCGGAAAACAAAATATGACACAATAAAAAAATACTGTGATGTAAAAAAATTACCTTTATCGGAAAAGTATCGGTTTTTTCTTTTTGCATCACAGTATTTTTATCTGTCGTCGAAACGTCTCCGTTCTCTCAGGCATAACAAATTTCGTCTGTCTTTTCTGCCACACTGCACATTCTTTTTAGATAATTCTCTTTGTCCCGGTCACGTTGTTGAGCTTAATATTTGGCAATGTTCTCTGATAAGCCCTCTCTCTTGCCTTATTCTTTATCTTTCTCCGGGCAGGCTTATTCTCATCATCCGTGGTCTGGAATATCTTTTCATCTTCCTCGTTTAGCAGTCGGCAATACCCAAAGATAACATACGTCAGCTTCGCATTGTATTCCTCAAAAAACCATTTGTTCATCAGACTGTGGAAATAATCGTTCTTAATGACAAAAATGGTATTTTCCACATCCTGTTCATTGACAAAGGCATCAAATTCTTCTTTTGAATCAATACGGGTTGGCTGAACACAGAATTTCCATTCTTTCTCCCTGTTTTTCGCATAATCCTCTATCTTCAGCCCTGATTCTTTGCCATAGAATACATAGTCTACTAATTTTTCTGTCGCTGATACGGAATCATATTTTATATATTTCTCAAAATAGTCTTTCGCGTCCTCATACGTATTTTTTAAGATTTCATTGGTCTTCAATACCCTGCACATCTCTTCAATGTCATAAATTTTGGTAAACGGCAATGCCCGGATATCTGTATACATTCCCCGGTCTTCCATATATTCATCATAATCATACATAAAAAGTACAATTGGCTTTTTTGTAATCGAAAAGTCAAAAAAGATGCTGGAATAATCTGTAATTAAGGCATCCGCGCAATTAACAAACTCATAATTTGGAACACCTTGTGGAAATCTGTCAATATACTGATATTCGCTGTAATCAATTGCCTCTCCTACATTCGGGTGCAGATTGACAAAAAGCAGATGATTTTCATCCAATACCTGATCCATCCGACTTAAAATATTGGAAATATCCGTCGTACTCATCTGTCCATAACTATTTATTCCTCTCCAGGTAGGCATATACACATAGACTATTTTTTCATCAAGACCCAGCCGCTTTTTCACTTTTTTGCCGGCTTCCGCGTCATTGAAAACAGTATTTCGCGGATAACCGGAAACAATCGTCTTGTTTGTATAAAGCTTGTCCAGATTATAATCTTCCATCATACATTCTTTTGTGAACTCATTCGGAAATAGAAGATAACTGCTCTGTAAAAAATTGTGCTGGATATTGAACATGGATTCAATGCCCTTTTTCATATTCTTACCTAATGTCTTTAACGGCGTACCATGCCACGTGTTCAGATAAACCTGTTCTTTTCTCTTTGAAAGACACAGCGGAAACGAAACATTATTTACCAAATATTTCGCAGTTGCCAGAATCTCATAGTATTTCGGCGTCGCCAACTGTACCATCTTTACAGGAAAATGATGTTTTCTGATAAACGCCTTATTTTCTTCCCATGCTTTGGCAGTGGAAGTTACATAGATTTCATATCCTCCCCTGCGAAGAAGCTCTTTCATAATATAATATGGAGAATCCGATATGTTTTTGCCGTGAAAAGATTCAATTAATACCCGGTTTTCCACCACGCTCATTGTTTCATAGCAATCAACATATTTTTTTCTAAAATCTGTTCCCGGATGCCGTTTTTTATAATCATATTCGTTATATTTGACAATCCAGTCAAGCGGCATCATCGATACCATCAACCAATACCATCTTCTCTTATAAAACCATCTTTTTACATTTCGGTCTTTATGCAATGTAAAGTAAATATAACTTCCTGAATTTTTTCTCCAGTCCGGAAAATACTCCTTTAACATATCGAAAGCGTCATTTACCAGTTTCCACTGATGTTTCCGGTCTTTATAGCGGTTAAACTCTTTAAAGCGGAAATAAATATGGCGCAGATTAATTACTACAAGCTGATCCCGGAAATCATCAAAGATTCCCAGTTCTTTAAAGCGTTCATTTAACAGTCTCAAAGATTTTAAAATTAATGTTTTTGACTTATTGAATGTCGCTGTAATAGAATCTTTTCTTTCTATAATATAATAATACAGTTCCTCGTCCACTTTGGATATTTTTTTGGCAGATGCAATCAAAGGATACATTGTGCAGATATCCTCAAAAATATATCCTTTCGGGAACAGAATTTTCGTGCGGTCCAGTAATTCTTTTTTTACCAGTTTATTCCAGGCATAAGGTGCGCTTATTTCTATCAGTTCTTTATTTTCCAATGCTGACGCATTATAAAAACCCATTCTGCCTTTCTGGGCGCTGTTCATTGTATTTTGCGCATCATCTACTTTAAAATACGCGCAGGTCACAATCTCCGATTCTTCTTCTATTGCTTTGTGATACAGTTTTTCATACATGGTAATATCAACATAATCATCGCTGTCTACAAACGCCACATATTCTCCTGTCGCATATTGAAGTCCATAGTTTCTTGCATCGGAAAGTCCGCCGTTTTCTTTGATATATCCCTGTACTTTCCCGGGATACCTTTGAACATATTCATCAATAATCTTCTGACTGTCATCCGGACTACCGTCATTGACCACAATAATCTCAATATCTTCCAACGTCTGATTCACAAGAGATTCCAGACATCTTTTCAAATAATCCTGCACGTTGTAAACCGGAACGATTATACTCACCTTTTTATTCATATTCCCCTCCATCCGTTGCTAGTATTTTTTTATATTTTATTTTAAAAACAGCATTAGATATCTTTTCAAATATTTTTGCCGAAGAAATCCAGACGATAATCAAGGATATTACAATACAAACAATTAATAGTTTTATTCCACTTACCTCTAACTTATTAAAAAAGTCAAACTTCGTCAATATATCCCGAATCAACCTGTGGATAATATAAATAGACAGTGTCCGGCTGCCAATATAAGATATCGGAAGTTTTCTTTTTGGTACAAGACACATCACCGAAAATATCATCGCAAATGCAATCCCATAAAGACACAATCTTGCACCCATTGCCTGCAGGGAAGTCAGTTTTGTCAAAATACTGTAAGGCCTGTTTCCATAAATCAACGCCTCGACAGTTTTTATCAGGTCCATTCTCATCAGAACTCCAACCGCAATTCCCAACAAAATCACTGCTGCGATAATACGGTTTCTCCAATGCGTCAGTTTTGACACAGAATCTTTTCCAAAGTAATATCCCGCCATAAAAAATGGTAAAAATACAATAATTCTGGAAAGACAGAAAAACGGTCCAATCTGGTCTGCATACCCAATATACAATCCGAATAACAGCGTTGCCAAAATACATACCGGCCCTTTAAATTTTGCCAGAAATGGAAGCAGCAGATACCAAACAAACATTGCAAAAAGATACCATGGTGTTCCGGTCTCCACAAAAAGGTTAAATTCCGGAAAGTGTCCATTCAATATTCCACTTAATCCCCATATCAGTATTTTATATATTACATACAAAATCAAAAATCCCATTAATTTACTAACTACCGGGACATCCTTTTTCATATAACTTTTTGAAAAAAAACCGGATACAAATACAAATGCAGGCATATGAAACAGATAAATAAAATAATATACTGTCTCTGTACCTCTGCCGTCATGGGTTACCGGAATCAAAATATGTCCCAGCACCACAAGAAATATTAATAAACACTTTAAATTGTCCCAATAATATATTCTTTCCCTATTCATTTGTTTTTTTCTTCGCTCCTTTTTGTTTTTTCCTCTGCTGTCTAATATATCGAAAAGTCTCTTCTTCCCCCTTTTCTGCCAGCATTACAAGCAATTTTTCCAGTTCTTCTCTCGTTTTTATGTGAATACTTCTATGCGGTTTTCTCCGACTGAAATAGGTAAGCGGATCCGTCTGCTTATAATTTTTTCCGTTATATATCTTACTGGCAGCCACTCTGTCGCAAAACATTTCTATTACATAATTATAAGGCATCTCTACCGGCTCATTCCTTTTTGTCTCCAGATTATAATCAGACCAATACTCAAAATGATGCTTATTCCGTCCCTTATGGTGCATCCATGCCATAGAATATCCATATTTTTCACGTTCTCCCTCATTCGGGCTTCGTTTTCCTGTATAATATTTTACTCCGGGTATAAACTCTGTGGGGGAATATTTCGACCAGTCATGACGCAGTCCCTGCCAGAAAATACCCGCTTTTGCACAGTGTACCATTACCTGATGTCTGTGTCGTGTTACCGTCCAAAAATGTCCCGCCAGCCTCTGAAAGAAATTCATTTTATTCCTTCTCTTTCTTTTCCTGATTTTACGGTTAAGTATACCATATTTTATATGTTTTTACAAAAATACCCTTGCTTATACAACGAAGGTTTTCACAAAAATATTGCACGCTGTTAAAAGTTATTTTTTTCCTGCATTTCTTTTGCTATATATTGGGCAAACAAAGCAACGATATCCAACGCTGAACTTTCATAAACCATCCGCGCGCCAACCGCATCTTCTATTTCATTAAAAACAGCTTTTCCTTCGTGAAAAATAAAATCTATGCCCGCATAATCCAGAGAAATTTTCTCAAGAACAGCATACACCATTTCTTTTTCTTCTGTATTTAGCTGATATTGTTCTGCCGTTCCTCCCAGACTGAAGTTACTCTTAAAACTTTTCTCGGAGGTCCGAAGTACTGCGCATATAATTTCATTTCCTATAATATAAACCCTTACATCTTTTCCCGGATTTGAACAGCATTGCTGAACAAGAAAATCTTCTCCCGCCAGGGCGCCAAGTACTTTTATTTCTTCCTCTGCATCTTTGACCATAAACACTTGGCTCCCGCCATGCCCTCTGCAGCTTTTTATAATATAAGGATAAGAAACACCGGTATCGCCTATGCCATTTGCAACCATTGTTCCATTCCACTTTACCGGTAAAAAAGGCACTGTATTGCGAAGAAACCGGTAGGTCTCTGCCTTATGATTGGCAATTCTTGTGACAACTGCACTGTTAAATACCCGGATGCCCTCCCGCTCTGCCTGCTCTGCCATCGCCGCATCCCGGCTTCTGTTAATTATAAAATCAGGGATTATCTGCGCTGTTTCTGAAATCTTTTTCTTTCCCCTAACGCTGCCAATCTCTGTTATTTTTTCAGGCATTGTCGCATGAATGTTCTCTAAAATTTTCCGGGCCTGCGAAAGCAGCAGCAGTCGGAGATTGATATTCTGTTTTTTTAATGTTTCCGTGACAATCTGAATAAATTTCTTATTTTTATCCACATCTTCCGGTTGATAGACAATCCAGCCTGTCATTTCTCCCTCCGCAGCTTTACTGTTGAATTTTTTTCTTTATATACTCCATAATACAATCTGCTACATTTACTCCTGTGCAGTCAAACACATTTTTAAAATGGGCATTGGAATTAACCTCACATAAAACCGGCTCCTCTTTTTCTCCAAACAAAATATCCACTCCGGCAAAATCAAGTTCCAATTCCTGACAGACATGAATCGCCATTTCTTTTTGCGCTTTCGTGGGCTCATAAGGACTCATCGTTCCACCATTCGTAATGTTTGCCCGAAAATCATTCCGGTTATGACGCTCCATTGCCGTAACAACCTGATTCCCAACAACATAGATTCTTACATCTCTGCCCTTGGAACTCTCTACAAATTCCTGCATAATAAAATCGCAATGTCCTATTTCTTTTATTTTTTCCAGACCTTCATAATAATTTTTAATCAGATATACCTGTGCCCCAAAAGAGCCTTTATTTTCTTTTATTATCATAGGATACCCAATATCTTCTGCAATGCGCTCTAAAAAATTATAATTTTTATATTCTTTCTCAAATGTCATCGGCGCCATAAATGTTTTCGGCATTTTTATTTCCGTATTTTTTAATTTTAAAAATGTCAACGCTTTATCATCGCAAATTTCGACTGCCTTTGCGCAATTCAATACCCGAAGTCCCTCCTGCTCCAGCATTTGTGCCAACTTGACATCTTTATCCCAAAACAGCACAAACTCCGGTTTCTCTTTCCATGACATCTTTTTTTTGTGAATCGGAACAGTCGCGTCCAGCCAATCGTTTGTCACTCTCTCCAGCACAATATTCTGCTTTTTTGCCGCGCTTTCCAACCAGCGGTAGATTTCATCAAATTTTTCTGTCTGTAAATATCCATTTACAACAAGCCAGCCTTTCATCCATGCCTCCTATCTGTTGTTCTTTTAAAATTTTTATATTCCCATAACAGCAAAGAACGGTTAAGGCCCCCTTGCCATAACCGTTCCGGACTGAAAAATATGTTAGTATACTTACGAGTCTTAGGAGAGACTCTTCCTCTTACGAGGATATAAGTATTAGGTACTACAACTTCATTATATCAGAATCTATATATTATTCAACTATCTTTTCCTTCATTTGTCTTTTAATAAACTTTGCTTTATGATAATATTGTTTTATTAGTACAATCATCCAGGAGGTTTCATTAATGCGTACAGAAAAAAAGACTTTATCAGATTGGAATCAGAATAAAAACAAATTATATATCGGAATTTTTTCCCTCATTATACTGATTGTAATTATTATATTTATCATTATAAAAAACACCGGATTTGCAGGAAGTTCTTCCGGTGGGCAGACTGAGACAACGGGAAAGCCCGTATCTGTCATTCAGGAAAATGGAGACCAGAAGGCTACAATAAACGGAAACATTAAAAATATCCGCGGCGTAAAATTTTCTAAATCTTCTAAAGCTGTTAAAAAATACGAAAACAAGCAGAAAGATACGCTGGAGGGTAATTATTCCGAAGCTTCTGACGGATATTCTTATCTTACCTATAAATTCAATACCAAAAATATTCCCGAATATTATGGCGTAAAAGTATCTGCCTCAGATGCCGGAGCTCTTTTTCAATATGTTTTCTATCATGACAAACTGATAGAAACCCGCCTCCAATACGGAAATATCGGTGAATCCGGTTATAATAACGTTGTAAATTATTTAAACAGCGTCTATGGAAACGCCACTTACTCCCGTTCTTATTCTAACGGAACGAAAGAATCCTGGTATAGCACCAAAACAGCTACCCTGTATGTTTATTACCAGAGCAGCGGCGTTAATGTATATCTGAGGAAAAATTAAACTTTTATCTGTTAAAAAATACAGCAAAATCTTTGTATTTGCCGATAAAATGTACACTTCTTACTCTGAGGAGGAAATCAAACACATGAACAGACAAAAAACAAATACTGCAGTTTTCATATGTACAATATTGATTGTGTTTAGCGTTGCGATTGTATCACTTATCAAATATAGAAATGATAATGTCAATTACTTAAATTCCGACGCCACTTGGCATACCTTATTAACGATGGAATCTTATGATGAAACGCCCATCCGTCAGCATAAGTTTTTACCTATCGTGAGTCTCGGTAATATTGATGACAAATTCATCTCCTGGGGAGAAACTATCCCGGATGGAAAAGGAAACTACTACTATACTTCTTTTTCCCCGGCAGGCTATATATTACCGTTTCTCTTCGTAAAACTGTTTCATCTGCCAATCAATGAGCTGAGTTTATATATTTTCAACACATTTTTATTTATCATTTCATCATTGTTATGGTTTGCACTTTTGAATAAAATTTATTCTAAAAGCAAGAATAAATATATTGTTATTTTGATTGGCGTTTTGTGTTATATTTTTTCTCCTGAACTGTTTCATGGTATGGGAATCGTATACTGGCATCAATCCGTTATGCAGGTTACATTACTCATTCAATTGTTATCCTATTATATTTGGAAAAACGAAGATTCCAAAAAAGCAAAAGTGATATTTTTTGCCATGACGTTGATCAATCCATACATCGAATGGACCGGTTATGTGGCGAATATTGGTTTTGCGCTTGCAGAACTTCTTACATCTCTGAGACAAAATAGAAAATGGGGGGGGGTGGAACAATGTCCTGATGATAGGAATGTTTACAACTCTGTCATTTATATTGTTTTCGTTACATTATTTGAGTGTAGTTTCATTCGTCGATTTCTTTACCGCATTGAAAAATAGATTTTTTACAAGAAGTTTTGCTTCTGCTGTATCAATAACAGACCTTTTCAAAGGATATATTGAATCTTTCTTATTTTTATGGGTACTGCTTTTTGTTTTAATTGTTTGGAATCTTATTAGGAACAAAAAGGTTTTGTTCCGACATAAATTGCTAATGTTTGTAATGATATTTCCTGTTCTTGAAAATATTATTATGAAAGAGCACGCAATAACTTATACATATGACCGGATGAAAGCAATTTTTATCTTATCCTTTGTTATTTGTGAATTGACAGACCAACTGCTCTCCGTTTCCCTGCACAGAAAAAGATTTCTTTCTACCGCTATATTATGTATCGCATTTTTCTCCTGCTTCGCGGGAAATTTCATCCATTATAAGAACAATGAAGATTACATATGGCGTGCAGATTACCGACAGGATAATGAAAAACTAGCCGAATATATCAATAAAAATTATTTCGACAGTATACTTGTGGTCAATTATCCTGTCAGAGGCTATATAAACCTTTTATTTGAAAGAGGAATTTACGAGCAGAAAAAAATAGATTCAGCAATTTCTTTGGCCAATCAAAAAGGAAAGAAATATGCAATAGAAGTGGAAGTAAATGGGGAAACCGATTGGAATATGTATCAATTATCAGGTGCCACTATCTATAATACCGTTTCCGGAGAAACGCAGCATATTACACTCTCTCCTGCTTTGAATTCAGAGGATGGGATTCGCCTGGAATGATTTCCTTTAATGAATCACAGTTCAGCCGTGAGCATATCCATATGAAAAAAACTGCTTACAGACTTTTTCTGAAATATAGATGTGTTCATATGCAGAGCGCCTATACATGAGTAAAACTCATCTACAACGCAGATGATAATTGACAATACGAATACCAGCACTACTACCAAAATTTTCTTTGTTTGTTCCATAAGTTTGTACTCTCCTTATATGACTCGATTATCAATGATTTCATTATAGTCTGACTTTGAATAATATGTAAATAAAAAGAAAAAGGCCTCCTATATATTTACATCATATATAGAAGACCTTTTCCTTATGCTTTTATATGTTTATTCTTAATATCTGTTTCGTTCATACCCTATAACGTCTACGGTTTCATCGCAATATAATTCTATTAATTGTGTATTATTGCTTAAATCCAGAGTTGTCAGTTCGTTATTACTGCAATCCAAATATGTTAATTTTGTATTCCAGCTCACATCCAAGGCTGTCAATTCGTTCCAACTGCAATCCAAGTATGTTAATTCTGTATTCTTGCTCACATCCAAGGCTGTCAGGCTGTTTACATCACAATCCAAAGATGCTAGTTCTGTATTCTCGCTCACATCCAGGGCTGTTAGGCTGTTTCCACCGCAATACAAGTTTGTTAATTCTGTATTTCCGCTCACATCTAAAGCTGTCAATTGGTTATTCTCGCAATCCAAGTTTGTTAATTCTGTATTCCGCCTCACATCCAGGGCTGCCAGGCTGTTTCCACCGCAATCCAAGTTTGTTAATTCTGTATTCCCGCTCACATCCAGGGCTGTCAGTTCGTTTCGTCTGCAACTCAACTCCGTTAATTCTATATTCCCGCTTACATCCAAGACTGTCAGGCTGTTAAAACTGCAATCCAAATATGTTAATTCTATATTCCGTCTCACATCTAAAGTTGTTAATTGGTTAGCACCGCAATTCAAGGTTGTTAATTTTGTATTCCCGCTCACATCCAACTCTGTCAGGCTGTTAGCATAACAATGTAAGGTTGTTAATTCTGTGTTCTCGCTTACATCCAAGGCTGTCAGCTCATTACTACCGCAATCCAAATATGTTAATTCTGTATTCTGACTCACATTCAGGGTCGTCAGGCTGTTATTACGACACATCAAATCCGTTAATTTTATATTCTTGCTCACATCCAGAGTTGTCAGTTCATTACTATCACAATACAAGCGTGTTAATTCTGTATTCTTGCTTAAATCTAGATTTATCAGTTGGTTTTCATCGCAAGACAAATATGTTAATTCTGTATTCCGGCTTACATCCAATTCTGTCAGGCTGTTCTCTCTGCAATCCAATCTTCTTAATTCTGTATTCCCGCTCACATCCAATTCTGTCAGGCTGTTAGCCAGACAATCCAACCATGTTAATTCTGTATTCTGACCCACATTCAAAGTTGTTAATGAGTTAATACTGCAATCCAACCTTGTTAATTCTGTATTTTCGCTCACATCCAATTCTGTCAGGCTGTTAGCATAGCAATGCAATTCTGTTAATTCTGTATTCTGACTCACATCCAGAGTTGTTAATGGGTTACCACCGCAATCCAAGTATGTTAATTTTGTATTCCGGCTTACATCCAGGGCTGTCAAGTAGTTCAAACTAACATTTACATTCCAGCCACACTTCAAGGTTGTTAATTTATCCAAACCTGCAAAGGAAATTTCGTTCTTTAAACCTACTCCGAGCCATGTTATATCTTCCAATCGTTCTTCTCCGCTTTCATCCATTTCCCATGTGTACTGGTAAGAATTCAAGTCTGTGTCGACATCTGCGCCAAGGGCTTTCTGTTCATTGATGATTTTTGTGATTACCTGCACATCCT
>CANRIV010000008.1 GCA_947630805.1 uncultured Lachnospiraceae bacterium
TCCCTGATTAACCTTTATGGTATCATATTGCCTTTTTATTTTTAAGATTTTGGTCTCACATCATTGACTAATGTACACAACTCCTAATTTCATTTTCTATTTTTTATTTTTAACCGTTATCTTTTTAACTGCGGACCATTTTCCATAATCTGTCCTACCTGCTGTTTTTCGATATGCCCTCGCCTTGACATAATATGATTTTCCCCGTTTCAATTTTTTAATTGTAAACTTAGGTTTAGAAAATTTTTTTGTAATTGTGTTTTTCTTTTTGAATTTTTTACCGGTAGAATATTTTACCTGATACCCTGTGGCTCCTTTTATCCTCTTCAGAGATATTTTTGCCTTACGCGCTTTCTTACCTGTTTTTTTTGCGGATAAGACTTTTGTCTTTTGAAGAAATGACGCAGAATTTTTTTCTTTGTTTTTTTGCGGGCCGGTTGTTGTCTCTGTAGTATTCGTCGTACCGCCTATCGATACATCTGATTTGTTGGCATCTGTAAACAACTCTGCCCACGGATTTTCCACAATATCTCCGTCAAAATTATCATCATAATGACTGACAGCCGACACCACATTCATTGTTCCAAAGACCATGATTGTAACAAGTAAATACACCACCGCTTTTTTGATTTTCATAATCATAGTACTATTTCCCTCACTTGAACTGTCACAATATCAAATACACTCTTTCGGCAGCATTTATTTTTTTATTTTTATCTTCTTTGCTTTGGACCATTTGCCGTAACTCTTTACTCCGTTGACTACTTTTACGACTCTTGCCCGAACGTACAGTTTTTTCTTATTTGCAAGCTTCTTGCTCTTAATCGTTGCTTTCGCTTTCTTTACATTCTTCCGAACAAGAACTTTTTTAAATTTCTTTGTCTTAGAAATCTGTACCTGATATTTCTTTGCTTCTTTAACTTTTTTAAGCGAAATCTTTACTTTCTTTGCGGAAAGTTTCTTCGTAGCTTTCTTAACTTTTGTCTTTTTCACTGTTGGGGCACTTGTTGCTTTGTCTGCACCGGTCGTTGTTGCCTGTGTTACTGTCGTCGTAGGTATATCTTTTCCTACTGTCGTAGACACATTACCGCTGTCCGGTGTGGCAGGCTCATTACCGCTGTCCGGTGTCGTAGGCTCATCGCCGCCTTCCAGTGTCGTAACTATCTCCTCCGGCTCTGGCGTAACGGTCTCCGTCGGTGCGGTTGTAAAATAACCTCCCCATGGATTTTCCATTGTGTCACCATCTTTATCTCCATCAGAAGAATTCTGGCTTGCACCTACCGAAATTGTTCCAATAACAAGCATTGCCGCAAGTGTCATTGCTAAAATCTTTTTTATTTTCATAATAAACTCCATTCCGCCGCCTAAATGTTGGCGATATAATCAGTCATGAAAGTTTTTCTAACCGTTATTTTTATTCTATCATTCCAGCCATCAAATGACAATATAAAAAATACATTCCCATTTATTGCAATAGAAAAACACAAAAGTAACGTTTTCTTTTTGCCACTTCATACAAAAGAAAGGGTGTCATAATGACACCCTTTCCCTAATGAAAAATGAATTATTTTTTAATTTTCATCTTCTTTGCTTTGGACCATTTGCCGTAACTCTTTACTCCGTTGACTACTTTTACGACTCTTGCTCGAACGTACAGTTTCTTCTTGTTTGCAAGCTTCTTGCTCTTAATCGTTGCTTTCGCTTTCTTTACGTTCTTCTTAACAAGTACTTTCTTAAATTTCTTTGTCTTAGAAATCTGTACCTGATATTTCTTTGCTCCCTTAACTTTCTTAAGAGAAATCTTTACTTTCTTTGCGGAAAGTTTCTTCGTAGCTTTCTTAACTTTTGTCTTTTTCACTGTTGGGGCACTTGTTGCTTTGTCTGCACCGGTCGTTGTTGCCTGTGATGCTGTCGTCGTAGATACATCTGTTCCTGCTGTCGTAGGTACATTTGCTTCTGCTGTCGTAGGCTCATTACCACTGTCCGGTGTCGTTGGCTCATCGCCGCCTTCTGGTGTCGTAGGCTCGTCGCCGCCTTCCGGTGTTGTAGGCTCGTCGCCACCTTCCGGTGTCGTTGGCTCATCACCTGATACAGGATATACTACGTTTCCTTCTGCATCTGTAACAACCGGATTAGAGAAGTCAAGTACGTTATTTAAACCTACCCAGCCCATTCCAACAACAAATTCAACTTTTCCGCTCTCATCAGCAGTAGCTTTCATTGTTACCTTCTGAGTTCCTTCTACTAACTGATGCTCTGTTGCATCATTGGATACTTTTATCTTTCCGTCATTAGACTGCGCATACATATCTACTGTATAAGTATATTCTGCACCCGGTGTCAATCCGCTTACTGTCTTTCTCAACTGTACTGCATAAGCATCGCGCCAGTCACTTGTTACCTGTTTTATTTGTACATGATCAGGATCTTCCGGATCGATTCCCATCTCAGCTGTAGAATTGTTCCATGCACCTACATAATATTCCCACTGTCCGTTTTCATGCCACTGGTCATCTGCAATAATTGACTCCAGCGTCAATTCCGATGGTACAGTCTCTTCAGGCTCTGATGGCTCGTCAGGATCTGGTGTACTTGTCTCTGTTGGTGTCGTAGGATCATCTTTTGCTTCCTCGACAGTTACATTCTTAACAGTAATCGTTGCTCCATTATTTGCAGGATCACCCAGTTCAAGAAGAATTCTTGAATTATCTGCATGTGCTGTGAAAGTGCCTTCTATTACATTTTCACCCTGTACTAATGTTGTCGTAATTAATTCTGTGCCTGTAACATCATCTTTTGTCTTTACGATTCTTCCCGCTGCATCAGAATCTAAAACTACTTTATACGTATATTTTTTCTCTGCTGTGATGGAAATTGCAGGACTCTTTGCCTGAATACTCCATTCTCCTACAGCGCTTATAATCTTTATAGAGAAGTTTTCTAAGGAGTCTCCACCTCTGGTATAACCGGTTGCAATGCTTGCACCCCAGTTTGCAAAGTATGTGGACCATGCTCCATAATCCTGCCATTTTTCTGCATCAGGCTCTGCTACCTGGTACTCGCCTTCAGGATCTGCTGTAACGACTGCCACTTCTCTTACCTGGAAGCCCCAGCCCTTATGACCCTGCATGTTAATTTTTACATACTGGACATTTCCTGTAGTAGATATATCTGTAACAGTTGTGTTGGAAGCATCACTGGTTTTCATCAGGGAATCCCAGCTTCCTTTTTTAACTGTTGCAACTGGTGTATACTCGTCTCCATCCTCTGAAAACTCGATTGTATAATTTTCACAGAATGTATTATCTGCTTTAAAGTTTACAAGTACTTTTGTAATCTCGGAAGCATCATATACCTGTCCCAAATTAACTATGATATAGTCTGACTCTAATGCTCCGTCCCAATCAGATGACCAGTAGTCACTAAGACTTCCGTTCGTCAATACCGTAGGGTCAGATCCTTCATTTGCATAAGTACTGGAAACGGTTACTTCTTTATTCAGTGCAAGGTTTCTCTCAGGATCTGCAATTACATCTGACATATCATATGGTCTGGTATTAATATTCTTTACGGAAGAAATCAATGCAAATTCATGAATCTGATATCCGTAATTATTATTTCCTTCTCCCAATGTCAATTTAACATATTTATATGTATCAAAAGATACTTCTGCCGTATCTGCTTCCAGCAGTTTCTGTTTAAATGTACTTTCATCTCCGGTTGTTGTAGTATAAGTACCAATCGTCGTGTATTCCGCTCCATCCTCTGAGATGGCTACCGTGAAATCTGTTGCATTGGTAAGATTATTTACAAAGCTGATTGCTGCACAGTTGATGTCGGATACTTTCTTTGCCTTTTCAAGAGTTACTACTACTTCCTGATTCGTCTCTTGAGAAGCTGTGGCAAGATATTTATTATTATTGATTCGACCATCTGTCATTGCTCCTTCACTATTCTCTCCGTGAGCACTTGTCTGTGTATATGTCTGTTCCAGCAATACGTTATAATCCGAAGCAATAATCTGCTCAAAAGACATTTCCTCTGGGAATGTAGGTCCTACCGGTGGAACATATTTTTCACATGTTGCTGTAAGTTCCATCTTTGTTCCCGTTGCTTTTCTTCCAAGACCTATTGTATCTGATTTCTGTGTCGTTGCAGTTGCCTCGAATACTTTCTTTAATAAAACATCATCGCCGTCAGAAATTACATACTGATACTGCTCTCCAACTTCCAGACCGCTGAAAGTAATATCTGTCTGTACAAGCCAGTCATCCGATGCTGTTGTCTGCAAGAAGTCCAAAGACATCTTGAGAGGCTCATCCTCACTGTACTTATAGCCGACATATGCTATCTGTTCTCCCCAGTTTCCTGCATATAGTCTCCATGCGCCGATTTCATTCCAGTCAAACGGAAGTAATGTATATCCCTCCGGTACTTCAACCGGTGGCTCTTCTTCCTTCGCTGTTGTAGTTCCTTCATCCCCATCTCCGGGACTGCTGGTTTCGCCTGGATCTACTGCTTGTTTTCCACTGATTGTCAGTGGGACAGTCTCTACCTGGCTGGTAAATTCCCCTGTTCCGGTAAAGGTTACCGTATACTCTCCGTTATCCAGTTCAGAAATATCTGTCAACCAGATGGACATACCGTTGTTCTGTTCTTTCATATCTTTTACAACAGATCCTTCTTTCTGAATAACTACTGTGGCTTTCTGAGAAGTCTGATCCGCTGCACCAGACCATGCGAAGCCAAATCTCTGCTGGTCAAAAGCTCCCTGGCTGACAAATCCAACATAATTACCTGATGGCTCGCCAACCGTATAACTTACTCCGTCTACTTCAATCGTGTAGGATGCGGCGCTGACTACTGCTCCTGAGCCTGCCAGGCCTGCCACTACCATTGCGATAGCACAGATATAAGCCACGAACTTTTTCATCGTTTTGTTAAGTTTCATGCTTAACTCTCCTTTCTTAATTTTTATCTGTTCATTTGCGAAAATAAACGCAATAATGATATTATTATATTATCATAGACATATGTACAATTCAACTAAGAATTTTTGAAAAAAATTTCTTTTTTTGATAATTTTTCACAAATAAATACTTTTTTATAAATAAAATTAAGAATCTGATTACCTTTCCTTGACATATTAAAGGGTATTTCAAAATCATCAGATTTTTTGAAATACCCTTTGATAGATTCTTTCTTTGCAGATTATTTCAAAAGCAGCTTCGGCGTTCTGTCTACTCTGTAGATTCCCCAGTTCTTTTCTGCTTCATTTGGTCGGTTTCCACCTTTCCATGGCTCATCAAATGCCTCAAACATATAGGCAATGATTTTTTCACTGTCGGTCCACGCCCAGAATTCTTCATAATATTTTTTCTGGCTTTCCTCGCTAGCCTGACCTTCTTTCATCTGTGTAAAATCAGCACAGTCTGTAGCCCATCCTACTTCAGAAAACAGAACAGGTTTTTCCGGATACATTTCTTTTATTTTATAATACCATTCTTTGTTGACCTGTAACGCTTCTTCCACAGTATTTCCATACCAGAGCGGATAGGAATGAATACTGATAATATCCATATACTGTGCAAGTTCCTGTAATTTTACCCACTCTAATGCTCCCTCATTAAACGTTACCGGTTTTCCTGTTCCTTCTTTCAGACGCACGGCAAAGCCAATCAGTCTTTGCACCGGCACATTGTTAGCGCCCCATTCCGGAGTATTTTCATTTCCAATGGAAACGGCATTAATGACATCAGGATATTTATTTGCTATGGCAATTAAATCATCAATCCTCTGATCGTTCCACGCAGCACGTGCTTTCAGTTCTTCTTCCGAATAATTTGTCTGCATCCATGGGCAGCCCGGATTGTTTACTTCCGACTGTAATCCCGGTCCCAGCATCATTTTGATATTCAATCCCATATCCCGGATTACCTGACACGTCATTTCTGCATAACTGATTGGATCATACATCCGGATATACCGGAATCCCAGATTGTTGATAATCTGTAAATCTTCTTTTATCTGCTCATAAGTCGGATAAGTACAGGTTTTTGGACTCTGCCCCTGTCTGTATCCGGAATAGCACACGGCTCTTCCCCATTCAAACATTCTTAATTACCTCGCTCTTTCTTTTCACAAAATATCGTTTTTCGAAGTCTCTTTTCCCTCTATCTGTTTTCCTCGTCTCTTTATCCGAGCACTGCTGTAATCTGGCTTTTATCTCCCAGTTTATCCACTTCTTCTTTTGCAATCGTATCGCCATCGCAATATTTTTCGCCGTCAATATATATTTCTTTGACCTGATACTGACCGGCTTCCAGAGCAAATGGATTTTCATAAGTTACTGTGATATCTACACCGCGGAAAATACAGTTAGCGCTCGCTCTGCCTCCGGAAAATTGTTCCGCTAACAACTGCGGACATAATTTCAGGGCTCCCAGTTCGCCGCGGATTCCATACATTTCATTCAATACAGTAAGCAGTAACCAGCTTGCCGCTCCGGTAAGATAATGATACATACCTCTTCCCCTCTGATTTACATATTCCGGCACTCCCGGATAGATGCTGCTGCGGCTATAATCATTACAATGCTGATATAATGTATGGATTACTTTGTAACCTTCTTTGGCAAACCCTCTCTGGTAAAGAGCATTGGCATACATGACAGCCATATGAGAAAATACTGCGCCGTTTTCTTTGTGTCCAAAAGCAAATCCAAACAGTCTTCCCAAATCTGTTTTCACTTCTTTAAAATCTGTATTCAACCGGTAACCGCCGATTTTTTCATCATAGAGATATCGGTCTGCAGCTTTGACAATTTCTGCAACCTGTTCTTTTGTGGCCACTTCTGACATCACGGCAAACACCTGCCCGGTCAGCATCATCCGCACGCCGTTCTCAAAATCACCTTCTACTGCTTTTCCACTATTATCATAATATCCGTTAAACCAGGAGTATCCTTCTTTATCTGTCGTCCATTCTGTATTGCGGATATGACATGCAATCCATTCTGACATTCCATCCAGGATACTGCACAGCCTGTCACAGCTTACACTGACTTTTTCACCGGAAATAATATGGCGCACTGCATCGCAATACTGGTCCAGCACTGCATTTTTCTCTCCGACATTGTCATAAACAGCAGAATCGGCATCCAGAAGAATCAGAATTTCTTTTGCCAGTTCTACAGTATCTTTCCCTGTTTTTTCTTCGTAAGCTCTGATATCCTTGGACAGGTTTTTCAGATTGCCGCCATACAATGCCGTAAATGCAACACTTTCTCCACGCTCATCTGCCATATCCAGTCCGTCGTTCCAGTCAGCGCCACGCAGCTTAATGTGATTATGTTCTCCTACATCATAAAATGCCGTCAGATGCTGTACCAGCAAATGTTCCAGAACAGTCCCCCGATATGGCTCTGCATCTGTTGTCATCTGCTTATTTCCCCTGGAATCATTCCATCTCGTATCTCTGTCTTCTCCTCTGCAGATTTGTGCATCTTTAAAATATGTATTTTCTTCTCTTAAAAATTCAATGTCACCTGTCTGGTGTATATATAAACTGGTTGTAAGATAAGGCCATGCTCCATGGTCCATCCAGACACGTACGATATTGTTTCTGTCTGCAATAAATTCTCCCTGCTTCGCACCGATAATCGTAGCATTTGTCCCATCCAGTCTGACTCCGCCAAAATTATCTATCAGCATCTGACGTACTTTTTCCGGCTCCATAATCAACAACGCCAGACAATCCTGCCACAAATCTCTCCATCCTCTTCCGCCTTTTCCGTAATCGTGATGCGGAAGAAAAGAACATCCATAGATTCTCCGAAGCATCGGCTGGAAGTTTACCCAGTGCATCCAGTTATCAAAATCGGTATCTGCAGAATGATAACTTACATTCAATTTATTTTGCCAGAATTCTTTCGTCTCTTTCAAATGCCGGTCAAAATGTTTTGTAATCAGATATTTTTTACCAAGTTCCGTAATTTCTGCTTCCGACTCTCCATATCCCAGCGCCACAATATATGTTCTTGTCTCCTGAGCTTTTATTTCACATGTATTAAACTGAATTGCCGCTACGCTTTCGTATCCGTCTACTTCTTCTCCTGCGCTGTACGGCAACGGTTTATTTTTTATAATATAATATGGATTTTCAAAATTGCCTCCGTCTCCGATAAATTCTTCCGTGACCGGACAGAATCTAACCGGAGATACCATCTCCTGTCCGATTTCTTCTTTCGCAAGGGCGCTATAATAAACTGTATTTTTATTGTGTCCTCTCTCATCAAAAGTGAGTGTCGGATAGATAATAATTCCATTTTTTACTGTGCGTGTTCTGTGCAGAAGAGACGTTACATGTCTGTGATCTCTAATATTTGACGCAGAGCGGGCGTACAGTGGAATAGCTACCGTAGATGTGATTTTCTGCGGTTGGTCAGAAATATTGGTAATCTCAATTTTTGTCAGTTCCACTTTGTCTTCCGTATCTGGCACAAAAGAAGTAATCACGGATTTTAATCCCATCTGCTGCGATATTCTCTCCACCTGATGCCACATGATGCCGGCTGTCAGTTTTACCTGTTCCTTATCTTCATCGAAAAGTTTTGCCTGCTGTTTTGCCGATTTTCCGGTTGCGGACCACGCTCCCTTTCCGTCTACATACACCCAGAAATTACGGCTGGATTTGTTGTTGTGCAGATTTTCTGCGCTAACCGGCTCTAAAAGAAATGTATTCTGATTTAACTTGATATCTCCTCCCAAATCCGGAGAAATGGAGCTCATCATTCCGGCTTCATTACAAAGCGGAAAATACATATATCCGGTCAGATCCGGATTGTCCAGCGTGAATGTTCCTTTTTTGTCCAAATATTTTAGTTCGCCCATGTCTTTCCTCCTAATACAAGAAACAAAGGAGCAGGTCTCAAGTAACCTGCTCTTTGTCTCATTTAACAATTATCATTTTACTCAAAGTAAACGGTAATCTTATCTACTTTTCCATCTCTGATGTCTTCTGCCAGACGGCCTGCAATCCGGCTGTCATTGGAAACAACGTTTTCGTCTATCTCTATTCTGGAAACTTTCGCTCCATCTTCACCGTAAGTGTTCTTTCCTGTATTATTGACATAAGTCACGTCACAACAGGACAACAGACGGAATGTAACTTTTCCTTCATCGAATAACCAGTTTGCAATCTTTGGCTCAAAGTTCAATACCAGGTTTCCATCTTCACAAGTAAAGACTTTACCACCCATGAACATTTCAATCCACATAGACATCATCTCTGTCGTAGAGCCGGACAATCGTGCCACAAAACCTCTTCCATGAATGTCTTCATTTGGATTTACGCTGGATGCCAGGAAAGAAGAGTTTTCCAATGTACTTCTTCCATACATGTTTGGATCCAAAAATGGAATCAAGGCTCTTGTGATTGTCTCATAGTACTCATCATACAGACCTGCTTTTATCATTGCAAGGATATATTTATACTCCATGTGAAGGAAAACATTTTCTCTTTCCTGCCATCCCGGAGTAAAAGCACGGCAGCGTCCATTTTCCATGGAACAGTCTTCAATAGAAGCAGATGTCTTATACATCGCAAGTTTCTGGTCAAAAAGACCTGTCTCCTTTACTTTCCTGTACATTGCTCTAGCCGTATCTGTATCTGTATATCCCATCATTCTTGCCGGTCCTTCCAGGAAATATGGAAGCGGAACGGTCTTAAATTCTTTTACTTTCGCTTTCTGCAGACCATAATGGCTGATAACAGGATTTCCATCTGCATCTGTCACAGGCTCAAAATCCACCACTTCATGCGTCAGATAAGTAGGAACAAGACCATCGCCCATTGCGACTGCTTTTTCTATTCCTTTTTCTATTTTTTCTGCAAATGCGGCAAATACATCATGAACATGTTTTCTTGTCACACTTACTTCTTTGCCGCTCAGATATAATTTTACAGATTCTCTGTAACTTTCTCTGATTGCAGCTACTTTATCCCAGTATGCGAAATCAGAAAGTACTCCTGCATTATATTCATCCAATGCAGTTTTTACGTGATCCATATAATCTGCAATCTCTGCAGGGATTACGATATCTTCTTCTCCCACAAAATTGTCCGTAATAAATTGAATCAGACGTTTCAACTCAAAGGTTTCCGGAGTTCCTGATCCGAACAAACCCGGAAGTCCGTTCATCGCATCATTCCATCCCGGTTTTCCACCTTCCATTTCTACGCCGATACCGTCTACATCCAACTGAGCAAACTTGCTGAGTGCCAGTGTAATCATCTTGACTGCCAATGTGGTATGATAAACCTTCTGATCCGGTGTTTGCAGCCAGTTTGTTGCCCATTTATTGAAACCTTTTCTAGCAAGTTTTTCCTCATCTTCTACTTCCATACCGTACTGGCGTACTGCGCCTTTTTTGTTGATGACATATTTTTCATCTCTAGGCACTACGAAAGCTACACTGTCATAAAATTTGTAGGATCTGTCCTGAAACAGGAATTCTTCCAGTTTATCCGGGAATATAGAAAGATAATTGTCTACCAGATCCATATTGTAATCCCAATGGTCACTCCAATATCCTTCGCCAAATCCCGCCTCAATATTCTGCTCACAATGTTCCAGAATCTTGGCAATAAATTCGCCGTCGTCTACTTTCAGTTCAAGCTGAAGTTTGGCAATCGTATTGGAAATCTGACCCGGAGTAAATTTACCGGAAACTACTTTTTCAATGGCAGAAGCATCTCCTTGAATACATTCCTCCACATAAGATTTGACGGTATCCTCTTTTCCTTCTTTTACCTGGAAAAGACTTGGTCTTACTTCCAGTGGATTGTATCCGTCAGCCTGTACCAGACTGAAAAATGTCTTTACGTTAAATTCTCCCACGTCTTTATTAAAGAACACATCATTTCTTCTGTTCTGTGACACATCACGGAAATTTCCATTTCCCTGAGAATAATATTCAGCGGCGATAGAAAAGAAATTGTAATCTCTTTCCGGATCACCATGCTTGCGGCTAAACAGATGAATAATGGATTTGTTTCCATCTTTGTTCAAAACATATGGATATCCGCCCCGTAAAAAGTTGTCCAAATAGCACTGTTCCACATACTGGTCAAATTTTCCCGCAGCTGTATGGGTCTTTACATCGGATGTAAAGCTTTCTGCAAGTGCTTCTGCTTCTTCAAACTTTCTGTCTGCATATCCTGTTTCACAAAATACAGGTGCCTTTGCATTAATCTGCTCTATGGAGCCTGCAAAACCTATCATTGTATCAAATCGAATCACATCGCCATCAGCTATCGTTTCTTTTATTGGTGTAAATCCACAAGGAACTTTATTTGCAAAACACTGTTTTTTTGCCATTACACCCTGAATTGAGCCGTCAATGAAATTTACCGGTGTCATTAATGACAGGTCATAGCCAAAAACGGTATCTACGTCATAAATAACATCCAAAAGTTGTCCATCTCTGACTGTAAGATAATAATATCCTCCTTCTACATCAGATACTTCTGCAGAATCTTTTGTAGAAGCTCTCAAAGTGTAATATGGAACTTTATTATCAATATTTTTAATATATGCCCAACTCTTAAACAGATTGGACATTTCCTTAAATTCCCCATTGGAAATTCCGTATGGAATAATCTTTGGAAGTCCGTCAATCACTTCAATTTCCCGGTGCTTTCCACTCACATTTTTTATGGATACCTGTCTTACCAGTGCACCAATGCTCTCATTTGGCAGAACATAGTAATTCACAGCTATCTCAATTCCGTATTTATCGTTTTTTTCAATGACCTGAAAGCTGTTCTTATTCATTCTTATCTGTCGTTTTGCTTCTGCTTCATAGCGGAAAAATGGCTCATAGTATTCGCCATCTATTTTTAAGAATGTACGAAAGCCTTTCACGGTTGTATTTTCAAATGCGGTATTGGCAGAGTTGAACTCCATTATGGCATTCCCTTTATTATCAATGCCAAAGCTGTTCATTCCCTGTCCTCTGTTTGTGTAAAAAGTCCACATCGGAATCCCTTTTACACCTGCCAATCCAGGTAAAAAACTGGAAAAGGCGGGTAATCTGTCATAATCATCTATGACAAATGTCTTTCCCTCGAGTCTGTATTTGTCCATAATAATCTCCTTGTTTTTTGTAACCAATCACGAAGTGATTGATTGCCTGCTCGCACGCCAACGCGCAGCGTTCTTTTTTGCGTGCGGGCAGATAAAATATATTTACTTAGTTTTTTCGTTTTCCACAAGAACTCCTGTAGACCATCTTTGGAGAGAGTTTCGTCACGGTACCGCTCTTATTTCCCTCATCATTCAACAATCTGAAAAGTTCGTTTGCGCTGGCGCTTCCCATTTCCGTAATCGGACTATGTACTGTGGTAAGTGGTACTGCATAATATGCGCTTAGTGTGCTGTCATCATATCCGATAACACTGATTTCTTCCGGTACCTTAATACCAACATCCTGCAGCGCCTGAATACATCCCCATGCCATCTCATCATTTGCACAGAACATTGCATCCGGAATTTCTATTCCACTGGAGAGCAGAGAACGCATCTCACTGTAAGCCAGCGTCTCCTCATAATAACCTCTCAACACAATGTTTTCATCGATTGGCAGATTATTTTTCTGCATCATCTCGACATATCCCTGATAGCGGTGCTTATCATCACCCGTATCATTTCCGTGCATATATCCGATTCTTTTGTGCCCCAGTTTAATCAGATGATTTACTGCCATGGAAGCTCCTAACTTATCATCCACCAGCACTCCGGAAATATTTTTGCCTTTACTGTTTCTGTCAATAAATACCATTGGTATATTTACCGTAGCAATTCTTTTTACATAGTCACCAGTTAAATCTTCATGATATATAATGGCTCCCGCAACACCGGATGCAATAATCATTCTGTATATTTCATCCGGCGAATTATCATTACTTACATAGATATTTAACAGATAGTTATTCAACTTACATTGTAAATGAATTGCCTGAGTCAATACTTTATAAAAATCGCCCTGTAAACTAGTTAAAAAGAGGCCTATTGTATTTTTTCTGTTAGACTTTAATAATTTTGCATTCATATTAGGAATGTAATGAAGTTTCTCTACTGCAGCCAGAACTCTCTGTTTTGTTTCTTCACTTACAATATCTGCATTATTAAAAACATTAGATACTGTAGAAATGGCTACGCCCGCTTCCCGGGCAACATCTTTGATTGTAACCATACAATTACCTCCCTTAAAGTCTGCCATCGGTTTTATCCGATGGCAGACAACTATCATTACGTATTCTGTCTCTATTTGTATACTCTTACGTAATCAATATAATAATAATCTTCCCATGTCTGAACTCCGCCGGAATTGGAAACCAGATTCCAGTCTTTTGTTGAAATCTGTCCTGCTGCATTTCCTCCGATTGCACAGTTGAGAATAAAGAAGAATGGATGGTTAAATACCCAGCACTGGTTGTAGATTGTTGGGCTATACATCGTTGGATCATAAGTTCCTACTTCTCTTCCATCAACAGAGAACTTGATATATGTGTCCGTCCACTCTGCGGCATAGGAATGATATGCTGATGCACACTGTGCCTGTGTCAATCCGGTAGTATAATACTTATTTCCATGAGAATTAGAAGAATTATTGAAGTATGGACAATGGATTGTCTGTGGCACTCCACCATTCATTGCTTCCAGAATATCAATTTCTCCACATGCAGGCCATGTTCCTCCTGTGCTTCCAAGCATCCAGCCGGCTGACCATGTTCCCTGGCCCTTTGCTGATTTTGCTCTAATTTCCATTTTTCCATAGGTAAACTCTTTCTTTCCTGCAGTTTTAATTCTTGTGGAAGTATATTTTGTACCTGATGATGATATTTCCATTCTTGGAATAATTACCAGATTACCATTTTCAAACTTAATGTTTTTACCTGCAGTGTACTCCTGAGGCTCCTGATTTCCCCATCCGGTAGCTCCGGTCTCATAAGTCCACACACTGGTATCCAGACTATTTCCATTGAATTCATCGGACCACTCCAGTTTCCATGTCTTAACGCTGAGCTGGTCGCTTGCCTTAGAATAAGATTCACTTAATAAAGTTTTCTTGCCTGATTTTGCATAAGCTTTCACTTTAAAGTAAACATTATATCCCATTGGAAGATTGGAAACGGTAGCAGATTTCTTTTTGGCTCCCTTTACTGTTTTTACTTTTTTATATTTTCCGTTTTTCTTTGTCGCTGTGTAAATGTAATATCCGGAAGCTCCTTTTGCAGCCTTCCATGTCACTTTTGCTGAAGTCTGAGATGTCAATACGACAGAACTTACTTTGACATTGGCAGGTACAACTTTTACCGTACACTTTGCAGAGCTTGATCCAACTTTTACTGTAATCTTACAGGTACCGGCTTTCTTTGCCTTTACCTTACCGCTACTGCTTACAGTAGCAATTTTTTTATTGCTGGTTGAAAATTTAGCACCTTTCTGTTTTACGTAAATCTTATCTGTCTTTCCGACTACGATGGTCATTTTCTTTCCGGACTGAATTTTAACTGCTGCACTCACTTTTCCAGGATTCACAGCAGACAATCCTGCAACCATCGCAATCGCAACTACGATAGCTGTAAATTTTTTTAATCCTTTCATGTTTCCTCCTATTCACCCGTAATACCGGTGTTTTCAATACCTTGTATAAACTGCTTTTGTACTAAAGCATATAAAATCAACAATGGCGCAATCGCTATCAGAGTGGCCGCCATTCTATTTGCTTCGTTGACTGCATTTCCAGTTCCGCTCGCTGCTCCATTGTCAAATAATGCCAGTTTTCCCGGAAGCAGTTCTAACGCATCACCGAGCATAATGTTTGTTGTATAAGTCTCGTTCCAGTTAAATACGAAAGAAAACAGAAATACAACAAGTATTGTTGCCATAGATAAACGGATTGCTACATGATAAAAAACTTTTATCGAGCCCGCACCATCAATCATGGCAGCCTCATCCAGTGATTTTGGTATCATATTAAAGAAATTGTAGAATATCAAAATCAACATCGTAGAATAAGTTCCCTGTCCCAGTAACGACATTAAGAACTGTGGCACAACAGAGTTAATCAGTTTGATTCCGATAATGTTCTCAAATGTACCAAATAAAATGATTCGTGGTACGGTAAGAAGTGGTACCGGAAGAATAAATGCCACGATAAGCATCACAAACCACAAGTTGTGACCCCGGAATGTATAACGGGATAATGCAAATCCTGTGGTGGCGGACACTGCTGTCTGTGCCACTGCCAGTAATGCTGAAAATCCAATCGAGTTAATCAGGGACGTTGGAATATTCAACGTAGATATTGCATTTTTAAAGTTCTCCAATGTAGCATGCTTTGCAATCCATGTGATGGATGGATCAATTAAGTCCTTAGAGGTCATAATTGACTTGGACACCATTTCAAAAATAGGCTCCAGGAATATAAATCCAATACATATCAACAAAAAGTATATTGCTACTTTGGAAACAATCTGAACTATTTTCAGTTTCTTTAATTTGGCAAAGTTGATTTTCTTTACAGATGACAAACCAATTTTCTTTGCACTAATATTTTTATTTGCCATATAACTTTGCCTCCTTTGCCTGATGTCTTCTCTGGGCAGCTAATCTCTTCTGCTGCTGCTTTTCCAGTTTCTTCAGTTTCTTTTCCTGTTTCTGTCTTGCCTTGATATCTTTTGGTTTTCTGTCTTTGAAGAGAAGGAATACAATTCCTACGATAATCAAAACGACAATACTGTAAATCCATGCGTATGTGGCGGCATAACCCAGTCCGCTTCCGGTCTCACCGGTTTTTTCTTCAATTAACTTATAAACCGGGTTGATGGAATTGAACATACCAATCTGGATTACTGTAAATACAGTGATAATCAATCCTATCTGTTTTAACATTGGTATTGTAATCTTCCACATAATCTGCCAAGCATTGGCGGAGTCAATTTTTGCCGCTTCATAAATGCTTGGATTAATTTTCTGTAAACCGTTGATAAACAATACAATCGGAATACCGGTAAACCAGAGAATAATGGATAACTGGTCAAATATGTCTGCAAGCCCTGTCGCCAATGCCGGCGAATAACTATGTATAATCTGCATGATGAAAATATTGGAGTAAGCATTCGTTTTCATCACGGCTTCCGACACCTGCTCTGCAGCCGTTTCTGCTGCATTTTCTACCGCTAATATCTGTGTCATGACAGGACCGGACATAATAACTACCGGAAGGAAATAAATTGTTCTCAGAATTCCCTTTCCTGTTTTAATCTTACATAACAGGTATGCGATGATAAATGATAATACAACTACAATACATGTATAAGGTACAATCATTTTCAGGTATTCCAGCAGCGCCGGAAGAAATTCCGTATTCTTTACGAACGCTTCAATGTAATTGGAAATACCTGTAAAGTCAATCTCGTATCCGAGTGTTGTCTTTTTTACATTTGTAAAACTCAAATAAATTGTAAATACAAATGGGAATAAGGTAAACAATGCAAAACCTAAAATCCAAGGAGCCATGAACATATATCCTGTTCTGTCCTGTCTCTGCTGATAGGTACGCATCTTTTTCTTCTTCACTTTTTTCTCCTTCGTCAAAGCTGTAGTAGTCTCTGACGCTGTAGTAGTTTCTGGAGTTGTTACTGCTGCTTTTTTCTTGTCTTCAGCCATTATTTAACACCTCCTTCTAAAACCTGGGCACTCATTGGAGCCACCGTTGTACCGCCTACAGTTACTTCTTCTTCTGTATAATTGATGACAATACTGCGTTTTGATCCATCTTTTGAATAATTATTGCATATAATGCCATCCTGTAATACTTTTCTTCCATCCCACTGATATCCTATTACCTGGGAAAGTGGGGTGTTTACTGTATTGTATATAGTCTGTACCAGCTCTTCATACTGCTCAAACTCTGTAGAATAATAATCCGAAGAAGTTGTAGCAGCCAACAGGTACGATGGCTCTTTTGTCAGAACAAAGGATGGTGAAATATTATAATCTATCATTCTCAGCATATCTGTCTGGGAATAGAAAGAGAAGTTCGCATATGGCGCATATACTTCCATTGTTCCGTAAAGCACCATCTGAAGGAATGGCACAGTGTCTGTCTCATATACGTATTGGGACGTTCCAACCGGTGACTGCAGGTATCGGTCTGTATATTTCCACAAATACTGATTTGGATTTACCAGATTTACTTTTGTGCCTGCCTTCTTTATTTTTTCTATTTCTGTCTGGTACATCTTAATTGCCTGTGAAACTGTAGAATCCACACCATCACTGCTGTAGGAACTTACTAATACATTGGATGCACCTTCTATTGTAAATGACTTACTTAAATCTCCCAGATCTTCGTACAAATCAGAAATCCACTGAGCCGTTTTCTTTGGCGTAGCATATCCATACTCTGTAACCGGTACATTTTCCGGCAATACTCCGGATTTATTTACTTCTAGATACTGTGTATTCATATGCTTTGCTGCCGTTCCATAATATCCTACCATGTCTTCATTGATTGTCGTAAATTCTCTTGAGAAAGATATATCAATATTTTTCTTCTGGAACTCAGCCATCAAATCTTCAAAATCACTCTTCTTTCCGATATTCGCTGAGAAATGAGTGCTGTTTGGTTTGGAGAGCGTCTGTCCGCCGCTCTGCCAGCCGATAATTCCTGAATTGATATTTTTTACTCCGTCATCCACCAGCTTGTTTAATATATTTCTCACATCATCTGCTGTAGTGACAACGACTTCCTGTGTAGAGAATACACCTTTTTTGGAATCTGACATCAGGAAATCAATCCGGATTGGAATATTTTCACCTTTCTCCTGCATTTCTGTCAGTGTTCCATTATCAATCAGATGCTGTCTGTAAGCTTTTGCCATACCCGCATAATCTGCAGATGGCTTTCCATCGCTTCCGTCCCCACTGAGGAACTGATAGGTCATGGATATATCATATTTATTTGGATTGTCCTGAATCTTACGATAAGATTCTCCTGCCTGGTTAATTACCTGATAAAATGCAGAATTAAATTTAAATGCAGGATATGCGTAAGTATATCTCATTTCTCCTTCTGCCGTGGAAGCAGGTGTCGCATTAATCGACATATATTCATCGCCGCTGTCTGCGTATGCCACAAATGCCGCCTGTGTACCATCACCATGGGAGATACCGAATACCGGCATCGTTGGGTTTTTCAGTGGTACGACATCACTCATAGAAGAATAATATACGGATTGGATGGAAGGATCCTGTCCATAAACGCTTCCGGTATAACTGCTGAATTTGGCTATATTTTCCGTAAATCTTACCAGGGCGCCGCTTCCGTCAGGAATTAATGCGTAACCCGGTGTAACTTTCTTTCCGGTCAATTTTACCCAGTCTTCTGCTTTTTTGTCATATGCCAGAGTAGCGCCGCCACTTGTTCCTAAGAACGGCGTGATCACAATGTTGGAAATCAGCCCTGTAGCGTCTCCTGTAATTTCTTCATATGGAATATCGTATTGAATGTTTCCATCTTCTCCAAAAGTAATATGTACATTAACGCCGAGTTCTTTATCTTCAATGTTGAATAAACATTTCAAAACATATTTTCCATTGGCGCTGTCTTCTTCTTCCATTCCTGAAGTTCCATCGTCCTCATCGTATGCAGCAGATGACACTCTCGTAGTGGTCATGCTGGTACCTTCTCCCGTAAAATATTCTATTGTGATTAAGGAATTGGCAAAAGCTGCATACTGGTCATTGGCAAAAGAGGAATCCTTTGGCTCATTGGCAAGCGCTCTTACCTGTTCCGGTGTGATACCCAGTTCTTCTGCATAATCTTTCACTGCAGACGGATCATTGTCTTCCTTCGCACCGGCTACCACGTCATAAGCTTCTTCAATCTGGCTTGGCAGTGCAATATCTACACCTGTCTTCCAGATATATCCGCTTTTCGTATTTTCAATTAAAATAATATCTCTGTCATCACGGAAATAATATTTGTAATCTCCTCTCTCACAGAGAAGTACATACGCGTTGCTCTTTTCAAGATGGGACGTTACCCTGTCCGGTGCAGGTCTTGTATCTCTGTTTGTGTTAAGAAACGCAGCTCCCACCGCTACGCCAAGTGAAAGGACACATAAGAGAGATACCACAAGTGCTGTTATTTTTAATTTACTATGCTTAGCTGCCTGTAACATTTCTTATAATCTCCTTTCCTACTGTTAATAAGAAGTCTGCCAACTGTTCCCACATGATAATTACTACAAGTACTACGATTGCTGCAATTAACATAAACGCTACTGTGATAATCAGACTAAGAACAGTACTCTTGAAATCGTAATCATGCACAGTTGAAAGTCCTTCAAATATGGTTGCAATACTCCAACCTACGCCAATAATCATAATCACTGTAAGGATAAATGATTCATTGTATGTCAGTACATAAGACATTCCTATGGTAATCAGCATACATATCATCGCCGGAATACATCCATATGCCGGAATCATATATACCTGTTTTAATGTTCCATCACCGTCAGTAATCGATGTTACCAGATAATTACATACGATAAAGAGAATTAATATTGCAAAGAAACCTACAATAACGGCTCCCATATCCATATCTTCGACTTTCGTATACTGGTAAATAAATCCTTTTCCGGTCTGATAAAGCATATACACACCAAAGAATATAATATATATAATCGTTGCTACCACTACCGAGCCGTTTTTATGAACTCTGATATCGTAATATCTGTCAATCGGATGTTTTGCACACTTAAAGGCGTATCCGATTTCTCCGATAATCGGCGTATTCTTTAATTTTTGGCCGATAGCTTTCTTCTTCTGTTTGATAACTTTATTTCTATCAACAAGTGTAATAACAATCTTTAATAAGATAAGAATGATAAGTACAATCAGCACTGTTCCCAACCACTTCTGGATAGATTCGTTTCTCACTTCCCAGAATGCGTCGGAATATCCGGAGCGGTTACCGGCAATTTCAAAATCTTCCATTGCCTTGTCATATACTTCATCATTGTAATATGCCTTTGCAACACCATTATGGGCCAGCACTGACATCTGATTCAGTCTTAATACATAACTCCAGTCTTCCAGGGCCTCGTCATAATCACCATTTTCGTACTCCCGCAGAGCCTTATAGATTGTCGTTGCATATTCTGTCGGCGTAAAGGACTGTAAAAATCCTTTCTTTCCATCTGCCGTCCAGATATTTCCTTCGTTGTCTATTGCGAGTGTTGTCAGAGATGAGAACAAACCTGAAATATCCGTATCCATTGCCTGTTCACCCAGTGAGAAAATAACTTCTCCCGCATTTGTGTAAATCCAGATATAACCCTTGGAATCACTGGTATAAATAATACCATTGTCATCTGTCGTGACATCCGTCAGGGATTCTGAGGCGATTATGGCATTGTTAAACATATTTGTACCATCCGTACTATGTTTCTTTAACAAATCGTCCCCTACACCCATACACGTGGAATATGCTGTACCTTCTTTATCTACATAGATATTAGAAAATGTAGATGGCAGTGTGTTCAAAATCTCCGATTTCTTTTCCTGCTCTTTTGTGTAAATAATTTTGAGGAACATCTGCTGTGGGGTAAGTCGAGACTTGTTGGAAGTAAAATATCCTAAAAACTCACCCGTGTTCGCCAGCTGGATGACACCTGCATACACACCCTCGGAAACAATATATAAATTATTTCCACTGTCTACGGCAATTTTACTTGGCTCATAGTTCGTACCCGCAAAAATTGGTGCCGTAGGCTCATCATACTGTCTTACGTATTGATAGTCTTTTGTGAATCTGTATACTGTTCTTGCTCCTGCATCTGCAATATACAGTTCTCCTTCATTTGTTCTGTAAATACCTTTTGGTGTAGTAAATCCTTTGAAATCTTTTGATTGAATTGTCTCGCCACTCAATATCTTAATGATTTTTTCCGTATTCAAATCAAAAACCACGATTCTCTTATTACCGGTATCTACGATATATAAATGGTTATTTTCATCAATCACCATGTCTTCCGGATCGGTAAGTCCCAAATCCGTAATTGTTCTGTCCGGCAAATATGCATCCTGTGTTCTAACCAGATTTTCCTGGTCATCCAGCGTATAAGTATAGCTTGTCGCCTGTGAAGCGGCTACAGGAAGCACTGACATCACTACAAATATCAATGCCAGAAGCAAAACCAATGATTTTTTCCATAATTTCTTCATAAATTTGCCTCCTTACTTGATACCCGAATGACTCATTGTGTTCATAACCTTAGACTGCATCGAAATGAATATGATTAAGTTTGGAACAAACATAATCAAGTTGGCCGCCGCGACCATACCGGATGCTGCCACCGCGTTATTAACACCAATCGAGTTTACGTAATATGTCAATGTCCTTAGAGTTTCATTCGTTATGTAATTGTTTGAAGTCTCCACGTTCTGCCATACCTGCTGGAACGTCAGCACTACCGATGTGGCAAGTGCAGGTTTCGTCAACGGAATAATTACTTTTCTCAAAATCGTAACATCTCCTGCGCCATCTACAACTGCCGCTTCAATCAGTGCATCCGGAATACCGTCAACGAACTGTTTTACGAGGAACAGTCCTACCGGCATTGCAATCAGCGGAAGAATATGTGCAAACCATGTATTGTAAGCGCCAATCTTAACAATAATCAGATATCTTGGAATTGCCACTGCTGTTGCTACGAACATCAGTGCCATCTGGTTTACTTCCCACAAAGCGCCTTTAATTTTAAATTTCTTTTTAGAGAAAACATAAGCCGCCATAATGGTAATAATTAAGTTTAATACAACGGTCAGTACCGTTACAATAACGGAATTTAACAGATATCTTGACATTGGGATACCTGTAGAGCCCGCCAGATTCATCAAATTCTTAAAATTGTCTAACGTAGGATTCTGCACAAAAAGCGTTGGTGGGAATCTAAACAATTCACCAAGAGGCTTAAACGCATTGTTTATCAAATATACTACCGGAAGGATCATAAATATTGACAAAGGAAATGCGATAATATGAAATTTAATCTGACTCGAAGAAAATCTGGATGGATTAATTCTGTTACCTTGAAAATTTGCCATTTATTTCTCCTCCTTTCTAGTATTCATCTTTTTCTGTAAACAGTTTATTTGCTACTTTACTGCACAACCACACTAACGCTAATAATGCAACAGATACTGCCGCTGCATATCCCATTTCGTAACGGACAAATGCATAGTCATCAATATGGTTTGCAATCAACTGTCCGGAATATTCCGGCGTTGGGTTTGCGCCTGCAAGGGCTACACCAATCCAGCCCATGTTGAACGCGTTTACAATCGCCATAACCGCACCGAATAACATCTGCGGTTTCATGGAAGGAACTGTAATGTAAATAATTTCCTGCGCCCTGTTCTTAATTCCGTCCACATATGCTGCTTCATATAATTCCTGATCAATGTTCATAATACCGGAAAGCATAGACAAAAATCCGATACCCATGGATGACCATAAGGATACAAAAATCATAATCAGCATAAAGTAGTCCGAACTAATCAGCCATTGGATTGGCTGGCTTATAATACCGAGCTTCTGCAGATAAGCATTGGCAAGACCGCTCTGGTCGCCGGAAAAGATGGTTTTCCAGATAACCTGAATCATAAGCTGACCTACCATGGAAGGGGTATACATTGCCAGCGCATATAATGTTCTTGCCCTTGGTGTTACCTGAGCCAGTATCCATGCCATAATGAATGACAGGACATATCCGCCCACACCTACGACCAGCGCATACAATACTGTGTTCGGCAATACATATTTCATGAATACTTCATCCCCTGTAAGCAGTGTTATGAAGTTGTTCATTCCTGCAAAACTTGGTGTATTGATAACGTCAAAATATGTAAATCCCAAACCGATTGCTATTATAATAGGTAATAATATAAAGGTAAAAAACAATAATCCATAAGGGAGCATAAGCACAAATGAATGAAATGCTTCTGTCTGAAAGAATTTTTTACCTGTCCGGGCTTTTGCCGGTTTTACAGCAGCAGTACTACTCATTCTTACTTACCTCCTCTTCCGGATTTGCTTTCGCCTTATCCTGATTTTCTTTTATCCAATCGTATCCACGAAGCTTAAACTTCTTAACCATCTTTTCATTATCGTCGTAATATCCCAATTCCTGCATTTTACGTACGATTTCTTTGTTTACGTCGTTCTTCGCTTCATCTACGGCTACCTGTCCTGCCGTACCGTCGAATACCATTGTGGTCCAGATATTGGAAATTGTTCTTTCCAACAAATACTGTCCCGGTGTTCTGGTTACATCTGTTACATAATCAATCTGTTCTGTTACAACTTTCTTGTCCGCCTCGTCCATTGGATTGTTTTCCAAAGCGGCTCTGTTTGCAGACAACCAGAAGAATGTTTTTCCGTATGTGGAACGAAGTGTGTAGGTATACTCTGTCTGTACCTGTTTGCTGGTCCACCATTTGAGGAATTCCCAGGACTCATCTTTCTTTTCGGAATCTTTAAAGATAACGCCACCCGTTCCGTTTGCAACGAACGTTCTGTTGACTGTACCATCTTCCTGTGGTGTTCCGATATATTTTGAAATTGCCCACTTACCATCTAACTCTCTGGCACCGTTTTTAATCAGTGTGTAATCCTCCATACCGATAATACCTATCGGCAATACAGAATAACGGAATGAGTTAAAGAATGTATTTACTGAAGTTTCCAAGGAATACTTCGTAAATAAATCGCCAAGCAGCTGAAGTCCTTTTACGGAATTTTTGGAATCTATACCTGTAGTAACAATTCCTTCATCATCCTGTACATACAATTCACCCTTATTCTGTAAAATCATTGGAGCTGTCTGATAAAACCATTTATAACCCGTTGTACCAAGAGAAATATTATGATAGAAATTCATTCCATATCTCTGGAGCGTTGGGAGAATCTGAATTAATTCATCCCATGTATCCGGAACTTCCAGTCCCAGCTGATCCATAATATCTGTTCTGTAAACAACCGCGTTGAAGTCTGTTGTCTCCGGTATTGCATACATTCCTTCGTTATATACATAGGAAACAAAAGAGCCTGTTGGGAATCTTCTGGCTACAGTCCAGAAATCATCAAACTGTGTCAAATCATATAAAGCTCCACGGCTGGACAAATCAAATGGAACATAAGACATGAGTCCCAATGCGATATCCGGTGTCTCATCTGCTGCAATGGCCAGTGTTATCTTACTGATATCCGGCATTGTGGCAACTTTAACTTTAATATCTTTTCCGGTCTTTTCTTTATAATAAGGAACAAACTCTGTATCTGCCATCTTCTGTAACAGGTCTACATGGGTAATCGCTCTGTTGACCCAGATAGTAACAGTGTCTTCATCTTCCGTAGCCCCTGTCGCATATTTATCTGATGTAAATGTGTTTAAAAGAGTTCTTAAAGAAGTCCAGATAGAACTTGCCACGGATGGATTTGCCTTTTCCAAATTTTTCTCGTTGCCATGAATATATATTCTATCCAGTGTAAATTCATTGGACGTTACTTCTGTAGTAAAGTTACTCAGAGAAACGAGTATGGAGTTATCTGCTCCGGTCAAATCTTTTGTGTGAAGCGCAACTTCATCCGGATATTTCTGCATCTGATTGATGAATTCCTCTGCTTCATCCAAATATGCAAGCACTGCTCCGGCATTACCATTGGAAGAATATTTCTGAAGCATATATCTGATATGCTGAATCATTACTTCATAGGCATCCAGATATTCCGGTATTTCTGGAATGTATTTTGTCATCTTCCAGTTACGCTCTGTATCTACATCGCTACCTGTAATCTTTGTGATTTCCAGTTCAAAATCCGTTATGTGCTGCTGTAGCAGTAAAGCATATCGGTATGCCTCCATAACAGGCTCATTTTCCTGCTTGATGGATATCGTATGCTTTCCTTCTGTCAGATAGAAATTATAGTAATTTCCATCTTTGTCGCTCAGCGTCTCGTTCTGATATCCTGAAGATACCGGAGCAAAAGCATAGTTGTACATTTCTTTAAAAGGTACCTGTCCATCAATCTTTATTGTTTCAAATGTCTGGAATTCTTTTTTGCTGTTCTGATAATGGAATGCGATATTATAATTTCCGCTCTTCTTTACATTAAAAGTATATTCTACTTCAATTCCTGCCGCATTCCATTTTAATGTATTTAATTTTTCATGATCTATGTTGAATCTTGTAAGTGAAGTTTTTGTCTCTGTGCCATAAATAGCATCCGTAGAATTTTTCCGTGTATAATATACGCCGTCTATCTGAAGTGCATCTTTCTTATCAGTAACCAGCTCTGCATCACTGTGCTGTGCTGCGTATTGCTCATAAGAAACAATATCTGTCGTTCCTTCCTGCACTTTCAATGCTCCAAGTGCCAACCCACCGGAGGAAACATTTTCTATTTCAATGGTATTGTTTCCTTTTTCCAGGTAGAAGCACAATGGCGTACTGGATACATAAGTATTGTTATATAAATATGTATTTGTCCATACCTGAATTCTATTCTGGCTTGGAGGCATTTCATCTCCATAACTGTCTAATGGAAATTCTTTCCGGGCATCGCTGCTGACATAAGTATCTTTGTCCACATCTGTCCAGAGAATTGGGAGAGCAATTGTTTTCATTTCTGAATACTGCTGTTTTCCGTTTACAGCAACATTTACCGTGTAATCAGATAATGACTCTCCTACCGAAATATAATCTACAGACAGATAATAAAGCCCTGCTTTTTTTACACTGACCTGATATTGTGCTTTGTCAGTATAGTCCAGTTCTACCATATCTTCGCTGTAGTCTTTTACAGCTTCCGGTACTGTAGTGTCTGAATTTTCTTTCTTTTTACTTGTATAATAGTCATTGACATTTATGCCATTTTTTAATGTGGCCTGATATGAGCCGCTTCCGATATCCTTATTATCCTGAATAAAATCCGTGTAATAAACTTCCGGTTCTTCGCCCTCATTAAGATAAGCACTGGATAACAGATTATAAGCTTGCTCAAGCTTCTGGCTGTCTGCATCTTTTATGTATGTCGCTTCTTTTTTGAATACAAACTGATTCAGACAAACAGCCACAACAATGACACATATGACGCCTATTATGATTCCAATTACTTTCTTTTTCATTGTTGTCCTTCCTTTTGTCATAAAAGCGGAACTACAAATCAGGTAGTTCCGCAATTACTTATGTGATTAAACCCTTAATATTTATTTTAAGTCTGCGTCTGTCTTTCCATAATATTGTTTTAAGGCTTCTTTTAACTGCGTCTGTGCTGTCTGAATACGCTTATTACATGTCTCGTTCCAATCAGATAATCTTGATTTAACATTATCTGCCCAGTCTTTGTCTGTAAACCATGCGCCTGCTACTTCTTCCTGACCACAGTTAACCCATTCATATAAGGTGTCCTTTGTCTCGCCATTTTCAGTTACTGTACTGGTCCAGCATTTGTCGATGTAATCCCATGTCTTTCCTTCCTGCCAAATCTTCAGTACTTCCTGGAATCCTTCTTTGTCTTTGTAAACTTTATGTGCTGGAAGACTGTTCCAGATTTCCATCTGCTCATCATAAGCATCACCGGATACTACTGGGAAAGAATCTCCTGCTGCAGACTTAATCTGTCCGTTTTCTGCCCACTGCTGGTCAAATACTGCCTGCTTTGCAACAGTACTTGCAGTCCAGAAAGATGCAAATGTGTATGCGATATCTAATTTCTTCTTTTCTGCGTCACTCCACTCAGGATTTTTGTCATCCAGAGCATAATTGTGAAGACAGATAGGATCCATGATTAATTTAATTGTATTTTCACAGTAATCTGTAGATGGGTATGGATAAATATCCCAGTCAGATGATTTTATGTAAGCATCACTATCTTTTGCCGACTCATCTGCCCCTGCTGTCAAAAACCAAGGATCTTCAAAGTTTACAAGAGAACGGTTGTTTGTAAAGTAATACCAGGAATAATCCGTACATTCTTTTACGATATCTACTGTGATATTCTTTGAGCCTTTTGCCACATCAATAGATTTCTCAGCCCATTTAGGGAAATATTTCAAAAGTGATTTTACTTCGTCGCTGTCCAGTTTTACTTCATTCTTTTCTGAAATCATTTTATTAATACTGTTTGTTCCAAGATTAACAATATTAACCGGTGTACCTTTCGCACCCCAGAATTCTTTTCCGTCTGCTTTTGTAACAAAACGTGTATATTCATCAATATTCCAGTCAGGCTTTGGTACGTTGATGTTGTTATCCTGTGCCAACGCTTTATTTACCCAGATACCTCCCGGAATTGTATAAGATGGAAGTCCTGCCTGGAAACCATAATAATTCAGATTTTCCATCAGGGATTTGTTATATTTCTGATAATTTTCATCATCTTTATAAACAGACAAATCTGCAACAAGACCCTTCTTGATGTCGTTCGTAACATTTGTGGAGCCCCAGATATCAGGATATTTTCCATATTTTGCCTGGAAATTTTCCATCTCCTGCTCCCATGATGCTGTGTTGTACTGGTCAGGATCTCCTACTTTTGACCAGAGATTAATTTTAATATTTGGATATGACTCATGGAACTTCTGTGCCACTGCATATACCTGTGCTACATTGCTTGCAACAATTTTCTTTGGATCCGATAATTTCTTTCCTGCATCGCTGTCAGGATTTCCAATATCTTCATAGTATTCTCCATCACCGGACCATACCATAATGGAAATGTCGCCCGCCGTATCTTTTGCCAATCCTGTTGTTATACCAAGTTCATCAGAGCTCCCACCCTTTGAATTTGATTTTCCTCCGCCGGCACATCCTGTCAATAACATAGATGTTCCAAGAACAAGAGAAAGTGATAAAGCTAATGCTTTACGGCCTAATTTTTTCATGTTTTTTATCCTCCTTCATCTTGAAAAAATTTTTCACCTACATTAGAATCCACATAGTGATATTCTTGAAATAATTTTATCACAACACTATGTACAAATCAACAATTAAAAACGATTTTAAAACGATTTTTCTTGTAGTATTTTTACAATTTTATCTTTCCCATTGTCAAAAAAACGTGTCATTTTTAACTATTTTTAACAAATCACATTTGTTAATTTATTCACAATAACTATATTTGGAAAAATGTTTTTATAAAATACACGATATTGAGGTTGTTTGCGGACTCTCTCAAGGCATAAATCCGTAAGAACATCTGTCTTTTAAAATCACTTCAATTCCCGACAGGGTATTTTTATCTTACAGAAACGAAAGCGCTTCCTGCCAAAATAAAAACCGCAGGAAATACGCCCTGCGGTTTTTAGAAAATTATTTTTTATTTTTTTATTTGTATGTATTATTCAGAATCTCTCTTTCTGGCAAATACAACGATTACTGCTGCTGCAAGAATTGCTGCGGCTCCGCATGCTATTGGTGCAAAGTCACCAGTTGCTACTGCAGAACTGCTTGTTGATGTAGATGTGGATGTACTTGTTGACGTACTTGTACTTGTAGATGTACTTGTGGAATCATTTTTGTCTGAATCCTGTGTGCTGTTTGCTGCTGCAGGCTCACCCAAAGAGAATCCTGTACATTTAATTGTTGTAGAGAATGTAGCGTCTTTATCATCAATCGCAGATGCTCCACCAGGTGCAAACTTATATGGCTCTTTTTCGTCTTCTCTGTCACCAAAGTCTCCGCCTAATCCAAAATAAATGGAGTTTGCATTTGCTTTTGCTGTAAACTTCTCGTCTACTGTTGTAGCTTTACCTTTCTTTAAGTGTACCCACTTACCATATGCAAAAGTATCTTTTGTTGCAATCTTAATAAATACCCATTTATCGCATCCTGTTGATGTGAGAGTACATTTTAACTCATATTCTGTACCTTTTTTGATGTCAACTTTTCCATTGCCTGTTTCATTGTTCTGGAATACCTGGCATCCCCAGATACCACCCCAGCCGATTGTGTCCATCTTTGCCGTCCAGCTGTCGGCTGACTGTGAAACCATCTTTCCTTCTGATCCTTCGTACCAAAGTCCATCTGTTAAACCAAAATAACTTCCCCATGTACTTGCAGCAAAACAATTTGAGTACATGCCGACAGTAAGAGCAAGTGCAGCAACTACTGCTGCAAGTCTTTTCAATGTCTTCATTTTAAATCCTCCTCTTAAAAATGCGAATTATCGCTTATATAACGTGAGTATAGCACGAACGCCTATTTTCTTCAATAATTAAAATTTGTTTTATTTACGTTTCTAACACTTTTTACAATATTTTAAAAGTATTACTGTATATTTTCACTAATGGCTGTTCATTTATTTGACAATATGTGGTAACATATGTAGCGTAATAAAAGAATATGCAATAACAGGAAAAGTGCAGACGCTTTCCATTCCAACACCAGGAGGCAAATTATGATAAGACTTATTATTCTGGCGATAATGCTGGTAATATATTTTATTATTTCTCTGCCAATTCAGCTGGCAGAACTTATTATTGAAAAATTTAACATGGATTTGCGCAACAGGAGCAGTCTTTTTTTCGTGAATCTGGGATTGAAGTGTACCTGTCTGATTTCCGGAGTGAAATTAGAAGTCAGAGGGTATGATAATATCCCAAAAGACCGGGCGGTGCTGTTTGTCGGGAATCACACCAGTCTCTATGACATTATTGTGACATATCCCCTGATGAAACGTCCTACCGGTTATATTGCAAAAAAAGAAATCCGAAAGATTCCTTTTTTAAGCTGGTGGATGTATTTTGTCAACTGCCTGTTTCTGGATCGGAAAAATGCCCGGGAGGGTCTGAAAACTGTTTTAAAAGCTGCAGATATGTTACAAAACGGAATTTCTGTTTTTCTGTTTCCGGAAGGGACCCGTTCCAAGGACGGAAAACTGATGAAGTTCAAAGAAGGCGGCTTTAAAATTGCAACCAAAGCCAAGGCTCCGATTGTCCCTGTGGGCATTCAAGGTACCAGTGATTTGTTTGAGCGTCAGTTCCCGAGAATTAAATCGGCTAAAGTTGTCGTTACTTTTGGTCCGCCGATTGATACCGAAAATCTGGATAGGACACAGTTGAAAGAAATTCCACAGAAAGTACATGATGCAGTAGCGTCACTCATTCAATAGTTATCTTTTATCAGTTGTTTTTTTACTTTTGAAATGTTAAAATAGCACAAGATTACAAAATATGGAGGTATACAATGATAATGAACACACCGATTTATGCTACCATAGCTCCCTGGACAATTGTTCTGATTGTTATTCTTGTTGTCCTGGTTGCTGCCGCGATTGCTCTCTATGTCTTCGGCAAAAAGGCAGAAAAGAAACAGGCGGAACAGGAAAAAACATTAGCAGAAAACGCTCAGACGGTAAGCGTATTCGTAATTGATAAGAAAAAACTGAGATTAAAGGATGCGGGTCTTCCAAGCATTGTGATGGAGCAGGCGCCAAAATATGCCAGACGCGCAAAACTTCCTATCGTTAAAGTAAAGGCAGGTCCCCGCGTTATGAATTTAATCGCTGACGCTAAAATATTTGACCAGATTTTGCCAAAACAGGAAATTAAAGCCACTGTAAGCGGAATATATATTACTTCCTTTAAGCGAATCCGTGGACCAATCTACGAGCCGCCAAAAAAGAAAAAACGTTTTGGCCGCAAATAATTGAAAATGACTGCATAGAAAATAATTTTATTTTCCATTGCAGTCATTTTATTTTACCTTTTTTCAGGACAGAAACGGATTGATGTCTATTTCTATTTTGCTGTCCGATACTTTGCTGTTATTGGCATACAGTTCATAATCTATTTTCAGATTTACCCCTTCGGCGCTTTCTTCTAACATAACATCTTTTGTCATGATTTCTACCAGCAAATCTCCAAACGGCGTACTGTATAAAGATTGGTTGTTTTTCCCTTTATCAAACAGGAGTCGTCCACTGATATTTCCCTTGCGCAGCACTTCTGCGCTTGTTTTGTTAAATTTAATTGTATTTTTGGTCGTGCGTCCGCTTTCCTCATCAATATCATCATAGAGTAAATAATGTTTATTATTTTTTATGTAATGTCTGCCGGGAGTAATTATCTCCACATTATCTCCCGTATTTTCTATGACCTGCATTCCGGATATTTTTATAATTACATTGTTGTTCATACTAATATTCCTCAATATTTACGAGTCTAATCATCTCTGTCTTTACCGGCATAATGGAGTTTGCAAAACTTTTAAACCGTTCTGCCGCATCACTGACATAATATTCATACACAGGGCTGTTCGTCTTATCTGCGGCAATGCCTTTCTGATTTAATAGTTCTCCCAGGCTGACAGCTGTCTCATAAGCCGGATTTACCAGATTGACCTTATTCCCCATAATCTTTCCCACAGTGCTTCTCAACAAAGGATAATGGGTGCATCCCAAAATCAGGCTGTCTATCTCCTGCTTTTTTAAATCATTCAGATATCTGGATGCGATTTCATCCGTTACGGTATCATGAAGCATCCCTTCTTCTACCAACGGTACAAACAGAGGACATGCTTTCCCCAAAACTTCTATATCCGGATCAATTCCGTGGATAAATTCTGTATACAATTCGCTTTTGATGGTGCCTTCCGTTCCAATGATACCGATACGTTTATTTCTGGTATTGGCGATAGCAGACTTTGCTCCCGGTTTTACCACACCGATCATTGGAATATCCAATTCTTTCTCGATGGTATCCAGTGCATAGGCACTGGCTGTATTACACGCCACTACGATTGCCTTGACATTTTTTGTCCGGAGAAATCTCACAATCTGTCTGGAATATCGGATAATCGTTTCTTTTGATTTTGAGCCGTATGGCACACGGGCCGTATCTCCAAAATATACAATACTTTCATTCGGAAGCTGCCGTATTATCTCTCTCGCCACTGTCAGGCCACCCACGCCGGAATCAAATACGCCAATGGGTGTATTATTATCACTCATATCTGTTATACACCTTTATTCCCTTTATTTTCTCGTCTTATTTTACCTTTTCTATTATAATAATTCAAGAGTAACCTTATGCCTTTTCCCTGTTACCGTACAATTTATTTCCATTTTATGTATAAATTAATTTTTTCCGTCAATAATCTGATTAAGTCCCACAGCTGAAATCAAATTTAAAAAGCTGTGTATGATAAAAGGAGATTTGAAAATGAAAAAGAAATATATCTGTACGGGAATTATTTTTATTTTGAGCTTATGCAGTTGGTTTTCTTATAAAAAAATAGAATCCCGCTGCGCCCAACATGTTTTATCCGACTGTGCAGTCAGATTTCATGTGAAAGCAAACAGTGATTCCGAAACCGATCAGAATATCAAAATGAAAGTCAAAAATGCCGTAGTAGACTACATATGCCAAAATACCAGAAATTTTGATACGGTAGAGGAAACTAAAATATTTGTTACGCGAAATGATAGTACAATTCGTGAAATTGCCGGCCGGGTAATCCGGGACAATGGTTATGACTACCCTGTCACTTCTTATTTTGGAAAGCAGGATTTTCCTGAAAAAGCATATGGAGACGTGACGTTTCCGGCAGGAAATTATACATCCTATACGCTGTATCTTGGAAAAGGCAGAGGACATAACTGGTGGTGCGTCCTTTATCCCCCTCTGTGTTTTACAGATGCTTCCACCGGAACGCTGCCGGATTCTTCCAAGCAGATGCTTCGGGAATCTCTGACAGAGAAAGAATACGACAGTGTCGTCCGCTATCGGTTTAAATATTTTACTTTTCTCAATCAGTTTCTCTAAAAATATCAGTTGCAAAAGAATAAAACAGCTCTGACTGACTGGAACGACAAACACATTCATTTTCTTATTTTGCTGCATTGTTTACCGTACCAGTCAGTCAGAGCTGCCCTCGACCGCAAGCATCCCCGTCTTACCTAAACAAATTTTGTAAGATAGAGCTGCTCTGTATATTTTTTGTCTTTTAACTGTCGTATCGTATCTTCCGCTTTTTCTTTTGATTCAAATAATCCAAATACCGTCGGTCCGCTTCCGCTCATAATAGAATTTAATGCTCCTCCTTCCAGCATAACATTCTTAATATCTCGGATAATCGGATACTCTGGCACTGTTACATCTTCCATAACATTATAAAGAAGCATGGAAAGCTGCTGTATGTCCCCCTTTTTGATTGCTTCTGCCATGCCTTCTATATCCGGATGCTTTGTAATCTGTTCCGGTCTGATGTGTCCATATACATAGGCCGTTGACACTGACACCGGCGGTTTTGCTATTACTACATGACACTGGGGAGGTGCCGGCAGAGGTGTGAGTTCTTCCCCGATTCCACGTGCAATCGCTGTACCTCCCAGAATACAATACGGCACATCTGCACCAAGTCTGACCCCCCGTTCCATTAACTGCTCCATGGTAAGATTTAACCGGAACATAGTATTTATCCCCTTTAATACCGCGGCACAGTCAGCGCTGCCTCCTGCCATGCCCCCTGCAATAGGAATTCTTTTATGAATATAAATCTCAATTCCCTGATGAATGTCAAATTCATCCATCAGCATTTTTGCCGCCATATATGCAAGATTTTCTTTTTCGTTTGATAAAACCATCATATCTGTAATTACTTTAATTTTTTCGGAATGGTCTGTTTTGGAAATAACAATATCATCATATACATCTACCGTCTGCATAATCATATCCAAATCATGATATCCGTCTTCTCTCTTTCGCAGAACATCCAGTCCTAAATTTATCTTTCCATATGCTTTTAACTTAATTTTATCCATTGTTCTCTCCATTTCATTTTTCAGGCATTGCCGTCTCTCATATATCGCTACATATCACTTTCTTTTTCAGTATACTTTTTTTATTATTTTTGTGCAATGCAATCTTCACTACATACAGGATTTCATAATCAGAAGTCTGTCTCCCTTTTTAATATGCTCTGACTGCAGCTCATTCATAGCCATAATATTTTCTATTGTCGTATAATTTTCTTTTGCCAATTTCCATAAAGTATCTCCCGGCTGTACCACATACCCCTTAATTACCGGAGCGGCATTTACTTTTTCCATATCGATTTCTTCCTCATCAATGCGGGAAATAAATTCTCTCTTTTCTTCCTTGAAGACAATAATCTCCAGCACGATTGCGGCTTTTACTTCTATTTCGTCCGTACTCAACATGTTTGCATTGACCTGCTCTACCTGCCAGTCAATATAATATTTGTCCTTTTCTGAAATCCCTTCCGCATCTATCCGGTGTTCAAACTCTTCCTCTTTCCACTGACAGCATACCGGATGCGTATCATCAGAAGAAATGTACATGACACATACTCTGATTTTTCCCACTGCTTTTAGTCCGTTGTCACTCACGGTAATATTTTCAATTTTCACTTCGGCCATACTATTACATATCTGTAAAATATGTCCTTTAGACTGGTCTACATTTATTTTTATATTATTTTTTGTGCGGGAAGCATTTTTTACCAGCAGTCTTTCAAATGTTTTCTCCTCCATTACCGGAATCAAATTCGCATCCGGTGCATATACATCTTCCAATATGTCAATCTGCTTTTCTTCATAAATTTTAATGTTCAGTTTTAACAGTGCGTTAATCCTAAGTTCCCTCATCTCATTATCCTGGTCCATTTCAGCATCAATTGTTATGTTGTATAAATTGGTCGTTATGTAAGAAATAAGATCTTCTCTGGCTTCACTGATTTCCAATGTTCCACCGAAATTCAGTGTGGTATCAATCCATTGTTGAGGCGCCGATTCCTCTTCCGGTATATACATAATAAACACCTGAAGTTCTCCGCTGATATGTATCACGCCCTCCAGCATTTTTGTATTAATATTTTTAATCCTCACATCTTTCCACACGATTTTTCCAATCGGCTGTTTGTTGTAAGGAATAATAATCTGTTCACTGATTCGAAAGGTATCTGTTTTATCCGCCACGATTGCCAGACTATCCATCTGACCATAACGGGTCATCATATTATCTCTTTCAGCGTGTACAGCCGCCTGAATATCTTCCATACACTCACCATTCAGATACGCAGTCAACTGAATTTTATAGATAAAACTTCTCTGGTCTATCAGTTTTACTGTTGCTGAGGATACTACAATTTTTGCACTGATACTGCAGCTGTCATCTATCCCGGATATTTTTATCGCTTCTTCAAACGGAATCTCCCCTTCTATTCCATTGGCTTTATCAGAATCATTGGTATAATAAAGCAGTCCGTAAGCAATACTGCCGCTGAGAATTACCTGATTGTTTCTCAGTTCCACGTTGTCCACTGTAGCCATTTCTTTCTGATTAATAATACTTACAATATCCGCATCTGATTCTGACAGTCTTTCTTCGTGGTTTACATAAAATGTAACTGTCTCGCTTTTCATTATTTTTCCCATATGAATATTATATTTTTCCAACTCCATGACTCTCTCCCCCATTTCTATTTTTCCATCAGCTTTTTACATTGTATGTTCTCATTCATCAAATATTACATTTTTATCACTATACTCAATTTTTATGACAATATATGGAAATGACGCTATCTCCTGGCTGTTAGGTTCCTTTGGCCCCCTGAATTCCGTCTTTACAAAAATTGCATTTTCTGTCTCATAGATACTTTTTACCTGAATACTATATCCATTATATTTTTGTTTTCCGTATCCTACGATAATATATGTATACTGCTGGTCTGAATATGTAACTTTAAATTCCTTTTCCTTTCTCTCTTCAACAATCTGATTGACTTCCTGGGGTATCTCATTCTCCGCCACCACTGTAAAATCTATATCTCTGGTTTTATTTTCTGATATTTTTTGAATTTTGCATCCCATGACAGCAGCCGAGACCAAAACGATAACCAGAAGAAGTATCATCACATTTTTTTTCATAAAAAAACACCATAATATATCTTTATTAAAATATATTATGGTGTAAAATTTTTATTCTTTTATTTTTCTAAGACCGTTTTGATGTGACGCACATTACAGCATGGCATTTACCATTTTAACCATGTAGTCACCCAGCTCCTTTAACTTTGCATTAGCATCATCAAAGCTGCTTCCTTTCACGCCATAGTAAAATTTCAGTTTTGGCTCCGTTCCGGAAGGTCTGATACATACCCAGGCATAATCGCTTAAATCATAGTAGAGGACATTGGATTTTGGAAGTCCTGTGGAAGTCGTTTCACCTGTTTCCATATCCCTTATAACATCCAGCTTATAATCACGCTCTGAGAGTACTTTATAACCGGCAATTTCCTTTGGAACGTCATTGCGAAGTTTTTCCAGTGTGTTCTGGATTTTTTCAATTCCTTCTTTTCCTTTCAGAGTAATTGCCTGAACGCCGTCTCTCCAATATCCATATCTCTCATACATTTCTTTCATCTTATCCCAGAGAGACATTCCCTTCGTCTTATAGTAGGCGGCCGCTTCACAGAGCGCCATTGTAGCAACCACGGCATCCTTGTCTCTGGCATGCGTACCAATCAGACAGCCATAGCTTTCCTCAAAACCAAACAGATATGTTCCCTGATTGGTTTTTTCAAACTCCAGCATTTTTTCACCAATATATTTAAATCCGGTAAGAACCTCTATCAGATGAATTCCATAATAGTCCGCAATATCATTGGCAAGGTTTGTCGTTACAATACTCTTGATTAATGCTCCATTTTCCGGAAGTTTTCCTGCTTCCTTTAACTGACTGATTTCATATTCTGCCAACAAACATCCGGACATGTTTCCTGTCAATATATGATAAGTGCCTGGTTTGCTTCCTTTAATATAAACGCCCAGTCTGTCTGCATCCGGGTCCGTAGCCAAAAGAATATCTGCCTCGATTTCATCTCCCAGCTTAACAGCCAGTTCAAATGCCTCTGCCGATTCAGGGTTAGGATAGCTAACCGTAGGGAAGTTTCCGTCAGGAAGCTCCTGTTCTTTTACTACATAAACATTTTCAAATCCCAGTTCTTTTAACAGTCTTCTTACCGGAACATTTCCCGCACCATGAAGTGGTGTATACACGATTTTAATGTCTTTTTGCACTGCTTTGATTGCTTCCGGATTTTTTACCAGTTTTTTCAATGCTGCAATATATTTATCATCGATTTCTTTTCCAATCTGCACATAAAGACCCGCTTTGACGGCTTCTTCTTTTTCCATCGTCTTTACGTTTGCATAACCTGTAATTGCAGATACTGCTGACATAATTCCGGTATCATGTGGAGGTGTAATCTGTGCCCCATCCTCCCAGTATACTTTATATCCGTTATACTCTGCCGGGTTATGACTCGCTGTCACATTAATACCGGCAATACAGTTCAACTCTCTGACAGCAAAAGAAAGTTCCGGTGTAGGTCTGAGGGAATCAAATACATAAGCCTTGATTCCATTTGAATTCAGACACAGCGCTGCTTCATCCGCAAACTCCGGCGACATACGTCTGGAATCATATGCAATGGCAACCCCTCTGTCCTGCCCGTTCATCTTGATAATATAATTTGCCAGACCTTGGGTGGCTTTTCTAACGGTATAGATATTCATCCGGTTTGTACCGGCGCCGATAACACCGCGCAGACCTGCCGTACCAAATTCCAGATTTTTGTAGAATCTGTCTTCTATTTCCTTTTCATCATTTTTGATTGCTTCCAATTCTTTCTTTGTATTATCATCAAAGTATGGATTTGAAAGCCATTCCTCATACAACTCTCTATAGTCCATAACAATCCTCCAATTCAATTTTCCCACATACTAGTTTATTGTAATACAAAGTGTCCTTAATGAAAAGCGATAAAAACATTTTTTTTGGAATTTTATTACATTTTTACATATTTTTTATAAAATTCCACCGTAAATTTTCCTGTTTCTTGAATTGTTTCAATTTTTCTTCGTTTTTTTCGGAATACCACGCTTTATTTGAATTGTAATAATAATTGATTATTTTCCAGAATTTTTCAGGATAACGGAACATTGTTTTCAATATTTCATATTCTCCTGCTGATATACTTCTCACTTTTCCATAAGATTCCAGGACATCATCCGCAAAATGAATATCCCAGTTATTTTTTTCCATAATTTTTCTCAAATAATCATACAAATCCTGTATTTGAGGAGCATAGTTGATTTTCATCATATTCACCATAAATACCTGATTATTATTCATCATAATATTGTGATAATTATAACTGCCATGATTCAGTGTCTTATTCTTCACTGCGCTTTCATATAACACTTCATAATCTGACTTTTTCAGTACATCGACCGCATTTTGTGCCTGTTCGTAATATCTGTCTATAATATTATGGAGTGACATTTCAAAATAATTCTTATTTTTCCGTTTTTTTATATAATTTTTAATACGGACTATCTCATGGTTATGTCTTTGATAAGAATTTACGATATTTTCACCGGGATGAAACCCTCTGGTGCCCTGACAGATTTCCGCCACATTCTGACAGCATTGATGAAAATTTCCCAGATTTTGAGCGCCCAGACACATGTGCCTGAGATTGTTAATACTGCTCTCTTCCGCAAAAAGCCATCTTTTCAATATATACGTATATCCGTCTTCACTGACGGAAACATACTCTCCATCTTTATTTATAATCACATAATCTGTGCAAAATCCTTTGCCTTCCAAATAATCATAGAGTTTTTTCATTACCGCCATTTTTTCATTGCTGTTATTATATTCCTGTAAGATGTATTTTCCGTCTTTTGTCTCGCATCCGTAGTTTCCTTTAACCCGATAAATCTCTTTCACTTCCAAATCATATTGCTCTAACACAGTTAAAGATTTCTCATTCATCCGTCCGCCTCCTATCCTTTCAGTGCAGTGCCAAAACCCACTTTTAGATTTTGCTTAATCATTTTAAAGATATGAATTTGTTACGGTGTGTAGAACAAAAATAGGAACATTCTACGGTCAGAGATATCTGTATTTTATTGTGCTGTCCCGGATATTAAATCCAGGGCACGCCTTTCCAAATCAATTTTATTATTTTTTTCCGGATCTTTGAGAACTTCATCCAAAAGAGTATCCAGTATATCACCAATAGCGGCACCTGTAGGACAGCCCAGGGCAATTAAATCCTTTCCGCTAATCTGTAATTCTTTCGTGGAAGTGCAGATATGATTCTCTATGATTTTCTTATACTGACTGCAGGTATACAGATATCCATCATATCCTTTTTCTTTTCCGTAATCACTTTTTCCCTGGAAATCTGCATAGACAAGCTGCAGGTACAGTTCATAAATATCTTTTCCGATTTTGTGCACACTGCGCCTTACCGCCTCAGGCGTGCATTCCCTGCTGACAGGTCTGTCGTCATGACATGCTACCAGCCTGGTCACTGTTTTTATGGTTTTATTATCCATTTTCAACCGACGCATAATCTGCGGTGTCATCTCGGCACCCACTTTTGCATGACCATAAAAGTGCATCCTGTCGGAATCTTTTTTATCATAGGTAATAGAATAAGGTTTTCCAACGTCATGAAACAATGCCGCCAGACGCATCTCCTTTGTATTGGGTACATTTTGCAGCACTTTTACTGTATGGACTCCCACATTATATTTGTGATAAGGTGTGTTTTGTGGACATTCCATCATGCGGTCAAACTCCGGCAATATCACTTTTGTAATTCCGGTATCATAAGCAGTAATCAGTTTTTCCGGATGATCTGACATAATCAGTTTTTCCAGTTCTACACGGATTCTCTCTGCACTGATATATTTCAGTGTAGCAGCCATTTCAGTAATGGAACTCAGTGTGTTTTTCTCAATTTCAAATCCAAGCTGCGCTGAAAAACGTACAGCTCTTAAAATTCTGAGCGCATCTTCTCCAAATCTTTCTCTGGCATCTCCGACACATCGGATTTGTCCTCTTTCAAGGTCTCCCATGCCATCAAAAACATCTATCAGACCTACCGTAGGATTGTACGCCATTGCATTGATTGTAAAATCTCTGCGTTTTAAGTCCTCGACTAAATCGGAGGTAAATTCTACAGATTCCGGATGCCGGTTGTCATTGTATTCTCCGTCTATTCTGTATGTGGTAACTTCATATCCGATATGTCCCAGCATCACTGTAACCGTACCATGTAAAATTCCGGTATCTATCGTTCTGTGAAACAGCGCTTTTACCTGTTTGGGCAGTGCAGATGTCGTGATATCCCAGTCCTGAGGCTCTCTTCCCAGAATGGTATCTCTCACACAGCCTCCCACTGCAAATGCTTCATACCCGTTTTGTTCCAGAATTCCCAGAATCATCCGCACATGCTTTGGTATATTTATTTTAAAGTCTTTATTTTCTCTGTAACTGCTCATATCATTCAAGCCTTTCTATTTTATACTTTTCAGGTCATTTCCACTTATTTTTCATCCAACGCTTCGTTCATAACTGCCAACGCTTTTGTTAAATTTTCTTCCGGCACGGCAGAATAATTGATAATAAACTTATGACGAAATTCCTTCTGTTTATTATAGCAATAATCTGAAACGCTGGAAATATTTATATTATGATTTCTGAGAATTTGCTTTAGTTTTCCATCATCTGTCTCTTTCTGAATTCCCAGAATAAAATGAAGCCCCGCATTCTCCTCCTCGATTGTCACTTTGGTGTATAAGGGAGACTTCCTGATGGCTTTGATGATTTTATTCCGATAATCCCGATAGTAATTTCTCATTCTGTTAATATGGCGTTCATAATATCCCTCTGCAATAAAACTCGCCAGTGTATACTGTTCAAAACTGGACACCGTACCGGAATAAAAATTTAAATCCGTGTAGTATTTTTTTAAAAGATTATCCGGAAGAATCATGTATGCGATTCGAATAGACGGCGCAAGCGTCTTGGAAAATGTGTTCATATAAATTACCCTGCCAGGGTCCATACCTAATATGGAGGGAATCGGTTTTCCGGAAAAACGAAACTCACTGTCATAATCGTCTTCAATCAAAAATCCATTATTTTTTTCCGCCCACAAAAGCAACTGCTGTCTTCTGGATACCGGCATGACTCTTCCGGTAGGGAAATGATGCGACGGAGAGATGTGCACCGCCTTTGCATTACTTTTCTCCAGCTCTTTTACACAAAGACCATCCATATCAATCTTTATAGGAAGGCATTGCACGCCATTGCTCTCATATACCCGGCCGATTTTATGATATCCAGGATCTTCCAGTGCAATGCAGGTATTTTTCCCCAGAAGCTGTACAATCATACTGTAAAGATACTCTGTCCCTGCTCCCACAATAATATTATCAGGATTCACTTCCATCCCTCTAAAATGCAGTAAATGTTCCGCGATTGCTATCCTCAATTCCTCTATACCCTGTGGGGAAGGGCTGGTAAGAAAATCTTTTTCCCGGTCTGACAGCGTCCTTCTCATGATTTTTGACCAAGTGGCAAAAGGAAAACTGTCATACATAATATGATTAGAATTAAAATCTACGAGCCATTCTTTCTTTTCTTTTTTCTTTTGAAATCTATTTTTTTGAATTGATTCAGAGCTTTTACTCCACCGGCTTACCGTCTCATATTGCGCGCCTAGTTTTCCTACAAAATATCCCTTTTTTTCTTCCGAATAAATATACCCCTCTACCATCAGCTGTTCATAAGCATTTTCCACGGTAATGACACTGATATTATGATTTTTTGCCATCTCCCGCTTTGAGGGCAGTTTTTCTCCCGCCTTTATTTTTCCGGATAAAATATCATTACGGATACATTGATACAGATAATCATAAAGGGAAGTTTTTCCTCTGTTTTCAAAATTGTAAGTCAGCATAATTTATCTCCATACCGTTTATTTTACAATAACGTAATCTCAAATCTGGTATTATATTTTTTTCATAAAGTGGAAATATTAATAAGGTCATTTCAATATTATACTGTAAGAGGCAGAAAAAGTAAAATATCTGTCATATTTATGATGGAAAGGAGCGTGCGCATATTTTTTAACTTATTTCTATCGCGCACAACAAAACATATGAAACGTGTTATGAGTATTCAGGATATTTCATGTCTGGGAAAATGTTCCCTCACCACTGCACTTCCAATTATTTCTGCAATGGGTGTAGAAACAGCGATTGTTCCTACTGCGGTTTTATCCACCCATACCCAGTTTAACGATTTTACTTTCCGCGATTTGACAGACGACATGATTCCAATTCGCGAACACTGGAAACGGGAAGGATTTATCTTTGACGCCATTTATACAGGATATCTCGGGTCAGAAAAACAGATTGAAATCGTGTCAGATTATTTTGATACTTTTAAAAAAGAAAATAATTATATTATCGTCGATCCTGCCATGGCTGACAACGGAAAACTTTACACGGGATTTACTCCTGATTTTGCCCGCTCTATGGCAAAATTATGCCAAAAAGCTGATATTATTCTCCCTAACATCTCAGAAGCATGTTTTCTTTTGGGGAGAGAATACCCAGGAGAAGAAGCAAATATCAGACAAGTAAAAGAACTGCTTCTTGCCCTCGCCCAACTGGGGGCTAAAAAAGTGGTCATCACAGGAGTAACCTTTGAAAATAATAAGTTTGGATTTGTGGGATATGACACGGAATCAAAAGAATTTTTTGACTATTATACGGAGAAAATTGACACAACATCTCATGGCACAGGTGATGTCTTTGCAAGTACTTTTACCGGAGCACTCATGAATGATTTTACTGTATATGAATCGCTGAAAATCGCAGCGGATTACACTTGCGCAAGTATCAGAAATACTTACAATGACCCGGACGCAGTAAATTATGGTGTCAATTTTGAATCGGAAATTCCATATTTACTAAAACGAATCGGAAAGTAGCAGATACATTTCGAAACCTATTTCTTTCACTGTAACAACATTTTTTATACCAACACACAAGCCCTCAAAGAACTGAAGTTCTTTGAGGGCTTGTTGTTTTTTGACTTCTTCTTATATAAAGCGGATTAGAATATATATCAATATCAATATCATCATGGCAATAAGAATAATCCTTGCCATAACTGTCCGGGATGTGACCTGTGGCTTATCCGGTTTGTTTTCTTCCTTTTCATCAGTACTCTGTTCTATGAAAGAATATTCTTTCAGCAGCTTCACGGCTCTCTCATAGTCGTAATCCTGGACCCATATTTGTTTGTCATAATCCAAGTCTCCTCCTACAATATTCAGATAACCGCCCGCTCCCATATACCGCACACTGGAAACAATATTATTATTTTGCAGTAATTCCTGAATTAATCCCACATCAATTGCTGACACTGTAGTATATAATTTTTTCATATAACACTCCCATCTGCAGCCTCTGACCCTTCGCTACTATTTTTCCATTCCCGCGCTGGCGCGCAATTCTTCTACTTTGTCTGTTTTTTCCCATGGCACATCAATATCGTTGCGCCCAAAATGTCCATATGCAGCCGTCTGTTTATAAATTGGTCTTCTCAAATCCAGCATTTTGATAATACCCGCCGGTCTTAAATCAAAATTCTCCCGAATCATCTCTACCAGCCTTTCTTCATTGACTTTTCCGGTCCCAAAAGTATCTACCATGATAGAAGTAGGATGCGCTACACCGATTGCATAAGACAATTGTATTTCACATTTATCTGCAAGGTCTGCCGCTACAATATTTTTTGCCACATATCTCGCTGCATAAGCAGCACTTCTGTCTACTTTGGTACAATCTTTTCCTGAGAAAGCACCGCCGCCATGACGCGCATATCCACCGTAAGTATCTACGATAATTTTACGTCCGGTCAGTCCACTGTCTCCGTTCGGTCCGCCAATGACAAACCTTCCCGTCGGATTAATAAAAAATTTGGTTTTCTCATCCACCATATTCTGTGGCAGAGTTTCGTCAAACACATATTTTTTTATGTCCTGATGTATCTTTTCCTGTGTTACCTCCGGATCATGCTGGGTAGAAAGTACTACTGCATCCAATCTTACCGGTTTTCCCTCTTCATTGTATTCCACAGTCACCTGAGTCTTTCCATCCGGTCTTAAATACGGCAGCGTTCCGTTTTTTCTTACCTCTGTCAGTTTTCGGGCAAGTTTATGTGCCAGTGAAATGGGATACGGCATCATCTCCGGCGTCTCATTGGTTGCATATCCAAACATCATTCCCTGGTCTCCCGCACCGATAGCACCCAAGTCAGCTTCTGACATTACATTTTCCTTTGCCTCCAGTGCTCTGTCCACGCCCATGGCAATATCTGCCGACTGCTCGTCCAGCGCTGTTATCACGCCGCAGGTATCACAATCAAATCCATACTTTGCTCTGTCATATCCGATTTCCCGGATGGTTTCTCTTACTACTTTCTGAATATCCACATATCCTTCTGTGGTAATTTCTCCCATAACAAGTACCAGACCCGTGGTAATAGCGGTCTCACATGCCACACGGCTCATTGGGTCCTGGCGCATTAATTCATCTAAAATTGCATCCGATATCTGGTCACAGATTTTATCCGGATGTCCCTCCGTCACTGATTCTGAAGTAAATAGTGTCTTTTCCATCTGTCTCTTCCTTTCCTTTATTTCAATAAGAGTCTGCAGGCAAACTCTCTTGCAAAGCGGGAATTACAAAATCTTTCCCTGTTTCGTTACATCCATCTGTACTCTTTATAAAGAATGTATGGAATCATAAAAATATATAAATTCCATACATTCTCCTCTTTCTTTTCCATTCGTATCTGCTCAAAAAATTTTTGTATAAAATCTAATTTTTGCTGTTTCTAAACTGTACCGGTGTCATACCGTACTTTTTCTTGAACAATCTGTTAAAATGCTCCACATTCTGATATCCTACAGTCTCTGCCACTGCCTCCACCGTCATATTTGCACCCTTTAACAATGTTCTGGCTTTCTTCATACGAACGTTTTTTACCAGTTCTCCAAATGTCTTTCCTGATTTATCTTTAATATATTTAGAAAGATAAGGTTTTGAGAGATGGAACTGCTCTGCCAGCTCATCCAGCGTTACCGTCAGATAATTCATATTGATATAATTGATGATATCTGTCAGTCTCTGGTCCTGACAATGCTTTTCTCCCGTTGCTTTCACTAATTGATTTACCGCTACAGTCAACGCATGAATGGACGACTTTATAATGTCTTCATCCAATCCCACGCCCCAGTACATTATCTGATTACAGCTGATTCCCACATAGGACACCGCTTTAGAGGAAGAGCCTCTGGATAAAGAATGTTCCTCGTATACGGAAAGCTCATAGCTGATATTAAAATACTGCTTAAAGGCATTGCTTACTGCATCAAGCCTTCCGTTTCCGCTGCTTTTTACAATACGCACAACATCTTTCTGCGCAATCGTCACATCCGCTACAATACCGTTTTTCTGCTGGAAATGTGCTTCCGGTACACTAAATACACTGTAATTGTTAATATATTTATTTTCAAAAATCCGATATACCCATTCCGGTGATAATTCCTTGTGTTCTTTATCAGATACATCTTTTACGGAATATCCGACCTCTTCCCGCATTTTATCCGGAAGAGAGAGACCAAAATTCTGCTTTAATATATAACTTACGCCGCCTTTTCCGGACTGGCTGTTGATTCGGATTACGTCAGAATCATAAGTTCTTCCGACATCTACCGGGTCGATTGGAAGGTATGGAACAGTCCATATATCGTCTTTCTGCTTTTCCCGATATGCCATACCTTTGGCTATAGCGTCCTGATGAGACCCGGAGAAGGCAGTAAATACCAGTTCTCCCGCATATGGCTGACGGGGACTTACGCTCATTCTCGTCAATCTCTCATAGACTTTACAGATTTCAGGCATATTGCTGAAGTCTAATTTTGGATCCACGCCATGAGAAAACATATTCATGGCCAGTGTGATAATGTCCACATTTCCTGTTCTTTCACCATTTCCAAACAAAGTTCCTTCAATGCGATCTGCGCCTGCAAGAATACTCATCTCCGCCGTTGCCACACCACAGCCTCTGTCATTGTGAGGATGAACAGATATCGTAACCGCATCGCGGTATTTTAAATTTTTGTGCATATACTCTACCTGTGTGGCAAATACATGCGGCATCGCATTTTCCACAGTTGCCGGAATATTAATAATAACTTTATTCTCTTTCTCCGGTTTCCAGACATCTAACACGGCATTGCACACTTCCAGGGCATAATCCATTTCCGTGCCATGAAAGCTTTCCGGACTGTACTCAAAGGAAAAGTTTCCCTCTACCTCATCTGCCAGTTTCTTTAACAACTCAGCTCCATCCACCGCAATTTTTTTAATCTCTTCTTTACTTTTTTTGAAGACCTGTTCCCGCTGTGCTACAGAAGTAGAATTGTAAAGATGAATGACAGCATGTTTTGCCCCCTTTACAGCCTCAAATGTCTTTTTTATAATATGCTCTCTCGCCTGTGTCAAAACCTGTACCGTAACATCATCCGGTATCATATTCTTCTCTATTAAAGCGCGCATAAAATTATACTCTGTCTCAGACGCCGCAGGAAAACCGACTTCGATTTCCTTAAATCCTATGTCTACAAGCATCCGGAAAAATTCCAGTTTTTCATCAAGACTCATTGGCTCGATTAAAGCCTGATTGCCATCTCGAAGGTCCACACTGCACCAGATAGGCGCTTTATCAATATACTCCTTTTTTACCCAATCCTGTGTGTATTCAGGTGGCATAAAATATTGTCTCTTATACTTCTTGTAGTTCATAATAAATCTCCTTTTAAAAAATATATAATTAGCATTCCTAATTGATAATTTCAGTTTTAGATGGCTGATTTTATTACAGAAATCCATAAAAATCAAGTGAAAAGCAGTATTACCGGAAAAAAAATATCTCTGTACTCCCCATCGGAAGTACAGAGACGTAAGCTTTACTTGCGCGGTACCACTCTGTTTCATGTAATACATGCTCTCAACGATGCCTATGACATCTGCTCCCTGTAACGGTGGATTCCGTCCTAACCTACTCTTGTCTTCAGTCGGCAGCTCCAAGGCCAGTTCATTAGCTTGCATCTGTCGCTTCGCACCACCCAGCGGCTCTCTGAAATCTGCTCCCTAACTACTATTCCTTTTCAACGCTTTTCATATTTTTAGGATACGCTTATCGTAGCATATACGTTTTTCCTTGTGAAGTGACAAAATTAATCAGTTTTATTGATTTATTTTAATCTATTAGTTGGAACATATCATCCACTGGTACATTTATGTTTGCGATACCATTATATTTCTTTCCATCTTTCTCTCAAAACATAAGCCGCCATTTTCGGCTGTCGGTTTCTTGTAAAGATTCCTTTTTTATTTCCATCAATACGATTTAATCCCTGTTTTGTCTGAAAATCCGCAAACGCCCATGGGTGTTCTCCAATCATATAATCCAACACATCAAATACTTTCTGATATTCCTGAAGATATTCCCATTGAAATTCTTCCGTAAACGCCACAGACGGCAATTTGTGAAATCCTGCTATAGTATCTGCTCCATATTCGCTCAAAATAATCGGCTTGTTATATTTTCTATGCCATTTTTCCATCTCATTTTTCAGCTGCAGCCCGATAACTTCTCTATGCCCATGGTCATTATACCAGGCATAGTAGCGGTTTACACAGATAACATCCAGCCACTGGCTTATCTTGTCATCATCTGCTCCTGTCGTATGCACCATCGTAACCGGTCTTGTATCGTCCAGTTCTCTCATTGTCCGAATAACATCCTGAAAATAAGGTACAGCTTCCTGCTCGTGTGTTGCAGCTTCATTTGCCACACTCCACATCATGACGCAGGGATGATTTTTATCTCTCTCATACATTGCCCGCAACATATTTTTGTGGTGTTCCAAAGTCTTTTCGTTCACTCGGTTGCCGCCAAACACACTCTTTCCATCCCAAAAACACATCCCTACTGCCGGCACTTCATCAATGACCACCATTCCTTCCCTGTCGGCAAGCATCATGGTTTCTTCTGCATAAGGATAATGAGAAGTCCGAAAAGAATTTGCTCCCATCCATTTCAACAGATTAAAATCTCTGATATTGAAAGCCTCATCCAGCCCTTTGCCCCGGACATCACTGTCCTCATGTTTTCCAAACCCTTTAAAATAAAATGGTCTGCCATTGATTTGAAAAGAGTTTTCCGTAATATCAATTGTTCTGATTCCAAACGTTTCCGTATAAGTATCGTTTTCACCATTTACCCGCAGCTTATATAAATATGCTTTTCCCGGATTCCAAAGTGTCGGATTTACAATCTGTATGATTCCATGATATTCATCATCTGCACACTTTACGGGGACACAATCTCCGACAATCCGATTCTGTTCGTCCAATACCTGGACCAACCGGATCATATCTGAAGATATAATACGTGCCTTTACTGTGGCATGTTCTGCCGTCGGCAAATCACTCTCCTGATACAGTCTGTTGTACTCTTTCAATGCGACAAAAGACTGTTGTTCACAATAACTACATAATCCTTCTACTTCTGTTTTGATAACGATATCTTTGATATATTGCTTTGGTGTAGTATAAATTTTTACCGGTCTGTGAAGTCCGGAATAATTATAAAAATCGAAGTAAGTTTCCTGAAAATGAAATCCCTCCGGATAGCCCGGCCCCTGTTTTTCTATTATCTCACCACATGGAATGCAGGTCCAGTCTAACACATTGCTCAATGCCACTGTGAGTCTGTGTTCCTCCAGAACACTATTGTTTACCAGCTTTGTAATATCCGCTTCAAACGGCAGAAAGCCTCCCTTATGTCTCACGACCTCTTTTCCATCTACCCATACGACTGCATGATGGGTGGCACTGCCAAATCGGAGGACAATTCTTTTTTCCTCCCAACTATCAGAGACAATAAAATTTCTTTCATACCACACATAACCCACATGCTCCTTGATTTTTTCCTCTGTCACTAAATCGTTATAGCTTGCCGGCACTGCCATATTTATCGCATCTGACAGCGGAGTCTCGTACCACTTTTCTTCCAATCCTACATTATCTGCATCCACTTTAAATTTCCAGATTCCATTTAAATTTTTTACTTCTCTTACTCTGTTTTCTATTGGATAAAGCATATTGATTTCCTATCGCCGGGTCCTTCCGGCTCCCTTTCCACATATTAAATTTTCTACTTCCTCTCTGCATCCTTTTCTTTTTTGTTGAAAATCAGGGAAAAGAAAAAATAGCCTGAAGATTACAACAAGTCGAAAAAAGCATTTAAAATATTTCTCTGTAATATAAAAGAATATTTTAAATCGGAATAACAGGGTTTCCGTTATGTAAAACAGGGATTATCCGGTTAAGGATAATCCCCATTTTTGATTTCTAAGGAAGGAGACATTTTCTCCCAATGACCTGTTTCATTTTTTCAAATACTGTCTCGCAACCTATATCTTTATCGTTGGCTTTATTTTAACAAACAACTATTTTTTCTACAAGCCATCTTTTTATTTTTGTCTATAATATTCAAATTATTTAAAAAAAACTATAAATTATATACAAAAAAAAGACTGTTATGGAATAGAAAACAGTCTTTTTTATTCTTTTCAAAAAATTTTATACACCCAGTTTTAAAATAAACGATTCCCAAAGTTCTTTTAACACATTTTTGCTGTCCAGAGACTGAACAGATACTACCATATCCTTTTGGGGCAGTATCATAATGAATTGCCCGAACTTTCCATCTGCACGAAATGATTTTTCATCTCTGTTTATCCAGAACTGAAATCCATACTTCGTTTTCCAGTCTGGTGGAAGTTGATTGCTGCATGCCATATTCAGATATTCTTTTGATACAATCCGTTTTCCCTCAAACACTCCACCGTCCAATATCATCTGTCCAAAATTTCCAAATTCATCAATGGTAAGATACAGGCCATTCGCGGCGTAAATATGTCCCATCGGACATCTGGTCCAATCAGGGTTAAGGATTTTCAACGGTGTAAACAGGCGTGGCTTTAAATATTCCATCATATCGATTCCCGTTTTTTTCTCTATAAGACATGATAAAATATATGTATTGAAATTGCAGTATAAAAATTTTTCTCCCGGCTTACAAGTAAAATTCTGATGGAAAAAATACCGAATCCAGTCCTGTGTCGTATATCGCTCCAAATCATCTCCAAAAAACAAAGGAGAATCTAATCCTGTCGTCATGGTAAGAAGATTTCTGACTGTAAGCTGTAATAGGTTTTCGGAAGGATTTTTTGGAAGATATTCCGTAAAACTGTCGCATATTTTTTCCTCCAAAGAAATAAGTCCCTCTTCTATCGCTATACCGGCTGCCACGGAAATAAAACTTTTACTGACAGACCATGTATTCAATCTTGTTTTCTGCGGCATTCTTCCCCAGTCCAAAATTATTTTTCCTTTTTTTCTTACCTGAAAATAATTTAATACGATTTCTTTCTCTTTCATCGTTTGTAAAAACGTATCAAATATCTGCTGTATCTCCATTACTTATTGTTCCCCTTTCCCGTAGTATTTCTACAAATCACTATTACGTTCTGACAAATCACGAAACAATTTTCCATAACATAAAACAGCCGGGCATTTCAGCCCAGCCTGAATTTCGTTACTTTTGTTGTCATCCCACTTTTAATTTAAATTTTCTTTCTTCTTTTTCTGAATCTACTTTAGCTATCTCAGCTCCCAGTCCGGCAAGTTTTTCCTCAAATCTCTCATATCCTCTTTGAATATACACGATATCATCTATCACAGTAAATCCTTCTGCCGCCAAGCCTGCAATAACCAGTGCGGCTCCCGCCCGCAAATCCGGAGCTGCTACTTTTGCCCCTTCCAGACTTCCTACGCCGGTAATAAGGGCGGTATTTCCTTCTACTTTGCTGATAGCACCCATTCTTGCCAGCTCCGCAATATATTTAAACCGATTTTCAAAAATACTCTCTGTTACGGTACTATTTCCATTAGCCATCGTAAGCACTGCCGTCATCTGTGGCTGCATATCTGTCGGGAATCCGGGATATGGCAGCGTTTTAATATTGGCGCTTCGGATAAAATCTCCGGCTTTTACCCGGACGGAATCATCATACTCTATTACCGTACATCCCATCTCTATAAGCTTGGAAGAAATACACTCCAAATGCTTTGGTATTACATTTTTTATTAAAATTTCTCCACCGGTAGCAGCTGCCGCACACATAAACGTACCCGCCTCAATTTGGTCCGGTATCGTAGAATAAACCGTCCCGTGAAGTTTTTTTACACCGTTAATCCTGATTTTATCTGTACCGGTACCTCTGATATCGGCTCCCATGCTGTTGAGCATATTAGCAACATCTACTACATGAGGCTCCTTCGCTGCATTTTCGATAACAGTTCTGCCCTCTGCCTTTACGGCTGCAAGCATTACATTAATGGTAGCGCCTACAGACGACACGTCAAAAAAGATATGACTGCCCGTCAGGGCATCTGCCTGAGCGTTCAACATACCATGATCCTGTACCACATTGGCTCCCAGTGCACGGAATCCTTTTAAATGCTGGTCAATTGGTCTTGCTCCAATCACACAGCCTCCGGGAAGTGCTACTTCTGCACATCCGAATTTTCCCAACAATGCCCCCAGAAGATAATAAGATGCTCTGATTTTTCTCATCTGCTCTTCTTCAACCACATGGGAGGTAATTGTTTTTCCATTGATAATAACACAATGTCTGTCAACCCGTCTGACCGTGGCACCTATATTTTCTATTGCATCGATTAATTGATTTATATCACTAACATCAGGTAAATTTTCTATCGTCACGTCTTCATCTGCCATAATTGATGCGGCAATCAATGCCAATGCAGCATTTTTTGCTCCGCTTACTTCGACTTCACCGCGTAAAACTGTGCCGCCCTTTATTATATAACGTTCCATTATCCACCTCTGCTATCTATGTAAATTTCATTGTGGCAAGCATAAACTTACCACAATTATATCACAATATCTTTCTTTGTAAACCTTATCAAACCACCCTCTATAGTAATATGTTATGACTGAATCTTCAAGTGGTTACTGAATTTTATTTTACAATACACCGCAATACAACTTTTGAAACGGTATAGGATATAGGATGACCGTTTCAAAACTTTGCTCCGCAAAGCACGCTCCTATCGGAGCTGGTTAAATACGATTATGAAACACTTGATGTGTTTCATAATCTACTTCAAAAAGGGGAGGGGATTGACCCGCACATGATTTTGAATCATTTCAAAGTGCAGATGAGGCCCGGTACTATCTCCTGTACTCCCGCTCAATCCAATCAACTTTCCCTTCCATACCCATTGTCCGGGGGTTACTTTCAATTTTGACAAGTGGGCATATCGGGTTTGAAACCCGTTTCCATGATTTATCAGAACGTTGTATCCATAGCTTTCACTATAATATGCCAACTCTACCATTCCACCCTCTGCTGCTGTTACTCTTGTTCCGACCGGCACTGCCCAATCATGTCCCTGATGCGCTGCTATCCTGGATATTTTATCACCAAACCCGGAGGTGGTTACCCCGCCCTTTATCGGTTTGACAAAAGAAAGCAACGGTAAACTTTCTGTTTCTTTCTCTTCTATGTTTGTATTTGTTACTATATTCTGTGCCGGCAATGCTTCCACCTGATATTGTACTTCTTCCTCCTCTTTCTGCAGTCGGAGTTTTTTCTCTTCTGACTGGTGCAGTATCCGGACTTCTTCTATTTTCTGGATTTTAACTGTTGTCTCCTCCACTTTCTTCTCCGCAATAAATTCATAAGCATATATTTCCATGGAAAGCTGAGAAAATAAGATTATTATCATCATTAGTAATAAAAATCCTGCAACTGGGGCAAAACATCTTTTGCCCGCTTTAATCCATTTCATTTTTTCTGTTTTCTTTCCTCCAATTGATTTACGATTCTGTTTACTGTTTTCTGAATTGTACTCTGACGTTCATTGATAGTAATATCCGCATATTTTTCATAGAGGGGGATTCTCTCCTCATACAGATTTTTCAGACTCTGACCTTTCCTCAACACAACTCCTCGTTTTTTCAAGCTTCCCAGACGTCTGGAAAGTGCAGGAAGTTCCAGCTGAAGATAAATGATTGTTCCGATTTTGGACAAATGCTCCATCGCCTCTTTGCCATACACCACACTTCCACCAGTGGCAATCACGGCATTGCGGGGATTTAATGTCCTGTTGACATCATTTTCAATCTGCATAAATTTTTCTATTCCATCTTCTGCAATAATATCTTTGAGAAGTCTCCCGGTCTGCTCCTGTATTACCAAATCAGAATCAATAAACTGATATCCTAATATTTTTGCAAGTACTACGCCGATTGTACTTTTCCCGACTCCCGGCATACCAATTAATACGATATTTTCCTTCGTATCTCTCATTTTGTTCTCCTTTGTTCTTTCGCATTATCTGTTCCATGTGTATTGTCACGTTTCAATAAACTGGCTCTTTCCACAACATTCTCCCCATATTTTTCCTTAATCTGGTCCAATGCTTTATCCAATTTTTTTAACTTATCTCTTGTCACAGACGAAATGCCCGTCTGTTCCATAGTCTCTGAATTTTCTTTTGACAACAGCTGTAAAATAGACATCTGCTCAGGCTCTCCCTCATCAACAAGGTTTGCCGTCCTTACTCCCAGCAATCTGACCGGTATCCCATTCCATAGTTCCTTAAAAAGGGTTTTCACGATGCCATAAATTTCAGTTCCTGAGTCTATCGGTATATCTACAGTTGTCTGCCGGGAGGCCTTCGTAAAGTTATTATATTTTACTTCTACAGCCACTGTTTTTGCCATCTGGTGTCCGCTTCTCAGCCTGCTTCCTACTTTTTCTGAAAGTTTTAGCAGAGTAGCCTCAATTTCTTCTATTTTATCTACATCATGGGATAACGTCGTAGAATTTCCCACACCTTTTAACTCTTCTATCTGACTGTTGACCGGAGTTTCGTCAATTCCATTTGCATACTCCCACAAGATTCTTCCATGGCTCTTTAGGTGGGATTCCAGAATTTCTACCGGACTTTCTGCCAGCTGTCCAATCGTAGAAATTCCAAGCTTATGCAGTATATTTACGCTGGATTTCCCCGCCATAAATAAATCTTCTACCGGAAGACCCCACATTTTCTGTTGTATTTCACTTTGATATAACGTGTGCACCCGGTCCGGTTTTGTAAAATCCGATGCCATTTTTGCCAGAACTTTCACATCTGAAATTCCTACATTCACAGTAAATCCAAGATTTTCCCGAATTGTATCTTTTATGGCATACGCTCCCTCTATAGGAGAGGGGAATTTGTGTTGTATTCCTGTAAAATCTAAATAGCACTCATCAATGCTCACCTGCTCAATATCCGGCGTATAACCTTTTAACAGACGGATAAAGCGTTCACTCTGCATTTCATAATAGTCCCTCTGCGGGGGAACAATCTCCAGATTCGGGCATTTTCTGAGGGCATTGACGATTGGCTCTCCGGTGACAATTCCATATTTTTTTGCTGCAACCGATTTTGCAAGTACAATGCCGTGCCTGCTTTTCCGGTCTCCTCCAACAATCGCCGGAATCGTTCTGATATCTCTATCGCTTCCCTCCTCCAGCATTTTCACTGCTGTCCAACTGAGATAAGCCGAATTTACATCAATATGAAATATAACTGTATCTTTCATAAGAAACTCCAACTTTACCCTTATACATTTCTACTGTACTTTTATATTTTGTATTTAATTTTTCTTCCTGCTTTTCTTTTGTACAGAATATCCAAACTTTCCCACCTTTTTTCCCACTCCATAGTACTGACCGTGAGAATATACCAATGGGTCTGCTTTTGATAAATGAAATTTTCCATTGCGGTCCATATACTTTTTGTCAGCATGAACACAAAGTATTTTTGCCATAAACATATCGTGCGTTCCCAAATGCGTCACGTCAACGACCTGACACTCTATATTGACCGGGCTTTCTTTAATCAGGGGTGCTGATACAAATTTTGCCGGCTCTCTCGTAAGTTTTGCAGCCTCAAACTTATTTTCTTTTTCTCCGGATTTGACACCGCAATAATCTGTCGCATATGCCAGTTGTTCTGTTGTCAGATTGATAACAAACTCCCCTGTCTCTTTCAGCATAGAGTAGGAATGTCTTGATGGTCTGACAGAGATGTATACCATCGGAGGATCGGAACAGACCGTTCCCGTCCACGCAATTGTCAGCACATTATCATTTCCTTTTCCGTCAGATACTGTAACAAGAACTGCCGGAAGAGGATATAGCATATTTCCCGGTTTCCAGATTTCTTTTGCCATATTTGTCTCCATTCCACCGCCTGCTGGCGGCTCAAAATTATAAAAAATTGTCATTCATCATCTTTTTTGTTTTTATTCTCCAGTTCTATTTTGCGAATCACAAGCTTGTCCTTTTGTAATCCATACGTTATGCTAAGCTCTGATTTACAGGTCCCGGAAAGACGATATACATAACTTGTGTAAAGCGCCGTATCCGTAGAGGATACGTAATTATATTGATAAGAGCATACGACCTGATATGTCTTATCTTTCTGCTGATACCGGATATCATACCCGATTTTTCCAATCTTCATATCAATGACTTTATATTTATCAATATTTTTTCTCTCCGGCCAGTAAACTATTTCCTGAGATTTTTCTACCAGCTCTTTTATCTTTTCTTTTATTTTTTTTGTCGTAAATATCTGCTGCAGTTTTTTTCTGTCCGGATTTCTGTCCCGGACTGCTTTATAAAACTGGTTAATCACAAGATTTACATTTTCTTTGATTTCTTTTGTATATTTTTCATTCGCGGTCTTTTTTCCTTTGGTCAAATCTATCCGGGTATCTGCTTTTTTGAGATTCAATGAAGTATTTACAGCATAATACGGGTTTGTAGCGGAAATCTCATAGTCTCCGAAAAGCGCTCCTTTCATGCGATAAACTTTGTTACCGGATTTGTCCCGGGTAATATCTGCCATTTTTTCCGTAATTGTCTCCCCATTCAGCTGCAGCTGTTCTTCTGAAGATACCACGACGCTAAAATTTTCTACCATCATCTGTCCGGGGCTTATATAATAATCTGGAACAATCTGAAGTCCTTTGCGCCGTTCCTGGATATATATGATAAAGGCACGGCTCTCTTTGGTCTGATTGTTCTCACAATTTACAGTAACTGTAGTTACGCCGTTTTCTTTTTCCGGATTTTTTATTTCATAAGTATCAATCACATAACTTTCTCTCATCTTACGAATTGTATCGCAAAACATTTTTTTGTTAATATAGTACCCTTCTTCTCTATCCAGACTTTCATACATCTTATTGTAATCTTTTTGGACAAATGCCCTGAAATACTGCACCGCACACTCTGTGGGATCTGCCTCATGTTGGACATATGCCGCAAACGCACCTACGCCGATGCACACTGCAATAAATAAAAGAATACCAAATAAAGAGAGAATTCTACTGTTTTTTATCTTTTTCAGTTTTTCTTTCATGTTTTCTCCTTTTTGTGTGGTGTCACGTACTTTAAATGTTACCCATTATCCTTGATTTTTGCAAGGCTTTTATGTATGATTTATTTATCTATCGAAAGGAATAAAGTCAGTTCTTGTCACATAAAACAGTAACCGGCTTTTTTGTTTATTATGGACCAGAAAATATTATTTCAGGAGGCGCTGACTTCTCTGGTAGAGTTTGCCGCCACAAAAGGAAACTATATAACACCGGAAGAAATAAATCTTCGAATGAAAGAATTCATTACTTCCGACAGTCAATACCCTTTTATCTACGATTATCTTTTGGCAAACAAAATCACAGTAGAGGGATACAAGAATATTAAAGATTCTTCCGCACAAAATAAAAAACAGACGGAATCTACGGAAAAAGAATCCACGGAGGAATCCGCTTTTATCGAAATGTATTTGTCGGATATCAGCAGCATACCGCCTGCAGAAAACGGAGAGATTGAAGCTCTTCTGGAAAAACTTCTCCATGGAAATACCGATGTTGTCAACCGTCTGGTAGAATGTCATCTTTCCATGGTGGCAGACCTTGCAAAAAACTACCGTTTGAAAGGGGTCTCTTTTGGGGATTTAATCCAGGAAGGTAATATCGGTCTGATGATTGGTATTTCTGATTACAATGAGAATTGTGGTGATTTTTCAGATTTTATTTCCAAAAGAATATGCAGAGCGATGGAGGATATCATTCAGGAACAGACACACTCGGATCAGATTGGCACACACCTGGCAGATAAATTAAATCAATTAGATCATGTGACAAAACAATTAAACGAAACACTGGGAAGAATTCCTGAGATTTCAGAAATTTCAGAAATGATGGCCATCCCCGAGGAACAGGTTTCCCTGCTGCTAAAACTCTCCCTGGACACGTTATCCGTCAGTGAGGATGCCCCGGAAAATAAATAAGGCATTGTACACAAAATTTTGCAATGCCTGACAATATTATATGGATAAATTATGCCCGGATTTTAATTTTTTCCGGGCATATATTTTTGAAATATTTTATTAAAAATAATGGAATTCAGATAAGCTCCTCCAGAAAACCAGACCAGAAGTATCAATAAAAGTTCCAAAGAAAAATATTGTCTCAGACAAACTAGTGAGAAAAATGGAGAAAGGGCAATGAAGACAATCAGGGCAGACCACGGTAGGTGAGCTATCGAAATCAACAGCGCATTTTTAAATGTATTTTTTATCTTATTTTCAAATGTGCTCTGCAATGCCATTGTGTAAATCAGCAAAAACAGAACAATGATAACTGCCAGAAGGATAAAAGCTTCATATAAAATCTGCAGGATATTATTTGAAATAAAAGTACCTGCATACAAATCTGCGGACAATACTCCAATCGCAAGCAACAGCAGAAGCCACATGGCTGTTGCCTGTCCGAAATTATTTTTCCACTGTCTGAAAAATTCTGCGACAATATATCCCTCTTTATCTACTGCCATTTTTTTGGTCACTCCATACAGGGCTGTTATGGACGCCCCAATCGTTACAATGGGAATACAGCACACGATAAACAGAATATTTAATATGACTAAATCTCCAAACTTTGATATTGCGGCAAATAACTTTCCATCAATGCAAAACATACGCTTTCTATGCTTTTCTCTCCTCCCTCAAAATAGATAATCCGGTATTTCTTCCATATAAAACAGTATCTTTTTTTATTCTCTCCATCAGTTCTTCATCCATCTGTGACGGCAAAACTCTCCATTTCCAATTATTTCCCAAAGTAGAAGGCGTATTGATTCTTGCTTCACTTTCGAGATAAAGATAATCCTGTAGCGGAATAATACATATCTGCGCCACAGAAGCATGGGCAAGCCTTATTATTTCACGGGCATATTGCCGGTTATTTTCGAATTCTTTCCCCACATATTCACAGATTGCTCTTTTTTCCTCCGGAAGGATTTTTTTCAGCCATCCCATTAAGGTATCATTGTCATGGGTCCCTGTATATACAATACAATTTTTATCATAATTATAAGGAAGGTATTCTGCAGGTCCCGAAGAATCTTTGGTCTGAAAAGCAAACTCCAGCACTTTCATATTGGGAAATCCGGTATTTTTTACCAATTCTTTTACAGAGTCTGTGATATAACCCAAATCCTCTGCTATAATAGGTATCTTTCCGAGCCTGTCCCAGACGGCATGAAACAAGTCTATTCCTGGTCCCTTTTCCCAATGTCCATGGATAGCATCCACAGCATCTGCCGGAATAGAATAATATTCGTCAAAACCTCTAAAATGGTCGATGCGGATTACATCATATAACTGATGAGATTTTTCTATCCTGCGAATCCACCAGTCATATCCGGTTTCTCTATGATAATCCCATCGATACAGGGGATTTCCCCAGAGTTGTCCCGTATCGGAAAATTCATCCGGCGGACAGCCGGCTACCGCTTCCGGTTTTCCTGTTTTATCCATTTGAAACAGTTGTGGGTGAGACCATACATCTGCGCTGTCATATGCCACATAAATTGGAATATCTCCAATCATACGGATTCCCTTACCATTCGCATATGTCTTTAACGCCTCCCATTGGCAATAAAATTCATATTGAACAAACTCATAAAATTCTATTTCAAAATAATATTTTTTTTGATAATATTCCATAGAATATTGCCACCGGTATCGAATATCTTCCGGCCATTCATGAAAACTCTTTCCCTGAAATATATCTTTGACTGCCATAAATAGAGCGTAATCTCTTAACCAATATCTGTTTTCTTCCCTGAATTTGTGAAAGTCTCTATTTTCTGCAATGTTGCTTCTCTCATATGCTTTTCGAAGAAGCCGAAATCTGTTTTCATATAATTGTTTATAATCGATAGCATCCTGTTGGCTGCACCACTCCGACGCTTCACACTCTTCGGGAGTGAGCCATCCATATTTTATCAGCTTTTCCAAACTGATAAAATATGGATTTCCGGCAAAGGTAGAAAAAGACTGATACGGCGAATCTCCAAATCCTGTAGGACCTATGGGCAGTATCTGCCAGTAAGTCTGCCCTGCCTTCTCCAAAAAATCAATAAATTTATATGCCTCCTGCGAAAAACAACCGATTCCGTATTTCCCCGGCAGACTGAAAATGGGAAGCAGAACTCCACTTGCTCTCATAATATGCCTCCTTTGTATTTAACTGTTTTAACCTTTTACTGCGCCTGCCACAACACCTTTAATGATATGTTTCTGACATGCAATATAAAATATAATAATTGGAATGATGGCCAGTACAAGCATCGCCATCATTGCGCCCCAGTCCACAGAGCCGTATCCGCCCTTCAAATACTGAATCGCGATTGGTATGGTCTTATATTCTGTGATATCCAGGACCAGATAAGGAAGAAGATAATCATTCCATATCCACATTGCCTGCAGAATCGCCACGGTAATACATGTTGGCTTTAAAATGGGAAGGACCACGTGAAAAAATGTCTGAATCGGATTACATCCGTCAATCATTGCCACCTCTTCTATTTCCAACGGTATTCCCTTTACAAATCCCACAAACATAAATACAGCCAGACCGGCGCCAAATCCCAGATAAACAATAATCAGACCCGCCGGCGTGGTGAGCCCCAGCATATCAGAGAGTTTTGACAACGTAAACATAACCATCTGAAATGGTACAATCATAGAAAATACGCAGAGAAAATATAATCCGGAAGTGAATATATTTTGAACTCTCGCAATATACCATGCACACATCGATGTGCAGATAATGATTACAAACACAGAACAGACTGTAATAAAAAGTGAATTTTTAAACGCGTCAAAAAAACCGATGGTCTCTATTCCTCTCGTATAATTTTCCCATTGGACAAAAGTTTCTTTTGTGGGAAATGTAAACGGAGTCAAATTAATAAACGATTTCATTTTAAAAGAATTCATAAGGACAATAAATATCGGACTGACAAATATCACTGCAATGACTGAAAAAATAATCGTCCAAATCCACCCGTTTTTTGCCTCATTCTCCTCTTTTGCATTTACAACAGATTTTTTCTGCCCGGAATATTCTTTTTCCATTACTGCTGCACCTCCCTGCTCCTTGTGATTCTCAACTGGATTACCGCGATTGCTGCAACAATCAGGAAAAATATAACTGCTTTTGCCTGCCCCACTCCCTGGAATCCGGCTCTTCCATAAAAGGTGTTGTATATATTTAATGCCAGCATTTCTGACATTTTTGATGGATTTCCCGCCGTCAGCGCCAGGTTTTGGTCAAATAATTTAAATCCATTGGTCAGAGTCAGGAAAGTACAAATGGTAATAGAAGGCATTACCATTGGCAGTGTTACATTCTTTAGTACCTGCCAGGAATTCGCACCGTCAATTTTTGCCGCCTCCACCAGCTCAGTAGGAACATTTTGGATTCCGGCAATGTAAATAATCATCATATATCCTATTTGCTGCCAGTTCATAAGAATTAAAAGTCCGATAAATCCGTATTTTGCATCATATGTAAGCGTTACGCCCATATTTGCAAGAATACCATTTAATATAATCTGCCAGATATATCCTAATACAATTCCTCCAATTAAATTGGGCATAAAAAATATTGTACGAAATAAATTTGTGCCCTTGAATCCCTTTGTGAGAAGCATAGCGACAATAAAAGCAAAAAGATTGATGGTTATGACTGACGCTACGGTAAACAGCGCTGTAAACCAAAGGGAATGAATAAACGTTCCATCCCGAAACACTTCAAGATAATTGGATATTCCCACCCATTTAGAATCCGTAACAGTAGTAAATTTACAAAAAGACAAATAGATTCCGAGAAAAAATGGAACGATGAAGCCAATAATAAAGGCTGCTATCGTAGGCAAAATAAATATAGGAAAATATTTTCGAATTGATTGATTCATTACAACTCCTTCTTGATTGGAAAAGTGGTGGGCAACCATTTTTCTGCCCGCCACTTTTCTGAATTTTTTAATGTTACTTCTGCGTTGCCTGATACTCCGATGCCCATCCGTCTACAAATGCTTTTTTTACCTGGTCCCATTTTCCTGTTCCCTGGGCATACTCCAACAGAGCATTTCCCAGACGGTTTTTCCATTCATCAGACGGAATCGTAGAAAAGTTCCACGACACGGGGGTTTTTCCGGAAGCAAGATAATCTGCATCTGCACGAATCAGAGGATTATCTGCCGCATACTCATCTGTAAACGTATCAAACGGTGTCACAAATCCCATTTCTTTTGCGATAGATTTTCTTCCCTCATCGCTGGTAATGCACCAGTTTAAAAAATCAAGTGTCGCCTGAATATCTTCTTTCGAGGAATTTTTATTGATACACCAATAATTTTCTGAGCCGGTGCAGAGTCCCTGATTTTCTTCTCCTTCCACACCAATATAAATTGGTAACATGCCAAGGTCTTCTTCTGTCAGACCATTCTTTGTAATATTTGTATATTCCCATGTACCATTCTGATAAAATACGGCTTTTCCCGTAGCAAACTCAGCGGTTGCGTCATCCGATGTTTTACTGGATAACAGCTTAGGATCACAAGTAGAATCTGTAATATAGAGATCCCATATTTTTTTATAATTATCCAGATAAGTTCCTTTAATTGCCTTGGAAGAAGTGATTCCTTCATCCTTATATTCATAATATATTGGAATGTTTGCTAAATGTGTTTTAAATCTCCAATCAGAACTTGAATCCATACCTGCGGAGGTAAAGGCTCCATCCACACCTAAATCTTTTTTCTTTGCCTGAATATCATCAGCTACTTCTTTCAATTTATCAAAACTGTTAATTTCAGAAGCATCTTTTATTTTTGCCCCATCCATTTCACAATATTTTTTCAATATTTTTTTATTGTATATCAACCCATACGTTTCAATGGCGTATGCGATACCGTAAACACCATCTCCCTCTTTCAAAACAAAATCATCGCTTGTGACATGTTTATAAAGCTCTGAATCCTTTAAGTCATAGCAATAATCTTTCCACGTATTCAAACCGATTGGTCCATTGACCTGAAACAGAGTAGGCGCGTCGCTTTTTGCCATCTCAGAAGTCAGTGTCTGCTCATATGTTCCCGAAGCTGCCGTGTTGATTTTTATCTGAACACCCGTTTCCTCCTGATATTTTTTGGCCAGTTCTTTCCATTCATCTCCCTGTTCCGGTTTAAAATTTAAATAATAGACTGTACCCTTTGCATTTTCCGTACCGGAATCCTGTGCATTGGATTCTTCTTTTTTTCCACCACAGCCTGTCAGAAGAACTGTTGTCAATGTCAGTCCCAATAACATGCTTAATACTCTTTTATACATACCTTTCTCCTTTTTCATACTCTTTTTAGATTTCTTTGGCTGTATAAATATTGTATTCCAAAAAATGAAAATTATTTATTCCAAAAGAAATTTCAACATTTTATTTTCTATAGAAAATTACAAAATAATTTTTAATAAAAAAAGAAGCCGGTGTTTTGCCACCAGCCCCTTTTTGAGATTAAGTAAAATATATATTTAAGAACAGAGTTCTAAATATTTCTATTTTTCATTGATAAGAGCATCATATCCCATTTCACCGGTACGAACTCTCATAACATCTTCCACATCAGATACAAATATCTTTCCTGCACCTCTGTGTTCACTGTTTAAAGCCTTTCTTGCTGCCGCAACAACCAGTCCCGGATCAACAGTGGATACTACAATGTCTACCTGCAGCTTTGGATATAAGTTCATACTTGTAGGAACACCTCTGTATCTTCCCAAATGTCCTTTTTCTACGCCGCAGCCCATTACCTGACTGACTGTCATACCAGATACACCGATTGCTTCCATTGTGTCACGCAGCACACCGAAATTCTCTTCCGGACAGATTACAGTTACCTTTGTATATTTTCCTGTTTCTTTCTGTCCAATAGATAATTGTACAGGAGAAACATCTGACAAGTCTACTGCGCCTGCAACTTCACCCGCATAAGATGGAGCTGTTGGAAGGAAATCTGCATAAGCCGATGCGAGACCATGCTCTGAAATGTCCATACCAATAATTTCGTCTTCTGCAGATGCTCTTAATCCGATGGTATGCTTAATAATTGTATATACAATAATCATTGCTATCGTAGTATAGGTTGCAATGCAGACAATTCCAAGTAACTGTATTCCCAGCTGTCTGAATCCTCCGCCATAGAAAAGTCCTATAATACCATTCTGTCCTTTTCCGGTTGCAAATAAACCTGTTGCGATTGTTCCCCAGATACCATTGACACCGTGTACTGCAAAAGCCCCGACAGGGTCATCTATATGAAATACCTTATCCACAACTTCTACTGCGACATCAACCAAAATTCCGGCTATAATTCCAATGATAGCGGCTCCTAAAGCATCCACATCTGCGCAAGGAGCAGTAACTGCTACCAGACCTGCCAGAGAAGCATTCAGACACATACCAACATCCGGCTTTTTATCTTTTATCCATGTGAAAATCATACAGGAAACGGTTGCCAATGCCGGTGCAACGGTTGTTGTAAGAAAAATCTGTCCCATTCTTGTAGAATCTGCTGCTGCCGCACCGTTAAAACCATACCATCCAAACCAAAGAATGAATACACCGAGGGCTCCCAATGTCAGGGAATGTCCTGCGATAGCGTTTGACTTAATCGTTCCATCTTTCTTTTTTGAGAATTTACCAATACGCGGTCCTAACATAATCGCACCAATCAAAGCGGCAATACCACCTACAGTATGAATACATGCGGAGCCTGCAAAATCAATAAATCCCAACTGTGCCAGCCATCCCTGTGAGTTCCACGTCCATCCTGCTTCAATCGGATAAACAATCGCACTGATGACTGCAGAATAAACACAGTAAGCACTAAACTTTGTTCTCTCTGCCATAGCGCCAGAAACAATCGTTGCCGCCGTAGCACAGAATACTAACTGGAATACAAAACTGGAAGAATTAAAATCTGCAAAATCTGTAAATATCTGCATATTTGGAACACCAATGACTCCAAACAGATAATTTTCAGACATCATAACGCCATATCCCAGTAAAATAAAAGTTACTGTACCAATACAGAAATCCATCAGATTTTTCATAATGATGTTTCCTGCACTCTTTGCTCTGGTAAAACCTGTCTCTACCATAGCAAAACCACACTGCATGAAAAATACCAGCGCAGCGCCAATTAAAAACCAAATACTCATATCCATAATTATCTCCTCCATTCTTTCTGTCCTGTTCTTATCAAAACAAAAAAAGAGAGCAAAACCGTTACGTCTGCTCCCTTGCATTTCGTTCAACAGAGATTAGTATAGCACTCATATTTGAGATTTCAACCTATCGTTTCCGTTTACTAACAAAATAAACTTGATTATTAATAATTTTAGCATATGCCTTTAATATATTAACTTCATGATTAATTTATTTAATACGTTTATGTATTTGAATCGTTTTATAGCGGCTTACTGCATAATTTCTTTAACCTGTCCATAAATTCCTGTCGTATCCAGTTTGAATTCTTTCAATAATTCCAGGGCAGGACCTGAATGTCCAAAAACATCCTTTAATCCCAGTTTTGTAACCGGTACAGGATATTTTTCGCTGAGGCAGTCACAGACTGCGCTTCCCAATCCACCGATAATAGAATGTTCTTCCACTGTAATCACTCTTTTGGTTTTCTGTGCTGATTTTATAATCAGTTCCTCATCAAGCGGTTTAATCGTATGAATATTAATTACCTCTGCATGAATTCCATCCTGTGTCAGTTTTTCTGCAGCTTCTACTGCATAAGAGACCATAAGTCCTGTTGCAACAATCGTCACATCCGTTCCCTCTCTCATGAGAACGCCTTTTCCTATCTGAAATTCATAATCTTCCCTATTGATAACCGGAGCTGCCAGTCTGCCAAACCGAAGATAAACAGGTCCTTTCATCGCATAAGCTGCTTTGACCGCAGCGCGTGCTTCTATGTCATCACATGGATTAATTACCGTCATTCCGGGAATCGTCCGCATCAGTGCGATATCCTCATTGCACTGATGGGTTGCTCCATCTTCTCCTACGGAAATTCCCGCATGCGTTGCTCCTATTTTTACATTCAGATGAGGGTATCCCACTGTGTTTCTTATCTGTTCAAAAGCCCGTCCCGCTGCAAACATGGCAAAGGTACTGGCAAACGGTACCTTCCCGCAGGTCGCAAGTCCTGCTGCAATACCTATCATATTTGCTTCTGCTATTCCACAATCAATGTGCCGGTCCGGAAACTGTTTTTTAAAAATATTCGTTTTCGTTGCCGCCGCAAGATCAGCATCCAATACCACCAGATCATCATGCTCTTTTGCCAGTTCGACAAGTGCATTCCCATAACTTTCTCTTGTTGCAATCTTTTTTATTTCTGACATAATGCTTCACCTGCTTTCTCCAAGTCTTCCATTGCCACAGCATACTGCTCGTCATTTGGTGCAGCTCCATGCCATTTTACCTCATTTTCCATAAAGGAAACTCCCTTTCCTTTTATGGTATTCATGACAATCGCAGTTGGCATTCCCTTTGTCATTCTTGCTTCTGACAATGCTTTTCTGATTTCATCAAAATCGTGTCCGTCTATCGTAATTACATGAAATTGAAATGCTTCCAGTTTTTTGTCTATCGGGTATGGAGAGCATACCTGCTCTACTGTTCCGTCTATCTGAAGATTATTATTATCTACAATGACGACCAGATTGTCCAGTTTTCTGTGACCGGCAAACATTGCCGCCTCCCACACCTGGCCCTCTTCAATTTCACCATCTCCTAACATTGTGTACACTCTGTAATCTGCATGGTCCATTTTGCCTGCCAGTGCCATTCCCACAGCAGTAGAAATTCCCTGACCCAGCGAGCCGGCGGACATATCAACTCCCGGCGTATGCTTCATATCCGGATGTCCCTGAAGATATGACCCTGTCTTTCTCAATGTGATAAGGTCCTCTTTTGGAATATATCCTTTTTCTGCCAGCACGGCATAGAGTACCGGAGCAGCATGTCCCTTAGACAACACAAATCTGTCCCTGTTTTTATCCTCCGGATGGTCCGGACTGATATTCATTTCTTCATAATATAAAAATGTAACCATATCCGCTGCCGATAAAGAGCCTCCCGGATGACCTGATTTTGCACTGTGTAAGCTTCTTATAATGCTTTTTCTGATTTCATTTGCTTTCTGTGCAAGCTGTAAATTTTCCATCATTACTTCCTTTCTGTATTAAATGTTAAAGTCTGATTCTTCTAACAGAATTCGTCCGTCCTCATCTTTTTGTGACGAAAAAATCCCCTTTACCTTTCTTCCCAGCTTTTTGGAATTTGAAATTGCCTGGTCCACAATATTTTCCACATCTCTTTGTCCGATTCCTTTGTTTGCCCCAAAGAAATCATCTATCGCTTTATAAAATGCAAGATTTGCCAGTTCGTCTACTCCATATCCCTGTTTCATCGCATATTGCTTGCCATACTCGACCCATTCCCTGATATCATATTCTCTAATTTGAATTACATGGTTAAACACCTGTTTCATTCTTGAAGAAGTGTCCAGCAATGTTTCCATACCATCCGTATGTCCTTCCAGTACTATCAGCATATCATCCGTAAACATTCCGGTAGCGTCAATCATCTCACTCAGTGTCATAACGCCTAACTGATGCGCATTTTCTATAATCAAATCGCTTCCCAGAAGCTTATTCAATGAATTTCTAAATCCACGGCGGTTTAACGCTGCGGCTTTAATTTTTGCAAGACGTCTGCCTCTTCTGCCGCGCTTTTTGTTGACTAACTTAATAATCTCGAGTGCAAGTGTTGTCTTCCCTGTCTTATCATTTCCCATGATAATGATATTTCCGTTTTCCGATTTTCCATTTGGCATATAGTTATTTACCAAATCATAGACAATCTTACGAAGATTATTTTCCAGACCTTCTACATTCAGATAATTTTTAAATGGTATCAAATCCTGTTCTGTAAGAGTCATTCCCGGACCTTTTGTCTTCACATCTTCTGAATGATCAGCTTCTTTTGTCTGGGTTTCTTCTCCTTTGGAAACAGTTTCCGTCTCTGTATCGGCGGAAGTTTCTTTTGATTCTTCCGCATTGGCTTTAGAACTATCTTCTGTCTCTGTATCAGTAGCTGTTTCTTTTGACTCTTCTTTATCTTCGCCGGAAATATCATCCGCTGCTTCCACTGTATCCGATGTTTCCTTATCTACATTGTCCATATCATCCACTCCTGAGATAATTTCTACCTTTGTAGAAGAATTTTCCCGGATATGGAGCTGTGCATTTTGAATTGCCTTTTCAATTTCCTCACGGGTAGGAAGCTGGTCCGTAATTTTGCCCAGTTCCGAATTTGTGACAATACTCTCGTACATCGTTTTCTGTCCTACATCATTGCTGGTATCCCTCTGTGGAATATCCAAAGATAAGTCAAACATCGGTGGTACGGAATTATCTTTTCTTTCTTTTGCTACGGTGGTTACTTCTTCTGCCGGAATCTGTTTCGTTTTCTTTTCATCCTCAGCGTCTGCCTCTTGAAACGAAACATCCCCTACATTTGGAATAATCTTTGTCTCGGCAGAAACAGTCTGATTTTCCGGCTCTTTTGTCTCTTTTTCTTCGGTTTTCTCATCAAGTTCTTTTTCTACAGAGAGTTCCTCCGATTTCTCCTGCGTTTTTACCGGTGTGTTATCTTCCTCCCAACGCTCCAGAGTACTGATATTTTCCTCCGAAACAGTTTCTTCTTCTAAAACTTCTTCCTCTGAATTCTCCTCTTCCAATTCTTCTATATCATCAAATCTTCTGTCTTCTTTTTCTTCAGAAATCTTTCCTGCCTTGTCGATAATATTCACCGCCTGCTGTACTGTATCAGCCTGCAAAATACCTCTCTCCTGCAGCTGCCTTAAAATTTTCTGGACATCCTCAATATTATGTATCTGTTCCTCCTGCGGCAATGGATCAGATATTTCTTCCTCGAGAATATCCTCAAACATTTCTTTTTCACTGAAATCTTCCACCGTTCCAGGATTATCCGCAGTTTCTTCTATGTTTTCCGGTCCGTTTGTTTCTTCTTCCGGATTCTTTTCTCTCTCTTCTGTTTCTTCCTCCGGATTCTTTTCCGTCTCTTCCTCCGGATTGTCTGCCGGCTTCAGATTCAGATTCAGTTTTGTGGTTTGCTGCAGATTGCTTTTCTCTACCACGTCAATTTCCGTCTCTTCCATTTCCATTTTTTCACCGCTTTCGCTTTCCTTCTCTTCTTTATTTTCCTCTTTTGGGCTTTCGCTTTCATCTACTATCGGTGCTAAAATCTCTTTGTTCTCTTTTTCCATTTTTCCTGCCTCATATTGCTGTTGCTGGGAAGATGATAACTCCCTATAATTTTTCTTTAATTCCAGAGCTTTTGTTACATATTTTCCCCCGGCAAACCAAAGACTGATTTCATCACACATGGCCACACATTTTTCTTCATCGCCTTCCATATGATATAATTTGGCGAGCTCATATGCCCATTTTTCTTCCATATCTATATTCACATATTCTTCCAGAATTTTTATAAGGTCCGAAACAGGTTTTCCCTGCGCTTTTGCCATTTTGTATTTCAAAATATATCTGGCAGTATCCCGTGGGGCCATCTCCACAAAATCTTCATAAAATTCCCTGGCCTCATGAAAAGCTTTCATCTTTGTAGAAACAAGACACAGTCGATACGCCAGATGTCTTCCGGCGTCTGTGTTTTCGTAGGCAATCAACAGTGTTTTCTTTGCCTGCTCATAATTATGCGTCAATTCATAAGCGTCCGCTATCAGGCTGAGTACATTATTATCTTTGATTTTCTTTATATCAAAAGTCTCTGCTATCTCCACTGCCTTTTCAAAGTCTCTGCCTCTCATCGCAGTTTTTAATTCTTCTATTTTTAAAGACTGTTCATTCCTATCCATTTGAAATCCTCTTTTTATTTTTTATTTTATTCAGGGTATCTGATTCAGATGATCTATCACGCAATCAATCAGATGACAACCCTTCCCTGTAATGCTCTTAACAATGTGATATTATCAATGCACTCTAAATCTCCTCCGACAGGAACGCCACTGGCAATTCTGGTCACCTTAATTCCAAGAGGTTTGACTACCTTACTAATATACATTGCCGTCGCTTCTCCTTCCACGCTGGAATTTGTCGCTATAATAATTTCGTCAATATCTTCTTTCAGCCTTTGAAATAATTCTTTTAACCGGATATCATTCTGTCCGATTCCTGCCATGGGGTTGATTGCGCCATGTAGTACATGATATACGCCTTTATACTCTCCCACTTTCTCATAAGCCGCCATATCTTTTGTGCTCTCTACTACCATAATCGTCCTGTGGTCTCTCTGAGGACTGGAACAAATCGGGCACTGTTCCTGGTCGGTCAGAGTACAGCATGTCTTACAGTACTTCACATTTGCTTTGGCATTTACCATTGCATTCGCCAGTTCTTCCACATGCTCTGTAGGCATATCCAGAATGTGAAATGCAAGCCGGGTGGCGGTCTTTGCTCCTATGCCCGGTAAACCGGACAATTCCTCTATTAATTTCGAAATATATCCACTGTAATAATCCAATGTATTTTCCTCTTTCCACTCTAAGTGATGACAAACAGATTAGAATAATCCTCCCAATCCTCCTGTGATTTTTGACATTTTTTGTGTGGACATCTCATCCATTTTTCGAATTGCTTCATTTGTGGCAGCCATAATCAAGTCTTCCAACATTTCAATATCATCAGGATCCACGACTTCTTCCGACAAGTGAATTTTTGTAATCTCTTTTGACCCTGAGATTGTAACTTCTACGGCACCTCCTCCGGCTGTAGCAGTATATTCTGATGCTTCCAGTTCTGCCTGTGCTTCCTCCATCTGCTTCTGCATTTTCTGTGCCTGTTTCATTATATTATTCATATTTCCCGGCATACCTCCCGGAAATCCTCCCCGTTTTGCCATTTTAAAAATCCTCCTCTTCTACTTCCATATTGATTTTTGCAACCACTTCCTGATAATAATCTCCAAAATTCTGGCTGTTTTCAAGCATTATCATTTCTACTCTGACCTGTTTCTTAATTTCTTCACTAATAAGCGTATTCAGCATCTCTATAACTTCGGGTTTATTGCAGCCTTCATATCCGATTGCTCCTGCATCAAATACGATTAACAGCGTATCTTCTCCTTTTACGCTGAATCTTGCATCCTGCAGATACGTTTTATATGGATTGGAAATATGTCTTCTCACAGTGTCCCAGTTATCTACCACATACTGAATATCTGCCGGTATTGCCTTATCAAATACTTTCTTTGGTTTTTCTTTGGGTTTTTCTGTTTTTGTTGTCGGAACAGAAGCCATGTAACTTCCACTTTCCAATTTTTTTTCAATATTTGCAATTCTATTATGAATGGAGTTTACATCTTTTTCCATTTCCGGTTTACATAATTTGATTAATGCGATTTCTATAAGCACTCTCTTTTGTGAAGAATATTTTATGTTGCCTGCCAGTTCAGAAAACACACGGATATATCTCATAATCACATCTGTTTCTGTCATTTGTGCCTCTTCTTTGAGAGATGCAAGCCGGTCTGTAGAAGCATCAATAATTTCTTCCACATTTTCTGAGGTTTTAACCAGCATTAGATTTCTCAGATACCAGATAAAATCATTGACAAACTGTCCCATCTCCCGTCCCTGCATAACCAGTTCATCCAACTGCTGAATACAGGATACAACATCACCGGCAATTACATTTCTGGTGAGGCGACTGAATATTTCATTATCTACTGCCCCCAGTACTTCCAAAACTTTATCATAAGTCAGGGATTCTCCCAGATAAAAAGCAATACATTGGTCTAAAAGGCTTAGTGCATCACGCATAGACCCATCTGCCAGTTTTGCCACATAACGGACCGCCTTCTCTTCTATGGTAATGCCTTCCTTCTCCGTCAGTTCCAATAGTCTGGCAGCGATTGTATCTATGGATATTCTTTTAAAATCATATCTCTGGCATCTGGATAAAATCGTGATTGGAATCTTGTGAGGCTCTGTTGTGGCAAGGATAAAAATAACATATGCCGGTGGCTCCTCCAGCGTTTTCAATAACGCATTGAACGCGCCAATCGAAAGCATATGCACCTCATCAATAATATAGACAGTATACTTTCCGTTGGATGGAGCATATTGAATCTCATCTCTGATTTGACGGATATTATCCACTCCATTGTTTGATGCAGCATCTATTTCCACCACATTCAGCGCAGCGCCGGATTGAATTGCCCGGCAGGTATCACATTCATTGCAGGGACTTCCATCTATCGGATGTTCACAGTTGACCGCTCTTGCAAAAATTTTTGCAACGCTGGTCTTTCCGGTACCTCTCGTGCCGCAAAAAAGATAAGCATGTCCTATCCGGTTGGCACTAATCTGATTTTTTAGTGTCTGTACAATAGGATCCTGACCTTTTACCTGGTCGAAAGCAGAAGGTCTGAATTTTCTGTACAATGCTGTGTAAGACATGACTGCTCCTCTCTGAAATAATAAGATTTATCGGTGTTTTGGGCATAATTTTCCCTTTTTACACCTTTGGATTTATTATATAATAAAATGAGTCTACATACAAGGTGGCTTTTACTGCGATTTTTATTTTTTTGCAAAAAGAAAACACGCTCTCATTCTGTCATCTGACAGAATATAATACGTGCTTTCACTGTATACAATTATTTTATTTTATATTTTAAATCCGTGCGATTTGCTTTGTGTATATTCCATAAGCGTTACCTTTACAGTTAACTCAGCCCAGGCGCCCTCATGTCACACAAAACGATCTGCTTAGTGCTGCTTCATTCCTGACCTGACACGATTCACAGGGCTCTGTTGCATGAGACCCAAACGTCAACATCACTTATAAAGGGCAGCCCTACAAAATATACCCGAGGCAAATCTTCACCCCTGCTATAGCGGATTTCAGGTACAGGGCGCCGCTACCTCCCCGGCTGCACGGAAGTTCTATAACAATTTTATGCCGTCAATCTCGTTTTATTCTGATTGTCAGGGTTTATAGTATACCTTACAATATTTTTCTTTGTCAACTAAGATTTTCTCAGATTACGAAAAAAATCTTTTAACAGCATACTACATTCTTCTTCCAGAATTCCGTTCTCAATTTCTACCTGATGATTAAACTGCTCCACCTGCAGCAAATTCATAATAGAGCCCGCGCATCCGGCTTTCGGATTCATGCAGCCGATATACACTTTTTTTATTCGGGCCTGCACAATAGCACCGGCACACATCTGACAGGGCTCTGTCGTGACATACATCTCACAGTTATCCAGACGCCAGTCATCTAATTTTCTGCTTGCTTTCCGGATTGCATTTAATTCTGCATGAGATAATGTGTTTCTGTCCACCATGCGCCGATTATAGCCTCTGCCAATAATCTTATCATTCCATACAATCACACAGCCGACAGGTACCTCACCGATATCCCGCGCCTTCTTTGCCTGTTTTATGGCTTCTCTCATATATTTTTCTCTCATGGTCTTCTCCGGATGATTTAATTTTTTTTACTGTTATCTGAGACTATTTTACCAATCTGCTCTATTCAAAATATGATGCTATGTCTTTCCAAATACTGTCTTTATCCTGTCCCAGAGCCCAATACGCCGCACCTGCCAGCTGATAGCGTTCCATCAGTTCCAGCCGTGCCCGGACCGAGGTGCTATCTTCCAGCCAAATCATATATGTAGATTTTCCTTTGGAATATGTAACAAAATTCTGTCCCGTCTGGGAATCCAGGGCGGGTTTTACTCCTGCATCTTTATAAGCCTTTTCTGCCGTTTTCATTCCTACTGCTTCACTGGATAAATAATAATTCCCATCGACACTGTCCTCAATGTAAACGCCTGAGCCATCCGCGTCTGCTTCCGGTGTCTCTTTCCAGATTCTGGTATAAAACGGCATTCCGTTAATAATTCTACCGGCATCTCCCGTCTCATGAATGGTATCTTTAATGGATTGCTCTGCCCATGGCAGGGAAGATACTGAGCCCGCTTCTTTGCTCCCTCCGGTATGCTGGTCATAATTCATAATAATAATATAGTCTGCCAGTTTCATCTGCTGTTTCCGATCATAATATCCGCTCCATTGGGATGGCGCATAATTATCAATCGACAGTACTTTTTTCTCATTTCTGCATTGGATGGACAATTCTCTGAGAAACTGCAGATAACTGTCTGCAATCTCTTCCGTGACATATTCAAAATCAATATTTACCCCATCCAGTTCATAGCTGTTGAGAAAATACATAATATTGTTTACCAGTTTGTGCCTCAGCCCGGTCGAAGTTAATACCGTCTTTGTCAGTTTCTTGTCCGTAAAATCATTGACCAGCGCCCACACCTGTATTCCTTTTTTGTGCGCTTTTTCCACATAATTCAAATCTGCCAGCGTAGACAGATTCCCATTTTTATCTGTCAGGGAAAACCATGTAGGTGACAGGACATTAATTCCCTTTGTGTTTTTCAATAAATCATCAATATTATCATTTCCGCTCTGTGCATAAATCTGATTCCATGCCAGACTTATCCTGGTTTTCGAGAGGATATGCGTGTATTGGCTGTCATCATTTTTTCGCTTAACTGTTTCTGTCTTTTTATCTTCCAGACGTTTTACCGGTATGTATCCGATATATCCTTCTTCTGTCTTTACTTTATTCCAATTTTTTCCTGTCTCTATTATGGCAACCTTCGTCCCTTTTTTTAATTGGGTCACAATCAGATTCTGATAATTCCCCTTTGTTCTCATCTCAATATCTTTTGTCGTATTCATGTAGGCTTTCTGTCCACTGTCATAATTGACATTGATAATATATGGAACTCCGGTTTTGTGTTCTGTTACCCGATAATCTATATCTACAAACCGGGCTACAAATTTTAAGTTTACATAACATTTTCCGTTTTCAACCAGAGATATTGCATAGCCTGTATTTTCACTTTGCGCACCATAAATTACGTTCTCCCCGACATTGGTCTCATAAACCTGTACTGCATTCGTAAATAATACCTTATTTTCTTTTTTGTCCCAATAAAATCTCTCGTCTATTTCATTGACAACAGTATCTATATTGATGAAGGCTTCTTTATCCACAATAATTCCAAAATCTTCGCTATAGTCCTTCTCCAGAGCTACGGCAGCGATTTCCTCGCCATCTTCCACTGTGTAATTTTTGTCCGTTCCGTTTTCCTCGTAAGTAAGTTTCATATACCAATTCAAATCCACTTTTCCGTCATTGGTTTTTATCCACAAATCACAGCCTGATGCAAAGACAAAAATTCCAATCAGAATCCATGTAAGCAAAATATATCTTACGTTTTTTTTCACGCTTTTATCCTCCTGATTTATCACTGTATCATATCATATCACAGAAAAGCCTTTCCGCCAATGAAAACCATTTTTCATTTTTATAATTCCCGTTATATTCTTCTTGAAAATAAGCCCTAAAAATGTTATCGTAATAATAACAATAAAAACAAAAAGGAGAATGGAAAAATGAGAAATTTATTCAAAAAATTTACAGCCCTAACATTGTCATTGACACTGGCAGCCGGTATGGCTGGCGTCGTTACGGCTGCTGTATCCGTTGGTACTGATATTTCTAACGGTAAGAGCTGGGCTTCCTATTCTATTCACACACGTGAAGATGGCGGCGAATGGGAAGATGCTTTAAAGAAAGACGGACAGTTCTATGCTACATCTATTACAAACGAAAGTAAGTTGGATGCTTACAAAGCATATGGCGACAATGCCAAAATTTCAGCACAGACTGCTTCCAGCTTCACAATGGATGTAACCAGTTCCGGATGGAGTGCAAATTATGGTCCTACCGGCAAGAAAGACAGCAAAGGAAATCTGGTTTATGAACTGAAACAGTCCAACCCTTGGGGTGTTACCGCTACAAAGATTGTAAATGTAGAGAGAGGTCGCTACTATACTATTTCATTTAAGATTAAGAGTACTCTTTCCAACAAGGTTACTGCTACAAAAGAAAGAGCTGACGGTACTGCTTACAATGAAGAGACAGGTAAGACAAACTACATAAAGCACATTCATTTTAAAGCCTATGACGACAAGGATGAAGATGGTGCTGCATTGGATTTGACAGGACTGAAAGCAACGAATGGAAGCAACAACGCACTGGTAACAGGAAACGCTACACTGAACAAAGATTTTAGTTCTTTCGTTACTCTGGATAGCCAGAGCACAGTTGATGACGGCTGGGTTGCCGTAACTGCTACTGTTAAGATTCCTGCCCTGAAATCTGAATATCAGAGCAAAGCTTCTTCTCCTACTATGGGAATTAAATTTGCATTTGGTGCATTCTTAAAAGAATATCCTGATGAGAACAACATGTCAGGAAAATTAGAAGTAAAAGATTTCAAAGTTACTGCAGGAATTCAGTCCCCTGCACAGGTTAAAATTTCTAAAGTGACACCAAAGAAGAAATCTGTTGTTGTTAAATTTAAGAAAGCTAAAAGAGCAAAGAAATATGAAGTACAGGTTTCCTTAAAGAAAAATTTCAAGGGAGCTAAAACAAAAGTTACTAAGAAAGCTAAGATTACAATTAAAAAATTAAAATCAAAGAAAAAATATTTTGTAAGAGTAAGAGGCTTCTATGTAAATGCAGGTAAAAAGATTTACGGTCCATACTCTGCAAAGAAAAAAGTAACTGTAAAATAATTTTCGTTTTAAATCGCAGTCCAAAAGCTGTGTTTAACGAATAAAAACAAAAAAGGATGCTCTCAAAGTGTTATACTTTGCGGGCATCCTCTTTTTATTTTGGGGAACTCCTTTTTATTTTTCTGTCGGTCATTATGCCAAACCGACTATACTTCAATGCGTATGAAAATCTTAATATCCATACCATTTACTGAATCTCGTGATATATATTCAGTTGTTGTTACTGTCTCCCTGAAATATTCATTTCTCCCTGTATAAATTATACTCATATTGTATGTATGTGTCAACTATTTTGTCATTACATGTCAAAAAATATTTCTATATTCAAAAGGTATTATTTCCCTCTTTTAAAATTTTAATTTATTTTTAAAAAAATGTAATATTCTGTACACTTTTTTCGTATATTTATTATACTATAGTATTCAAAGAATCATTTTTTAATAAAATATTTTTCTAAATTGAGAAGCAGACTTTCATATTTTTCAATAAATTACTAACCCTAAAAACTTTACACTAACGCTTTTATTGGATATACTATTAGTGTAAAACACGAATCTAATTGAATGAGAGGTGATTTTTATGAAAATCGAAAAAATCAGTGATAATCAGATTCGCTGCACATTAAGTAAAGAAGATCTCGAAGATAGAAATATAAAATTAACGGAATTGGCTTTTGGGACAGGAAAAACCAAAGAGCTTTTTCAAGATATGATGCGCCAGGCAAATGATGACTTTGGCTTTGAAGTAGACGATATTCCTCTTATGGTAGAAGCGATTCCGCTTTCCCCTGAGAGTATCATCTTAGTTATCACAAAAGTAAATGATGTAGAAGAAACAGAAGAACATTTACAGAAGTTCTTTCCTGAAAATTTAAAGGAAAAATTTAAACAGAATTTTCTTCCTTTCTTTGAAGAGCACGAGATTGACCTGGAGGATTTTGAAAATATTGAAGGTCGTCCGGAACATCCGGAAAAATCTTCCAAATCCTCTGACAGCGAAAATGATGATTCCTTGTTATACAGCATATATGTTTTTGATAGTCTGCGGGATATCATTACGGTATCAGAACTGCTTGTTCCTTTCTTTCAAGGTGACAGTTCCGTTTATAAGTCTCCTTTTGATAACAAATTCTATTTGTCCCTTTGTATGGAAGCTTCAGAGGAGAAACAGCTGAACAAAATCTGTGGTATTTTGACAGAACATGGAAAAAGAGAAAATCCCACATATGTCAAAGAACTGTTTTATATGGAACATTTTGACGAGATTATTCCGGATAAAGCGATTGAAACCCTGGGACAGATATAACAGATATGAAATGACAAATTTAAAATATTTTCTTACCAAAGAGCCGGACAGCTTTTTAAGTTGCCCGGCTCTTTCTCTCATTGATACATTGCTTCATACATCAGAAGTGCAGCTGCTACAGAAGCATTCAGTGACTCTACCTTCCCTGCCATTGGTATTTTAATTTTTTGATTGGCAAGCCGGGAAACAGATTCCCCTAATCCCTGTGCTTCATTTCCAATCAAAATTGCACAATCTTTCTTTAAAATACCACGATTATAAAGTTCTCCTGTCAGATGTGCCGCGTACACTGTGATTCCATTCTGTTTTAAATATTCTACTGCACATGGCAGGTCATCCACAATAGCAAACGGCACTCGGAATATAGAGCCCATCGTAGAACGGATGACTTTGGGACTATAAATATCTGCACAATCATTACTCATAATGATTCCGGATATTCCGGCGCCTTCCCCGGTCCGCATAATTGTCCCAAGATTTCCGGGGTCCTGAAGACGATCCAAGACAATAATACAGCTTTTTTTTCTGTCTCTGGCAGAAACAATATCTTCTACAGAATAATTTCGCTGTTTTACTACAGCTAAAATACCCTGCGGTGTAACAGTATCTGACAGTTTCTTAAAAATATTGTCGCTGACAATCTGATACGCAATTCCTTCCAATGCTGTTTGGTTTTCTTTGATAAAACTTTCCGAAACATATACACAGACCAGACATTCTGCCGGAATTTCCCGAAACATTTTCATTCCCTCCACGGTAAATGTACCTGTCTGCTTTCTTATCTTTGACTTTTCTTTTATCTGTATTATTTTTTTAATTTGTTCATTTCTGATTGATGTAATCATTGAATCCCCTGCCTGTTTTATGAATATTATGGGAGCAATTTTACATATTCCTGCCCATATTTCTCTTTTAACTGTCTTAAAAATTCCGGAGTAGCCTCCACTCTATACTCTACCGGAAGCGCTTTTCTCTGGCGTTCTTTGGCCAGTGCTACCAGCACTTTATCATTTCCATGATTTTTCAACAGTATCGTCAAAAGTTCCTGTTCTCCTGCCAGATAGGTATCCTTATCCGGAAATGCAATCCAAAGTTCTGATGGAATTTCGCAAAACTCTGCAATCGTATTGGAAATTACCTTTCCGGCGGCATTTTCTTCGATATTTGCCTCTCCGGTTACAAACAGTTTTTTTCCTTCGGTTAACAGACTCCTATACTTTTCAAACTGCCTTGGAAATACAATAATTTCCATTGTTCCTACCAAATCCTCCAATGTAATAAAGGCCATTTGCTGTCCGTTTTTCGTAAATTTCCTTGTAATCGAACTTACAATTCCTCCCACTGTCACCGTACTCTTGTCCTGTATTTTAGGCTCTTCTCCTTCTTCCGGCGCGGCAAAATCTATTGTCATATTCGTGATATGCTTTCTCCATTTTGCTTCCTGCGCCTGTAACGGATGACCACTGGCATAAATTCCAATAACTTCCTTTTCAAATTCAAGCTTTTGGTCGTTATCATATTCCCCCACATCCGGCATCTGTATCTTATAATTTTGTTTTTCCTCCTCCCCGGCAAAGTCAAACCATGTCGTCTGCCCCTGCATTGCCTCTTTTCTCTCCTGATTTACCCCTTCCATAATCTGAAGATAAACCATCATCATCTGTTTTCTTGTAGCTCCCAGAGAATCAAACGCACCCGCTTTGATAAAATTTTCTATGGCCCGCTTATTAATTCCCAAATTTACTGTTCTTGTAATAAAGTCTTCCAAATCTTTATACTTTCCGTGCGCTTCTCTCTCTGCCACAATACTATCAATAACTGTTTTTCCCACACTTTTGATGGCTGTCAATCCATACCGGATACTGTTGCCGTGAGCAGAAAATCCACTTTCTCCCTCATTGATATCCGGTGATAAAATATCAATTCCCATAGAGCGACAGGAATACACATATTCAGCTACCTTGCCTACCACGCCCATCACAGAGGTCAGCATTGCTGCCATAAATTCAACGGTATAATAATATTTCAAATATGCTGTCTGATAAGCTACGACCGCATATGCCGCTGCATGAGATTTATTAAAGGCATACTTGGCAAAATCCGTCATTTCATCAAATATTTTATTAGCAATTTCCTCACTGATTCCATTGTGAATACATCCGGCAACGCCCTCCTGCTCATCTCCATATACAAACTTCTGCCGTTCTTTTGCCATAACATCCTGTTTTTTCTTTGACATTGCACGGCGGAGGAGATCACTTCTGCCCATTGTATATCCTGCAAGATCCCGCACAATCTGCATTACCTGCTCCTGATATACAATACATCCATACGTCGGCTCCAGAATATCCTCTAGCTGAGGGCAGTCATAAGTAACACTTTCTACATTATTTTTTCCCTCAATATATTTTGGAATAAAGTCCATAGGACCCGGACGATAGAGAGAAATTCCTGCAATAATATCTTCCAAACTCTGCGGTTTCAATTCCTTCATGAAATTTTTCATGCCTCCGCTCTCCAACTGGAAAATCCCTTCGGTATTTCCTGTTCCAATGTAATCCAACACTTTTTTATCATTATAATCTATCTGATCCAGATGAATTTCAATTCCTCTGTTTTTTTGAATAAATTTTCGGGTATTTTCAATAACTGTCAGATTTCGCAGCCCGAGAAAGTCCATTTTCAACAATCCCAGTTCTTCCAGTGTGGTCATAATATACTGCGTCGTTATAGAGCCGTCTGATGCCCTGGACAATGGCACATACTCATCTACCGGACGAGCACAGATAACTACACCCGCAGCGTGCATAGAGGCATGACGCGGCAGTCCCTCCAATCTTTTTGACATATCTATCAGATATTTTACTTCACTGTCGCTATCATATAATGCCTTTAATTCTTTATTCTGTTTCAATGCCATATCAAGAGTTATGTGGAGATCATTTGGAATCATTCTTGCAATGGAATCCGCCTGTGCATACGGCATATCAAGAACACGACCGACATCACGAATAACGCCCTTCGCTTTTAAGGTACCGAATGTGACAATCTGTGCCACATGATCCTTTCCATATTTTTCTCCCACATAATCAATGACTTCCTGCCTTCGCTCAATGCAGAAATCAACATCAATATCCGGCATAGATACACGTTCCGGATTCAGAAAACGCTCAAACAGCAAATTATATCTCATTGGGTCAATGTCTGTAATCTCCAGACAATAAGAAACAATACTTCCCGCTGCCGAGCCACGTCCCGGTCCCACTGCAATTCCATGAGATTTTGCATAGTGAATGAAATCCCATACAATCAGGAAATATTCTATATAGCCCATATCTTTAATAACATTCAGTTCATAATTCAACCGTTCTTCCAGTTCCTCTTTACTCAAGTGACAATTTTCGTCCGCCTTCCCCTGGAAAATTAAATATCTTTTATGTAAACCTTTTTCGCACAATTCTTTCAGGTAAGACCATGCCGTATACCCCTTTGGAACATCATAGGTAGGCAGTTTTGTCACACCAAATTCAAAAGTTACATGACACCGGTCTGCAATTTTTTGCGTATTTTCTAACGCCTGCGGTGCGTATGGGAAAAGCTGAGCCATCTCTTCCGGCGATTTCAGATAATACTGTCCTCCCTCATATTTCATCCGGTCTTCATCGGACTTTTTCTTCCCGGTCTGAATACAGAGCAGAATATCATGCGCCTCTACGTCATCCACATAAGTATAATGCACGTCATTGGTGCAGACCAACTCCAATCCCATATCTTGGCTAAGTCTTAAAAGCTGCTGATTTACCGTTTTCTGTTCTGGAATCCCATGATCCTGCATCTCGAGAAAATAATTTTCTTTTCCAAAGATATCCAGATATTTTTGCGCCGCTTTTTTTCCATTTTCATAATCCCCTCTGGCGAGAAATCTCTGCACTTCTCCCGCGAGACAGGCGCTCAGGCAAATAATACCCTCATGAAACTCTTCCAGCACCTCGTAATCTACTCTCGGTTTATAATAAAACCCCTCTATAAATCCTTTGGATACAATTTTACAAAGATTTTGATATCCCTTGTTATTTTCCGCCAGCAATATTAAATGGTAATATCGGTCTTCTCCTGTATTTTTATCCCTGTCAAAACGAGAGCCCGGAGCCACATAGACCTCACAGCCGATAATTGGTTTGATACCGTTTTCCAGCGCAGCACGGTAAAAATCTATCACGCCATACATTACTCCATGGTCTGTAATGGCAAGACTGTCCATCCCTAATTCTTTTGCTCTTTTTGTAATTTCTTTTATTTTACTTGATCCGTCCAACAAACTATATTCTGTATGGACATGTAAATGTGTAAATTTCATAAACACCTGCTTTAATTAAAAATTGTTTCCTGTATTTTTCAGTATACCACAAACAAATACTCTTTGCATAAGATTCACTGGTTTTCACAAAAATAAATAAAGAGGATTTCCCAAAAGTACCATAACTTTTGAGAAACCCTCCCAAGATTTATAAAAAGAAACAGATCTTATTTATCTTACCATTTCAAGTCAATGACAAGTGCTGTTGGATTTGTATAATGAAGAAGTGTACTCTGGTCAAATACATCATCATAACAGAATCCATATGCCAGTCCATTTACAGAATGTCTGTGCCAGAATGAAGAATAGAAGTTTGCCACACTGTTTTTATAATATGCACTTGGATTTCCATAATTTGCAGGGTCTGTTGCAATACCTCTGTTGAGTGCTGCACACAGCTGCGCTTCAATAACCAGTTCCGTAGAATTTCCGCGGTTGAAATTTCCCTTTCCTTCTAAAACATCTTGTGTCGTTGGTTTGTAAACATAGTATGTTCCATTGTCGCCATCTTTTGTAAACCTCATACTATCTCCACTCACACGTCCCCGGAACACTCCTGCGTCACACTTGAATACCAAGTCTTCGTTTCTGTATTTGTTCCAAAATTCATTAATATAATTATCGAAATAATTTGCATACTGTGCACCTTCATTGAATGTGGTCTTACATGGTGCCATGATTCTCTTATCTGTTACCAGTGTTTTCCACTCAGCAGGCACTTCATTCTTATATGCTGCAAAAATTTCATCTCTGCTGCCCAAATCGCCAACTGTTCTGTCATAAACATCAGAGTCTCCCGGATAGTTGTTGTAGCCGCCCTGGCCTACAAGTCTTGTAGCCATTGGGAAGCTGAAAAAGTCTACACGGGAAGTATTTCCCCAATACTCTTTATTCTTTACTGTAAATTCAAGAAATTCAAACAATACGTCCTGATTTGGATCAGATGTATTATTTAAGTCCGGTCCTGCATAACCGATTCTTCCGTCTGCTGCCTGATTAAATGTGATATACACAGGACTTCCATAACTTAAATACATTCTTCCTGATACGATGTCAGGCAGATATACATAGTCTGCTTCTGACAGGGAATGGCAGATATCTGCACATTTTCTATCATTCTTTGTAATTGTATTCATCGATAAATCTGCTTTTACAAGATTTCCATTGGTATCCAGATAACACAATTCATTATTTGCATTATATCCGAGAACACACCAGTAAATCTGATCTTTTCCAAACTTTCCGTTTGTCTTATTATTTAACTGCAGGAACATTTTATCATTTCTTGCAGGAATATCTGTTCTAATTTGTGGAGCGTTGCCGTCTGATGTATTATAATCCGGTTTTGTCGTTGGTTGTTCTACCGGTGCCTGTGTTGTTGGCTGCTGTGCGTTTCCAGAAACCACTGTTACATTGACAGATTCTTTTTCTGACTCTCTGTCTCCGGATACTGTTGTAACAGAAACCGTATAGTTTCCTGCGGCATATCCGCTGTATTCATAATATGCACAACCTACTTTTGCTGCAACCTTAACTCCATTTATGTATACATTGTAACAGTCAATATTACCACGTCCCCATACAATACCGATTGTTCCGGCAGATGGATTAGATCCTACAAGACCAAATGGCTTTGCAATGGATGAATCTGTCTTTGGTGATTCTGTCGTTGGAGCCTGTGTCGTTGGCTGTGGTGTTGTTGGCTGCGGTGTTGTTGGTTGTGGTGTCGTTGGTTGTGGTGTCGTTGGCTGCTGCATAGTTCCACGAACGGTAACGCTCATTGATGTTTTGACAGATTCCTTTGCACCGGAAACAGTAGTGACATCAACGGTATGATTTCCTGCTGCGTATCCGCTATATTCATAATATGCGCATCCCACTCCGTTTGCTACCTGTACGCCATCGATATAAACGTTGTATGTATTGATTTCTCCACGCCCCCATACAACACTGATTGTATTATCTTTTGGACTTCCTACTACCAGACCAAATGGAGCAGGAACATTGGTATCCTCTGTTTTCTTCTGACCCGTAATATATGTCATTTCCGGCGAATCATATTGAAGACCGCCTTTGTTATATGTGAAAGAACATGTAATTTTATCACCCTTTTTCAGATTTGTGATATTCTGTTCAAAATTTGTATTGCTGCCACTCATCGTAACATTCTGCTGAGCACCATCATTCACTTTATAATGAATAATAACATATGCTGCGTAATTTGATGCAGAAAATGTTATTCTTGTAGAACTGTCTGAAATATCTTCTGCTTTAACTGTGTAATCTGCTGCCGTTCCGATTTCTGTACTTGCCATTGTATTTTTTATTGCCGGTATACTAAATCCCGTTACCAGCAATGCAACAACGAGAACCGAAGCTAACATCTTTCCAAAAATTTTTCCTTTCATAAAATCCTCCTGCTATTTTACAAAATATTATTGTCTCTGCATTTTTCAGAATTTGTCTAGAATCAATTCTGTGTCCTGCATTTTCATTTTTACATCATTTGGGAAACAGGAAAAAGGATTTTTTTTTTGGAAAAAGTACACAAATTGTTAAAAATATTTTTATAAAATATGAAGACTTTATAAAAAATGAGGGTAATTTCCAAAGATTTTTTCCCAGAAATTACCCTCATAAAGAATTCGATTTTTATATCTAGCGATAATATTTCATTGTCGGCTCAAGAATAAAATATTCAAATACAAATACAGATATGTATGGCATCGCACTCATGATACCCAAAACAAAATATATCGGATGGGAGATAATGACTGAACCGTTGACAAACAATCCGTTCGTAACTATCTGTCCAATAATTACAAACAACATCAGCGTTGACATTTTTGATATATGTCGGATAGCTCCCTTTTCTCTCAATATAAATAAAGCAAATACGATAACTGTCATAATCGTCGTAAGCAGATATACAAGTGCATTCAGTTCAAGACTATCATTGTTTATTGTGTTCCGAAACTGTTTCGGCACTACCGCTGCCAAAAACATAATCACAGAATACAATAGCATAATAAAATAAGACTGATGCAGTCTTCCCTTTACATTTCCCCGCCATACAGATAATGCAAACAGAGCAAGTCCTGCCATATTAATTAATAAAATGGCCCTGGCCGCAATCCAGTAATTTGTCCCTGTGATAACCAGAGACAGGTTAAAAAAATAGTTTGGTTTGTAGATTTGAAATAGCATACTGATTTCGGATAAAAAACACAATGCCATAACAATCCACTCTCTTTTTCTACTCATTTTTTTCATATAACGCCCCTTACCTCCTCGCTTTATATGTGATAATTTATTATATCATATCTGGATTTTTTTTCAAAAAAAGAAATCCTTTTCAGGATTTCCGCAAAATCTTATTTATTTCCTAAGTATTTTTCAATACTGCAAATTGCCTGCTGTTCATCTTTACCCTCAGCGGATACTTTCACAGTCTGACCTGGTACGATTCCCAATGCCATCATTCCCATAATGCTTTTCGCATTTACTTTTTTTGTGTCAAACTCCACATATATTTTGCTTTCAAACTGGCTTGCTACCTGTACGCATTTTGCTACCGGACTGGCCTCCATACCCTGTGGAATTTCAATCGTTATGTTCTTTGTTGTCATTGTTATTCTCCTCCTTACGGATTTCCCCTTAAATCCTCTGCTATCTGACAAAGTTTTCTAAGTCTGTGATTTACTCCCGACTTCCCCAGTGGGGGGTCCAGCATTTCACCCAGCTCCTGCAATGAAGCGTCCGGGTTATCCAATCGGACTGCCGCAATATCCTGTAACTTCTTTGGCAGATATCCAATTCCTTTCCGGCTTATGATAAATTTGATATCTTCTATCTGCCGGTAAGATGTCGTAACAGTTTTCTTTATGTTTGCAGTCTCACAATTCACCTGTCTGTTGTAATAATTGCTCATGCCTTTTAAAATACGGATATTTTCCATTTCCATCAGGGCAATATGCGCTTCCATTACATTTAAGACATCGACTATGCCTTCACCTTCCTTGATATATACCACATAATGACCTTTTCTTGCAACTATTTTTGCTTCAATATTAAAATTTTCCAACAATTTTATTAATTTTTCTGATTTGTTCTTACTATTACATTTCATTTCAAAATGATATGACTTGTTCGGGTCGCTGATGGAGCCGGCTGCCAGAAATGCACCTCTGATAAACGCCCTTTTACAGCAATCTTTCATAACGATAACATTGTTTGTAATAGAAAACTGCTCTCCTATCTCACCCGTCTCATCCATAAGTTTTGTACTCTGCAAGATTTTTACGGCATCTTCATGATTCTTTATGATAATAGTATATGTCTTTTGGTTTTTAGAATATGCGTTAGTATGTTCAACAATTTTTTCATCCATATGAAAAGTTTTCCACAACAAAATCTGCAATTTTTTTGCTGTAGATTCCGTCTCTGTACGTACCCGGATGGAATATTTTCCGTTGACATCAATAATGATATGTCCACACATGGAAATAATTGCTGCCATCTCGGCAATTTTGCAATGAATTGCATTGCTGATCTGATGTGCCAGCTCCTCTTTTACTTTACTTGAAAAACTCATATTATACTTCTCTATCTCCCAATATCACGATGGGATATTTTTATTCCATAATCAGCTCTGGAATCATCCAGTTCCAAAAACAGTTCCTTTGCCACTGTCACAGAGCGATGATGTCCTCCTGTACAGCCAATGCCTATTACAAGCTGATTTTTTCCTTCATTAATATAATGGGGAATCAGAAATTTTATCATATCTGACAGTTTATTCAAAAATTCCAAAGAAACCGGAGAATTGAGAACATAGTCCCTCACCTCAGGGTCTTCTCCGGTCTTGTGTTTCAATTCCGGCACATAGTAGGGGTTAGGAAGAAACCGGACGTCAAAAACAAGGTCGCAGTCTGCCGGCACTCCATATTTAAAGCCAAAGGACATAATCGTTACAAAAATATTTCTGTAATCTTTATTCATTACAAATATTTTTTCAATTTCTGCCCGCAAATCCCGCACCAGAAGATTACTGGTATCTATAATATAATCTGCCTGATTCCTTAAAAAAACCAACCTTTTCCGTTCAACGCTAATCTCATTTTCCACGCTGTCAGCGTCCCCCATCGGATGACTTCTGCGGGTTTCCTTAAATCTTTTTATCAGGGTACTGTTATTACAATCTAAAAACAAAATTTCATAGTTTTGTTCTTTTTTTCTCATCTTATCGAGTACATCCGACATTTTGTCCAGATTTTCTCCACTCCTGATATCTACGCCGATTGCCACCTTGTTTATTTCGCTGGTCTGGCTAAACAGGAGGTCTGCAAAATTTTCTATCAATACAATAGGTAAATTGTCTACACAATAATATCCATTGTCCTCAAATATTTTTAAAGCTGTAATTTTTCCTGCGCCCGATATTCCGGTAACGATTACAAAACGCATTTTGCCTCCTCTGTTAAATAATTTTTACTTCCGGCTCCAGCTCCACATTAAATTGTTCCTTTACCTTCGCCTGTACTTCTTTTATCAATGTTAAAATATCCGATGCCGTGGCATTATCATAGTTTATAATAAATCCACAATGTTTTTCCGATACCATTGCTCCGCCAATTCGGTATCCGCGAAGCCCTGCATCTTCTATCAGTTTCCCGGCAAAATATCCTTCCGGACGTTTGAATGTACTTCCTGCACTCGGATACTCCAACGGTTGCTTTGCTCTCCTTCTGTCCATAAACATCTGCATAATCATTCCGATTTCTGAAGCATTTCCAATCTGAAGACCAATACACATCTGAAGCACAATCATTTCTTCTCTCGCAATAATACTCGTACGGTATCCCATCTGCAGCTCAGAAAGTGTAAGTGTTTTTACTTCTCCGTTTTGGTCAAGTACTTTAACCCATTGAACAACATCTTTCATTTCTCCACCGTAAGCGCCCGCATTCATGACTACTGCGCCACCTACATTCCCCGGTATTCCATGCGCAAATTCAAATCCTGCCAAATCATTTTCCAGTGCCGCCATCGCCACCATGGAAAGTTTTGCTCCGGCATCTGCTACAATTTCTTCTCCAATCACTTCTATTTTATTCATTCGCGTGTTGACTTCAATCACAACGCCATTGTATCCGCTATCAGACACGAGAATGTTACTGCCGTTTCCTATTACAATATAAGGACACTGATTCTGTCGACAGACTTCAACTATTTTTATCAGTTCTTCCACATTTCCGGGAACAACATAAATATCTGCCTTTCCACCACAGCGAAAAGTACAATGTCCTGCCATAGGCTCTTCTGTCTTAACGTATTCTTCTCCCACGATATCTCTTATTTTATTTAACAATACGTCTGTCATGAAAACCTCCCGTCTTTCTGCTACGGTATTATTCCTGTATTACCATGGCTGCCGCACCATAAATTCCGGCATCATTTCCCAGTTCTGCCAACCGTACTGCCGCCCTGCTGCAGGCCTGGAAGCAATGCGTATGGTAAACATCTGCTATGGCATCAATAAGGTATTGCCCTGCTTTGCTGACGCCTCCACCGATAATAAACGCCTGAGGATTGATTGTAACAGCAACGGCTGCCATCGCCTTCCCAAGATATTCTGCCATCTGTTTTACCACATGTTCCGCTCCCGCATCTTTTGCTTTTGCCAAATCAAAAACATCCTTTGCGGTGATGTCATTTCCCAGCTCCCGCATCTTTGTCGGGCTTGAATTGGTTTCCATATATCGTTTTGCAAGTCTTACGACTCCTGTAGCAGAAGCATATTGTTCCAGACACCCATATTGACCACAATTACACTTTTCCGTCTCATCATCATTCATATTCATATGTCCGATTTCTCCTGCGCCCCCATTGTATCCGGTAAGAATTTTTCCATTCAAAATCACTCCTCCTCCTACACCTGTGCCAAGAGTAATCATCACAATATCTCTGTCATTTTTTCCTCCACCTTTCCAGGATTCTCCCAGCGCAGCGACATTGGCGTCATTTCCGGCCTTTACTTTAATATTTCCTAATAGGTGGGAAAATTTTTCCTCCACATTAAATTTGTTCCATCCAAGATTTACACACCCCAGAACTGTACCGTCATCCAACACAGGACCGGGAAGTCCAATTCCTACCCCTTCGATCTCTTCGTCGGCAATTCCTTTTTCCCGCATTTTCTCCTGTAGGGACTGACAGATATCGCTCAAAATATTTTCTCCTGAATTTTCTGTTCTGGTCATTATCTCCCACTTATCCAAAAGTTCTCCTTCGGTCTGAAACAGACCAATTTTAACAGTTGTTCCTCCTACATCCACTCCAAAACAATATTTCTTCATAATACACTCCTAGTCTTCATTATTTTTCATCATGTTCTGCTGTACCCGATTGTACAACTCCTGCGCCGCATTATAGCCCATTTGCTTCTGTCTGTGATTTACTGCTGCCGATTCCACAATAACTGCCAGATTCCGTCCGGGTCTGATTGGAATAGAATAACATACTACCTTATTTCCCAGAAATTCAATGTAATTGTCATCCAGCCCCATTCTGTCATATTCTTTTTCTCTGCTCCATTCTTCCAGTTTGATAACCATATTAATGCCGGCAGAATCTAAAACGCTCTCCACGCCAAACAACGCTTTGACATCAATAATACCAATTCCTCTTAATTCAATGAAATGCTTTGTTATCTCCGGTGAAGAGCCAATCAGCGTCTCATCACTGACCCGGCGGATTTCCACAACATCATCTGTTACCAAACGGTGTCCTCTTTTAATCAGTTCCAATGCCGTCTCGCTCTTTCCAATCCCACTCTCACCGATAATCAAAACTCCCTCTCCATACACATCTACTAAAACACCATGTCTCGTAATACATGGGGCAAGCTCTACATTCAGCCATCTGGAAAGTTCTGCATTAAACCGGGAGGTAGCAATATCTGTGGACAGCACCGGTACGCCGTACTTAATACCTGCGGCAATCATGTCTTCATCCGGTTTATTTCCCCGACATAAAATCATACATGGGATTCCACTGCTCATTAATTTTTCATAGACCCACTGTCTGTTAGAACGTCCCATATTATCCAGAAAGGCACATTCTACATTTCCGATAATCTGTACTCTTTCATTGTCAAAATGTTCAAAAAATCCCGCCAGCTGTAATGCCGGTCTGTTCACTTCCGGAATCGTAATTAAAACCTGGTCCGTATTAATCTCCGGCGTATGATTTTTCAATTCATAATTTTTCAAAATTTTTGTTAATTTAATCCAAGTATCCGACATGTCTGTACCTCCCTTTTTTCTGTTTATCATAACATTGTAACATTTTTTTGTATATATCTAATGGAAAAATTTATAGACCTCTTCCGCCACTTTTGGGCTGATGGAATCTACTTCTTTCAAGCGCTCTACCGTGGCATTTCTTATTGCCTCAATGGACTTAAATTCTTTCATCAAAATTTTTCTGCGGGATGGTCCTATCCCAGGAATATCATCCAATACAGAATGTACCTGACCTTTATTTCTCAGTTTTCTGTGATATTCAATCGCAAACCGGTGCGTCTCATCCTGAATCCGTGTAATAAGACGAAATCCCTCAGATTTTTTTGCAATCGGAATTTCCACGTTATTATAATAGAGTCCGCGGGTCCGGTGATTGTCATCTTTTACCATTCCGCATACAGGAATATCTAATCCCAGTTTTTCCAGCACTTGGAGCGCCACATTGACCTGACCCTTTCCTCCATCCATCATCAGAATATCAGGGAATTTGCTAAAACTTCCCAGAATATATTCCTTTCCTTCCCGGTCGAGTTTTTTTCTCTCCTCCAGTCCATGGGTAAATCTTCTTGTCAAAACTTCTTCCATACTTGCATAATCATCGGGTCCCTTTACTGTCCGAATTTTAAACTTCCGATAATTGTTTCTTTTCGGCTTTCCATCCTCATACACAATCATAGAGGCCACAGATTCATAACCATTGGTATTGGAAATATCATAAGATTCCATCCGGTGAATATTTTCTATGCCAATCAATTCCTCAATCTCGTGCACCGCTCCGACTGTACGTTTTTGCTCTCTTCGATATTTTTCCTTATTTTGTTCCAACAGATTTCTGGCATTTTTCGCCGCCAGCTCTACAAGTTTTTCCTTTTTTCCTTTTTTTGGATTTATAATTTTTACTGTATAATTTTGATTTCTGCTTAAAAGCCTGCTTAAAAGTTCCGGCTCTTCTACCTCCTCCTGGACCAAAAGCTGATGCGGAATAAAAGGAGTTCCGATATAATACTGCTTGATAAAGCTGGTCAATATATCCTTTCCGGTATCTCCGGGCGCCGTCGTAAGATAGAAATGCTCTCTTCCAATGAGTTTTCCATTCCGCACAAAAAATACCTGCACTACCGCATCACTACCTTCTTCGGCATAGGCAATAATATCTCTGTCCTCAAACTGATGTGTTGTAATTTTCTGATTTCCCGCCACATGCTGAATACTGTGAATCAAATCCCGATATTCCTTTGCCTTCTCAAAATCCAGTCCGGCAGCTGCCTCCTGCATTTTTTGTTCCATTTCCGCCAGCGTGGCAGCATAATTTCCTTCCAGAAATTTCATCGCCTGATTGACATGTTCCCAATAGTCTTCCTTGGAAATTTTTCCCTGACACACGCCGGGACACTGACCTATATGATAATAAAGACATGGCCTTCCATTTATATTATTATCTTCACTGATTGCTTTATTACAATTTCGTATCCCATACATTTTCTGCAATAATTCAATCGTATCTCTCACAGCGCCGCCGCTGGTAAAAGGACCATAATATTTATTGTTATCCTTTTTCATTCTTCTCGCCAGTAAAATTCTTGGAAAATCCTCGCTGAGCGTAATCATTACATAGGGATAAGTCTTGTCATCCATAAGCATCGTATTATATTTTGGCCGGTATTCTTTAATCAAATTACATTCCAAAATAAGAGCTTCCAATTCCGAATCTGTAAGAATATACTCAAATCGTGCAATATTGGATATCATTGATTGAATTTTCAAACTTTGTCTGGCGCTTTTTCTAAAATAGGAACTGACCCTTCTTTTTAAATTTACTGCTTTTCCCACATAAATCACATCATCCCTTTTATCGTGCATCAGATAAACTCCAGGGGTGTCAGGCACTTTCTTCAATTCTTCCGAAAAATTAAACTCTGCCATATCAGCTCCTTAAAGAATTTAAAATATAATTATAGTATATCTTATTTTTTCGATAATTTAAACATAGAAAAACAGGCAACGCATTGCCTGTTTTCATATGCCTTTCAAATCTTTTCAGAAATTTATTGCTAAAAATCATGTCTGATGATATGGAAGTTTACACCTTCTACTCATCTTCTTCATTGCATTTATGAAAAATATCCATAAATTCTTTTCCGGTAATCGTCTCCTTCTCAAACAAAAATTCTGCAATTTTATCCAGCTTATCGCGATTGTCACTAAGCAGTTTTTTTGCCTCCTCATATTTTTCTTTCAGGAGAAGTTTGACTTCTTGTTCTATCTCTGTAGCCGTTTTATCGCTGCAATTTAACTGGGAATGTCGTCCCAGATATGGATCTTCAATCCGCTCCAAACTCATCAGTCCAAATTTTTCTGACATACCGTATTGCGCGATCATAGAGCGAGCAATGTCTGTCGCTTTTTCCATATCATTGGAAGCGCCTGTGGTAATGGAATGAAATACAATTTCCTCAGAAGCGCGCCCTGCCAGCAATGTTACCAGTCTTGCATTTAATTCGCTCTGGCTCATCAGATATTTTTCTTCCTCCGGCGCCTGTATAACATAGCCCAAAGATCCCATTGTTCTTGGAACAATCGTAATTTTTTGGACAGGCTCTGCGTCTTTTTGTAATGCCGTAACCAGTGCATGACCTACTTCATGGTAAGCCACAATTTTCTTTTCTTCTTTACTAAGTATCCGGTCCTTTTTCTCTTTTCCGGCAATCACTACCTCAACGGCTTCCATCAGGTCACTTTGTGAAATTGCTCTTCTTCCACATTTTACTGCATTGATGGCTGCCTCATTTACCATATTGGCAAGATCCGAGCCCACAGCCCCGCTTGTAATATTGGCGATTGCTTCCAAGTCTACCGTCTCGTCTAATTTTACATCTCTGGAATGTACTTTTAAGGTCTCGATTCTGCCCTTTAAATCCGGCGTATCCACGATAATCCGACGGTCAAAACGTCCCGGTCTCAAAAGTGCCGGATCCAACACTTCGGGTCTGTTGGTTGCGGCCAGAATCAGAATACCTTTTGATGTATCAAAACCATCCATCTCTGCAAGCAGAGCATTTAATGTCTGCTCCCGCTCATCATTCCCTCCGCCATATCGGGAATCACGGCTTTTACCGATTGAGTCAATTTCATCAATAAAGACAATACATGGCGCATTTTCTTCCGCCTGTTTAAACAGGTCTCTTACTCTGGAAGCGCCTACACCAACAAACATTTCTACAAAGTCAGAGCCGGAAAGAGAAAAGAATGGAACTTTCGCCTCTCCTGCTACTGCTTTTGCCAGCAGCGTCTTTCCGGTACCCGGTGGTCCCACCAAGAGCGCTCCTTTTGGTAGTTTCGCACCGATTGCAGTATATTTTCCCGGATTGTGAAGAAAGTCTACCAATTCCACGACAGACTCTTTGGCTTCCTCCTGACCTGCCACATCTTTAAATGTTACTCCGGTCTCTTTCTGTATATAAACCTTGGCATTGGATTTTCCTACGCCAAAAACTCCTCCACCTTTTCCCACAGTCTTTCTCATAATAAACATCATGAGAAGCCAGAAAACGACAAGTGGAAGAATCCACTCCAAAAAAATAAGCAGGATGCTGGATGAAGTGCTTTCCGGCTGCGCCTTAAAATCAACATCCGGATATTTAGATTTTAACTCAGGTACTAAGTCCGGATCATTGAGAGCCGTCGTCCAATAAGTCTTCTTGATTATCGTATTATTATTTTCTTTTGGCTCTACAACAATCTTATTGGAATCAAAAATTACATTCTGCACCTGTCCGCTTTCCAATAAATTTATAAACTGTTTATAGGAAATTTCTACTTTGGTGACAGAGTTGAACAGATAAGAACTCATAGATGTCAGCAAAAGTGCCGCTGCCAATGTTACGATTATCGCTATAATTTTATTCTTTTTCTGCTGCTTATCATCCATATTATTTGGATTATTGATTGGATTTCTGTTTGTATTATTTTCCATTGCTTTTCCTTTCGTGGATTATTCTCCTTGCTATACCTTAATATACCATATGATATTGAAATAATGTGAATTTTTATTGAATATTTCATTAATTTTTGAGTTTTTTTACTTTGTTTTTATTTTATTATGGAAATCAAATCGTGATTGTAGTACACTAGTAAAGTATTGTTTTCATACATTTTACTTTATGGAGGAAGGATAAAATGGCAGTAAAATACGTATTTGTGACAGGCGGTGTTGTTTCCGGTCTCGGAAAAGGCATTACAGCCGCTTCTCTCGGCAGACTTTTGAAAGCACGTGGATACAAAGTTACTATGCAGAAGTTTGACCCATATATTAATATCGATCCGGGCACGATGAATCCAATTCAGCACGGTGAAGTTTTTGTGACAGATGACGGAGCAGAAACAGACCTTGACCTGGGACACTACGAAAGATTTATCGATGAGAGCCTGACGAAAAATTCCAATGTGACTACCGGTAAGGTTTACTGGTCTGTTTTAGAAAAAGAAAGACGCGGAGATTTTGGCGGAGGCACTGTGCAGGTAATTCCACATATCACAAACGAAATCAAGAGTCGTTTTCACCGCAGTCTCAGCGAAGAAACGGAAATTGCCATTATCGAAGTGGGAGGCACCGTAGGAGACATAGAATCCCAGCCATACATAGAAGCAATCCGTCAGTTCCAGCACGATGTTGGTCATGAAAATTGTATCCTGATTCATGTAGCACTGATGGTTTATCTGCCAGCTTCTGAAGAAATGAAAACCAAACCTATTCAGATGAGCGTAAAAGAACTGCAGAGACTGGGAATTCAGCCGGATGTTGTTGTCTGCCGTACCGAATATGAAATTGGTGACGGACTGAAAGATAAAATCAGTCTGTTCTGTAATGTTCCTTCCAGCCATGTTGTACAGAATCTGACAGTAGAAATGCTTTATGAAGCACCTCTTGCCATGGAAAAAGAGCATCTGGCAGAAATCGTCTGTGAAAGTCTTCATCTGGACTGCCCTGCGCCTGATTTGGAAGAATGGAAAATCATGGTAGATGCCGCAAAAAATCCTACCCAGGAAGTAACTGTGGCATTGGTTGGAAAATATATCGCACTGCATGACGCTTATATCAGTGTCGTAGAATCTTTAAAACACGCCGGATACAAAAACCGGACCAGCATAAATATTAAATGGGTAGATTCCGAGGAAGTAACAGACGAAAATGCGGCAGAAATATTCCATGATATCTCAGGGATTCTCGTTCCCGGAGGTTTTGGAAGCCGGGGCATTGACGGAAAAATTGCTGCGATTAAATATGCAAGAGAACATAAAATTCCTTATCTTGGGCTCTGCCTTGGCATGCAGTTGTCAATCGTTGAATTTGCGAGAAATGTCGTAGGCTATCGGGATGCTCACAGTATTGAATTAAATGCTGCCACCACACATCCTGTTATCAGCTTAATGCCTGATCAGGAAGGAATTACGGATATCGGCGGTACACTAAGACTGGGCTCTTATCCTTGTGTTCTGGATAAAAGCAGTAAAGCCTATGAACTTTATGGGGAAACATTAATTCACGAGCGTCACCGCCATCGTTATGAAGTAAACAACGATTATCGCAAAGACCTGACAGAAAACGGAATGAAACTCTCCGGAATTTCTCCGGACGGACGCATTGTAGAAATGATAGAAATTCCTTCCCATCCTTTCTTTGTTGCAACACAGGCACATCCGGAACTGAAGAGCCGTCCAAACAGACCTCATCCACTGTTCCTGGGCTTTGTACAGGCGGCAATTCAATATACAAAATAGAAATTTTCAAATCATTTTCATAAACAAAAAGGTGCAGAATTTTCTGCACCTTTTTATGATTCATTGTCTGTCTTGCTCCAGAAATCTACCGGCTCATAATCTCTAAGCGCCACCAGATATCCCTGTTTTTCCAGTTCTTTTTGTATCTCATCCAGAGTTTCTTTGGAATCCGCACTGACCGTATGATAATGATACTGTGAAGTAATCTGTTCCAGCGGTACAGAAACACCCCCGTTGATACTGTCTACATATTTTTTTGCATCTCTTCTGGAGCGGATATTCATTTCCACTCTTACCACTCCATAAATTTTATGATAAACAAAGACGTCTTCTATTTTTCCACCACAATCCACAATCAGATTTAATTCATCCAGCATTTTATCTGCACTGTGTTTCACTTTAAATACTCTTTGAATATTTCCTTTATCCTGCAGTATATATCCTTTGTGGGTCGATAAAATATTATGATTTCCTGCACGAAGCAAAGCGATGTCCTGCACGATTACCTGACGGCTTACATGAAATTTTTCTGCAAGCTTTGTACCGGATACCGGCATATCGCTTTCCTGCAGTATCTTTAACATATTTTCCCTTCTCTTTTCACCCTTCATTTTTATCTCCATTCTTCCACTTTTGTGGTGTCGACAATGACTGGCACCTCTCTTTACACTGTATTAGACTAAATGCGATGCAGATTTTTCAGCGAAATATCCATGATTGGCGCGGAATGTGTTAAAGCACCACTGGAAATATAATCCACTCCCAAATCAACTAATTGGGATATATTCTCCCTTGTCACATTTCCCGATATTTCTATCTCTGCCTTCCGGTCAATTAACTGTACCGCCTCTTTCATCGTGTCATAATCCATATTATCCAGCATAATAATATCAACTCCGGCCTGTACCGCTTCTTTTACCATAGAAAGATTTTCTACCTCTACTTCAATCTTTCTCACAAACGGAGCATATTCTTTCGCCATCTCAACTGCCCGTGCAACGCTTCCTGCCGCTCCAATGTGATTATCTTTGAGAAGTACGCCATCCGTCAGATTATATCTGTGATTATTTCCTCCACCGACTCTCACGGCATACTTTTCAAAAATTCTGTTGTTCGGCGTCGTTTTTCTGGTATCCAGAAGTTTTACGCCGCTTCCCTCCAAGAGTTCGGCAATGGAGCGGGTATAACTTGCAATTCCACTCATCCTCTGCAGATAATTAAGTCCTGTTCTCTCTCCTACCAAAAGCACTCTGATATCACCGGTTACTGTTCCCAGCTTCTGTCCGTTTTTTACCTGGTCGCCGTCGCTCACATAAAACGCTACCTTTGTCTTTTCATCCAATAATTCAAACGCTCTTGCAAATACCTGAAGACCGCAGATAACACCATCTTGTTTACAGATTAAATCTACCTGCCCCGTTACATTTTCAGACATAACAGAATTGGTCGTCACGTCTTCGCTGGTAATATCCTCTTTTAATGCACTCATAATAAACGGATCGACCGTCAATTTTAATGTAATTGGATCAAACATATTTCCTCCTCTACTGATTTATCCTGTCGCAAATCAATTTTTTGTTTTCTTCATTCCATGCTTTTTCATCCTCATATGGAGAAAAATCAACATCTTTTTCAATACATTCCGTCGTTGTAAACTGCTGCGCCATCTCTTTTGCCGCACGCTTTGCAAATACGAGACTCTCCAGCAAAGAGTTGCTGGCAAGCCGGTTTTTCCCATGTACTCCATTGCATGCGGTCTCTCCAATAGCATAAAGCTGTTCCATCGTTGTCTTACTCTGCAGATTTACCTGGATTCCGCCCATAAAATAATGCTGTGCCGGCACTACCGGTATCATTTCTTTTGGAACATTATAACCATGTTCTCTACAGTGTTTTACAATATTTGGAAAATGAGCTTCCAGATGCTCTTTGCGGATTGGCCTCATGGAAAGCCATACATGCTTTTCATTGTCCTTTTTCATCTGCCGTTTTATATTTCTTGTAAGAATATCTCTTGGGAGCAACTCATCTGTAAATCTTTGACGGTCTTTATTGTACAACAACGCTCCTTCTCCCCTGACAGACTCTGATATCAGAAAACTTCTGTCCTCCTCTTTCTCCGAATAAAACGTAGTCGGATGTATCTGCACATAATCAACATTCTGCACTGCCACATTATGACGGATTGCCGCCGCCACACCGTCTCCTGTCAAATGTCTGTAATTTGTCGAATAACGGTAAATACCGCCAATTCCCCCACACGCCAGGACAGTATTATTGGCAAAAATGGTATCCAGACTTCCATCATCTTTCCGCACTACAATACCAAGACACCGGTTGTTTTCACAGACTAAATCAACCATTGTCCAGTATTCTTTTATGGTAATATGATTTCTTTTTTTGCATTGTTCATAGAGATGACTGGTAATTTCTTTTCCTGTAATATCTTTATGATACAAGATACGGCTTCTGGAATGGGCACCCTCTTTTGTAAACATCAGATTTCCCTTCTCATCCCGCTGAAAATCTACGCCGTAACCAATCAGATCTTTTACGACGTCCGGGGAAGACTGAATCATCGTCTCCACTGCTGCAGTATTATTTTCAAAATGTCCGGCCCGCATCGTATCATAGAAATAGCTGTCAAAATCTTCTTCATCTCTTAACATGCACATTCCTCCCTGCGCCAGATAAGAATCGCTATGTTCTACAATGTCCTTTGTTATGATTAAAATGTCTCTCTCTTCAGGAAGATTCAGAGCACAATACAAACCTGCGCATCCGCTTCCTACAATTAAAATATCTGTTTTCATAATATGAGATTATAACATATGACCTTACAACTGACAAGACAGTTGTAAATACAAATTTATTTTTTGAAATTTCAATTTTTTCAAAAAGACTTCTTTCAAAAACAAAAAACGGCGTCTGGAAATGAATTCACTCTCTGGAGAATTCTATATCTCAGACGCCTGTTTTATCTTTCATTATTTTGTTTCAAAAATTAGTGTAACATTTCTAAAATTTTTATTAACAGTTCCCACGTTCTCTGCGTAGAAGAAATACTGAGTTTTTCATCTGTCGTGTGGACACCTTTCATCGTAGGTCCCATGGAAATGGCATCCAATCCCTCTATCTTCTCCGCAAACATTCCGCACTCTAATCCTGCATGAATTCCTTCCACCACAGGCTCTTCTCCGTAAAGTGTTTTATATGCCTCTACTGCAGTATCTCTCAATCTGGAATCTGCCCTGTATTCCCAGCCCGGATAAACACCGGAACATTCTACTGTTCCGCCAAAAATTTCTGTGAGCGAGCGAAGCTTTTCAATCAGATAATTTCTTTCACTTTCTTTTGAACTCCGCACTGCGTAAGATAATTTCACTTTATTAAAATCTGTTCTCAAAATTCCCAGATTCAATGAAGTCTGTACCATTCCCTCCATCTCCGGATTCATTCTTTGGATTCCGTTCGGCATATTAACAAGACAGATAATTGTTGCCAATGTCGCAGGGCCTGTGAAAGCATCTACAAGGTTTTCATCCATCTCATTTATGCTAATTTCTGCATCCGGATCGGTTGCCCGATACTCTTCTTTAATTTCTGCAAAGGTATTCTGAATAATTTCTTTCGTTTTCTCTGCTGTTTCCGGAAGCACTGCTATCGCCGCCTTACTGTTATTTGCAATAGCATTATCTTTTTCTCCTCCATTTACTGCCATAATACGCATTCCGACATTTTGAAATACATTCAAAAGAATTCGTCCCATTTCACAGTTGGCATTGGCGCGTCCTTTATCAATTTCCACACCGGAATGTCCTCCGGAAAATCCATCCAGTTTTATTTCAATAACTTTTGCATTTACCGGCTCTGTTTTAACAGGTAACGTACATTCTGCCGTAGCTCCGCCTGCACAGCTTACAGTAAAAATTCCTTCATCTTCGGAGTCTATATTAATAAATAATTTTCCCTTCAAATCAGATACATCCAAAAATTCAGCGCCAATCATCCCGATTTCCTCATCGACTGTAAAAAGTGCTTCCAATGGAGGATGTGCGACCTCTGTGCTATCCAGAATCGCCAGCGTATAGGCTACAGCAATACCGTTATCCCCTCCAAGAGAAGTATTCTTGGCGCTAATCCAGTCTCCATCAATTTCCAAATCCAGAGGATCCTTTTCCATATCTTTATCGCTGTCAGTTGTTTTTACTGCCACCATATCAATGTGCCCCTGTAAAATAACTGTCTCTGAATTTTCATATCCTGCAGTACCATCTTTCCATATGATGACATTATATTTTTCATCCTGTCTATACCTCAATCCCCTCTGAGTGGCAAACTGTACAAGATAATCACTGATTTGCTTTACATTGCCAGAGCCATGGGGAATCTTTGTCAGTTCCTCAAAATATTTAAACACATTATCTGGCTGTAAATTTTCTAATACTCCCATTTTATTCCTCCTTTTCTTTTTATATAAAAAATCGATACTTTATATTTTTTCACGAATACCCTTTTCTTCTGATTTTTCGCATAAGAAAAATGCTTGCACAGGCAAATAATGCTGTTGTTGTAAGCATAAATATAACCCAAACTTTTATTTATATGTATTTTATTAAAATAAGTATATCACTTCTCCGCTCGTTTTTTCAATTTGAAATTAGTATTTTTAGTTCTTAGCAAACTTTCCGGCAGCAGATTGCGTTTTGTAATCTTATTCCTTTTTATCAAAATCGCCAGACTTATCAATCAATATACTAAGTCTTCATATCTATCTTCCTACTTCAAATTTTACACAAAAAAATGGCGGGTACATGCCCCGCCATTAATGAGGAAATCCCCATCTGCTGATAGCCTTTGGTCTCTTGACTAATCCAAACTATAACATATTCCGTTTTATTCTATGCCTATACTATCTGTTTATACATTATTTTCAAGATGAAACACAACCATAAAACATATCCCTCATTCATATCACTGACATAAGTGAAATCCGCACTGTTTACTATATTTGTAATAGATATATTGTAAATCCACTTTATTATACATTCTATTATTAAATATTTTTTATGCGTTTGTCCTTATTCATTTCTGTAGTAGCCTATAACATTTACACTGTCATCACAATGCAAGGTTTCTAATTTGGTATTCTGGCTTACATCCAATTCTGTCAGGCTGTTCCATCTGCAATCCAAGTATGTTAATTCCGGATTATGGCTGACATCCAATTCTGTCAGGTTGTTAGTATCACAAAGCAACCATGTTAATTCTGTATTCCGGCTTACATCCAATTCTGTCAGGCTGTTTCCATTACAGGACAAGTCTGTTAATTCCGGATTCTGACTTACATCCAATTCTGTCAAACTGTTACCAGAGCAATTCAAGAATCTTAATTTTTCCAGTCCTGCAAAGGAAATTTTGTTCTTTAGGCCTGTCTTACCCCATTGTATACATATCAATCGTTCTTCTCCGCTTTCATCCGTTTCTTCTGATTTCCATATGTACTGGGAGGAATTGGAATTCAAATCTGTGTCGACATCTGCGCCAAGGGCTTTTTGTTCATTGATGATTTTTGTGATTACCTGCACATCCTCTTTATTTTTTCCCTCCGTTCCTTCAATCGGTATTGTTGGCTTTCCCGTCGGATTTGTTGTCGGCTCCGTTGGCTTTGTTGTAGTCTGCTGTGTTTTTTTCTTAACCAGCTTTTTCTTTACCGTAATCTTACACTTATATTTTTTATTTCCGACTTTTGCGGTAATCGTAGCTTTCCCTGCTTTTTTGCCTTTTACCTTTCCCTTTTTCGTAACGGTTGCAACTTTCTTATTAGAAGTGCTCCATTTTACTTTCTTTTTTGTGTTCTTTACTTTCAAAGTAACTGTTTTGCCAACATAAATTGTTGCTTTGGTCTTGTTCAGTTTTACTTTCTTTGATGCCGCACTGACACCGGTTGCCGGCAGTAGTGATAATGATAATACCAGTGCTAACACTACTGCAAAAATTTTCTTGACTTGTTTCATAAACCTCTCCTTCTATTTTGCTGCGGCAAAGCCGTCTATAATTCCTTTTTCTTCATCGCCAAGTCCTGGATATCCTGCCTGTGCCACTTTTTCTGCCACATACTTGATACTTCTTACAGAACTCATATCTGAATAAACCGTTGTCTCTGTTCCGTCTTCGTATTCTACTGTGACATATGCTCTTGCAACAAAGTCTCTGATATAGTTGGATTCTGCGATTTGTGCAATTGCTCCGCAGTATGTTCCGGTCTGGCCGTTATACCATCCTGTATTCTCTACTGTCAGGTATGTATAAGCACTGGATAATGTCAAATTGTTTCCCCCGTTCTCATAGATGTCATTTGCTGTAATCAATGTTCCTTCTTTGATAACGTTCTGGTCTGCAAGGGCTGTCGCATTATCACTGGCTACTGTTGCCTGGAATCTCAATCCCGCTGGTACGCTTGTCTTGATTCCTGCTCCTGTTGCCATAGTTACGGAAAGTTCTTTTACGGATGTAAATTCCATTGCTGCGTTTACTGTTACTTCAGCGCCTGGTTTGTACATCTTTCCTTCACAGTAGTATCCATATTCTGCATCTTCTGGAAGTTTGTATGTACCGCCTTCTTCTACCTG
>CANRIV010000009.1 GCA_947630805.1 uncultured Lachnospiraceae bacterium
ATAACTTAATTATACCAAAAAACAGCTATGAGCGCGAGCTCATAGCTGTTTTCCTTTTAGAGACTTTTTTTACAGCCTCTTATTTTATAAATATTTATTTTGGGAGTTCCATATAAAACAATACGCTATGTTTCAGATTTTTATATCCGTAATTTCCATGATGAATCTCGACAATACTCTTTACAAGATAAAGTCCTAATCCGCTTCCTTTTTGTCCATTTAACCTTTCAACGGTATCCCCTCTGTAAAACTTGTTCCAGATTTTTTCTTTATCTTCTTCTGGAATGGCCTCTCCATCGTTTTCCACTTCAATTCTGACATAGTCATCATTCTGCATAACACGGACAAATACTCTTCCATTCTTTTTGCTGTGCTTAATGGAATTCGTAATATAATTTTCCACTGCCTGAGACAGAAATCTGACATTGACTTTCGCCCGACATCCGGTTTCAATCTCTTTATGCAGCGCAACATTGTTATTTTGGAATAAGTCTTCATACCGCTCACAAGAGACACTTACAAGTTCGCTGATATCGGCCACTTCCATAGCCATTGTCTCGTTATCATTCTGCATGGAGTAAATTAAAATCATCTCATTAATCATTTCTGACATATCTGTCGTTTCCTGAATAATTGATTTACAATACTCATGTCTCTTTTCCTCGTTATCAATTAATTCCAACATTTCTACCTGGCTCGAAATAATTGCCAGTGGTGTTTTCATCTCATGAGACACATTATTTACAAACTGACGGCGGCTTTCCTCCACCATCGTTTTATGTTCTATTTCCTTTTCCAAATCATCAATATGGTCCCGAATCTGTTTCATAATAATATTAATGCTCTTTGCCAGACCGGATAACTCTTTAAATTCCTGATTTTCATCTAAATCTACGTTGAATCCATTGTCTATTGATTTTTTTGTATTCTTTTCAATATTTCGGATTGGTCTGCTGATTCTATTAGATATAATGCAGGATAAACCAATAGAAATAACCAATGCAACAATACAGATAATACCGAAAAACAGTTTCAAATAAGAAAAATGTATCTTTACACCGATTTTATTCTCATAAATGTAAACATAATACGTGTGCTGTCCTTGTGTAATAATCCCCTTTCCTTTAATTTTCGTATGACTTATCCGTGTTTTGAATTCGGGTTGGAAACTATTAATCCGTTTTACAATCCGATTGTTTATTTTTATTTTTGCTCTCTCTTCATTTTTCTTTTTCTGCGACACATATACTTTTTCAAAATTTTCATCACAAATAATAAAGTGAAGTTTATTTTCCTCATACGACATTAGAAATCTGCTGTCCTGTTTCAATGATTCCATATCTATCGTACTCATATAATTATAGAGATTTTCCATTACCTGCGCTTTTTTATTGTAGTAGTAATCTTCTGAAAAATATGTAAAAATAATAAAAATTGAGCCAAAAGTCAACATGACGATGGTCGTATACCAGAAAATCATTTTGCTACGAATTGTTTTAAACATTATCCACCTCGAATATATATCCCACGCCGTAAATTGATTTAATGTACGAGCATTCTTCTCCTAATTTAATACGAATCTGCTTAATGACTGTATCCACTGTCCGATAAGTGCCATCATAATCTGTCCCCCAGACGGCATCCAGTATCTGTTCTCTTTTTAGTGCCACATTTTTGTTTTCAATTAAATAATTTAATAATTCGAACTCTTTTGGCGTCGTAACGATATAGCGATCTTCCACATAAACTTTTCTCGCATTACAATCCAGCCTCAGCTTATCAATTTCAAGGATATTTGGTTTTACACTACTCTTTCCGGCTCTTTTCAGCACTGCCTCTATTCGGGCTTTTAACAAGGCAAGCATAAATGGTTTTTTAATATAATCATCCACACCGTTGCCAAAACTCTTAATCTGTTCATAATCTCCCGCTTTGGCCGTCATCATAATAACAGGAACTTCCGAGAGTTCCCTTACCTTTTTCAGTACATATTGTCCGTCGAAAATCGGAAGCATAATATCTAACAACACCAAATCAATATCCGCTACATTCTTCTCAAAAATTTCGATTGCCTGTGCCCCGTCTTTTGCCTCTATAATGTTGTAATCATAAAGTTTCAGGAAGTCCGATACCGTACTTCTCAATTTTGCTTCATCTTCTACGATTAAAATTGTTTTATTCATATCTGTGTATTCCTTTATTGATTTACATCTTTGATTTCTTTCTCTGTTTTTCGGAAACAATTATTTTATTTCCAGATATTCGCAGGCTGCCATCGCCGCCACTGCGCCGTCTGAGGCGGCAGTTGTCAGCTGGCGGAGCTGTTTTGTTCTACAGTCACCCGCAGTAAAAATTCCCTCTATATTCGTTCTGCAATTTTCACCGGCGTGAATATATCCATTTTCGTCCGTCTGAATCAGATTCCTAAACTCTTCGTTCTGGGGAATCCGGCCGATAGCAACAAACAGACCGGCAATTACAATTTTCTCATCGCGCCCCGTTTCTTTATTATGGACCATAATTCCCTCGACTTTATTTTCACCCAGAATCTCTGTGACAACACTGTTTAATACAAAAATTACATTTTCTTTCTCTCTCAGACGTTCCAGCATTCTGTCTTCTCCCCGGAATTTTTCCCTCCGGTGCACCAAGTATACTTTGTCACAAAAATTTGATAGAAAAGTGGCGTCTTCCAATGCTGCGTTTCCTCCGCCTACTATCGCAACATCTTTTCCTTTAAAAAATGCCCCATCGCAAGTCGCGCAATAAGAGACGCCTGCACCGATAAACTGCTGTTCCTTCTCTAAACCAAGAAGCCTGTTTGTCGCTCCCGTGGCGATAATAACACTGCCGCATTCATAAACATTATCATTGGTTACAACTGTCTTTTTGGCACCTTTATCCTGTATTTCAATGACTTTTGCATAAATTATTTCTGCTCCCAGAGCAATAATCTGATTGTACAGATTTGTGGCAAATTCAAATCCTGATACATTTTTCATTCCCGGATAGTTCTCTACTTCCGGTGTATTAATAATCTGTCCGCCATAGCTTTTCTCTTCCAAAAGCAATACGCTTTTTCCATTTCTCAATCCATATATTGCGGCCGACATTCCGGCAGTGCCTGCACCCACGATTATAATATCGTACATATTGCTCTCCTCTCTGAAAAATCATTGCTTACAGTAATCCTAAAACTTCTTCTTTCGTTACAAGCCCTATTGATTTGTTTGCTTCCTTTCCTTCTTTAAAAACAATCAGCGTCGGAATAGACATCACATTGTAACGAATGGAAAGCTCCGGCTGTTCGTCTACATTAATTTTGCACACCTTTACATCTGTCAATTCCTCTGACACTTCCTCGATGATAGGACCAAGCATTTTACATGGTCCGCACCACTCTGCCCAAAAATCAACCAAAACAGGTTGGACAGAATTTAATACTTCACTCTCAAAATTTTCTTTCGTTACTTTTACCGCTGCCATAACGCACCTCCTGCATAATATAATATATGCTTATAGTATAACCATTTTTATAAGGTTTCACAAATATTAATTATATCCTGATATATAATTTCAGAATCTGAATCACAACGGTAGGAGCCAACCCCAGCAGCGCCATCAAAGTTATATCAATAACAGAAACCTCTGCAATCTCAAATATTCCGTGGAAAAATGGCAAAAGAAACACAAGGGCCAGCAAAACAACCCCGGCTAAGAAAGCCCCAACACTATATTTATTCGACATCAGTCCAATGCGAAAAACTGGTTTGCTGCTTCTGCAGTTAAATCCGTGAAACAGCCGTGTCAGAGTCAGGGTACCGAAAGCCAGTGTCGCCGCCAGCGACGCTCCAGATTTTAGTCCGATATAATATGCCGTCAGTGTTGCTGCAGATAAAAGAATTCCCTGCCCCGCTATTCTTAACATGACATTTTTCGTCAAAATTCCCTCTGCGGGATTCCGAGGTTTTTCCTGCAGCAGTCCGCTGTCTGATGGTTCCATTCCAATCGCGATTGCCGGAAGTGAATCTGTCAACAAATTCATAAAAAGCAGATGCACCGGCATGAATGGCGCCGGTAATCCCAAGGCCGCAGCATAAAAAACTGTAATAATTCCTGCCATATTTCCGGATAATAAAAATATAATTACATTTTTTATATTACGGAAAACATTTCTGCCATTTGCTACTGCCCGGATAATCGTGGCAAAATTATCGTCTGAGAGTATCATATCCGCAGCATCCTTCGACACTTCTGTTCCTGTAATTCCCATGGCCACGCCAATATCCGCCCTTTTCAATGCCGGAGCGTCATTGACACCGTCTCCTGTCATAGAAGTCACATATCCCTTTTTCTGCCATGCTTCCACAATTCGTATTTTATTTTCCGGAGACACTCTGGCATAAACAGATATCCGGGTAATTTTCTGTGCCAATTCATCTTCTGACATTTCATCCAGTTCCTGTCCGGTCACTGCAATATCATTTTTCTCATAGATACCGATTCTTTTTGCAATCGCCACAGCCGTCAGTTTATGGTCGCCCGTAATCATAACCGTTCTGATTCCCGCCATTTTTGCCTGTCGGATTGCTTCTTTCGATTCTTCTCTTGGCGGATCCATCATAGACACAAGTCCGATAAATGTAAGCTGATTTTCTTCTTCCAGAGTAAGTGGCAGTTCTGTTTCTTTATAGGCAAATGCCAACACTCTCAGACCATTTTCAGAAAAGATTTCATTTTGCCTCAATATTTTTTTTCTTTCTTCTGTATCTAATTTTTTCATTGTATCTCCATAACGTATGCTCTCACATCTATCCAGCAAAACATCTACTGCACCTTTGGTGAGAATGTGTTCCTTGCCATGCAGTTTACACTTTACACTCATCATCTTCCGCTCTGAGTCAAAAGGGATTTCCTCTATTCTCCCCGAAACATCCCGCACAATATTTTCGTCAATTTGAAATAATGGATTTGCCGTGTTTATCTTTTTCAACATTTCAAGCAGAGCATACTCCGTAGGATCACCAATTCCTTTTCCATCTACAATACTAGAATCATTTGACAAAACAGCATTATATAAAAGATATCTGTGCAGTTGACGCTCAAGATTTATCTGTTCCGGTTTTATCACTTCTCCTTCGATGTAAATATTCTCTACTGTCATTTTATTCTGGGTCAGAGTACCTGTTTTATCGGAGCAAATAACAGAGACACACCCTAGGCTTTCTACGGCTTTTAAATCTTTAACAATGGCATTTTCTTTTGCCATTTTTCCGGTGCCAATTGCCTGAACAACAGTTACAATAGAGCCCAGTGCTTCAGGAATTGCTGCCACAGCCAATGCGACTGCAAACATCAGAGCATCTATTATTTCAGTTCCTCTGTACCAATACATGCAAAAAACAAAAATACTGATAAAAACAATCACGACTGCTAATTTAGCACTAAACTGGTCGAGACTTTTTTGCAGAGGTGTTTTTCTGCTTTCCGCCTGATTCATAAGACGGGCAATTTTTCCAATTTCTGTCTCCATTCCTGTCGAAGTGATTAAAACGTCTGCCCTCCCATAGGTTACAAGACTTCCGGAAAAAACCATATTTGCCCGTTCTGCCAGTGGGATATTTCCAGTCAGGACGGCGTCCGTCTTATCTATATTGACAGATTCACCTGTCAGAGAGCTTTCATTGACCTGCAGCGAATAATTCTTAATAATTCTTCCATCGGCCACCACCAAATCTCCTGCCTCCAGCAAAACAATATCACCCGGAACTATATTTCTGGAATCGGTTTCCTGTTTCTGCCCATCCCGAATTACCTTTGCCCGTGGCGAAGATAATTGTTTCAGACTATCTAATGACTTTTTAGCTTTTACATATTGTAACGTTCCTAAAATAGAATTTATAATAAGGACTGCTACGATTACTGCAGTGCTTTCTATATTTCCTGAAATTGCTGATATGGCTGCAGCTATTATAAGGATAACGACCAGTAAATTATAAAATTGTTCTATGAAAACACGGAAAATACTTTTCTGTTTTTCCTCAATCAGCATATTTTTTCCTTTTTCCCTGCTCACCTTCTCAGCCTGTGATGTACTGATTCCCTTTTCTGTGGAAGAATATGCTTCATATAGCTGGTGAGAATCCATCTCCCATATTTTTTTCATAAGCTACCTCCTTTATGTTATTATGTACGAAAAACAAAAAACGAGACTTTTATCACACAAAAATAATGCGATAAAAGTCTCGTTATTATCTCAGTATACTTTCCGGTTAAACAACGTGGTGACGGAACGTATAGCAGCTGCGATCCTGCGCAGCAGCGAACTACTCCCTGATATCTGTTTTTACACTAATATAACTATTATATTATGCCAAATTATCTATTAGAAAAGTTTCTCCTTCTTTCGTAATCTGTCTAACTTTTTCCCGATATTCTTCATGCTTCTCCAAAAAATCAGCAATCACTTGATACTCGCCCCAAAAGTGCATTGGAAAAACAACTTTAGCTTCTGCGTATTCCAAAAAAATTTCCAGCCCTTCAAAGGCCGTCTTTTCCAGTCTTGCATCCAAAGGAACAAATGCCAGGTCCAATTTCTGTCCTTTTAGCTTTTCCATCTCTTTTCTGTAGTCACTCCGCATCTGCTCACAATATTTTTTTCCGTACTCTAACCAGCTCCAGCAATTTAAATCTCCTGCGTGGTAAATCATGGCCCCGTCAGTTTCTATCAAAAATGCTACCCCTTCATCTGTAGAAGAAAAGGTTGTAATTTTCATAGAATTTTCTGTATTGATTTTTACTTCCAAAGACGTATTTTTCTTCGCTGAAATTATCTTTGTTTTTATATCAATACCCTTTTCCTCATACTCTCTTATCAAACGCTTTACCCAAACATCATAAGAAAGTATATAGATAACATTTTCACGCTCCAATGTCAGCTCAAAGATTTTGTGGTTAAAATGATCATGATGTCTGTGGCTGACAAACACGATGACGGGTTTGCTCTCTTTCAAAGCCGGAATCGTACCCTGATAATAATCAAATAAAAAATATAACTTTTCCGTTTCTACTAAGAAACCACTATGTCCAATATAAGTTACTCTGCCATTTATCATAATGCTTTTTCCTGTCCTTCTCCTATTGATATCGGTATGTTTTCAGGTATGTTTTCTGTTCCTCTGTGATTCTGCGACTTTCCACGGCTTTTTGTATTGCTTTATTGTGCGTCCATTTTTCTAATCTCCGGTCTTCAATATAAGGAACAATCTTCTCATACTGTTTTGCAAGTGCTGTTGCAAAATACCAGGCAATCATCATATTGACATAATATTCATCGGATATCACATTTGCTACCATATCTGCATATTCTGGCCGGAAAGCCTCATCTAAATAATATTTCATCAGCATTTCGATTCCAAAACGGACCGTATAAGTATCTTTTGCAGTAATCCAGATTTTTATGTGTTCCAATAAATCGTCTAAATTTTTCCGAAATATTTTGGGTGACATTAAATCGCAGGTTGCCCAGTTATCCACATAGGGCAGAAATTCCCCGACAGCACTCACACATTGCTGATAATCTTTCATTGTCTCTAGAATAAAACCATGCAGATTATTTTCCTCATAATATTTATGAGGCAGTTCTTTCAGAAACTCCATCGCTTCTTCTGTCTTTGCAAACTCTTTTGCAAATTTTCTAAGCTCAGGTGTCCGCACTCCAATAATATGATCTTTATCGATATTCGGAATCAATCTGGCATGAAAATCTCTGTAATCTAAATCCTGCATGGCAAACAGCCTGGACCGTATTTCATCTGTAAGCAGACTCATTAGATTTCACTCCTCTATTATTTGTATCTTTCTGCCGAATCTATGATATATTTCTTTTCTTCTAAAGTCAAATCTATTATCTTAGAACATTTTGTTAAAGTGACGAATATTTCATCACAGACACGCTCTTAGCTCCAGATTTTCTTTTTCAATCCGGTATACTATCTCTCAAACACAGGGCTCCCCATCCCGCCTGCGGATTTGGCCATGTATCAAATCCCGGCAGTTCTCTCGCCCCACGTATCAGATATGCTTTTACCTTTTCCCCATATAAAAAAGGGTCATTTCCCCGGACAATTCCCCATTCCATCATAAGTGCCACACTGCCTGACACAAAAGGAGTCGCCATAGACGTCCCGCTGCGCACGGTCTCTCCTCCGGTGTTTGACGCCGCACTGATATTTACTCCCGGCGCCACAATATCCGGTTTTATCTGACTGTTTTCTCTTGTATAACCTCTTCCGGAAAAAGGGGCAACCGTATCTGTATTGCTGTTATAGGCTCCCACCGTAACTGCTTTTCTGGTAGCCGCCGGCACCGTCAGGGTTGTCATAGGGTCCGGACGTAGAAATTTTGTATTTTCATTGACGGAAGCTCCGCCAGGCAGCCACATGTCATACCTTCCATTGACTGTCCGCTCAGGTATGATACGGATAGTCCAGATTCCCGGTGCCACATATCTGCCCCTTGGAATAAAATCAATATAAATTTCCTGATACTGACTGTAAGGCTTTGGCGTTCCATATACAAAATAGATATCCGTATTATCCAGAGAATAATTCAGGATATATCCGTCTCTGCTGATTCGCAAAGTCCTGTCTCCAGAGGGTGCGACCAATTCTATTTCCCAGATATCCACATAATTTTTCCATATCTGAAGGTTTAATGAACGCTGATATTCCGAGACCTGAAACTCTACTTCCGTTTCTCCTGTAACATATCCGCCGGTATGTCCGGCGCTATCCCCCTCATTACCGCTTCCAATAACTACCACGGCCCTGTTTCCATCTACAATATCATCCAGATAAGTAGACAGCAGGGAAGTGCCGTCATGAGAGCCATAAGTATTTCCAAAACTGATATTCACGACAACCGGCCTTCCATATTGATTTGCTTCTTGTATAATAAAATCCACTGCCTCCATCAACTGTGTTGTCCTTGGAAAAGAATTTTCCTCTTCTGAAGCCATTTTTACAATCAACAGTTCACTTTTTGTCGCAATTCCCAAATTATCATTTTTATTCCGTGCATAATTTCCCGCAGCAATTCCCGCCACATGTGTTCCATGCCCTGAAATATCTCTGGCTCTTACTATCTCATAAGGATTTTCTGACTGTAATGCCTGATTGATTTGTTCCGCATCATACACGGTATCTGTTACCTGATCCCATAATTTTAAAATCCGTGTCGTTCCATCCTGATTCAAAAAAGCAGAATTTGTAAAATCAATTCCGCTGTCTGCCACTCCGATAAGAACGCCCTCTCCAAACAAACCGGTAGCATTTCCTAAAGCATTACTATTCTGCTGTACCGGATTGATACAGGAAGCTCTCTTTCCGTTCAAAACTGCATATTCCAGTCGTTTCGGTTTTTCCACAAAAATAATTTCTTCCAGATTAGTCACGGTATCTACCAGGTAGCGCGGCACCCGCAGCACAGCATATCCGTTCTGTAGTTCTTTCACAAAAACGCCAAGATTTTTTACCCGGTCAAGATTCCCCTGATATCTCACAATCAGTTCCCACGTTTCCGTGCCTCTGTCAAATCCTGTACTTAATTCTTCTGATTGTTCCAGCTGCTCCGGTGTCAGTTCCAAGGCCAGGTTTAACTGGTTATCCTGTTTTTCATTCATATCCCCTCCAAATGCACCACGATATCAGATAATTACCAATAATATATTTTATGAAATTCTGTATTCTAAAGTTCCACTGCCTTTTTCACTTGTAACCTTTGCCAGAGCACCTTCAACCACAGAAAACTGAGGACCCTTATGTCCGATATCTGCATCAAAAATAATCGGAACGTCCAAGTCTCCCAAAATCGACATGACCGCTTCCTGGTAAGACTGCCCGATCCATGTATTGTACATGAGTGGTCTGCCAAAGATAAATCCTCTTGCATTTTTAAAATAACCGCGTTGTTTCATCTGCCACAGATGTGTAATTAATACCACATCCTCCATGTCAAAACTTTCCAGATTCCATAGGATTCCATCCTGTGCATATTTGTGGACAAACTTTTCCGTACCATCGTATCGTGTCCCCAACAGGAAAACGATAACATCCAGACATCCTCCCAACAGTCTTCCCGATATTTCTATTCTGTCTTCTTTGCGTCCATTCTTCCAACAGACCGGAGCGTCTTCAAAATATCCTTCCAGACCGGTCTGATACTCGTGTCGTTCTGACTCATAATATGCAAAGGAATTCTGTTTCATTACTTTTCCTTCTAACACACCCAGTGCATTTTCTACCGGCTTTTGCCATGGCACCATGCCAAAATCACTGATATGACATCCATAAACAGCTGCCACATCACAGGTAGTCACAATCGGATATACCAATCCTGTATTATCAGAATATCCCTGAAACCATCTTGGGTTTGATTTGAATTTTTCAAAATCCACATAATCCAGCATTTCCATCAGATAATCTCCTCCGGCAGCAGAAATAATGCAGGTGACCTCCGGATTGTCCAGCAGGGAATTCAACTGTTCTCCCCGCTTTGCACCTGTACTGCTGCACCCTCTATGGTCAGACTGATAAAGATTTTCTGTACAGACGATTTGATATCCTCTTTTCTTTAATTGAGCAACTGCACTCTCTATTCGTTTCTTTTTTAATATGTCAACAATTCCAGAAGATGTGGCAGTCACGCCAATGCTATCTCCCGGATGAATATATTTTGGTATTTTCATCACATATTAACCGGATATTTTTTACAAAATATGACGGTTTCCTCCTTTTTCAATAATCATCTCTTTTCCCAGATACACAGAATACAGAATCATTTCCGACACTTCCATTCCGGAAATCTGCTCAATCGCTTTTTTGTAACATTCCAACTGGATACAATAGCGGTCTGCCAGTTGTTCCATATTATTTATCCGGTCTGTCTTATAATCAGCAATCACATATTTTCCATTCTCTAAGAAGCAGACATCAATCATTCCCTGAATAATCATTGTCTCTTCTGAAGAAGATTCCGGATGAATTTTATTGGCCGAAACTCCCATCAAAAACTTTCGCTCCCGATATAGCTGCCCGGCCTGATGCGCTTTTTTCATTCGTGCGTACAGGGAACTTTTTGTAAATTGTAAGATATCCTGCATATCTACCGCTTCCATCTGCGCAGAAGCAATCTTTCCGGATGCCACAAGCAAATCTGCCATTTCAGAAACCTCCGACAAATCAGAAATTTCTTTTTCCATATCAAGAAGTTCAAATACTCTGTGATATGCCGTACCTTTTTCTGTTGATGTAAGAACTTTCTCTGTATCATTTTTCAAAAATTGCGGGACAATCTGTCCGGTCTTTTGCGGTTTTTCATACAGCGTCTGACCGTCCTGTTCCTCATCATAGGCCATATCCTGCCGTTTCAGTTCTGTTACACTTGTCTTAGAATGGAGATGGACATCTTCTAAAAACGGATACGTAAAATGAAAACATTTTTCCAGCCATGCTTGTGCCACTTTATTTTCAAAAACCGGGTGTTCCAGTCGGGTTAAGGCTTCTCTTTGAATATCATCTTTTATTGTTTCCTTATACTTCTCAAAAACAATTTCTTCTTCCCGCACAATAGATACTCTGATGCTGCTTTTTTTGTCATAGATTCCACCTTTCCAGATTTTATCGAATTTCTCATCGCCTGAAACACTGTGAAATACTCTGTTTTTTCCTACTGCTTTTCCAATCCAGTCCATAAAACTTTTATTTCCTATAATATCGTTATAAGACATATAGGGGCTGTTCTCATAGCTTGTTCGTCCGTATTCTGACAGCGTTTTTTCCAGATTTCCCGTCAGTCCGGTAATAAAAAGTTTCTCCTTGGCTCTGGTCAATGCCACATACAAAATTCTCAGCGTTTCCGCCCGGTCTTCTTCATTATTCTCCATCCGAATCATTTTTTTTATTAAAGTGGGCTCTTTTATTTTTAATTCATAATCAATATAATCTAAACCGATAATACCGTTTTCTCCTGCCACAATATATTCTCTGTCTGTTTTTGAGAGTGCACTTGTATTACACAAAAACACGATTGGAAACTGCAGGCCTTTACTTTTATGAATGGACATGATATGCACAATATTGTCATTTTCACTGGTAACTGACGCCTCTCCGTCATCTTTTGAGAGATAATTTAATTTTTCTATATATCGGATAAAATTAAATAATCCCTTATAACTGATAGCATCATATGCCACTGCTTTTTCTTTCAGTGCCTCAATATTCAGATATCTTCTGTCTCCGTTTACCATTGCCCGAATATAATAACTGTAACCGGTTGTTTCCAACAGTTCATTGATTAAATCATAAACACTGGTGTACGGCACCTTTTCTCGAAAATCATCTAACAGGGCTAAAAAACTGCAGATTTTATCACGCAGCTTCTTATCTCTGCCATTTTCGGCATATCGCTCTACATTGTCATAAAATACGCTGCATTCGTTTTCTGCCTTAATCTGTGCCATTTCCTCTTCCGTAAACCGGAACATCGGGCTGACCATCGTCGCTGCCAGAGGAATATCTTGTCTCGGATTGTCAATAATGGACAACATACTGATAATGGTCCGCACTTCCATTGCCTGATAATATCCGGTACGGGATTCCGCATAAGCAGGGATTCCATGTTTTTCCAGCTGTTCTATGTAAATTTCACCATTTCCTTTAACACTGCGCAGCAAAATTGCAATATCTCCATAGGTGACGGGTCTCATTCCTTTTCCCGGCTCCGTAATCTTCATTCCGTTTATCGGGTCCGTAATTTTTTTAATTTGAGCAGCCACATACTCTGCTTCTATTTTTTTTTCACGACCCTCTATGATAATAAATTCGGTAGAATTGTCCTGACCCTTAGGGCTTTCCTCATATCGGGCGCCCGCAACAAGCTGGTTTCCGTCTTTGTAATCAATTCCGCCTACCTGCTTGTACATGATGTAATCAAATATATAATTGACACTGTCAATAATCTCCCTGCGGCTTCGGAAATTCTGATCCAGAACAATCTTACATTCCGGTTGATTTAAATCTTCGCAAAAACGCTCATATTTATCCAGAAAAAGTTTGGGCTGTGCCTGACGAAAACGGTAAATACTCTGCTTGACGTCCCCCACCATAAACATATTATTGATACCTTGCCCTTTTGAAACACTGGATAAAATAGCCTCCTGTACAAAATTGCTATCCTGATATTCATCAATCATAATTTCCTTAAACTGACGGGACATCTGGCGCGCTGTATCGGAGGGAATAAGATTTCCTCTTTCATCTTCTTCATTCAGAATTTTCAAAGCATAATGTTCCTGATCGTTGAAATCCATAATCCCTTTTTCATTTTTTTCCCGGGAAAACCGTTCCATAAAATCTAAAGTGAGTCTCACAATGCTCTTCACACTGTCTGCACTTTTTATAATGTCTTTATACAGTTCTCTGCCGGTTTGGGAAAACATTCCGTTTTTCATTTTCCGGATTGCTTCCGTCACTTCTTTTTTTATGGAAGCAATCTGTTCTTTCTTCTGCGGGTCACATTCCTTTTCCCGGGGCAGATTGGAAAACTCTATTGCCATAAGCGTTTTCCTCATCCGATCATAATTATCACACTCTGCCACCCGACTGATATCTCCCACCATCTGTTCCAAAATTTTCTGATGCTTTTCCATATTTTCGCTCTTGGCAATAGCAACAGCCATCTTTAAAGCATCCACATATCCTCTCAGCTGCTTTCCTACAAGTTCTAAAAAGATCTTCATCCAGGAGGAATTTTCAAATGCTTCATAACTGTCCGGCTCATAATATTTTATACAGTTTTTTACCCACTGCTCCGGATTATGCCAACCGGACGCATAACGATATAGCTGGTCAATTAATTTCCCGATATTATCTGTAATTTTTCCGGAAGAATATTGCTTGGCCAGACGGATAAAATCCTCCTCTCCATTTTCATAATACTCCTCCAGCATCTCTTCTATAATATCCGCCTTTAACATTTCTATTTCTGTCTCATCTGCAATTCTGAAATTAGGATCTAAATCAATTTTATCAAAATTTTCCCTTACCACGTTGGAACAGAAACTGTCAATCGTTGAAATATTGGCGTTATGCAGAAAGGATAACTGCTTTTGCACATTAGCATCATCCGGATTTTTCAGGGACATTTCCTCCAGCGCTTCCCGAATTCTTTCTTTCATTTCCAGAGCAGCTGCACGCGTAAACGTAACGACAAGTAATTCATCAATATCTGTCTGATTTTCCGGATCTGTAATTAACCGAATAATACGCTCTACCAGCACTGCAGTTTTTCCCGATCCTGCTGCCGCAGACACCAATATACTTCTATCCCGGGTCTGAATCACTTTTAACTGTTTTTCTGTCCACTGCATTCTTTTTCTCCTAACTTTCTTCCTCAAGCTGATTTTTGACATCCTGTAATGATATCTTCTCTACCTCTCTGTACTTATCTCCCAATTTTCGGTCAAATCCACATACTGTATGATAAGGACAGTAACTGCAGTTCCCTTCTATTGGATTAATGTCGATTTTTCCGTTTAAAATTTCCTCCTGCATCTCTTCTGCCTTCTTGCATACAAAATGAATAAATTTTTCGTAGGTCTTTTCATCCATCACTGTACTAGAAGAGCCAATTCCGCTTTTGGTTGTATTGACTGGCAGAATATCGGAACTTCCTACCTTTTCAAAAATATTTTCATCCATCATTTCCGGAATTTCGGCGTCTGCATTGACCATCCCTGTCATTCTGAAATCCTTATATTGCTGCTCTTCTGCAATATATTTTTCCAGTTCCCCTTCTGTGAGATCTGCGTTTGGATTTTCTTTTCTATACTGCACTTTTAATTGTTCAAAATCCGGTTTAGACACATACGGATCATGGACATGAAAATACAATCCGGCTCCGGGCGCTACTTCTTTTTGCGGATTCAATTTTTTTTCATAATCTACAGCATCTTTCAGATAAACCATCAACTGCATCTGCCGGCCCAGCATTGTGTCTGTAATGCTGAATTTTTTATTTCCGGATTTATAATCAATTACTTTTACATAAATCTTTCCGTCTTTTTCCAGCAAGTCTACCCGGTCTATCTGTCCATGTGCCACTCTCAGCTCATATTCCGAAGGAATGAATTTGCCGGCGCGGATATGGCGAATCAAGACATCTACTGTTTTCCCTGCAATTTCCCGCACCTGTCCCTGTAAAAACAGATTTCTCGCAGAACTGTCCAGTGCTTCATTTTCATATTCTGTCATGACGTTTTCTACACATTCATTCATGATGTTATGACTTTTTTCTTTATCGATTTCATTCCAGTCCAGATTATTTTTCTGCACTGTGTGGAAAAATTGATTGATTGCACTGTGATATAAATTTCCAATATCAAATGCCGCAATTTCAAATTTCTGCCGCTCTCCCAGCTTTAATCCGTTATTTAGAAATTGGGAATAAGCACATCCCGCATATTTCTCAAGCCTTGTAATTCCTATATTTCCTTTGTGCCCGTAAATCATTCTGGCTGTTTCCGGTTTTAGTTTTGGTCTTCTGCTCTGATAAAAAGCTCCTTCTAAAATATGTTCCACGGTCTTTCTATTGTCCATATCTTTCAGAAGCATGTGGCTTACCTGCTCAAACACAGCATTGCTTTTCTGATACCTGTACTCTCTTATATGTTCTGCCAGATATTTTAATGCGGACTCTTTTCCTGTAATATCATAAATTTGTATTTCTGTCTGGTCCATATCTGTAATCTTCAGTTCCGGCATCAGTTTCAAAAGCGTTCCCACCAGATAAGATTTTCTCCGCACACTGCCATCCGGGGCAGATTTGCTGTAGTATATATAAATTTTTTCTGTTGGTTTTGCCATCAATGAATAAAGATACAGTCTCTGCTTAAAGATATTCTGCCTTGCAGTGGGTGCCAAAACAAAATCATTTTCAGCTAAGAATTCCCGGTCCGCATCTGTAATGATTCCTCCTTTCACACCTGTGTCCGGGATAATCCCATCATTGGCTCCTACCAGAAAAATTATTTTTTTTGTATCCTTTAAACGCGTGCGCTGGATATCACCTACCATGACAGTATCCAGTCCCGGCGGTATAATTCCGACCTTAACACTCTCAAAACCAGCGCATAAAATCTGTTTATATTCTTTTAATGAAATCTGTTCGTTTCCCATTAATTCGACAATTTTGTCCATCAGCGAAAGAATCGTTTCATACGTCTGCGCATATTCTTTTGCCTTACTTAAATTGCCTTCTTTCTCAAATTTCTCTGCATAGGAAGACAATTTTTTCTCTATTTCAAACGCTGACATAAACCGGTAAACAGCAATTGTAAAATCTCTGATGGTAACATTTTTTTTCTTTAATGCTTCCCGAAACGGTTTCATCACTGTAACAAGCCGTATTCTTGCCTGATTGATTTTTTCCAGTTCTTCTCCGGTCATGCCTTTATACAATTTTTCCCAGTTTTTTGAATAACTCTTATATCCTCTTCTTCCAGACTGCAGCGCGTAATTTTCCAACAAATCAATCTCCCGTCTTGCAATATCCGTAATGCCAAGACGCAGCATGTGAAATACAGATTCATAAGAAAAATCTTTCTCTATGACTTCAATCGCAGCCTTAATTCCCTCTACAAAAGGATTTGAAGAAATGTTTCTCTTATAGTCAACAAAAGAAGGAATATTATGTTTTTGAAATTCTTCCTCCAGATATCTGTGATACCCTTCCATATCTCCTGTAATTACAGCAATATCATTATAACGGTAATTTTCTTTTTTTATGTAATAAGATATCTGCTCTGCCACACACGCTGCTTCCCTGTGTGGATTGGCTGTTTCGCATATATGAACTGCCTTACATGGTTTTTGGTACTGTACCATTCCTCTGTTGCGGAACAAATTCTGTTCAAGAAAACAAAGTTCCTGATTATCCTTAATTCTGTAAGGAGCGCCCTTCCCTGCTACCAGAATATCTTTGATTTCTACTTTATTTTTTTCTGCCAGAAATCTCAGTTTCTCTATCGTCTCTTTACTCAAACTAAATAATTCATAGGCGTCATGCGTATCGAATTCCTTTTCTTCCTCCGGGAGTGTCAAAGCCACGGTAAGCCCTCTGGAATATTTCATCAAAAGTTCCAACACACGATATTGTACCGGTGTAAATCCTGTATATCCGTCAAAATAAAAATACGTATCTGACACCCATCGGGAAGTAGGAATATACTGACACAAAAGAGTTAAAACATCTTCTGCCGTGACCATCTTTTCACTGATATAAGCATGAAACGCCTGATAAATGGTATCAATATCATTTAATTTATGTTTTAGTCCCGGACGTCTGCTGACGCACTCTTTCATCTGATTCAATTCTTCTTTTCCGATTCCGTATTGTTTCAATTCAGAAATGACTGTCTGCATTTTTTCGGCAAATCCCGGCATTGTCGTCTTTTCCCGATACACGGTAAGACCTGTACGGCAATCCTGTAGAATTTTGCGCATAACTAATGTTTTTCCCAGTTCATCCATAACCGTATAACCGCTTACTCCCTGCTCTTCCAGCACGGTATATGCCATTCTTGTCATGCCGGTCACTTCAATATTAAAACTTCCGTGATGCTTGTGCATCATTAAAATCTGCTTCTGCGTTTCCATGGAATATTGCTCAGGAACTACGGCAATAAAATTTTTATCGCTGTAAACCAGCGATAAATCAATTAAGTTCTTATATAACTGATAAGATTTTCCGGCTCCTGCCCGTCCGATAATAAACTGCAATGCCATGACTGCCTCCCGACTGCTTATACTTTATCTTTCTGTGTATCATTATAATTTATTTTCTATATGTTTTTCAATATGATTATTACCTGTTTTCAAACTTCTGTGCGCATAAAAATTCTTATCATAAATTGATACGCTCTATAATAAATTAAAATATATCTAAATTTTAATCAGCAAGTGAGGAGTCTGTATGGGAAAAAGTCCAAAATTCATGGTATTTCATCTGAGGGAGCTTATTTATACCGTAGTATTCATTCTCCTTGGTGTCATTCTTGTCATTTCATTAATATTTATGTTTTGTAATAGAAGCCAAAAGGACAGAGAAGATGAAACTACATCGGGCAAATATGAGCCCGGCGTATACACTTCCTGTGTCACACTCAATGGAAATCCAATGGATGTGACAGTCACTTTGGATGCCAATCATATTAATTCCATTACGGTGGACAATGTCAGTGATACAATTCAAACAATGTATCCATTGGTACAGCCGGCTTTTGAAGACATAGCAAAACAGATTGTCGATACCCAGTCTCTGGATAACATTCAATTTGCGAAAGACAGTCAATATACATACACTATGCTTTATAATGCTATCTCAGACACGATTGAGCAGGGTATTTGTAAATAAAATCATATTAAATATTTATAATAGTTTCTGCCAAAAAATAATTACAAAATAAAAAGGAAATGTACGTTATCGCATACATTTCCTTTTTATTTTATGATTCTAATTCTTCCAGCCATTCTCTCACGCAGGCATCACTTGGCATACGCAAATCACCTCTTGGAGAAACGGCCACCGAGCCCACTTTTGGTCCATCAGGCAGACAACTGCGTTTAAACTGCTGGGCAAAAAACCGCTGATAGAAGGTTTTTAACCATCGGGTAATTGTATTTCTGTCATACTGCTTAGAAAACGCCTGTTGTGCCAAAAACAGCACTTTCTTTGGCGAATATCCAAATCTCAGTACGTAATAAAGGAAAAAATCATGGAGTTCATAAGGTCCTACCAGATCTTCTGTCTTCTGTGATATTTTTCCATCTTTTGGAGGCAGCAGTTCCGGACTGACCGGTGTATCCAGAATATCATTCAGAATATCCGATAATCTCTGCTCTTTACACATATCAGAAAAGCATTTTACCAGATGTCGCACTAAAGTTTTCGGCACTCCGGAATTTACGCCATACATGGACATATGATCTCCATTGTAAGTAGCCCATCCAAGAGCCAGTTCTGACATATCTCCTGTCCCAATTACCATACCGTTGTATTCATTCGCCAAATCCATCAACAGATAAGTGCGCTGACGGGCCTGTGCGTTTTCATACGTAATATCATGCTTTTCTATATCATGCCCAATCTGCTGCAGATGTAGTGTTACTGCCTCTGCTATATTGATTTCTTTCAATGTGCATCCAAAAGTTTTTATCAATTCTACAGCATTGGAATATGTCCGGTCGGTCGTGCCAAACCCGGGCATAGTGACTGCCAGAATTCCTTTTCTTTCCAATCTTAAAGAATCAAAAGCTCTGACGGTAATCAACAGAGCAAGCGTCGAATCCAGTCCTCCCGATATTCCTATTACTGCATTTTGACATCCGGTATGCGAGAGGCGTTTTTTTAATCCTTCTGTCTGAATAGACAAAATCTCTTCGCACCGTTTTTCTCTCTCCCGCTCATTGGATGGAACAAAAGGCGCCGGATCAATTTTTCTCTGAAAAGGGACTGCTCTGTCTTCCAGTTCTATTTCAATTTCTTCATATTCTGTATTGGAATCCGGAAAAAATGTCGTCATCTTCTGTCGCTCTGCCGCCAGCCTGTCCAAATCAATATCAGCATATACCGTCTCATTTTGAAAACGTTCTGCCTCTGCCAAAATGGTCCCATTTTCCGCAATAATATTATGTGCTGCAAAAACCAGATCCGTAGAAGATTCTCCTTCCCCTGCATCTGCATATATATAGGCAGAAAGTGTTCGGGCAGATTGTCCGGACACCAGATTCCTTCTATAGACATCTTTTCCCGTCGTCTCGTCACTTGCTGACAGATTCGCTATCACAGTTGCTCCTGCCAGTGCATATCCGGTACTTGGCGGATTTGGAGCCCATAAATCTTCGCAGATTTCTACCGCAAATGTAAAGTTTTCAATGTTGACACACCGAAACAGCAGATTTGTTCCAAAGGAAATCGTCTGGCTGTCAAATTCTATTTCATCATCATATTCATCATACTCATCATCGTATTCGTCCTTTTTTTTACCAGACTGCAGACGGAAATTTTTTATAATATAGGCCCCCCGTACAAACATATCTTCTTCCGTCTGTTTTTCCGAATAAGGAAGTTCTATTAGCCCGTCAATCTCTTTTCCGGAAGAAAAATGCCTTGCTTCATAAAACTCTGCATAGTTGGGAAGATACGATTTTGGCACAATTCCCATAATTTCACCGTCATACAACACAGCTGCCACATTATACAATTTTCCCTGATATTTCATTGGCAGCCCAACAATTGCAATCAGTTCCATGTTGTTACTGTGCGGCAATATTATTTCCATCAGCACTTTTTTTGCATTTTCTAAAAGCGTGCTCTGCCAGAACAAATCCGATGCGGTATATCCCGTAATGCACAACTCAGGAAATACGACAAGACTTGCTCCATTGTCATAAACCTCATCCATCTTACGGCATATTTCTTCAGCATTATGCTTACAATCTCCCACTTTTATTTTTGGCGTTGCCGCTGCAACTTTTACAAATCCGTGATTCATGGTTTTCTCCCATCTTTCCGCTATTTTTTGATTTTTCTTGATTTTACCATTTAATAAACGGCATGACAAGAAAGAGTTTTATATAAATTCCTATCATATAATAAATACAAAGAGCCGATATACACCGGCCCTTTGTATTAACTACTGATAAATGTATTATATCCTGCCATTCGCAGTTTTTGCTCCATCGCGACAGCATTGTCAAGATTTTCAAAATCTCCTACTTGTACTTTGTACAGGTCATCTGCAAAAATCACCTTTACCGTATAACCCTGATTTTTCAATCGAACTGCCATATCATTTGCCAGCTGGCCATTGCGGAAAGCACCAACCTGTACACTATAGCTATTGACATTTGCAGCAGTAACTCCTTCATCGTTTAGCGTGTCAATAATAGCATCTGCAATCGCCTGTGCAATCGCATCGAAATTCTGGTCGTGCAGCTGGTTATCTGTATCAGAATTGATAAAGCCGGTCTCTATCAGCACCGCCGGCATTTTTGTCCTTTTGAGAACAACCAGATTTGGTCGCTCTACCACGCCCTTATCTTCAAATCCCAGTGCAACCAGATTTTCATTAATATTTCTCGCTAATTCGGATTTTAATCCGGTATCATCGTAGACCAACGTCTGTACCCCATTGTACATATTGGCAGCCGGTGAAGAGTTTCTGTGAAAAGAGACAAACAAATCTCCTCCTGCGTTATTTCCTATTGTGGCTTTTTCGAATGGCGTATTATAAACATCTGTAGTCCTGGTGTATTCCACATCAAAACCTGCATTTTGCAGCAGTGTTCCCACTGCCATTGCCAAACTTAATACATCATCCTTTTCCTGTCTTCCGTTATATACAGCGCCCGGATCGGAGCCTCCATGCCCGGGATCTAAAATTATTTTGTAAGCCATAACTACCTGTTATTATTTTTATCATAATAACATATGCTTCTTAACACAAAATAATTCTTATTATTTCTTTGTTGTATTATTGCTGTCTGATTTATTTGTTTCGTCTGTATCATTCTTTTTTGTTTCGTTGTCGTCTCCATCTACATCATCGACAATATCGTCCACACCGCTTTCAATATCATCACCAATATCATCTACAACACCTTTATCATCTGAGCTGTTGCCGGCATTTTCCTGATTATCATCTCCTGCATTATCCTCCGTCATTGCTTCTGTCGTTACTTCTGTTGAAGCTTCTCCATCCTGATTGTTTTCACATGCCACAAAAGACAGAGACGCAATTACCAAAGTAAACACAAGTAAGTAATTTTTTAAACTTTTCATAATAAAATCCTCCAAATGCTATTTATTTTATTCGGTATGATTTTATTGTGCACAGTATATCCATTTTTTATTCAATAAAATTTTTAATCAATTACATCTGCCATATTGTACAGTCCGGGCGCTTTTCCGGTAAGAAACTTTGCTGCATCAATCGCACCCTTCGCAAATATTGCTTTGGAATATGCTGTATGTTTGATTTCAATTACTTCGTCTGTTCCGGCATAAATGATTTCATGCTCTCCTACAATCGTACCTCCGCGTACCGCTGACAATCCGATTTCTTTCTTTTTTCTTTTTTCTCTCAATGTACTTCTGTCATAAGTATAGTCATATTCATTGTCCAACACCTGATTGATACAATCTGCCAGGGCCAGAGCCGTTCCACTCGGCGCATCTACTTTCTGATTATGATGTTTTTCTACAATCTCTATATCAAATCCTCTATCCGCCAATATCTCAGTAGCAATCCGCAATAACTTCATCAATGTATTAATTCCCAAAGACATATTTGCAGAGCGGAGAATTGCCACTTCATTGCTGGCTGCATTAACTTTTTCCAACTGTTCTGCTGAAAGTCCCGTCGTACATAATACCACAGGGGTCTTCGTGCCGACCGCATATTCCAGCAAATCATCGATTGCTGAAGTAACTGCAAAATCAATAACCACATCTGCTTTGACATCACATTCTTTTATTGAAGAAAATACCGGATATTCATTTGCCGTCTGAGTATAGGCATCTATACCGGCAACAATCTGCATTTCGTTCTCCGCCTCTATCAGATTTGTAACAACTCTTCCCATTTTACCGTTACATCCGTGCATTATTACATTTATCATTTTACCCTCCGTATTGAAAGCCCTCTATTGAAATCTGTATTACTTTTTAAAGAACTCCATAATTTTCCAATGCTTTTCTCAGTACTTCTTTATTAGCATCACTCAGTTCTGTCAATGGCGCCCTTACCGGTCCTGCCTGATATCCCATCATATTCATCGCTGCCTTTACCGGAATTGGATTCACTTCACAGAAGAGTGCTCCAATCACATCAATCGCCTCTAACTGCAATTTCGTTGCTGTCTGTGTATCTCCATCCAGATATGCCTGTACCATATCATGCACTTTTTTCGGTGCAATATGTGACCAAACGGAGATAACACCTTTTCCTCCCAGAGAAAGTAATGGTAATACCTGATCATCATTTCCGGAATAGATATCAAGACATCCATCTGCCAATGCTGCCAGTTTTGCAACTGCGGAAATATTTCCGGATGCCTCTTTGATTGCCACTACATTTTTTACTTCTTTTGCAATCCGTACTGCTGTTTCCGGTTGAATCGTTGTTCCGGTCCTTCCCGGAATATTATACATTATAATTGGAATACTAACCGCATCTGAAATTGCTTTGTAATATTGATACAAACCTTCCTGCGTTGCTTTATTATAGTAAGGAGTAACACAGAGTAATGCGTCTGCCCCTACTTCTTCCGCTCTTTTTGAAATGTTGATTGCCTCTCTTGTACAGTTTGACCCCGTACCTGCAATAACCGGAACTCTTCCTGCCACTTTTTCTACACAATATTTAATGGTAGCTACATGCTCCGCATCATCCATCGTAGATGCTTCTCCTGTCGTTCCACATACGATAATGGCATCTGTATGCCCGGCAATTTGGTCTTCAATTATTCTTCCAAATTCCTCAAAATTAATACTTCCATCTTCATTCATCGGTGTAATAATTGCAACACCTGCACCTGTAAAAATTGACATTTACATTTCCTCCTAATTATTATGTATTTTCCGTTATCAATAGTAAAAGGAGCTTACGCATAAGCTCCTTATAAGAATTCAAATAAACCTTATAAGTAGCTCTCCATCCACTGATGACAGTCATAGGACTCTTAATCCTATGCCCAGGAAAAAATCTCCGGTAACCTTTTCCTTCGGCACTGCTTCCTTTCTGCTATAATCATCTGCCTCCGGGGCATCTTATCGTATACTGATAAACAGTGCAACCTCTACTATTTATTAACTATATTTATAATAACACTGTCCCCTTACAGTGTCAAGCGCACACGTTTTTCACAAAATATTTTATATATTTTTTGTCCGCAATTATAGGATGACCGTTTCAAAACTTTGCTCCGCAAAGCACGCTCCTAAAGGAGCTGGTCAAATACGAATATGAAACACTTAATGTGTTTCATATTCTATAAAATATGCAGTTACATTTATAAATGTAACTGCATATCAATTATTGTATAATATCTTTTTCTGAGTTAAGCTCCCGGACATCGGTTTTATTTTTATCGTATCCATCCGGCATTCCCAGTTTCTGATATAAATATCCAAGCTGCGTAATCTTCCCCGTATAATGATTTAACAGCGCGGATCCTCCGTTTTTATAGTCGGTCGGACTAAAAGAAAACCAGGCATAACGCTCTACATATTCTCTCTTATCCAGTTCCGGAATAACACCCTTCATATATCCGATAACTGACTGTCGCTGCTGTTCATCTCTTCCCGGATCGCCGCTGATAGCAAACTCCGTAATCCAGATTGGCTTGTGATACATCTCCCACGTTTCATCAATCAAATCCAAAAACGCCTGAACACCTTCCTCATTATACCAGTTCCAATAATGATGTACCGGTATAAAGTCCACATCCATTTTGTTTTCTTTCATCTGCTCCATAAATGGCTGAAACCATTCCTTCGACCATGGCGGTAAAAGAGCCGTTGCCGGAGAGCCCACCAAAAGCCCTTTATCCCTAAAAGCTTTCATGCCTTTTACAGCATTATCTACAGAAAGATTTGATTGTTCTTCCAAATCCGGCTCATTGAATGTCAAAAGATATTTATACCCCAATTTTGGCAGTATTTCCACTTCTTTTGCATCTGTAGGAGCCGTCGTCCACATCATCGGTACAAATTGAAGATTTCGGAAAGAAGTATAATTATGTTTGTACAGGGACCAGTTATAATACCATGATACTCCCCATTCTTCTGCATTCACGTTCTGAGCCATCTGTTTATTCATACAAAAGCCTTTTTTATTAACATAAAAAGGGGAAATGTCTGAATAAATTTTACTCCCATATTTCAAATCCGCTTCTACAAAAACCAGATGTCTGCTTACATCCACGACGTGATATTCACAGGTGGTCGTATTTCCATCTGTTTTTGCTATCTGTTTTCCATCGACATATATTTTATATTCCAGCACGTCTCCCATTTTCTTTGCGCTTTTCCATTGAATGGTCACGTACCCTGCGGGCTGTAAAGAGCCGGTCTGGGGTAAAACAATCGCAGTCTCCTTCCAGTTTTGTGCGTTGTTCCTTATCTTTTCAATACGGTTTTCCCCATTTATTTTTACGGAAATAAAAATAGTTCCCGCCAGAAGCAATGCGGCCACCAGCAGAACGACAACAAGAATCAACTGTTTTTTTCTGCTGATTTTTCTTGATTGTAATGCTAAATCTCTACTGACCTCTCTCGTTTCTTCCATATTTTCTTTCCACTATTTCACAACTTTTACTTTTTTAATTTTACTCCAAGGCCCATATGTCTTTTTACCATTATTTTTTACATAAGCTCTTGCTTTTATATAATAACGTTCTTTCTTTTTTAATTTTTTCAATGTATAAGAAGCTTTGCCTACGTTTTTATTCCAGTATCCTCTCATTTTTTTATTGTCAGACCATCGAATCTGATATCCGGATACTTTTTTTATTTTTCGAAGCGTAATCTTAATTTTCTTTCCTTTGATATTCTTAGCAGATTTAATTTTTACTTTCTCCAGTTTTGTTACAACCGAGCCTGAATCTGAAGTATTACCATTACTACTGTTATTATTATTGTTGTTGTTACTATTATTATTGCTTTCATTATTGTTACCGACAGGTACAAAAGCATTCGGATTGTAATCTGTTGTAGGATTTCCATAATTTACATAGGTGTTTCCTAACTGAGTTAATTTTCCATTAGAATTTGTCCACAGTGCTGACGCACCATTACTCTCATCTGTGGTGTCAAAAGAAAACCAGGAATATCTCACGACATAATCTCTTTGATTTAATCCGTCAATCGCCGTTTTCATAAACTCTTCTACAGAATTTCTAGCCCATGTATTACTATACCCAAATCCGCTGACTGCAAATTCTGTAATCCAGATTGGCTTGTGATACATATTGTAAGTTCCATCCACCACTTCTGTGAGAAAAGCGTTTGCTCCTGCCGCACCACTATATTTATCATAATAACAATGTAATGGAATAAAGTCGACTGTACTCTGGTCAATTCCATTCATAAATGTACGAAACCACGTGCCGCTATTCCAAGATGGACTGAGTGCCGGTGCAGGCGCGCCAAGGTAATAATTATTTCCTAAAAATTTATTCCAATGATTCATCGCCGTATTTACATTAATATTGCTTCCACCTACATTATTGCCCATGTCCGGCTCGTTATATGCCAAAAGATATTTATAATTTGCTTTGGCAACAGAAGAAATACTGGATTCATTTCCTGTTCCCCAAATCATAGGGACATATTCTATCGCTTTATAAGTAGACGAGCCAAACGGAGATGTTCCCCAATTATAATACCATCCCATATTCATCCGGTCCGGATACAGCCTGCTTCCCATCTGGGCGTTTACAGCTAACCCCTTTTTTGTAATGCCAAACCTGACAACCGGAGTCACTATCGTTTTTCCGTCAGTAAATTCAGCCTGTACACAGGCAATATGATAATTTACTTTTGTTGTATAAATTTCATAAGAAAGTCCTGTAGTCGTCGTTTCAAGTTTTCCATCCACATATAACTTATAATTTTTTACCGTTCCCTGAGCCGAAGCGTCACTCCATGTGATGTCCAGATGTCCTGCGGCTTTTAAACTTCCATTTGCCGGGCTGGTTACGACAAAAACGTTATCTGCACGGACCTCTTTTATGCTGCTCTTTTCCATAACAGTCATTGATAAGGTCATCATTACGGATAATAAAATTGCAATAATACTTTTTACCCTTTTCATTTTGCCTCCTGGTAAACAGTCATTGGGATATGACACCCATATCCCAATGAACAATTTTCATTACTATTTTCAATGTTCCGCTACTATTTTGTCTTAACTTTAACTTTCTGTTTTGGACTCCATTTATAGTAGTATTTTTTTCCACCAATTACTTTGTAAGCTCTTACTCTTACATAGTACTTGATTTTTTTCAGCTTTTTCTTCTTAATCTGTTTCTTCTGTTTTTTCGTGAATTTAACTTTGATTTTGCCTTTTAGTTTTTTCACATTTTTATTTTTTGCAGACTTCATATTCTTCTTTACAGAATATTGTACCTGATATCCGGCAGCCCGCTTTACCTCTTTGATATCATACTGGAATGCTTTTTTCTTTGCCTTTGCGCTATAAAGAAGTGATTCCTGTTTTGCGATACATGCTGCTGTTGACGTATTTACAGAAGTATTGGAAGACACGCCATATGTTCTTGCATTGTATCCCGAAGGATTTCCAATCTGAGCATACATTTTTCCAATCGTAGTCAGTTCGCCGGTCTGGTAATCCCAAAGACTGGATGCACTGGCTGATTTTTCTCTTAAATTTGGACAAAACCAGGAATATCTCTCTACATAACTTCTCTCATTGAGACCTTTACATACGATTTTCAAAAATTCCTGTGCATTGGCGCTTGCCTTTGCGTTATTCATGTCCGCATTCCATAGAGCAAATTCCGTAATCCAGATTGGTTTATGATATGCTTCATACGTTTCATCCAGCTGCATCAGAAATTCTGCTGCTGTTTTTTCGCTATAATTTTCATAATATTTGTGCACAGCAATAAATGTCATATCGTTTTTAGCATTTACAGACAAACCATTCCAGAAAGGTATCCACCAGTCTGTAGATTCCATCAGTGGTTTTGCCGTAGAAATTGCCGGAGAGCCCAATCTTACGCTTCCTTTATATCCTAACAGACTATTCCAACGAAGAATCATCGTACTTGGCTGAATATTAGACTCCGATTTCAAGTCTGGCTCATTATATGCCAGCAGATATTTATAACTTTTTTCGTTGGCAAACCTTAGAATCGCGCTGTTTCCTGTAATACTGTCACCCCAAATCATCGGAACAAAATCAATATCATCAAATTTTTTATTGCTGTAATTTTGATCTTTAAACGACTGATATCCCCAGTTATAATACCATCCGATATTCATGGAAGCAGGATCTACTGCTGTACCCATATCTTTTGTATTAACGCAGAGACCTTTTTTTGTCACATAAAATCTTCTTACATCTGTCTGGACAGACTGTCCATTTTTCAATGTTGCCACAATATAAGCTGTATGCTCTGTAACATTTGTCGTATAGAACTCACAACTCATCGTTGTGTTTCCATTTGGCGCCGTTGTAGTCTTTAACTGTCCGTCGATATATACCTGATACTGAGAGACATTCTCCAATGTATTGTCCCAGTCAATATCTATATATCCGGCACCAATCAAAGAATTCTGCTTAGGGCTTGTGATAGCCGTTGATTTCCATTGATTTACATCTACAGCAGCATGGACCTGCCGGACATCCCCTATAGAAATCCCGGAGCCAACAACTGCCACAGCCAGCAGCAACGATATTATTTTCTTAAATTTATTCATATTCTATCTCCTGATTTTTGAAAGAAAAAGGGTAGAAAAATCCTATACTAATGATAGTATAACCTTCTCCACCCTTTCACCTGTTTTAAGATTAATTATTTAACGAAAGCTTTCTTTCTCTTAGAATATTTACCAAATACTTTATTTCCAGCAGAATCCAATACATAAGCTTTTGCTCTTACATATACATTTTTACCGGATTTCAACTTCTTAATCGTTACTTTCAGTTTTGTAGTATTCTTTGTTTTCGCTTTTTTAAATTTCTTATTTGTACCATACTGTACCTGATATCCTACAGCATTTTTTACTTTCTTTAATGTAACAGTAACTTTCTTCTTTGCTGCTTTCAGTTTTTTCACATTGGCTTTTGCTGGCTTCTTCGTCTTTGTCCAGATTGGAACAAGCTCAACATCACTTGTTACAGCTGAATTCATGTTATAAGTTGCACCTGTAGCCTTATTCTGGAAACCGGTCATTGTATAACCTTTTCTCTGGAAAGACTGTGCCGGTGCTTTTTCTCCTGCATTAACATAAACAGTTGTTGTTTTTCCGCCATATGTATATTTAACAGTATACTGTGTTCCTGCTAAAATCTTAAAATCAGTAACATAAATAGAGCCTTGTAAATTACTCTCGTCAGGATAGGTTTTAATTAATGCACCAAATGCAAATTTAATTCCCATATAATTGGAATCATAATCTCTTGTATTTGGTACAGATACAGTAGCAGTAACGGTCTTGTAATCCTGACCGTTCACTAATGTGATATATCCACCTTCTGTGACGTCAATTCCATCTCCTACACAAGATGAAAAATCAATTCCCGGATCATCTCCGGCCTTTGTAGGTCTGTATGCCTTAAACAAAATATGTTTTGTATTGATAGGCTGTGTCTCTGTTACATTTCCATTTTCGTCTTTTATTTGCTTTGTTCCCTTTAAGGTACTCTTAATCTTAAAGGAAATTGTATAAGTACGTCCTTTTTCAATCGGAATATCGGTCATGGTAGCTGTCATTCCCCAAGGATTGTCACCTACCAAATCCCCGGTATATAGGTTGTACTCTCCATCCCATCCTGTACTTTGTGCCCAAAATCTAAAATTACTTGAAGACAAATCGGTTGGATCTAACCATCCTTCTGTAGCATAATCTGTTCCCTTTACCTGACCATTTGGATAGGCATCACTTCTAAGCGCTTTTAAAGCATCTTCCCACACTCCGCCATCTTCTCTTGTACACACGGAAAAAGATGTCCATTTCTGTGTCGCAATATTTTCTCCGTTTGCAGCATGTGCAGCAGAAACAACACCGGTCATTCCCACTACCATTGTAAGAGATAAAACAGCAGCCGTCACTTTCTTAAATAAATTTATTTTCACGTTCCGGTCCTCCTAACTAATATTTCAAGTTATCTTTCCTGTTTTTAGTTACAGCAGCCCAATGCTTTGCGCATTGGGCACTGTAGATTCACTTTGTAATTATGTACAAATTATTTTTTAACTTTAACTTTCTTTGTGGCCCATGCACCTGCAGCATAACTTCCTGCTTTACTTGCACGAACTTTTACTGTGTACTTCTTGCCCACTTTTAATTTCTTAACTGTTATTTTTGTTTTCTTTGTATTGTATGTCTTACTTCCAACTTTAACCTGATATTTCTTTGCATTTGGAACTTTCTTCCAAGAAATAACAAGTGATTTCTTCTTGCTGTTCTTTACTTTGAGTTTTTTAACCTTAGCAAGCTTCTTACCAACTGTTGGTGCTGGAGAAGGTGTTGTTGGCTGTGGTGATACAATATTATTGTTATTATTGTTGTTGTTATTGTTATTATTGTTATTGTTATTATTGTTGTTATTGTTATTATTTCCTGAAGCAGTTGTTGGTGCTTCTGTAGGTGTATCAGGTCTGCCTGGTGCTGGAGCTTCATAAGCAGGGTTTTGTCCCTTATCTGTAATCTTAAGGTCTGTTACTTCAAGAATACCGGAAGCAGCTAATTTTTCTGTCGTTTTTCCATCTTTTGTATCTGCAAAAAATGCTCCATAAGCAATACTAATATCAAGGGTATTTCCTGCCCACAGTGTAAAGTCCTGTGAATACTCATATGTTGCACCTGTTGCTACCTTAATTTGTGTTACAGCATCCGGAGTATCTTTAAAAACACTCTCTTCGTAAGCATTTGTTACACCAACCATAATGTTCTTTTCCGGTGCATCCTTTTTATTGGTCCATTTAACCTTAAAGGAAACTGTATAATCGTGTCCTTCCTCTGCTACAATACCACTCATATAAGCTCTCAGCAAATGTGGATTATTTCCAGTAGGAACAACTTTGTATTCTCCGTCCCATCCTGTAGTAGCAATATCTGCTGTAAATCCATCTGAAGGTTTTGTAGTAGTCTGAGTCATCTCAGGTGTACCAGCATCTGCATTTCCCCATCCGGTCAAAGTCTCTCCGGCTGTAGTGGAAACAGAGTTATAAAATCTTGCTGCATATGGGTCTTCGTCATTTCTAAAAGATGCAGCGCCCTCGTAGAAACTCCATGTAGAAAGTGCAGGATCTGCTGCCTGAACTGACTTTGTAAAGCTTACGCCAACGAGCAGTGTTGCAACTAATGCTGTTGAAACAATGCCGGCTAATGCTTTTTTAAAAACTGTCTTCATTTTCAATTCCTCCTCTAAATTTTTTTACTTTGAAAACAACAATTTTCAGTTAAGGTAATTGTAACACACAAAACGTTTTTAAACAATCGGAAAATAGAATTTTTTCACAAATAAAAGTAATTTTATTTTAGTTTCGTATAAATTTTTCACATATTTTTCTATCTTCCAGGGAAGACGCTTATGAAAACTGCCTCTTTTATTCTACATTTTTCTTCTCTTTCTTGTATATTTTTAAAATGTTTGAACACGCTTCTGCCACTTTATGATTTTTTCATCTGCCACATTTACAAAACAAAAAAAGATGAAATCATTTTCCGCAAGCGGAAAGATTTCATCTTTTCCTATTTTATGAATGTTTTACATTCGTTAGCTTCATTACTCTTCGATATATTCTAACTTACTTACCGATACTTCATAAGCAACATGCTTTTCGCTTTCTTCTTCGCTGATTTTTTTTACATACTCTCGGCTCTGTACCCGACCCCAAATCTGGATGTGTCCTCCGACTTCAAATGTAGAAGCATATCTTGCATTTCTTCCCCAGGCAATGCAAGGTATGTAATCCGATTTACCATATGGTCTGTTGACTGCCACCAGTAAATCTGCTATTTCCCTACCCAGAGGTGTCTTTCGGTAAATTGGCGGCTTACATATATATCCATCCAAAAAAATCTGATTTGTCTTTCCTGCTTCCAGATTTTCTTCTACTTCTTCCCATTCTCTCACGAACAAAGATAATACCAGTTTATTTTTTGTTCCCTCATGTCTGTTATAAGACCGAAACTGTCCGGATACTTCTACCAGTCTTCCCCGATAATCTTCATTCACATCAACCAGCCGTTCAGAAACCATTAAAGGAATAATATCGGTCAGTTCGCTTAATCGGTCTACCGAGACATCAACCACATAAAATCCTTCTCCAAAAACTTCATGACTGAATCTGAAGTCAGATACAATCTCCCCAATAATACTTACTCTGTTGTTTTCAATTACTTTGTCAATCATCGTATTTCCCCCTTTACCATACTTTGGTTTATTATTTTTTTATCAGTATTATTATATTCCATTCATACCAAAATATGTAAAAAATCGTTCGACTTTTTACGACTTTACAAGGGAGTTTCCATTATAAATAGTACGTTTGAAGAAAATTTCTATAATAAAAAAGGGCTCTAAACTTTACTTGGGGGTAAAGTTTAGAGCTTCTTTAAATTTTAGGTAAAAAAAAGTAGGCATAGAAGCCATATTCCCTTATAATTGAATCACCACAAAACAACGAAAGGAGACTTACCTATGCCTAATAATGATTTTATATCAAATATTTTAGAAATGGAAGACTTAATTATAACAAATGTGGAATCTGACAATGAAGAAATTCATATTTATTTTCGATTGGAGAGGAAAGACCATGTCTGTCCTAATTGTGGTGCAGTGACAAATAAAATTCATGATTACCGCTCCTCCATCATCAAGGATGCTCCAATTATGGGCAGGAAAACTTTTCTTCATTACAGCAAACGCCGTTACCATTGTGACTGCTGTGGTAAGCATTTCAAGGAATCCTTTCATTATCTCCCTCATCATTGCAGAATCACTACAAGATTAAATTTCCTTGCCTTAAATATGCTCGAGCATACAATGAATGTCTCTTCCGCAGCAAAACAGCTCGGTATCTCTGCCTCAACTGTTTTCAGACGGATGAATGACATTAACTTTCCAAAGCCTTCTACACTTCCTTTGGTTTTATCCATCGATGAATTTAAAGGCAATGCTGGTGGAGAAAAATTTCAGGCAATCCTGACTGACCCTAAAAATCATACTGTTTTTGATATTCTTCCTTCAAGAACACAATGGAAGCTGAAAGATTATCTTCGTGAATTTAAAAATAAAAACGATGTCAGATATTTTATAATGGATATGAATTATGTCTACAGGGAAATCGCTGAATCTTATCTTCCCAATGCAACGATTGTCATTGACAGATTTCATGTGGTCCGCTATGTTACTTGGGCTTTGGAAAATGTCCGCAAACGGATTCAGAAGCAGATGCATCCCTCCAAGCGTAAATATTTTAAACGGAGCAGAAAAATCCTTCTTTCCCACTACCGGAAGCTGAAAGAAGAAAACCGGCAGGCTCTGGAGATTATGTTGCAGCAGTCAAACGATTTAGCTGTTGCCTATTATTTAAAAGAACAGTTTTACGACTTTATGGATTCTAAAAACCGGAACGAAGCTTATAAGAAACTGCGGAAATTTATTATATCCGTACAAACAAGCGAACTAGATGAATTTAATGCCTGTCTAACAATGCTTGCAAACTGGGGACGCTATATTCTCAATTCATTTGAATGTCCATATACCAATGGATTTACAGAAGGAACAAACAATAAGATTAAGGTGATTAAGAGGAATGGCTACGGTTTTCGTAATTTTAAGAATTTTAGGAACAGAATCCTGCTTGCTACAAGATAATCACAACCACCGGCTTAGCCGGTGGTTTGTTCTGCCCTATAAGGACTTGTTACCGGCACTGAGTCTAAAGACCCATCGAAAAGTTCGCCAGCCGCAACATCATTTTTTCACCAAGCCCTAAAGGGCTCTTTTTATTTGTTTCGTTTTACCGGCTCACCCGTAAACGGGTCTATGTATTCCTTCAGGGTCATTTGATCATATTCTAAATCTTCTCTTAACTGATTCTGTATATATTCCTCTATCTTCTTTGCATTTTTTCCTACTGTGTCTACGTAATAACCTCTGCACCAGAAATGCCTGTTTCCATACTTGTATTTTAAGTTCGCATGTCTTTCAAATATCATAAGGGTACTTTTTCCTTTTAAATATCCCACGAAACTCGATACACTTATGCTTGGCGGTATTTCCACTAACATATGAACATGGTCCGGGCATAACTCTGCTTCTAATATATTTACTTTTTTCCTCTGGCATAGTGTGCGTAATATATATCCTATATCTTCATATAATTTTCCATATATTACTTTTCTTCTATACTTGGGTGCAAACACTATGTGATACTTACAATTCCACGATGTGTGTGATAAACTATTACTGTCCATTTGGATAACCTCCTCTGTACTTTTATGCGGTTGGCAAACCAACATAATTGTATCACTGGAGGTTTTTAACTGTAAGCTTAAGCTTTCTTCTACCACCGGCTTAGCCGGTGGTTTATTTGTTTATTAAAGCCTAGACTTTCTTCGAAAGTTCTATGCTTTATAAACAGGGTCTTACCCTATACAAGAAAACACAGTTGTGAACAATTCTTCACAACTGTGCCTATAATCTTTTTACCCCCACTCTTGACAAAGAGCCCAAAAAAGAGGATATCCTCAAAGTCAGACTTTGGGGAAACCCTCTTTCTCTCATAAAAATTTAAGCTATATTATTTGCCAAGATTTTTCAATGTAAGACCTGTATTTGCCTTTAATACTTTGTCTAATGCCTTAGCAGCTTTTTTGTTCATCTTCTTGAATGCCTTCTTGTAGTTTGAAGTTTTCAGTTTGATGTTTACTTTTACTTTTCCTTTTTTTGCCTGAAGAACAACAGCACTTCCGGATCTCTTAATTGTGCATTTGAATCCGCTCTGTTTTGCTGTAATTTTTCCACTTGTTTTTAAGAACTTATTCAGATTCTTAATATTTGTCTTTTTGTTCTTAACAGCTTTCAGTTTACCGGAAAGACTGAAGTTTTTACATGTAATTTCTGTGCTGTATGTAGGATCTTCATCGCTGATTTTCTGATTAATCAGAGAATATCTGTATTCGGCATCAGGATCTGTCGTAACGCCAATTCTGTCTCCCATATCTCCACCGATACCAAAGTATACGGCATTTGCATCACATTTTGCTACAAATGTTTCTTTAAAGTTATAGGTTTCTCCTTTTCTCAACTGAATCCACTTACCATAAGCATAATTGTCGCCTGTAGCGATTTTAATTAATACCCACTTATTGCATAATGTTGACTGCATTGTGAAAGAAAGTGTATATGTCTGACCTTTCTTTACATCTACTTTGCCATATCCCTGTGAGTTGTCCTGGAAAACCTGTCCACCCCAACATCCGCCATATCCGAGCATTGTCAGTTTGGCCGTCCAGCCTGTTGCACTTTCCTGTGTAAGTGCTCCTTCAGCTCCTTCGTACCATCCAACGTTTGCGCCGAAGTAGCTTCCCCATGTAGCAGCAAAACATGATGTTGTCATAGCCATTGCAAGTGTAAGAGCCATAACTGCTGCTGCAATTTTCTTTGCCAATCTTCTCATGATTGTTCCTCCTTATAAATTTAATTTTTAATACAACCGCACTTTCCACACGTTAGAAAGCACCGACGTCTGTATTAGATGATGTGTTTTATCCAACACCCTTTAACATTATTCTATAACATGTATGGGTGTTCCTGCAAGCCATTTTTTTAAATTTTCCGAAACGATTTTAACCAGCCTTACTCTCGTTTCCAGAGGGGCCCAAGCCGCGTGAGGCGTAATGATAATATTTTTTGCCTTTAACAGAGGACAGTCAGGAAGCATCGGCTCGTGGTCGATTACATCCACCCCGGCTCCCGCAATCTGTTCTTCATTCAAAGCCCATACCAAATCCTGTTCATTTACCACACCGCCCCTTGATGTATTAATAAACAATGCGTTTCTTTTCATTTTTGCAAAAAATGTTCTGTCACACATTTTCTCGGAATCTTTATTCAATGGACAATGGATTGTCACAATATCAGAGTTCTTTAATATTGTATCAATATCTGCATAAGCTGCAAATACCTCGTTTTTTATTCCGGTGTTATCATTTTCCACGAAACTTCTGCTATAGGCTAAGACATTCATTCCAAATGCGTTTGCGATTCGGGCAACTTTTTGCCCGATAGAGCCATACCCGATAATTCCTATGGTTTTACCATATAATTCTTTCATTTCCATAAATGGTGAAAATTTATCCGTATGGATCCATCCTTCCTGCTGAACAAATTCATTATATCTGGAAACTGTATTATAAAAATGGAGAATCAGCGCAAAGACATGCTGCGCTACAGCTTCCGTGGAATAATTTCCTGCATTGCAGACGGTAATATTATGTTCTCTTGTATACTCCAAATCAATATTGTTGTAGCCGGTGGCAAACAGTCCTATGTATTTTAAGTTGGGGGCGTGACTTAAATTTTTTCTGTTCATAGGAGATTTATTACACAGCACCACCTCAGCTTCCTGAATACGCTCTGCCACCTGTTCATCTCTTGTAAACGGGTAGACAGTCACTTCTCCGTATGCCTCAAAAACAGAGAAATCAATATCGTTGTTCAAAGCCAATGTGTCTGCATCCAATATTACAATTTTCATACTTTTACCTACTTTCTTTTCAATAACCAAGCGTCGAAAAATATGTCAACATCTTTTTCTTGTCGCTCTCTATTTTCACACTTGATATCTCTTCGCCTTGCCAGGGGGCAGAAAAAATTTTTTCTTTTTCTGCCCCCTGTAGGGCTTCGCCCTATATACAGAAATAACCAAGCGTCGAAAAATATGTCAACATCTTTTTCTTGTCGCTTGGTTATTTCTGTATGCAAGGCTCATGCCTAAACACGTTTTGAGTATTCGCCAGTTCGTGTATCAATAACGATAGTTTCTCCCTGTTCTACGAACAGTGGTACATAAACGGTAGCTCCGGTCTCTACTACTGCCGGTTTTGTGGCATTCGTCGCTGTATTTCCCTTAAATCCCGGCTCAGTCTCTGTAATTACCAATTCTACAGTAATTGGAGGCTCAATCGCAAATACCTCACCATTATGAGAACAAATCTTAACCGTTTCATTCTCTTTTATAAACTTCAGGGAATCTCCTACATTTTCTTTGCTGATTGCAATCTGATCATAAGTCTCACCGTCCATGAAATAATATAAATCACCATCATTATATAAATACTGCATATCTTTTCTGTCAATATGTGCATTCTCAAATTTTTCTGTTGGTCTGAAAGTAGTCTCTATCACACCGCCATTTTTAATATTTTTCAATTTTGTCCGGACAAACGCCGCACCTTTTCCCGGTTTTACATGTTGAAATTCTATAATCTGGCATACGTTGCCATCATACTCAATCGTAATTCCATTTTTAAAATCGCCCGCTGTTACCATAATTTTTCCTCCTAAAAGTTGATCTGTATTCAATCACACTGCTCCTATTATAAATTATATTCCTATGAATTTCAACTGTTTTTCTCTGGGGAATGTGACGCCACAGGGATTGTGATGCAGCCCTCCTGCTCCAGCCGGTTTAGTATTTCATAACAAGTTAAAACTCTGTCATTTTTGTCAACGTTCACTTGAAAATCTGCCACAGCCTGATAGCGTGGCTCCCGCTCTGCCATAAGTTCTTTGACATGCTTCAGACTCATGTCTTGATTCAGAATTGGTCTGTGCGTATGGTCCTTTACCCGGTCAAAAATAGTTTCCGGAGATGCTGTCAATAAAACAATTTTTCCACTGTTTTTTAAAATTTTCACATTTTCATCTTTTAATACAGCTCCCCCGCCACAGGAAATGATATAGCCCTCTTTTTCTGTGATTTTTCGAATGGACTCTGTCTCCAGATTCCTAAAATATGCTTCGCCATATTTTTCAAATATCTGACTGATTTCCATGCCTGCCTGTTCCACAATATATTTATCTACATCTATTTCTTGAAATCCCGTAATGAGAGACAAAGCTTTAGAAATTGTAGTCTTTCCGGTCCCCATAAATCCAATCAACGAAATATTTCCGTGAAGGAGACAGCCTTCATTAATCTTTAAAAGATGTCTCACAATCTGCAACGGAGGTTGTCCGGGTGCGGAGGCTTTTAAGCCGGCAGCAAATGTCAGCACGGATTTTGTCTCTCCGGGGCTGACGCGCGTTACCGCCCCAAGTTCTCCCATCGCCATAGTAATTATCGGTACTTTTAAAAGTTTGTCCGCCTCTTTTGATGCGCTTATGAGCATGCTGACATCCTCTTTTGTTTGTGGCATTACCGCAATTTTACAGACATCAGCTCCTAAATTTTCCATTGTGCGCAGAATATGAATAATTTCTTGCTTTTCGGGTGTCCGGTCAAAATAATGATTCGATCCGATAACCCTCATACCTTCTTTATGTATATCAGCAATCAAAGTTTTTGCCTGTTCCTGATTTCCATATGCTTCTATATCAATAAATTCTAAATTGGAAGTATTACCATTTTTTGCCACAATCCGGCAATAATCAGCATACTTTTCCCAATCATCGCAGCCTTCTCCACCTTCTTTTTTGCTTCTATATGTAAATATCCATGGTATGTTTTTCAACTTACAATTCAGAGCATCTATCATTTCTGCCATTTCTTCCCGGTTCCGCTCTTTTTTCATAATAAAATCATCAGCTCGCCACTCTACAATGTCCGGCTTTTTATCATACGCCCACTCTGCCTGCATCAGTATCTCATCACGTTCTTTTCCCATAATAGGAATACAGACTTTCGCCCGCCCGCCGGTTAATATCATATTTTTACACTGTAACTTCTTCATAAGTACCTCCTATGCGAATAAATAAAGTATAATTTAGGGAAAGTTTTTCGTCAATGCGCAGGTTTACTTTTTTCTGAAAAACTCTTATACTGAATTTAATGAAAAAGAATGGAGAAAAAAGAAGATGGAGCAAATTCATAAAATTACGGGACACACAAAACTGACCGGACTCCTCGGAAGCCCGGTCGCCCACAGTAAATCACCTCTGATGCACAATGAAGCCTTTCAGCTGCTGCATCTGGACTACGTATATTTATGCTTTGATGTCACGGAAAAAAATCTGAAAACAGCTTATGAGGGTCTGAAAAAAATAAATATCGCCGGCTTTAACTGCACTATGCCGGATAAAACTTTGATGTGCCAGCTGGTGGACGATTTATCTCCCGCCGCCCGGATGATTGGCGCTGTAAATACCGTTGTCAATGACAATGGACGATTCATCGGCCACAATACAGACGGCATCGGATATATGCGCTCTGTCAAGGATGCCGGATTTGATATTTGTGGAGAAACTATGACACTGCTGGGCTCTGGTGGTGCTGCTTCCTCTATATTAGTGCAGGCCGCACTGGACGATGTAGCAAAAATTAATGTTTTCAGTATTCGGGATAAATTTTGGGATAATGCGCAGCGTATGACAGACAGGGTAAATCAAAATACAAATTGTCAGGTCACTTTATATGAGCTTGGAAATGACGACACCTTGGGAGCTGCTATTGAAGAGAGCAAAATTCTTACAAATGCCACCCCGGTAGGCATGGCTCCTAATACAGATTCCTGCCTTATCCATGACGCATCTATGCTGCGAGAAGATTTGATTGTATCTGATATTATATATAATCCACAACAGACAAAACTTTTGTCTATGGCAAAAGAACAGGGCTGTCCCGTTTTTAACGGAATGTATATGCTGCTGTATCAGGGTGCAGAATCATTTAAAATATGGACGGGAAAGGAAATGCCTGTAGATATAATAAAAGAGAAATACTTTTAAGTATTTCTCTTTAACTTTTTTCTCCAACGCCAGAGAATAAATTTTTCAGGAATTCTTTTCAGAACAATCTGGATTTCCTCTTTCTTATCAATCTGCTTTACCATAATTGTCTGAATACCGATGCGGTTGGCTCCCCAGATATCTGTAAATATCTGGTCTCCGATAAATAATGTGGAATTTTCATCGGTCCCCATAAGCTCCATCGCTTTTTTATAATTTTTCATTGACGGTTTATGCGCATTATATATGTATTTTGATTGTACTGCATTGGCAAAAGGCGCCACTCTTGGCTCCTGATTGTTTGATATCAGACAGGTATCGATTCCCATTGCATGAAGTTTCTGAAATAGTTTCGTTGCATGTTCATCAGCGGGAGCGCCGTGTGGTACCAGAGTGTTATCGATATCTGAGATAATACCTCTGATTCCCTGCCGGTAATATATTTCAAAATCAATCTCATCTACAGACTCCAGATATTTATCCGGGTAAAATTTCTCTAACATATCTATCTCCTATAGCTTCCATTAAAAATGTCCGGGCGTTTTAATAGAAACAAAAGCCAAAATGGAACGTTTCTTACAGCCTTTCTCCGGAATACTGCCTATATTTATTTCAGTAGTTTCGCCAGTTCTTCCATAAATGTGCTGACATCTTTAAATTCTCTATAGACAGATGCAAATCTTACATAGGCTACCTGATCCAGTTTTTTCAGACGTTCCATAACCAGCTCTCCAATCACCGTGCTGGATATCTCTTTCTGTTCCATATTAAATACCGCATTTTCAATATCTTCTACAGCAGCATTAATCTGTTCATAGGAAACGGGACGTTTATGACAGGAGCGCAGAATACCTCCCTCAATTTTTCCCCGGTCATACGGCTCTCTGATATTATCCTTTTTTATAACAATCAGTGGTATCGTCTCGACCTTTTCATAGGTGGTAAAACGCTTCTGGCATTTTCCACACTGGCGCCTTCTTCTTATGGCATTATTTTCTTCTGCCGGTCTCGAATCAATAACTTTTGTATTTTCTTCTCCACAATAAGGACATTTCATTGGCTTTCCTCCCAAATCTGCTTTTGGTTATCCATACGGACAAGTTCACATAACGTGATTATATGAAATATTTATATTTTGGTCAAGCCGTTTTCCTTCCACACACCCGGCAAAAATCTATATTATATACTAACTTTTCTCTTTACCTCACTTTCGTTGACATTGACTAAAATGATATCCGGCCCAATCTGTACAATACATTGAAACGGAATCACATATTCATAATCACTGCATACGAGACCACACCATTTTCCCGGTCCGGGAACAATAATTGCCTCAATACATCCGGTGCACAAATCAAATTCAATATCGCGGGCGCATCCCAAAATTTTACAGGAACAGCTGTTAATAACTTCTTTTCGTTTTAACTCTTCAATTCGCATAATAAACCGTTTTTTATTATATTATTCCAACTGTCGTCCTCTGTTTCCATTCCCACTTTATTCTTTCATATAATTTTTCATACTTTTGAGTGCATTTTTTTCCAGACGACTGACCTGTGCCTGAGAAATTCCAATCTCTTCTGCAATCTCCATCTGAGTCTTTCCGTTAAAAAACCGCATATCAATAATGCGGCGCTCTCTGCTGGAAAGTCCGTCTAAGGCTTCATTGAGTACGATATTCTCCACCCATCGTTCTTCTTTATTTTTTTTATCACTAATTTGGTCCATGACAAACAAGGTGTCCCCACCCTGGTCATACACCGGGTCATACAGAGACACCGGACTCTGTATGGCATCCAGAGCATAGACAACCTCTTCCGGCTCCACTCCTATCTTTTCGGCGATTTCATTGACGGTTGGCTCCCTGTTAGATGTTTTCATGATATTTTCCTTACAATATATTGCTTTATATGCAATATCTTTTATGGAACGACTTACCCGTATGGCAGCGTTATCTCTCAGAAATCTTTTCAATTCTCCCGAAATCATCGGCACTGCATAAGTAGAAAATTTTACATTTAATGTATCGTCAAAATTATCTACCGCTTTAATCAGACCAATACACCCAATCTGAAACAAATCATCTACATTCTCATTACTGTTAGAAAATCTCTGGAGAATACTGAGTACCAATCTAAGATTACCTCTGATATATTTTTCCCGCGCCTCTTTATTTCCTTTTTTTATCTCCTGAAATAATTCTTTTTTTTCCTCCTCAGTCAGTAAGGGCAGTTTCGCCGTATTTACTCCACATATCTCAACTTTAAAAAGAGCCATAAATCCCCCATTATACACCACTTATACTGAGTGAAAATGCTGTGCAGTATTCCACCTGTGTATATAATTTCCACATTTCTGACTCTTTATTCCTGATTATTCAAATTTTACAATTTCACGTTTTAACCGCTTGATAATCTTTTTCTCTAAGCGGGATATGTAAGACTGCGATATCCCCAGAGTATCTGCTACTTCTTTCTGCGTCATCTCTTCCCCTTCCCGTTGATTCAGACCATAACGCATTTCCACAATAATCTTTTCCCTCTGATTTAATTTTTCAATCGCTTTATACAATAGTTTTTTTTCTACTTCTGACTCAATTTCTTTGGATATTACATCTTCTTCCGTACCTAAAATATCTGATAACAGCAATTCATTTCCATCCCAATCCACATTGAGTGGCTCATCAATCGACACTTCCAGTTTTGTCTTATTATTTTTTCTCAGATACATTAAAATTTCATTTTCAATACAACGGGAAGCATATGTGGCAAGCTTAATATTTTTTTTTGGATTAAAGGTATTAATTCCTTTGATTAATCCTATTGTCCCTATAGAAATTAAATCTTCAACGCCTACCCCGGTATTATCAAATTTTTTTGCTATGTACACTACCAGTCTTAAATTATGCTCAATCAGGATTGCTCTTGCCTCTTTATCCTGCTCATTGACAAGACGGCTAATGCAATCCGCTTCCTCCTGACTCTCGAGCGGGGGAGGAAGAACGTCATTTCCTCCGATATAGTGAAGGTCTCCTCCATTTTGCAATAAAAGCCCTTTAAAAATGGAGTGTCTTACCCACTCCAGTGTCCTTGTTTTCATCGTTTTAATTATCATTTATTTTCCTTGCAATGTATTTTGTACAAATACATCAAACATCTCCTTCCCCTCTGTTTTCAATGATTTCCGGATGCAATATCATCTCATAATTTCCGCTCTGGCTTAGTTTTCCGTCATAAATTCCAATTACCGCACCAGGCATTTTTTTGCCGTTTACTTCAACTGCATCTGCAATAAAAGCTTTCATGATTCCTTTTTTTCCTATTGTATGAAATGGTATCATAAGATATTTAAAGTTTTCGGTATCCAGAGAACGAATACATCGTTCTTCCAGAACAGATACCGGTTTTTTTGTCAACGGGTCATACAGACTGTTTCCTGTATCACAGAGAGCTTTTACCGGAATACGCGCAGAATTAACTTTTACTACCACAGGAAAAATTTTTTCAGACATCCGAATTTCTTTTGCCATCCGCTCTTTGACTGCAGAAAAAATACACAGAGCGCTCAAAACTACGGACAAAATAAAACTGATACTGATATTTCCAAACATACTCTCAACTGCCAGTTCCATCACTCCCCGGGTTGCAGCACAGCCGTAATAGAGCATATTCAACATTCCACTCAGTACAAATGTAACAAAATACAATAACAGAATTCTCTTAATCGTATTTTTCAGATTACAAAGACCAAACGACAGTAAAAGCATTATCTCCGCCACAATCACATAGGTAGTAATAACAGTCAGCACACCTTTTTTCCCTAATATCAATAATCCTGTAGCATACAATGCCCCAAAAAAAGCAGCGGGACCCGCTCTCCACCATCTGCTTCCATTCTTTATTATTTTTCCGGTTATCAGCAAGACAACAAAATCCATAAGGAAATTAAGACAGAAATAAACATCTATGTAAATGTCCAAACCATTGCTTCCTCCTTATGAAATTTATTATACAATTCTCCTGCAAAAAAGTCTGTCGAAGGAAGAACGGAAGGAAGAAAACTTATCGACAAAAACGCCGTTTCTCCTTATAAAATAAAAATTACCGGCAAACAAAATAAAGCAGTTTCCCAAATGAGAAACTGCTTTATAAAACATCTTATATTTTTATTTATTATTTATTTTGTAAGAACTCTGGAATTTTAAGTGGTTTTTCTTCTACTGTTCCACCATGCAGTGTGGAAGAATTTCTGGAAAAATCATTCTTTGGCGCTGCTGTGGATGGTGTAGCACTGTAAGAGAAAGATTTCTTTGCCGTTCCCATACCAAACGGTGCTGCCTTGGTTGCAGGCTCTCCGATACCGGTAGCCATAACCGTGATAGAGCACTCATCCGGATATGTATCTTCGTATCTTACACCAAAGATAATATTTGCATCCTCTCCTGCCAGTTCCTGTACATAACTTGCTGCTTCATTTGCTTCAAAGAGACTTACGTCACCGGTAATGTTAATAATAACATTCTTTGCTCCATTGATAGAAGTTTCAAGAAGCGGAGATGTAACTGCCTGCTGTACAGCTTCCGATGCCTTATCATCACCACTTGCTTCACCAATACCGATATGAGCGATTCCTGCATCTCTCATTACTGTCTGAACATCCGCAAAATCAAGATTAATCAATGCAGGTACATTAATCAAATCTGTAATTCCCTGAACGGACTGCTGTAAAACTTCATCCGCCTTCTTTAACGCTTCCGGCATTGTTGTACGCTTGTCCACGATTTCCAGTAATTTATCATTTGGAATCACAATCAGTGTATCCACATTTTCTTTTAATCTTTCAATTCCGGAAATGGCATTGTTCATACGTGTCTTTGCCTCAAACCGGAAAGGCTTGGTAACAACTCCTACCGTAAGGGCTCCCTGTTCTTTGGCAACCCGCGCAACAACCGGTGCTGCACCGGTGCCTGTTCCGCCGCCCATACCGCATGTTACAAATACCATATCGGCTCCTTTTAACAACTGTGCAAGTTCTTCCACATTTTCTTCTGCAGCCGCCTCACCTACTTCCGGTTTTGCACCTGCGCCCAGACCTTTCGTAATTTTCTCACCAATCTGTAATGTCGTAGGTGCTTTGCTTCTTTTCAATACCTGCGCATCCGAATTTACGGATATGAACTCAACACCACCGATGTTTTCATCTATCATTCTGTTTACGGCATTGTTTCCTGCTCCACCAACACCTACAACAATAATTTTTGCAACTGATTCACTTTCGTTTGTAGTAATTTCTAACAAGAGTTTATCCTCCTTCGTCTTACATAATTAATTTTTGTAAATTATACATAGGCATGGTAATCCCATATACATATATAATATAATTCTTTAGAAAAAATATCAACACTAAATTACTAAAATCTTGAAAAATATCTATTTCTTATTCTTTTTTAATGTGTAAATCCCCTCTTCGTTTACTCTTTTCATATTTAAAATCCCTTCATACCGGATAACATTATTATAATTATCATTAAAATCTCTCAACTTTTTATCCAGATTGCTCTCTTTTCCCATTTGTACCTGGATTTTCTTGATATATAGAGTAATTTCATATGTTTTTGAAATATCAATCCGTTTTACCGGATAGTTATACTCATCAATCTCTTTTGTCACATGCAGAAGGGTTTCCAGTGTTTTCTTATCTTTTGCATTTATTGTTTGGTATAATTTAAGGTCTTTCCACTCCAGGCCGGTTATTTTAGGAATTCCCTTCATTTTCTCTTCGCTGGCCTTGAGAATTTTCCCTGTATCATCAAAATAATAGTACACCTTATCCTGTTTCACATATCCCTGCAGTTTTTTTTCATAAGCTGTAATAAAAACCTTTGACGGAGATTTGATTTTTACAGAGTACTGTTCAAAAAAATCTATTTTTCTGCTTCTTCCTATTTTATTTTCTATCCAAAAAATTAATGTATTATCAATTTTTGCTTTTTTTACCCACGCATTTACCTCTGCATGCGTAAACTGGTTTAAATCCGATTTTACCTGCACATCTTTCAGTGAGAATCCAAACACCACAATAACTACTATTAAAGCTATTACCGGAGCCGCTATCAGAATAAACTTCAACCATTTTCTTAATTTTTTCCGCCGGTTTCTTTTCCGCTTTCTTGTCTGTTTCATATGTATCTCCTACAGATTTCTTAGCTACCTTATTCTTTTTATTCTTCGGGAAACAGATAATACAATTCCCATTTCAACCATTAAAAACAGAAGTGATGTTCCTCCATAACTGATAAAAGGAAGCGAAACTCCTGTATTTGGTATACTGTTTGTAACAACCGCAATATTTAACACAACCTGAATTGAAATATGTGCCAATACGCCTACCACCAGCATGGATCCATATAGATCCGGAGCATTGCTGGCAATCACGCGCATACGCCGTATCATAAAAATAAACAAAAGAATAATGCAGATAGCACCAAAAATTCCCAATTCTTCGCAAACAATAGAAAATATCATATCGTTGTTTGCCTCCGGAACAAAGCCCAGTTTCTGTGCACTGTTTCCCAATCCTTTTCCAAACAATCCCCCGGATCCTATGGCATATAATCCCTGCATAACCTGATAACCGCCCTCATCTGCATGTTCTTCCGGATTTAACCACACCAGTATCCGGGAAATCCGAAATGCCTTTCCTGTGACAAGGCCCATGAGAAGAATCAGTCCCAGGCCTGCCCCTCCGGCTCCCACCAGAGATAATATGAATTTTTTGCAGGCGCCAGCCACGAGAAGCATGACAGCGCCGATTGCCATAATTATAATTGCCGAACTGAGGTTGGAGGTCAATGCAATGACTGCTATCGCCCCAATCGCCGAGAGGGAATATATCTGATAACAGGTTTTCACATTGTCCAGCGCTTTGGTACCACATTTTGATAGCATATAAGCTGTCATCACTATCACACCGATTTTAACTAATTCTGCCGGCTGAAACTGAATCGGGCCCAGTCCTACCCAGCGCCTTGCGCCGTGACTTTCAATTCCGATAGGGGACCATACAAGTCCGACAGAAATAATCGCTGCGATATAAATTAATTTATCCAGTTTTTTCCATACCCGATAGTCCATAAAAATGACAGGAATCATAAACACGCATCCGATTAACGTGGCACGAAACTGTCTTTTGAGAAAATATGCTGAATCTCCCTGACTGGTCAAAGCAGTATAGGAACTGGCACTGTATAATAATACATATCCCAACAGCATAATAAAAATCCACACAAAAAGCAGGCTATAATCAAAATAGCCACTATTTTTGTTTTTATCCGGTTTCTTTTTTACTTCTTCCCCGGTTACAGGGTCATATTCTCTCTGCACTTTACACCTCTTAACATGCTTTACTCTGCAAGAGCGTTGACCAGCTCTTTAAACATATCTCCCCGCTGTTCATAATTATCAAACATTCCCCAACTGGCGCAGGCAGGAGATAACAGCACTGCATCTCCGGGAACTGCCGCTTTTGCGCACTCTCTTACTGCTTCTTCCAGCGAGTCGGTGAATATAATATTTTTAAATCCATATTTACTTACGGTTTCTGCAATCTGATAAGACGTCTGTCCTAACAGTACCAGGCATTTTATTTTATCACCAAAGCTCTGAGCCCACGCATCAAAAGATACTTTTTTATCATATCCTCCTGCAATCAGTACTGTAGGTCTTGTCATTGCTTCAATCGCCTTAATAGAAGCATCTGTATTTGTTCCTTTGGAATCATTATAATAGATGACATCATGAATTGTATTTACGTATTCTATCCGGTGGGCCACTGCCTTAAAATTTTTGACGGCCTTTCTGATATATTCTTTCGGGACACCCATATTGACAGAAATTGCCACGGCTGCCATGATATTTTCTATATTATGGATTCCCACCAGAGAAGTCTCTTCTGTGGTAGTAATCAACTGTTCCGTGCCATTCTCCGCATAAATAATATTTTTTCCATCTAAGTATACTCCCTGTTCCACTTTCTGTTTACTGCTAAACCATATGATTTTATTTGAGAGACGGGGTGCATAAGATCTTAAAATTTCATCTTCATAGTTCAGTATTACAGGCTGATTTTTTTCCTGATTTTTTGTAATATTCATTTTTACATCTGTATAACATTCCATTGTATAATGTCTGTTCAGATGATCCGGTGTGATATTGAGAACAGCACTGACATCCGGACAGAATTTATGTATCGTTTCCAACTGAAAACTGCTGACTTCTGCCACGGTAACAGTATCATTTTCTGAATAAAACGCTGTCGTCGTATATGGATTTCCGATATTTCCTACCACATCTACTTTATCATAATATGTTTTCATGATTTCACCCACAAGCGCCGTGGTAGTCGTTTTTCCATTGGTCCCTGTAATTGCCACAACTTTTCCTTTTCCTATCACATATGCCAATTCAATTTCTCCCCAAATAGGCACTCCGGCATCTCTTACCTGATTGACAAAAGGTGCGTCGATGGCAATCCCGGGACTTAAAATCATAAGGTCAGAGGATTCAATAATATTCTGTGGAAGAGTTCCAAGAATTACCGATACATTATCTTTCTCTTCCAATTTGTTCAAAATTTCTTCCGGAGAAAGTTTTTCGTTTCCATCATATAAAATAATATCTGCGCCTACTTTTTTTAAAAGATTTGCTGCAGCAATTCCACTTTTTCCCATGCCTGCCACTAATACAGTCTGTTCTTTCCAATCCATAATATTTCCTTTCTATAACGCCCAGTAGGCAACCAGACAAAGAATCGCAGTGACAACAGCAAAACCGGCTACAACCTGTGTCTCAGCATACCCACTCTCCTGAAAATGATGATGTAAAGGTGCCATTTTAAATACTCTTCTGCCTTCACCATATTTTTTCTTTGTATATTTAAACCATGCCACCTGAATAATATCAGATAAAGATTCCAATAAATAAATAAATCCTACAATAACAATGAAAATTGGCATTTTCAGCATAAATGCCGTAGCTGCAACAAAACCTCCCAGCGCAAGAGAGCCGGTATCTCCCATAAACACTCTTGCCGGATAGACATTATACAGGAAGAATCCCAGCAGCGCTCCCACAAGAGCTGCCGTAATAGGCTCCAGTCCCGAGCCTGCCGACACTGCCACACAGGTAAAGAACACTGCAATGATAATTGTAACACTTGTCGCCAGTCCATCCAGTCCATCTGTGAGATTTGCTCCATTCACGGTACCGAGAACGACAAAAAACAAAAACGGAATGAACAGCCACATTGGCATCGTGATTTCCGTACCATTTGTAAACGGAATAATTGTAACTGTGCCCAAAGTAGTATATTTCAACAGATAAAAACAAAATATGCCTGTAACTACCAGCTGTCCGATAATTTTCTGTATTTCCGTCAATCCCAGATTTCTTTTCTTTACTACTTTTATATAATCGTCTGCAAATCCAATCATACCAAATCCCAGCATCATAAACAGTACCGGGACAATCGCCGTATTTTTTTCGACAAAAATAAAAATCAGAGATGTAACAATAACGCTGGCTATAATTATCATCCCTCCCATCGTAGGCGTTCCCGCTTTTGACTGATGGGATTGCGGTCCCACTTTCCGTATATATTGTCCAAACTTCATCTTTTTTAACAGCGGTATGACAATCGGACATAAAATTACGCTTACCGCAAATGAAATAATGATTGCCGCTATGATTGTTGTACTTGTATTCATTTTATTCTCCTTGTTCTTCTCCTCCCAGCAAATATGGAAGAATATTTTGGTATAACTGACTGATTACCGGTGCTGCTACCTGACCACCATAATAAATTCCCTCCGGCTCATCAATAATTGCCATGGCAATGACCTGCGGATTATCTGCCGGAGCAAATCCCATAAAAGATGCAATATATTTTCCGGAGCCTCTTGGAAGTTTTTGGGAAGTGGCCGTCTTTCCACCCACTTTATATTCCTCTACCTGTCCTTTGCTTCCGGTCCCCTCTGAGATAACTTTTTCAAGTACGTTTTTCATTGTTTCCGATGTCTCTTTTTGAATTACATTTTCGGTCTCATTATATTGAAATTTTTCAACCACTTCTCCCGCTTCATTTTGAGATTGCATGGCAAAATGAGGGGTTACCAATTTTCCACCGTTAATTACCGCACTTGCAGATACCAGATACCGCACCGGAGTAATCTGAAAAGACTGTCCAAAAGACATTGTGGCAAGTTCTACATTTCCCACATTTTTTATCTGATGGATAATCGTCCCGGCTTCTCCCGGAATATCAATTCCGGTTTTTTTTCTTATCCCGAGCCGGTCCAGATATTTATAGAAATTCTGCACTCCTACTTTCAGTCCTACATCAATAAATACCGGATTGCAGGAATTCATTGTTCCCTGCAAAAAGGTTTCCGTTCCATGCCCTGTCGTCTTATGACATCTTATTCTTCTATCATCCACCACACGGAATCCCGGACAGTTGAATTTTGTATCCAGGCTGACTACACCTTCTTCCAATGCCGCCGTGGCTGTGACTACTTTAAACGTAGAGCCCGGCTCATATGTATCGTTAATACATTGGTTTCTCCACATTTTATTTAATAAGTCTTGCTTTTTTTTGGAAGACAGGTTTTCTTCTGTCTCATAATTTAATGTATATGGATTGTTCAAGTCAAATTCCGGCGCATTTACCATCGCCAGAATTTCTCCATTATTAGGATTCATCACAATAATGGAAACGTAATTGGCCTTTTTTGCTTCCAGAGTATTATATGCAATCTGCTCTGCATATTTCTGAATATTTACATCAATCGTGGTGACAAGATTATTTCCGGATACCGGCTCTACACGTTCTTCCAGTGCACTATCCTGCTCAATTCCTCTGGAATCAGTAGGCGTAAGAATGAGTCCGTCAGTTCCCTGAAGATATTTGTCATATTTTACTTCCAGTCCTATGATACCCTGATTATCTGCCCCGGTAAATCCCAGGACCTTAGATGCCAGACTGGAATAAGGATAATATCTTTTATAATCTTCGTCAACCTTTACACCGGATAAATTATATTCTCTAATCTTATCTCCGACACTTTTATCTACATTTGATTTTATTTTTTCTCTTACACTTTTTTTCTCAACTTTCTTTCGGACTTCGTCTTCTTCCAGTCCGAGTTCCTCCGTGAGAATCTTAATTACCCTCTCCGGCTCTTTCACCTGATTATAAATAACAGACACGGTACAGACTGTCTTATTTGAAGCGATTACTTTCCCATTTCTATCCAGTATTTCTCCCCGGGGAGCTTTTATTTTTCTCTCCCGCTCCTGCACTTCCAATGCTCTGTCTGTATAGTGCTGAGATTGAAAAATCATAAGATAGACCAGTTTTCCCGTCACGCCGATACAAAATAGTATTATGCCCAAAACATAAATAAGTAGCATTTTCCGATGAATGGTTTTTACTTTATTCAATGAATCTTCCCGAAAAGACTTTTGTTATAATTTATTCTTTCTCTTTTCATAGAATTACTATTATTCTGTTTTATCTTTTAAAACAAGGGAGCCATCGTCTCCTTCAATAATTCCATTTTCATAAAACTCTTCTTTCATTGACTGATTTTTGGCTTTTTTTTCGATTTTTTCCGTCTTTTGAATACCCATGTACGGAATTACCTGTTTCATAATGTCGGTCCACAATTCTGTATTGTATGCTGTCGCCTGAGGATTATCTTTTGGTGTATCCATCAATGTATAACAAACAAGTTGAGGATTCTCACAAGGTACGCAGCCCAGGAAAGACAAAATATACTGATTGTTCAATCTTCCTTTTCCCTTTCCGGACGTATCTACTTTCTCGGCCGTACCGGTTTTCCCGCCAATTGTGTATCCCTCGATTGCTGCTGTTGTTCCTGTTCCGCTCAGTACAGTCTCTCTCAGACACTGCTTGATAAAATCAGAAGTCTCTTTTGTGACAGTTTCTTTCACAAGCGTTTTGGAATAATTCTTTACCAAATCACCATTCTCCGTAACAATCTGCTTTACTACATGTGGCTCATAATAATATCCTCCATTGATAAGGGATGAAAAAGCAGACGTCATCTGAATCATATTAACCGTAAAATTCTGTCCAAAGGAATTGGTTGCCAGTGTGGAAGAGCCCATTTCATCTCCTTCATACACAAGACCTCTTGTCTCGTTCGGCAAATCGATTCCGGTTTTTGTTCCAAAACCAAATCGGGCCTGATACTGGGAAAATAATTTTGCTCCCATCAGTTTTCCAATATACATCATATAATCATTACAGGAGTAAGCAACCGCCTGTTCTACATTTAATGTACCATGACCATCCACATCATGACATCTTATGTGAAATCCTCCCACATTTTCAAAACCATCGCATACAAAAGTCGTTTTCTTATTTACTTTTCCTTCTTCATAGGCACCGGCCACTGTAAATGGTTTTGCTGTAGAGCCTGGCTCATAAGAATCCGTAATACAAAAATTGTTCCAAATAGAATTTAACTTTTCTGACTGTTTCTTCTGCGACATTTTTTCGATTTCACTTTCTGAATAATAATCTTTCAGACTATATGGCTCATTCAGATTAAATGTCAAATCATCTCCCATCGCAAGAATTTCTCCTGTATTTGGATCCGATATTACCACGGCAATTCTGGCTGGTTTATATTTTTTCATGTATTTTTTGATAGATTTCTGTACAATACGCTGGATATTCATATCAATGGAAGAGATAACTGTCTGCCCGTTCTGCGCATCTTTTATGACAGTTTCCATATTATTTTCTGCATCCATATATCCATACTCTCTTCCGGAAACGCCGCGGAGAAATTGTCCGTAACTGCTCTCAATTCCCACTGTTGCACTGTTGTCCTTATTGGCAAATCCCAGTACACTGCAGGCAAGTGTATTATAAGGATACATTCTCTTATATTTTTTTTCAAACCAGACACCTTTTGTATTTCTTACTGCCTTTTTCTCGTCAGCAGAATCGGCATATTCATAATCGAGATATTTTTCAAACTCCTGGATTTCTTTATACTCTAATTCCTTTAATACCACCCAGTAACTGTTGTTTTTCCGCTCTCTTATCGCTGTAATCATATCCTCCCGGTTCAAATGAAAATAGCGGGACAGCGCATTTACCGTAGGCTCCAGATAATCTTTGTCACTCATAATCACTTTTGAGTCTACAATCAAATCATATACCATTACACTGGTGGCCAGCACATTGCCGTTTCTGTCCTTAATATCGCCCCGTTTGTATGGAATGGTCCGGCTTGTGAAACTCTGCTGTTCCAGCACCTGAATCGAATACTCATCTCCTTTTTTCACATTCAGGTATGTAATCCGGGCACATAATGCAAATAAAGCTAGAACAATTATCCAAAAGACAATCGCTAGCTTTGTGTACATTTGCCTGTTAAATTTTAATTTCATTTTTCTCTTTTTTTCGTTTCTGACTCTTCTCATTTCTATTTATCCGGTATATCTCCATATTGTATTGTATAACCGCTTTCACTTGGTTTGTAGTAAGAAATCTGATTATCCGTTGCCTGACGCATTCCAAGTTTTGTTGTAGCCAGTTTATAAATATTATCCACATCCACATAACTGTTGATTGCATAATTAAGCGCATCATTCTGAGACTGCACTGTGCTGATTTGAGTTTTCAAATCAGCTATGCTTGTCCTGGTTTTTGAAATATCAGATTGAATGTGAAGATATGCAACACACATAGCAAGACATACTAAAGATACCACAGCAAGGAAAATAACATGAGGCGCATTCATTGTAAGCGCTCTTTCTCTTGCTCTGATTTCACGTTTTGAATGGCGCATATTCCGGCTGTCCGTATAGACTCTTCGCTCTCTTTCCGGAACTGTCTGCCGTACAGTATTTCCACTCACATATTCATCTCTGTAATATTCTCTTCTCACACGATTCATTCCTGACACCTTTCAAAAATTCTCAGTTTAGAACTTTTTGCCCTTTTATTCTTTTCTATTTCCTCGGAAGATGGTGTGATTGGTTTTCTTGTCACCACGCTTCCTTTTGATACCTTTCCGCAAACACAAATCGGAAAATCCGGAGGACACGTACATGGATTTTCATTTTCTCTGAACTTTGTTTTCACAATTCTGTCTTCCAGAGAATGAAATGTGATAACACAAATTCTTCCCCGGGGCTTTAAATGTTCGATCATAGTATCCAGAGATTCTCTCAGCACATCTAATTCTCTATTGACTTCTATGCGGATTGCCTGAAATGTCTTCTTGGCCGGATGACCGCCTTTTGCCTGAAACTTCATTGGAATCGCTCTGCGAATAACATGCGTCAACTCTTCCGTTGTCTCCAAAGGCTTGTCCGCTCTTGCCCTGACGATATGTTTCGCTATATTTCCTGCAAATCTGTCCTCTCCATAATCTCTGATTATCCGGTACAATTCTTTTTCCGTATAATAATTTACAACATCTGCAGCCGTCTTTTTCTGCCTTAAATCCATCCTCATATCGAGAGCTGCATTTGCCTTATAAGAAAATCCTCTCTCTAAATTATCCAGTTGATAAGAAGAAACCCCTAAGTCTAAAACAATTCCGTCCACTTTTTCGACTTTTAAATCCTTTAAAATTGTGCCTATTTCACAATAATTGCTTCTTACCAGTGTTATTTTGTCCTCAAATTCCTTTAAGCGCTCTCTGGCAGCTTCCAATGCCTCTCCATCCTGGTCAATTCCAATCAGTCTTCCTTTTGGGGAAAGTCTTTTGCAGATTTCATAAGAATGGCCACCGCCACCTAATGTTCCATCCACATATATTCCGTCCGGATTTATATGTAAGCCGTCAATGGTTTCATCTAACAATACTGATACATGTCTGAAATCCATAACCACTCTTCTTTCCAGTTTTTATTCCATGTTCTTTTTTGTTTTTCTGCCGATTGCCAGATATTTAAATTCCTTTTTCTGCCATATATGCGGCCAGTTCGTCCAATTTCAACGCTACATCGTCACCTTCAATATAAGTTGACATCTGCTCGTTCCATTTATCTATATCCCAGATTTCAATTCTTTCACCAACGCCGACCCATACGACCTCTTTATCTAATGAAGCGAACTTCCTTAAAACTGATGGCATAAGGACTCGTCCTAATTTATCAGTTTCAAGGTCAGTCGCTCCTGCGAGGAAAAATCGATTGAAATCTCTGACTTTCTTATCTGCGAATGGTAAACTGCTCAACTTTTCTTCCAGGGCTTCCCAGGCTGTTTTTGAATATGCAAAAAGACACCCGTCAAGCCCTCTGGTAATTACCAGACTGGTGCCAAGTTCTTCTCTGAATTTTGCAGGTACTATCGTCCTGCCCTTGGTATCCATTTTTTGCGTATGTTCTCCTGTAAACATTCCACTCACCTGTCTTTTTGCGATTTACAGCAGGTTTTTTACCACTTTCTCCCACTTATTGACACTAATTTACCACTTGTAATAGAATTTTATACCTTTTCCCTCATAATTGCAACCCCTTTTTTATTTTTTTTGTATCTTTTCCAAATAGCCAACTTTTGCCAACAAAAAAAGGACCCACACCGTGTTTTTTGGTGTGAATCCCTCTGTATTTTTATTTAATTGTATTTTGAATTTTTTCTCTGTTTCACTCTTTTTACAACGACGATAATACCAGCCACAATACACAGAATAATAGAAAGAAACTGGGATACCGGCCATCCGGTTACCGGCATAATCAGCTGGTCTGTCCGCATTCCTTCTATGATAGCCCGTCCAAGCCCATATCCTATTAAATACCACAGGACAACTTCCCCGTCATACAATTTCTTTTTCCGGAAAAGAAAAATCAAAAGCAGCACCATTAAATTCCACAGAGATTCGTATAGGAATGTGGGATGCACCTGTATATAACCCAGTTCTGCTAAAGATTTTCCACTCATTTGTTCCATGTTCTGTCGTACTACTTCCGGCACCTGAGAAATGCTATAGTTGTTTCCAAAGAATATTCTCATGGCAAACGGATTGCTATCCAAAGCCACACCACCGAACGCTTCCCGGTTAAAAAAATTTCCCCATCTTCCGATAACCTGCCCCAGAAGCAGTCCCGGAATTGCCGTGTCTGCCATTTTCCGGAAAGATAACTTCTTTATTCTTGTGTATATATAGCCAGTAAGAAAAGCAGCAATCACTCCTCCATATATAGCCAGTCCACCTTCCCGTATATTAATGATTTCTGCCGGATTTTCTTTGTAGTAATCCCAACTGAACGCCACATAATATAGCCGGGCTCCAATCACGCTGAATACAATAGCATAAATTGCAAAATCAATATATTGATTATAATTCTGCCCTGTTCTTTTAGCTTCCAGACAGACAACCCAAATACCCATCAGCATTCCAAAAGCAATAATACATCCATAAAAAGCAACAGAAATTCCAAATATATGGAATGACTTTGGCAAATTTTCTATATTAATATGTAAATTCGGAAACTGTATTTCCATAGCCGTTAAATTCATAGCTTTTATTTCCTTTCATCTGACATTTTGCCTTAATATAATTTAACAGTAAATGTTATTTTATTCAAGCCTGTCATTGCGACGCCTTTTAAAATATGTTAAACTTACTGTTGGAATGACTAAGAAACGGAGGAATTCAGCATGAAATTAGGTATTGTGGGACTGCCAAATGTCGGCAAAAGTACACTATTTAATTCATTGACCAAAGCAGGAGCGGAATCAGCCAACTATCCATTCTGTACCATTGACCCCAATATAGGTGTTGTCGCAGTACCGGATGAGCGGCTGGACAAGCTTACTGCTTTATATAACTCAGCCAAAACTACTCCTGCCGTAATTGAGTTTGTAGACATCGCAGGATTAGTCAAAGGAGCATCCAAGGGAGAAGGGCTTGGAAATCAGTTTCTCGCCAATATTCGTGAAGTGGATGCCATTGTCCATGTGGTAAGATGTTTTGAAAACACAAATGTCATTCATGTAGACGGGAGTGTTGATCCAATCCGCGACATTGATACGATTAATCTGGAACTGATATTTTCTGATGTGGAGATTTTGGAACGCCGTATCGCTAAGACAACAAGAGGGGCAAGAAATGATAAAGCACTTGCCAGAGAACTGGAATTTCAGCAGAAAATGAAAGATTTTCTGGAGGAGGGAAATCTTGCTATCCGCTATGAGACAGAAGACGAAGACGAACAGGTCTGGCTTTCAGAATATAATCTTTTAACAGCAAAACCTGTAATTTTTGCAGCGAATGTTTCCGAAAACGACCTTGCAGATGACGGAGCATCTAATAAACATGTAGCTGCAGTCAGAAAGTTTGCTGCAGAAAACGGTTGTGAAGTATTTGTAATCAGCGCTGAAATTGAACAGGAAATTTCGGAGCTGGAAGAGGAAGAAAAACAGATGTTTCTGGAAGACCTTGGAATTCAGCAGTCCGGTCTGGACAAATTGATTCAGGCAAGCTACACGCTTTTGGGATTAATCAGTTATCTGACTGCCGGTGAAACAGAGACCAGAGCCTGGACAATTACCCGGGGTACAAAAGCGCCTCAGGCTGCCGGTAAAATTCACTCTGATTTTGAACGTGGATTTATTTGCGCCGAGGTGGTAAATTACAATGATTTATTAGACTGTGGCTCTTACGCCAAAGCAAAAGAAAAAGGGCTGGTCGGATTGCAGGGAAAGGACTATGTCGTAAAAGACGGAGATGTAATCCTGTTTCGATTTAATGTATAAAACCTTCTTCTATGTTACATTTTGTTTCGTTCATATAAAAAAGACTGCTGCCGAAAATTAAGGTCTGCCTTAATGGACCTTCGTTCATCCTGCATCAGTCTTTTTTATAATCTAATGATATTCTTTTAGTCAATCTGCTGCCTGTCTTCTATTTGCCAAAATACTCTGCCACTTTTTTGAGGTCTTCGATAATTGGAAGATGCTGTGGGCATGCTCTTTCACACTGGCCACAGGCAATACAGTCGCTCGCTTTTCCAAAAATTTTAGTCAGATTATCATAATATTCACCTTGTGGTGTCCATCCTTTTTCCTTAATTTCCTGTTTATCAGCATTGAATAGGGAGAAATATCGTGGAATGGCTATTTTCATTGGACAGCCTTCCGTACAATACGAGCAGCCGGTACAAGGAATCGCAATATTGCCGTTAATAATATCCACTGCCTGTTGTACTACTTTTAACTCTTCCTGACTCAACGGCTTAAAATCCATCATGTAATCTGTGTTATCCAGCATCTGTTCCATATTGCTCATACCGCTGAGTACCATCATAACATTATCAAGACTTGCCGCAAAACGAATTGCCCAGGAAGATACGGACATATCCTTATGATAACTATGGAATAAGTTTTCTACCGCTTCCGGAACTTTTGCAAGGGTCCCACCTTTTACCGGTTCCATTACAATTACCGGTTTTCCATGTTTTGTCGCCACTTCATAACATTTTCTGGACTGTACACCCTCACTGTCCCAATCCAGATAATTTATCTGGAGCTGAACAAATTCCATCTCAGGATGCTCTGTGAGTACACGGTCCAGCAAATCAGCATTATCATGGAAGGAAAAACCAATATGCTTAACCAATCCCTGTTTTTTCTTGTCTGCAATCCATTGAAAACAATCCAGTTTTTTATAAATTTCGTAATGTTCCACACCAATGTCATGCAGTAAGTAATAATCGAAATAATCTACTCCTGTTTTTCTCAACTGCTCATTAAAAATTTTATCCCTGTCTTCTTTCGTCTGGATAAATCCGGCATGCAGTTTTGTTGCCAAAGTATAGCTATCCCTTGGATAACGTTCTACTAACGCCTCTTTTGTTGCTTCTTCGCTTTTAAATGCACAGTACATCCACGCTGTATCAAAATATGTAAATCCTCTCTCAATAAAGGTGTCTACCATTTTTTTGGTCAGCTCGATGTCAATACTATCATCGTGGTTAGCATCCACAAGCGGAAGCCTCATTAATCCAAAACCTAATTTTTTTGCGCTCATTTTTTATTACTCCTTTCGTCTCTATGATAAAACGCTTATTGTTTTCAAAAAAATATTATTCAAAATCCAAAAATTTATCTTTCATCTTTTTTACATTTTCTTCTACATTTCCCCGGTATATCGCTGAGCCGGCTACAATCACATTGGCACCGGCCGCCAAAGGAATACATACATTGTCAACTGTTACGCCTCCGTCCACCTGTATCATGGTATCCAGCTGGTACTCTTGCACAATGGCATTGACAATCTCTATTTTTTCTGTACATTCATCAATATAAGACTGGCCTCCAAATCCCGGATGCACCGTCATAATCAGGACCATATCTACCTGATTGATATAAGGAACAATTTCCTCTACTGCCGTTTCCGGATTACATGCTATTGCAGCTTTCATCCCGGCTGAATGAATTTCCTGAATCGTAGCCTGCACATCATCACAAGCTTCCACATGTACCGTTAAAAGATTGGCTCCGGCTTTTTGAAATGCCTCAATATATCGTATGGGCTCCTTTATCATCAAATGCACATCAAAAAACTTATCGGTACATTTTCTGATATCTTTTATCACCGGGACTCCAAATGAAATATTTGGTACGAACATTCCATCCATAACATCAATATGAATCCATTCACATCCGGCATCATCAATTCGTTTTACTTCTTCTCCCAATTTTGAAAAATCTGCGGAAAGAATCGACGGTGATAATTTAATCATATCTGCTCTCCTTTTCTTTTAGCTCCTCGTACATTAATTTATAATTTTCATATCTTTCTGAAAATATCCTTTTTTCCTCTACGCCTTTTTTCACTGCGCAGTCCGGCTCATTGATATGGGCGCATCCCACAAAACGACATTGATTTATATACGGTGTAAACTCCGGAAAACAGCCTTCCAGTTTTTCTTTGGTCATTCCCGGAACAAAAAGAGAACTGAATCCCGGGGTATCAAAAACATAAGTATTCTCTGCGATTTTAAAAATTTCTGAATGTCTTGTCGTGTGTTTTCCACGTCCGATTTTTTCGCTGAGCGCACCTGTCTTCATCATGTAACTGCTCGTTAAGACATTGAGCATAGAAGATTTTCCTACGCCGGACGGTCCTGCAAGAACAGTACTCTTATCTTTCAGAAGCACTTTCACTTCCTCTATTCCTTCTTCTTTTTCCGCGCTGGCAAAAAGAACTCTATATCCTGCGCTCTGATACATTTCCTTTAATTTTTTCATAAATCCGGCATCACCGATATCCTTTTTATTGAAACAGATAATCGTCTCAATATTCTGAAATTCCATCATCACGAGAAAACGATCCAGCAAATTCAAATTGGGGTTAGGACGTCTGAGGGCAAAAACAATCATCGCCTGGTTTACATTGGAAACAGCAGGCCGGATTAATTCATTTTCTCTCTCTAGCACCTGGACAATATTTCCTTTTTTGTTTTCCTCATCAATCAGGTCAATTGTTACATTATCCCCTACCAACGGCTTAATTTTTTTATTTCGGAATACTCCTTTTGCCCTGCACTCATATATTCCCTTTTTTTCAATGTCTACATAATAAAATCCGGCAATGCCTTTTATAATTTTTCCCTGCATTCATACCTGCCAATATTATTTCTGCTGAAAAGTCCACCCGTAAAAGGGTGGGCTTTTACTACTTAAATGTAATCGTGTCTTCTATAATACTTTGTCCGTTGACAAAAAGTTCTACTGTCGCTTTTCCTTTTTTATTTCCCGTAAATTTCATTGTATAGTCCCCGGTCCACATCGACACATCGGAATAATTCGGATCTACTTTCTGTAACACTTCGTCCACCGCCACGGAAACCAATCCTTGCGTAATCGGTATCCCGTTCATATCTTTCAATTCTTCCAATGCAAATGTGTAAGTAGCTGTATATTCCTGCTGTTTTTCTGAGCCTTTGCTCACCACAAGTCCGATGCTGGCGCCAAGCGGAGCCGCATGACCCGCCTTTACGGTCTGCCTTATGACAATCCCCTCTTTTACCGTTTCGCTGAATTCTTTACGTACTTCTCCTACACTGAATCCGGCGGAAGAAATCATTTCCTGGGCTGACCCCAGTTTTTTTCCTGCAAGACTTGGTATTGTACCTGTCTTCTCTGCAGACTGTTCCTGACCCCGGCTCACGACCAGTTTTATCACATCATTTTTTGATACAAAAGCATTTTCTACCGGAGTGCAGGAGATTACACTTCCTATCTCTTTATAACTGTATTCATAAGTTGCCTCTGTTTTTAATCCCATCTCTTCCAGCTGTTTTACTGCTGAATCCAAATCGGATTTGACAATTCCTTCCGGTATCTGTATCCGTTCCGGTCCTTTGCTTACAATCAGTTTTACCGTTGTATTTTTTTCTATAATTGTTCCTGCAGTCTCTGATTGAGATACTATCGTATCGGCAGGATAAATATCGCTGTAAATATAATTTGAGTCATACTCATATCCCAGATTTTTTTCATTGAGCGCTTCTTCGGCTTCATCGGATGTCTTTCCTACTACATTCGGCACGATTGTCTTTTTGGGATCGATGGTTTCTCCTTCACTTACCACAGTATTTTTAGGAAGCTTGATTTCATTATTCATAAAAACCATCGTAATAATCACGGATACAATTACAATCGCCAGTATTCCAACGACAACACCTCCTACCGTCATCATTTTATCCATTTTAGGGCTCATGGCATCAATGTCATCGGAATCTTCATTTACATCATTAATTGGTTTGATAACACCGCTCTCTTTTCTTATCTGATTAATCTCATCATCAGTGATAATCAGCGTTGAGCCTTTTTCTCCTGTCTCTTCCAGCTGAACAAAATCTACATCCGGCTCAGACAGCGCCCTCTTCAAATCCGCAATCAGAAGAGATATCTTAGGATAACGCCTGTCTGCCTGATTCTGGGTACATTTCGATACTATTTTTTCCATGCTTACCGGAATATCAGGAAGATATGATTTTAATCCCGGCACATTACTCTGAATATGCTTTAATGCAATCGTTACTGTAGATTCCCCATCGAAAGGCACAGTACCTGTCAGCATCTCAAACATAGTAATCCCAAGAGAATATATATCGCTTTTTTCATCTACATATTTTCCACCGGCCTGCTCCGGAGAGATATAATGCACAGAGCCCATGGCGTTTCCATTGATGGTATTGGCAGAAGCCGCTCTTGCTATACCAAAGTCCGTCACTTTCACTTTTCCTTCTCTGGAAATCATAATATTCTGGGGCTTAATATCTCTGTGTACAATCTGATTATTATGTGCGCACTCAATACCATTTGCAATCTGAATAGCAATACTGATGGTCTCTCTTACCGAAAGCCTTCCTTTTTTTTCAATATAACTTTTCAGTGTAATGCCCTCTATCAGTTCCATTACTATGTAATACAGTCCGTCATCCTGACCTACGTCATATACATTTACAATATTGGGATGAATCAGGCTGGCCGCTGACTGCGCTTCTGTTCTGAATTTAGACACAAAATTTCTATCTTTGCTGAATTCTTTTTTCAGTACTTTTATGGCAACGTTTCTGTTTAATTTATGATCTTTTGCCTTGTACACGTCGGACATTCCGCCTGCGCCTACTCTGCCCACAATTTCATAACGATTGTTGATAAAATTTCCTTTTTCTAACATAATGCTCACACCTCACGAATTTCAGGTTCAATCAGAATTGCTGATATATTATCTTTTCCGCCGTTCTCGTTGGCCTGACTAATCAGTTGGCGAACAGCCTGTTCGATGGTATCATTGTTATGAATAATTTTCTTTATCTCATAGTCTTCTACCATATTTGTAAGGCCGTCTGAACAAAGCAATAATTTGTCACCCTTATCTATTTCTATCTCAAAAATATCCGGTGTGGAAGTCCGGTCCTCTGCTACTCCCAATGCCTTTGTAATCACATTTTTTTTGTAGTGCGTTCTGGCCTCTCCTTTATCAATCATCCCCATTCTGACCATATCTTCCACCAGAGAATGATCTCTTGTTATCTGCTTAATATCTCTGTTTCCCACAAGATATGCCCGACTGTCTCCCACATTGGCAACATAGACATGATTGTCTGCAATCGTGACGCCTACAAACGTTGTTCCCATTCCACTGTAATCTTTATTAGAATTTGCCATATCATAAATATCTTTATTTACTGATATAATTCCTGAATCCAGTATATTTGCCGGGTCAGACATGTGTGTGGTGCATACATATTTGACAAACTTTTCAATAGCCATCCGGGAAGCCACGTCTCCCGCCTTATGTCCTCCCATTCCATCTGCTACAATAAAAAGATTGGGAAGCTTCCCTATCGGTTTTACCGACACAAAAACACTGTCCTGGTTGATTGTGCGCATTAACCCTACATTGGTTTTTCCAAAAGCATTAATGGTCTGGCTTTCCATCGCTCTGCTCCTTTCTTCCTTTCATTGCTTCATTTCTCAGTTGTCCGCAGGCACCGTTAATGTCCCTGCCCATTTCTCTTCTTATAGTAACATTTATCCCGTTTTTTTCAAGCCTTGATTTAAACTGCAAAACAGCTTTCTGACCGGACTGTCTAAAGTCTCTTTCCTGAATCGGATTGACCGGAATAAGATTTACATGACAGTTCAGACCCTTCAATAAACGGCACAGACGCTCTGCTTCCTGCATGGTATCATTGACTCCTGCCACCAGACTGTATTCCAGCGTAATCCTTCTCTTCGTTTTTTCAAAATAATATCTGCACGCATCCAAGACTTGGGCAATAGAATATTTTCGTGCAATGGGCATCAATGTTTTTCTCGTGTCATCATCTGCTGCATGAAGAGAAAGCGCCAGTGTAATCTGGAGATGCAAATCAGCCAATTTCACCATTTCCGGCACGATTCCGCAAGTGGATAACGTAATATTTCTCTGACTGATATGCGCTCCATGCACATCAGAAATCAGCTGTATAAATTTTACTACATGGTCAAAATTATCCAAAGGCTCCCCGCTTCCCATCAGAACGATATTGGAAACTCTTTCTCCGGTATCCTTCTCAATCTGATAAATCTGCTCCAGCAGTTCTGAAGCGGTCAGATTCCGTTCCAGTCCATTCAGCGTAGAGGCACAAAACCTGCATCCCATTCTGCATCCGGACTGTGTGGAAACACACACGGAATTCCCATGATGATAGCGCATAAAAACACTTTCTATCATAGACCCTCCCGGAATCCGAAATAAATATTTTCTTGTGCCATCTATCTGCGAAACAAAAACTTTTTCCTTTTTTAATGTCCTGATTTCATATTCTTTAGAGAGTTTCTCCCGAAGGCTCTTAGATAAATTGGTCATTTGTTCAAAAGTATCTGCTCTCTCCACATGAAGCCAGCGATATATCTGAAGGGCACGAAATGGTTTCTCTCCCATCTGTGTCATCTGCTCTTTCAGTTCTTCCTCACAATAAGATTTGATATCCTTTAATTCTGTTTTATGATAAGATTCTGTATTCTTTATTTTTCCCATATCTATTCTCTTACAAATATATCAACAGTTTTCTCCTGCATTTTCATTGAAGATTTCATCTTTTGGACTGATTTTCGTAAACGCAGAAATAAAAAATCCATCCATGCCGAAATCTCCGGGAAATATCTGTATATATCCTTTCTCTCCTCCCAGTTCTTCTGGGATTATCCCTTGCAGAGACTTTAAGCGGAATGGAAGATTTTTCTCAATCCATTCTACGTTCTCATCGTTCTCTTTATGATTCACGGTGCAGGTACTGAAAATCAATGTTCCACCGGGCTTTACATACCGGCCGACTGTATTTAATATCTTTTTTTGTAATGCGGCGAGCTCCACAATGGATTTTTCCGTAACATGATACTTAATATCATTTTTCTTTCCTATAACGCCCAATCCCGAGCAGGGCAGATCTGCCATAACAATATCCGCTTTTTCTTCTACACTTTCATCGAATATTGTTGCATCCCATACTTTGGTAACAATATTTTCTGCATCCAGTCTTTTCACATTGTCTTTCACCAATTGCAATTTATATGGAGTAATATCCCGTGCTTCCACGGTCCCGGTTTTCTTCAATAATTCTGCCATATGAAGACTTTTTCCGCCGGGTGCTGCGCAGACATCTATTATGTAGTCTCCCTCTTTGGGAGAAGCGGCAAGTCCCGCTATCATAGAACTCATATCCTGTACTGTAATCATTCCATTCCGAAATACCTCTAAAGTTTCCAGCGAATCATATCCGGAAAGAAAAAGTGCTTTGTCATACAAAGGTGAGCATCTTACATTGATTTTGTCTTTTTCTAAAGAATGAACAATTTCCTGCACAGAAGCTTTTGTGATATTACATCGCACTGTGGTAGGTCTGTCAATATAAAAGTTTTTCAACATATCTTCCGTCTGTTCCATACCATATTGGCGAATCCACATTTGAATCATCCATTTTGGCATGGAATATGTCACTGAGAGTCTTTCAAGAGGCTCTTGCGGATACTCTATCTGTTCAATATTTTTTGAAATATTTCTCACAATGCCATTGACAAATCCTTTCAATCCAAAGAACTTTCTTTTCTCAGCAAGTTTTACTGCCTCATTGCATATTGCTGATGCGGGTATGGATTTCATATATTTCAGTTGATACACAGCCATTCTCAAAATATATTTTATAACCGGTTTCATATGATTTCGCGGTGTTTTAGAGAATTGCCCTATGATATAATCCAGTTCTATTTTCCGCTCAAGTGTTCCCTGATATAATCTTGTCACAAATGCCCGCTGTTGTTTTGGAAGGGTCCGATATCGGTCCAGATTTCTTTTGAGAACAATATGGCTTTTATTTTCCTCCGTTTCCAACAGCATATTTAAAACCAGATTTCTCAAATTTACCTGATTGCCGGCACTGCTAGTCATCTCTTCTTCCTCCGAACAGCAATATCAATCTGAGCAGCTGTAAAATAGAAGATGCTGCTGCGGCCACATAGGTAAGAGCTGCAGCTTTTAACACTTTTTTGGTATATGTTAATTCCTGATTTCCAAATATTCCCGTACTCTCCAGAATCCTCACGGCTCTGCCGGAAGCATTAAATTCCACCGGTAATGTTACCAGCTGAAAAAGAACTGCCAGAGAAAATGCAAAAATTCCAATGTTAATCATTGTCTGTCCAGTACCCTGTCCGTAAAACAAGATTCCAATAATAATCAGAATCCAGGACAGCGTTGAGCCCCAGTTGGCAAATGGTACCAGTGCATTTCGCACCGCAATCGGCGTATAGCCTCTGTGATGCTGTATTGCATGACCGCACTCATGAGCTGCCACGCCAATCGCTGCCACGCTGGTACTTGCATAAGTAGCATCTGAAAGACTGAGCACTTTATTTTTGGGATTATAATTATCTGTCAGATTTCCCGAAATGTGCTGTATTTCCACATCATAAATTCCCTCTGATTCCAAAATCCGTTTCGCCGCCTGCGCACCGGTCATCCCTGACTGACTGTGGTATTTGGAATATTTTCGGAATGTTGCATTGACATGTGCCGATGCCATCATACAGATAACAACACCGATAAGTATCAATATATATGTGGGATCAAAATAAAAACCATAAAACATAAGTTCCTCCTGTTATTTTCCTAATTGATCTGCCGTCACATGATATCCATTTAAAAAATCAGAAACCTTCATTCGTTTTTTTCCTTCTAACTGAATCTCTCTAAGCTTCAGATATCCCTGACCGGCAGCAACCTTTATATAATTTTTGTTTACCTCTGTAATATATCCCGGAGGCTCTTTTCCCTCTCCCGGGACCACATCTGCATCCCATATTTTGAGCATTTTCCCGTTCATATAAGTGAATGTCCCCGGCCATGGATTCAATCCCCGGATAAGCCGTTCAATCTCATCTGCCGGTTTTGTAAAATCTACTTCCCCCAACTCCTTAGTAATTTTCCCTGCATAAGAAGCCTTACTGTCATCCTGTTTTTTTCGCACGGCAGTTCCCTTTTCCAGGTTTTCCAATGTAGTCAAAATCAACCCTGCCCCCTTTTGTGCAAGTTTATCAAAAAGACTTCCGCCGGTTTCTTTTTCTTCCAGCGTCACAGTTGCTACATCCAGAATATCTCCGGTGTCAATTCCATCTGCCATATACATTGTAGTAACCCCTGACTGTTTTTCTCCATCGATTACCGCCCACTGTATCGGTGCGGCACCTCTGTATTTTGGAAGAAGCGATGCATGTACATTAATACATCCATAAGGAGGAAGTTCCAGAATTTCTTTGGGAAGAATCTGCCCAAACGCAATTACGACAATTACGTCCGGTCTTATTTTTCTTAGTATATCCAAAAATTCTGCTTCTCTTACTTTTGCAGGCTGAAATACAGGTATTTCTAATTCTAACGCCTTTTCCTTCACAGGAGTAAACTGCATTTTATGCCCTCTTCCTTTCGGGCGGTCCTGCTGTGTTACCACTGCTGCGACTTCGTGATTCTGAGCTATTTTTTCCAATGCCGGTACTGAAAAATCCGGTGTTCCCATAAAAACTACTCTCATCGCAAATCTCTCCTATTTTTATAAAATCTTTTCTCTGCTTCCGATAAGATTCTGTTATTTGTCCTCACCATTTCCATATAAATCTTCATTATTATATAAAATCCCGTCTACTTTATCCACATAGACTACGCCGTCAAGATGGTCGTTTTCATGAAGAATACACCGGGCCAGCAGCCCTTCGGCCTCCATTTCAAAAGGCTCCATTTTTTCATTGAAGGCTTTTACTTTTATTTTATTGGCCCGTGTGACCATTCCCGATTTTCCGGGTACACTCAGACAGCCTTCATAATCTGCCTGTATTCCGTCCCGGTCAATAATCTCAGGATTAATAAAAACATATGGTACAGAATTTCCTTCTTCATCTCCGCAGTCTATTACAAAAATTCTTTTTAAAATGCCGACCTGCGGCGCTGCAAGACCCACACCGTTTGCCTGATACATTGTATCAAACATATCTCCTATTAAGATTTTTGTTCTTAAATTTACATCTTTTACCGGTTTGCATATTTTTCTCAGACATGGGTCTCCCAATTCTCTGATATTTCTGATTGCCATAACTTCTCTCCTTTTCTTGACATTCTGCTTGTTTTTATAAAAAGCTTCCTGACTGTTATCTGTCAACAGACTATGCTTTAAAATCAAATTGTACCATGACTTCTTTAAAATCTGATGAACTGTTTATGACTGTTTCCAAAAAATTTTTTAAATGAATCAGTTCTCTTCTATTTTGATTTTTTAAATATATGATTTTTCTGTAAATATCATTTATTTTATTGATTGGCGGGTCAGAAGGTCCTATCACTGACATCTTACTGTAATGTTTTTCTTTCTCTTCCCGGATTACCTTATTTAAAAACTCTGTCGCACGAATCAGAATCTTTTGATTTCTGCTCTGAAGAAGCACTGCGACCATATTCGCTATCGGAGGATACTGCATCAGCTGCCTGTATGTCATCTCTTCGGCAAAAAACTCTTCATAATTTTGCCGGCTTGCTGCCTCAATACTATAATTTTCCGGAGCGTACGTCTGTATTACCACACTTCCGGGCATACTGCCTCTTCCTGCTCTTCCTGCCGCCTGACACAGGAGCTGAAAGGTCCTCTCGGCTGCCTTGTAATCCGATTCATATAAAGACATATCGGCCGCCAGCACACCGACCAGCGTTACCTTAGGAAAATCATGCCCTTTGACAATCATTTGCGTTCCTACAAGAATATCTGCCTCATGATTGGCAAAAGCAGATAATATTTCATCATGGCTCCCCTTAGCAGACGTCGTATCTGCATCCATCCGCAAAACTCTGGCACCGGGAAACATTTTTTTTACAGACATCTCAATCTGCTGCGTTCCAATGCCAAATCCACCAAGGTATTTTGAGCCACACTGTGGACAAAGTTTTGGAACATCTTCCGTATATCCACAGTAATGACATACCATTTTTTTATTGTTATGTAATTTCAAAGTCACAGCACAGTGAGGACATCTCACGGCTTTTCCACAGTCCCTGCAGGACACAAACCCGGCATATCCCCTCCGGTTAATAAAAAGCATTGTCTGCTGCTTCTTTTCCAATCTGTCTGCAATCATCTCCTGCAGTTTTCTACTAAAAATTGTTTTATTTCCCTGTTTTAATTCTTCCCTTAAATCTACAACAAATACATTTGGAAGTTGTCCTTTTTCCCTGACATTCAGTTTATGAAGCGTATAAACTCCCCGATTTGCGTTATAGTAAGATTCCATCGAAGGTGTAGCAGAGCCTAATACCACAGTCGCTCCCGTATCAAAGGCTCTTTTTTTTGCCACTTCGACTGCGTGATATTTGGGAACAGTCTCACTTTTATATGCCGCTTCATGCTCTTCATCAATTATAATCAATCCAAGATTTTTAAAAGGAGTAAAAAGGGCAGAGCGGGGACCTATCATAATATGAATATCACCGTTTTTTGCTCTTTCAAATTGATCATATCTCTCCCCAGCCGACAGACGGGAATTAATAATAGATACTTTATCCTTAAATCTTCTCGTAAACCGCATTACTGTCTGATATGTCAACGCTATTTCCGGTATCAACACGATAACCGATTTTCCCTGTTGTATCGTAAAATCAATTAAATCAATATATACTTCTGTTTTTCCACTTCCGGTAATTCCATGAATCAGATGAACATTCGGCTGATTCCGCTTTTGAAAGTTCATCGTCTTTTTAATATTTTCCGCTACAGCTCTCTGATATTGATTTAATACAATATCATATTCCGGCTGTTCTATGACAGCAACCGGATTTCGGTATTCCACATCCGTCCGGATAGAAATATCACCCATCTGTTCCAACGCTTTTAATGTACTGTCTGATATGTTTAATTTTCTTACAACAAGCTGTTTGGGAAGCGTTTTGTTGATGGCCAGTTCTCTCAGCAGACGGACTCTTGCTTTTGCATTTTTTCTCTCATACAACTGAAGTTTTTCTTTGAGTTCTTCCATTGTCAGATTCAATATTACTGTTTTATTTCCTACTTTTCTGACTCTGTTTTTTACCGGTATCACAGTTTTTAATGCCTGATTCATTGTGGAGCCATAATTTTCTTTAATCCACCATGCCAGATGAATCAACTGGCTCTCTACTTCGACAGAATGTTCCGCCAGAGAATCTATCTCTTTCATTTTATCTACATCATAGGAAGGAATCCGGGTGATTTCAATTACATATCCCTTCATCATCCTGTTTCCTCTTCCAAATGGAATCATTACAGCCGTTCCCACTGCAATTTTATCTACATAAGCATCCGGTATAATATATTCAAAAGGACGGTCTAACTTTTCATGGGAAATATCAACAATTATTTTTGCAAATTTCAAAAGAAAAACCTCCTCCCCTTAATGTCAGATAAACCTGTCTCAACAGACAGGTCTATCTCTTATTTCTATTTCTGTAATTCTACACTTCTTAAACAATTTACTAAAAGCATGGTAACCGTCATCGGTCCAACGCCGCCCGGCGCCGGTGTAATTGCAGATGCTTTTTTTTCTACCTGTTCAAAATCCACATCACCACAAAGTTTTCCTTCTGCGTCCCGATTCATTCCTACATCAATGACTACCGCCCCTTCTTTCACATAATCTGCTGTCACAAATTTTGCTTTTCCGATGGCTGCAATCAGGATGTCAGCCTTTGCCGTCACATTTTTCAAATTTTTTGTTCGGGAATGAGTTATCGTTACAGTAGCATTTTCTCTCAACATTAAAATCGCCATTGGTTTTCCCACGATATTGCTTCTTCCAATTATAACACATTCCTTTCCTTCTATATCAATATTGCTTCTCCTGAGCATCTCGATGATACCGGCAGGCGTACATGGCAGAAAGGAGGGCTCTCCAATTACCATTTTTCCAACATTAACAGGATGAAAACCGTCTACATCCTTTTTGCTGTCAATCGCCAGAAGAATTTTGTTTTCATCGATATGTTCCGGTAGTGGAAGCTGTACTAAAATTCCGTTGACGGTTTTGTCTTCATTCAGTTTTTGGACCACAGCAAGAAGTTCCTCCTCTGTCGTCTCCTTGGGCAGACTCAATGTTCTGGATTGAATTCCAATATAAGCGCACGCTTTTTCTTTATTTCTGACGTAAACTGCTGATGCCGGGTCATCTCCCACCTTTACTACAGCAAGCGTAATGTCAATTCCCTGATTTTTATACTGTGCTACTTTTTGTTTCAATTCTTCTTTTATTTCTGCTGAAATCGCTTTTCCGTCAATTATTTTTGCCATCTGTTTTTCCTTTCTCGTCCAATCTTTCAAAGATTAAAATAATCCCTCAATTTTTCCTTCATCGGTCAAATTTATTCCAAATGCGGCAGGAGTCTTGGAAAGTCCCGGCATCGTCATAATATTTCCCGTAATCGCTACCACAAATCCCGCTCCTGCAGAAATATAAATTTCACGGATATGAATGGTAAATCCTTTTGGTCTTCCCAGTTTATTTTTATCGTCAGATAAAGAATATTGCGTTTTGGCCATGCAGACCGGATAATCTGCATATCCCATCTTTTCTATGTTTCGGATTTCTTTTTCCGCCTCTGGGGAGTAAGTCACTCCATCCGCTCCATATATTTTCGTTGCTATCATCTCAATCTTTTCTTTGATAGACTTGTCATCCGGATAGAGCGGTGCATAGTGGGACGGTTTTTCATGAATCGTCTTGATAATCTTTTCTGCCAGCGCGATACCGCCTTTCCCGCCCTTGGCCCAGACTTCTGCCAACGCAAATTCGCAGCCTCTCTCCTCACAGAATTTTTTAATATACTCATATTCGGCTTCTGTGTCTGTGATAAACTGATTTAACGTAACAACCACAGGAACGCCAAACTGCTGCAGATTTTCAATATGTTTTTCCAGATTGACAATTCCTTTTTCAAGGGCTTCCAGATTTTCTTCTGCAAGATGCTCCTTTGACACTCCTCCGTTATACTTCAGTGCTCTCACGGTAGCAACCAGCACAATGCAGTCCGGTTTTAATCCTGCTTTTCTGCACTTAATATCCAAAAATTTCTCTGCTCCCAAATCTGCTCCAAATCCTGCTTCTGTAATAACATAATCGGCCATCTTTAAAGCTGTTTTCGTCGCTTTTACAGAATTGCAGCCATGTGCAATATTGGCAAATGGGCCGCCATGTACCAATGCCGGTGTATGCTCCAGCGTCTGAATCAGATTTGGCTTCATTGCATCCTTTAAAAGCACCGCCATAGAGCCTACGGCCCTGATGTCTTTTGCCGTAACAGGAGTCCCATCATAAGTGTAGGCAACTATAATTTTTCCCAGCCGCTCTTTCAAATCAGCATAATCTGTTGCAAGACATAAAATTGCCATAATCTCAGAAGCAACAGTAATAACAAAATGATCCTCTCTGACCGTACCGTCCACTTTTCTTCCAAGACCTACAACAATATTCCGAAGCACTCTGTCATTAATATCTACACAGCGTTTCCAGACAACCTGATTTGGATCAATATGCAGTTCATTTCCCTGCTGAATCGCGTTGTCCAACATAGCGGCAAGAAGGTTATTGGCTGCTGTTATTGCATGAAAGTCACCAGTAAAATGAAGATTTAAATCTTCCATTGGAACGACCTGGGCATAACCACCGCCTGCCGCGCCGCCTTTGATTCCAAAACACGGTCCCAGAGAAGGCTCTCTCAAAGCGATAACCGCCTTTTGATTTAACTGTCCAAACGCTTCTCCCAATCCCACAGTCACTGTAGTTTTTCCTTCTCCTGCCGGAGTCGGATTAATAGCAGTCACAAGAATCAGCTTTCCATCTTTGTTCTTCTTAATTTTTTCCCAGTATTCATTGGAAATTTTTGCCTTATATCTGCCGTATAATTCCAAATCGTCCTCTTCCATTCCAAGCTGTTTTGCCACTTCTTTTATCGGCAGCATTTTTGCTTCCTGCGCAATCTCAATGTCTGTTTTCATAAAATCTCCTTTTCTCCTAGTTTTGTATCATCTGTTCAAATTCTTCCATGGAAATAATAATCTTTCGCGGTTTGTTCTGCTCCTCCTGACCTACAACACCTGCCTCATACAGTTGATCCATAATACGTGCAGCTCTGTTGAATCCTACTTTGAACTGTCGCTGTATCATACTGGTGGAGCCTTTCTGTTTTTCAATACACAATCTTCCTGCCTGAATAAAATAAGGATCTCTCTCCCCGCCATTCGCCATTGCTTCCTGATCCGTAACCAGTTTTGCATCGATTGTCTCATCATACTCCGCCTCGCCGCTGTTTTTTCTGATATATTCAACCGTATCACGAATTTCAATGTCGGAGACATAGGCTCCCTGTACACGAACGGGTTTTACATATCCTGCCGGATAAAATAACATATCACCATTTCCAAGAAGCTTTTCTGCGCCATTCATGTCGATAATCGTTCTGGAATCCGTACCGGAAGCTACCGTCAGTGCCACTCTGGACGGTATATTCGCCTTAATCAGACCTGTGATGACATCCACGGAAGGTCTCTGCGTTGCAATTACCATATGAATTCCTGCCGCCCTGGCAAGCTGAGCCAGACGGCATATTGCCTCTTCCACTTCTTTCGCCGCCACCATCATGAGATCTGCCAGCTCATCAATGACAATCAATATCTGTGGCATCTTTTCCAATGGCTCTTCCTCCGGGTAATCCCCCCGCTCTGCCTTGGCATTGTAACTGCTGATATCTCTCGCACCTGCTTTGGCAAATTTTTTGTAGCGGGTTGTCATCTCTGCTACTGCCCAGTTTAATATTCCGGCGGCTTTTTTGGGATCTGTTACCACATCATACAGAAGATGCGGTATTTTATTATAAACCTGAAACTCAACTACTTTTGGATCAATGACAATTAGTCTCACTTCTTCCGGCGTTGTGCGATATAATATACTCATCAAAATGGAATTGGTAAACACAGACTTTCCGGAGCCGGTCGTTCCGGCAATCAGCATATGGGGCATTTTTGCAATATCTGCCACCACAACTTTTCCCGCAATATCTTTTCCGGCCGGAAAGGCAAGTTTTGATTTATGCTCCCGCAATTCCTTTGACATCAACAATTCCTTTAAGCATACGGAATCCCGTCTCTCGTTTGGAATTTCAATTCCCACTGCCGCTTTTCCCGGTATCGGCGCTTCAATCCGAATATCCGCAGCGGCCATATTTAATTTGATATCGTCCGCCAGTCCTGTAATACGACTTACTTTTGTCCCCATCTCCGGCTGCAATTCATAACGGGTCACGGAAGGTCCCTTGCTGACATTGGTCACCTCTACCTTAACTCCGAAATTTGCCAGGACCTGTTTTAATTTATTTGCTGTCTGCATCAGAGAGGCCTTCGTGGTCCCTCCAGTATTCCTTGCGCTGTCTTTTAATAAAGTATATGGTGGTTTTTTATATTTCAGTTTTCTTTTTGCCGGAGCAATAATTTTTCCTTCAGAAGCCATTTTTTCCGGCACTTTTTCAACACTTTCTTCTGATATCGGCAAATCATCGTTTACTTTCGTTTCTTTTTCTGATGATTTTCCAACCTGAAACGGTTTTCTCTGCATTGTTTCACGCGCACCTTCACTGAGAATAATCCTCTCTTTCGGCTGGAAAATACCATCGGACGCCCGGCTGTCTGTAGCTGCCTCTCTTTCCGGAGACTCTGTTGTCAGACTTTTTTCTGTGTTTTCATGATAGGTGTACATTGTATGGTCCTGTTCCGGGAATGTTTCTAAAACATCATCCATTCCTTCTATGTGGATTTCGTGTACTTCCTGTAAATTGTCTTTCCTTTTATCCGGTTTTGATTGTTCCGGTTTTATTGTTGTATCTTCAAATTTTACGCCTACTCCCGCTGTTCTTTCCCTGCGTCTTTCCAGTCTGCGCTGCTCTTTTTCCTGAAGGTTTTCTTCCCGTTTGCGCTTGGATTCTTCCTTTCGGAGTTTGGATTCTTCCCTTGCATTTTCATAAACATTCTGCCCTCTGTTCTTTATGGCTGACATAATAGATTTTTCTGTCAGAATTACCACACAGATAATCAACACAAGGATTGTCACGATATAAGCTCCTGTAATTCCCAGAAGAGAGCAGATTATCTTTCCGAAAAATCCGCCAATCATGCCTCCTCCAAACACACCATCTGCGCCCTCTGTATAAAAATAAACAAAATTTTTCTGCGTATTTCCATAGGAAATCAGATGAAAAAACAGACATAAATCCACATAGGTCAAATCTGCAGCGATAATCTTAGAGACAATTTTTGTATTCATCCGGTTATAGGCAATCAATCCGGCCGTAACTGTGAGAATAACCGGAAAGACATATCCCATAGTACCAAACAATCCCATCATTACATCTTTGAACGCATTGCCTACAATTCCGCATAGCCCGAAATTACTCAATATCAGCAATAATGCCACGGCTACAAATATCCACAGATATACTTCTGTGACAACTTTTTTGCGTCGCTGTGCCTTCTGGGCATTTTTTTTTCGGGTTGCCGCACCTTTTTTTGCACTACTATTTGATTTTCTGCCATTACTTTTTTTTGTTGTATTGGCCACTGTTTCACCTCTTATATTTTTTATAATTGTTAAAATGGTTTCTTAAGTATTTATTTTGTTAAAAGCATTTATCTATTGGATAAAAAAGGAAGCTGCCACTGCAATAACTCCTACTATGGCACAATAATAAGAAAAATATTTAAACTTTTTATTTTTTACAACAATCAACATGGTCCGGATACATACATATCCCACAGCTGCGGCAAGCAGCATTCCCACAACATAATTTAAGGCACCGTTTGAGGTAATATCCTGCTTCATCTCAGGAATCTCTATCAGCGTCGCTCCTAAAATAGCAGGTACGGACATGATAAATGAATATTTGACTGCAAAATCTCTCCGCAGTCCACACAGAAGTCCCGCTGTAATTGTCGTTCCAGAACGGGAAAGTCCCGGTAATGTGGCAATTCCCTGACAGATTCCCATAAAAACGCCCTGCAGATATCCGGTCTTCTTTGGAGTCCGGTCGCCATCCGGTACATTGTCAGAAATAAATAATAGTATTGCTGTCACCAACATACAGATTCCCGGAACAATTAAAGTATCTGAAGCTCCAGACACCAGTTTTTTTCCCAATATACCGATAATTCCTGTCGGTATCGTGGAAACAAGGACGAGCAGAGCAAATTTTCTATAGGAATTATAGACAATTTTTCGATACGCAGGACTCTTTCCATTTTTTCTGCTTCTGCAATAACTGATTATATTAGCTGTAGAATCTGCGAGAATTCCTATCCCATTTACAAAAAGGCCAAGAATATCTTTCCAGTATACCATCAACACGGCAAGCAATGTTCCCAGATGCAGAAACACATCAAAAGAAATTCCTGCCCCTTTCATTCCAAAAATTTTCTGAAATATTGCAAGATGTCCGGAGCTGCTGACCGGCAGAAACTCTGTCAGACCCTGTATGATTCCCAGAAAAATAGCCTCTAATAAACCCATGCCAAGTTTCCTTTCTCTTTCGTTGACCATAGTCTATTTTATTTTACTATTTTTTACTGTTATATTCAAGGCGAAAAACCGGAAGTTGCCTTCATAAAAGACAAAAAAACTTCCAGGCACCAGAAATTTTTCTGATGTCTGGAAATTGAATCAAATTATAACTATCCATTATTTCTTGCTTTGATTTAATTTTGCAAAATCTGCCTCGCGAATCTTTTTTCTGCTGATTTTTCCTGTGACTGTTCTTGGCAATTCCTCTACGAATTCAATTTTTCGCGGATACTTGTAAATTGCCGTATGACTTTTTACAAAATCCTGGAGTTCTGTCTTTAAATGAGGCTGTGCTTCATAACCTTTGTTCAAAATAATTGTAGCTTTTACAATTGCCCCGCGGGTAACGGAAGGATATCCTGTCACTGCACACTCAAAAACAGCGGGATGTTTCATCAGGATATCTTCCACTTCTGAAGGACCAATCCGATAACCGCTGGATTTGATGACATCATCGCTTCTGCCCACAAAGAAATAATTTCCTTCTTCATCACAATAAGCTCTGTCCCTTGTGTGATATACGCCGCCTTCCCATACTTCTTTATACAACGCCTCATCTCCCAGATATCCCTTAAAAACACCGATTGGAATTTTTTCCGGTTTTTCCGGAATCAATACAATCTCTCCAATATTCCGGCATGGAACTTCCTGATTGTTTTCATCCACAATTTTCATACGATAAAGAGGAGACGGCTTTCCAATAGAGCCCTTCTGTGGTTTTTCATGATCCATGGTACATAATAGCAGCGTCGTTTCTGTCTGTCCAAACCCTTCTCTGATCTGCAGGCCCGTGGCCTGATAAAATTTTTCTGCCACTTCCGTGGGCATAGGCTCTCCTGCCGTTACCGCCTTTGTGAGGCTGCTCAGGTCATAATCTTCCATTTTTTCCCTAATAAGATATTTATATATTGTAGGTGGGGCACAAAAAGACGTAATTTTCTGTTCCTCCAATATTCTCATAATCTCATTGGCATAAAATTTATCATAATCATACACCATAACCGCACATTGACAAAACCATTGACCATATAATTTTCCCCATGCGGATTTTGCCCATCCGGAATCTGCTATTGTAAGATGCAGTCCGCCATCTATCACTCCATGCCAGTATTTTGCCGTTATAATATGGGCAATGGGATAAGAATAATCATGAATTACCGCTTTGGGCTCTCCCGAAGTTCCGGAGGTGAAATAATACAGCATATCGTCTTTTACGGAAGTATCTACCCGCTCCAAAACATCGGAAGCCTGATCCATCTGCTCCGTAAGATATGTATATCCTTCTTTTTTGCCGCCTACAATATATCTTTTAAAATTATGATTTACATGCTCCCCGGCCCATGCAACACATTTACAGATTTCGCTGTCTTTTACACAAATAACAGCTTTAACATCTGCCCGGGTAATCCTTTCCCTGATGTCTTCGCCGGATACCATGTGAGAAGTGGGAATCGCCACTGCTCCCAGTTTATGCAGAGCCATCATGGCAATCCAAAATTCATATCTTCTTTTCAAGATAAGCATAACCGGGCTTCCCTTTGTGATTCCATCTTCTTTCAACACATTTGCCATACGGTTGCTGAGAGTCCTTATTTCCTGAAAAGTAAATTCCCTCACATCACCATGACAGCTTTTGTAGACCAAAGCTCTTTTGTTCGGCGTTTCTTTTGCTATCCGGTCCAATACATCATAGGCAAAATTAAAATTTTCTTTGTAGACCGTATCTACTTCCGTCAATCTGCCCTGTTCATCAAATTTTTCTTTAAGATAATCGGTATATATCTGTGACATGATTTTAAACCTTTCCAACAATATTTAATATCCTATATTTCTGAATTTCTGATACCGCTCCTTTAGCAATACTTCCTCCGGTTTTGCCATGAGCTGATGGAATTCATTCTTGATTAGCCGTTCCAACTCTTTCATATAGGATTTTCTTTCTTTTTCACTGGCCTCTTCCTTTAGCGCATCACAAATTTTATCTATCAGATTCATCTTTTTCAACTCTCCGGCAGTCAGTTTTAACGCTTCGGCTGCTTCCGGAGCTTTCTCTGTCGTTTTCCACAAAATATTGGCGCAGTTTTCCGGAGAAACAACGCTGAAATAAGAGCCTTCCACCATCCATATTTTGTCTGCGTGGCTGAGTGCAAGAGCTCCTCCACTTCCACCTTCTCCGATTACAATCGACAAAATAGGTGTTCGCAGCGTGGACATTTCATACAGATTTTCTGCAATTGCAAGTCCCTGTCCTCTCTCTTCGGCTTCGACACCGCAAAATGCTCCCGCTGTATCTACAAAACACAAAACAGGTCTGTGAAATTTTTCTGCCTGCTTCATCAATCGCAATGCTTTTCGATAACCTTCTGGATGAGCGCTTCCAAAATTATGTCTGATTCTTTCATTTGTACTGTTTCCCTTTTCTATTCCAATTACCGTGACCGGCATATCACCAATCATACCGATACCACCAATGACTGCGGAATCATCTCCATATCTTCTGTCTCCGTGAAATTCCAAAAAGCCTTTTACGATTCCATTAATATATTGGCTGGCACATAATCTGGTATTGCTTCTCGCCGACAGCACAACATCATATCCGTTCATTATGACCTCCCTGATGAATCTGTAAAATTTGAATTATATTGTCTCTCTGCTTATCTCTCGGAACAATTTCATCCACAAATCCACACTTTAAGACCTGTTCTGACAACTGAAATCCTTCCGGAAGTGTCTGATTCAGCGTCTTTTCAATGACTCTTGGTCCGGCAAAACCAATTCTTGCTCCCGGCTCTGCCAGTATAATGTCTCCCTGCATTGCAAAGCTGGCATCTACGCCTCCCGTTGTGGGATTTGTAAGCAGAGCAATATAAAGATTTCCCTCATCGCTGTGTCTTTTTACTGCAGCGGAAACTTTTGACATCTGCATCAGAGAAATCATTCCCTCCTGCATTCTTGCGCCTCCGGACACAGTAACCCCCACGACCGGAAGTTTATTATCACAAGCATATTCAAAAATCCGGGCAATTTTCTCTCCTGTTACAGCCCCCATTGAGCCCATCATAAATTTTGCTTCCATAGAAAAAATACAGCATGGAATTCCTCCCATTTTTCCAATTCCACAGATGACTGCTTCTTTTTCACGGCTTTTCTCTTCTGCCTTTCTTAATTTTTCTTCATATCCCGGAAAATTCAGAATGTTGTGTGACTCAAATTCCCGATCCAGTTCAATAAAACTTCTGCGATCCATAAGCATTAGTATTCTTCGGCGTGCACGGACAGAGAAATAATGTCCGCATTTGGGACAGATAAAGTTATTTTTCCGAATTTTGGGTATACTCACTTCGTTGCCGCATTTGCTGCATATAATCACTCTTCCCTTTCCGGATTTCTCACTGCCTTCCAGTTCATTATCCGCTTTTATAAATAACTCTTTAAATTTCATTTTTACCTCTGATTACCATAATATTTTGCTGCGATACTGTTATTCTTTCTTCTGCATCTGATTCCACAAATCCGTAGTATAACTTCCCTTTTCAAATTCACTGTTTCCCATAACGTTCATATGAAAATCGCGATTGTTCTCCACGCCATATAAAATAAACTCTGAAAGGGAACTCTTCATTTTTCTGATTGCCTCTTCTCTTGTCCCTGAGCAGACAATTAATTTTCCCAGCATGGAATCATAGAAAGGAGGTACCACATAATCCTGATATACTGCAGAATCAAATCGCACATTAGGCCCGCCGGGCACATGCAGGATTTCTATTTTTCCACATGCAGGCTGAAATGTTTTTGCATCTTCCGCGCAAATTCTACATTCAATAGCATGATTATTATTCCGGATATCACTTTGTTGAAATGGAATTGTAAAGCCATTTGCAGTCCGAATCTGCCATTTTACAATATCAATCCCGCATACCATCTCTGTCACTGAATGTTCCACCTGTAGTCTTGTATTCATTTCCATAAAATAAAACTGTTCTTTTTCAGTCACCAGAAATTCTACTGTTCCTACCGTTGTATAGCCAACTTTTTTTGCCAGCCGCACTGCAGCTTCATAAATTTTTTTCCGGGTAACATTTGATAAAATCGGAGCTGGACATTCTTCAATCAGTTTTTGATTTTTTCTTTGAACGGAACAGTCCCTATCGCCTAAAACGACAACCTTTCCTTCCTTATCCGCAAGAATCTGTACTTCAATATGCTTTACATTTTCCAGATATTGTTCCAGATACATTGCTCCGTCGCCAAAAGATGCTTTTGCCTCTTCAAACACACTCTCATAGGCGTGTTTCATTTCTTCCCGCTGGCGGACAATTCGTATTCCTTTTCCTCCGCCTCCGGCCCTTGCCTTTAAAATGACAGGATAACCACATTGTTCTGCCTTTTCAACGGCCTCATTTGCATCTCTCAGAATTCCGCTTCCTTTTGTGACCGGGACTTCTGCCCTTTTTGCCATTTCTCTGGCAATGTCTTTCTGTCCCATTTTCTTCATAATCTTATAATCCGGTCCGATAAATGCAATTCCGTTTTCTTCACATTTTCTTGCAAATTCCGGATTTTCCGATAACATACCATATCCCGGATGAATTGCCTGACTGTGCGTCTCTTTTGCCACTGTTATAATTGCCGCTTCATTTAAATAACTGTCTTTGACCAATGGTCCGCCAATGCAATAACTTTCATCTGCCATACTTGTGTGCAGGGCTTCCTCATCTGCAGAAGAATAAACTGCCACTGTACGGATTCCCATTTCTCTGCAGGCACGTATTATTCTGACTGCCACTTCTCCTCTGTTGGCAATTAATATCTTAGAATACACCTAATCACTCCTTATCTTTTCCAATAATAATCGCAAAAGAAAATTCTCCATTCATACACACTCTGCCATCCACACTTAATTCTCCACGCAGAAAATAGAGTGGATTTCTTTCTTTGACTAATTGCGTATCTATTCTGATTCGGTCTCCCGGTTTGATTTGTCCCCTGAATTTCACTTTATTCAGACCGGTATAAACCGGTATCATTCCATCCTCTGACATTTGCTTTTCAAATAGAATGCAAGAGGCCTGCGCCATCATCTCGCACTGAATCACTCCCGGTACAATGGGATTTCCGGGAAAATGCCCCTGGAGAAAGAACTCATCTCCTCTCACATGATAGTAACCTGTGGCAGTTCCGTCTTCATTCAGATACACTTCATCCACCAACAGCATCGGCTCCCTGTGGGGTAATATTTTTTTGATTTCTTCTCTATTCATATCACTTCACCTTTACAAACGAAAACGACAATCTTAATATTGAAAGTTTTCTTTTTTCTGCATTTCTCTTATCTCTGCCTTACATCTACTGAACAGGTTTCATTCGAAATAAAGGCTGTTGATATTCTACTAAATCTCCATTTTTTACGCAGATTTCCGTGACGACCCCATCTTTATCCGCCGGAACGTCATTTATCATTTTCATGGCTTCAATCGTACATACAATATCGCCTTTTCTAACGGTGTCTCCTACCTGCACATATGGATTTCCGTTTGCCTCTTCTCCTGAGCCAAACACACCTACCAGTGGAGAACAAATTTCTATCAAAGAACGATTTACCTGTTCTTCCACAGTTTCCGCAGGAATTGATATCTGCTCCTTCTGTACTCCGGCTGTCGGTATAATAGGATTCACTACTGTTGTGGCGGCACATTCTTTTTTCAGGGTAATTTCAAAATCTCCCTCTTTCACGGAAAGCTCTGTAAGACCCAGTTCAGAAAAAATATTTCCATATTCCTTCAGATTGTTCATTTTCATCCCTCCTCGTATAATATCTTTTAGATACAGTAAATGTACCTTGATAACTTAATAAATCTTTATTCAATAGGCTTAGTA
>CANRIV010000010.1 GCA_947630805.1 uncultured Lachnospiraceae bacterium
ATACATAGAGAAACAGAACTGCATTGGCCATTGCCAATGCAGTTCTGTTATTTAGAGACTTTTTTTACAGCCCCTTTATTCTTATTCTCTTTCCCATAATCCATCCTGCTTTAACCTTTTCCAGTCAGCAATCAGAATTTTTGGTTTCTTCCCACGGTATTTTTTTTCTTCCATAAACAAATATTTATTATTCATCAAATCATTTAATGCTGTCTGAATTCTCTCCCGGGATATGCCGCTATGGGCAGATACATTTTCAATCGTTTTACTATATGTCGCCATTTTTCGTCTCTTTTTTAGAATATACAGCGAATTTAAAATTGCATCATAATAATACTGCTGTTCTTGTCTTGATCTTGGCATTTCAACATAAGAATTTGCTGAAGATTTCAGTTTATTACTGAGAGAATGTTTCACACCGTATAAAATTACTTTTTTCTTAATTTCGCGCAAATACCGGATAGCAAGATTAAAATGCGCATCACCGGTAAAGATAATAAATACTTCCGGAGAATTCTTCTTTGCGGCTTCACGGTAGATTGCATCCAATATGATAAAGTCTGTAAAATCTTTATCCACACCCTCTGTTGTGCTTGCTGTATGCACTACATTCTTTGTTATTTTTTCCAATCTTGGCAGTTCATTTTCAATATTGCTTCCATGAAAATCGCCAAAAAACATTAATTTTTTTACATGATATTCTTCTGTAAGTTCTTCATACCATTGCTCTACATTAGGTTTCATTGAAAATATATTATTATATCCGTAATACCAATGTTCATAATCTACAAATACCGCGGCTGAACTTTTTTCATTTTTATGAAATAATCCGCTAAACACGTTACACCTCCTTTCCTAAAATTTTATATCTGCCATGAAAGGCCCTGCAATATTACAGGGCTTTAATTCTATCAATGGCTTTTAATGTATTCTCATGGGTCCCAAAGGCTGTCAGACGGAAATATCCTTCTCCGCTAGGACCAAATCCGGAGCCGGGTGTCCCCACAATGTTAGCATTATTTAACAGGTAGTCAAAGAAATCCCATGAAGTCATTCCCTCCGGCGTCTCCAGCCATACATAAGGCGCATTGACGCCGCCGCTCACGGAAAATCCGGCAGATTTCAGTCCTTCTATGATAATCTTTGCATTATTCATATAGTAAGCTACCTGCTGCTTTGTCTGTGCCTTTCCATCCTCAGAGTAAACGGCCTCTCCGGCTCTCTGAATAATATAAGGCGCACCGTTAAATTTTGTACCATGTCTTCTCGCCCAAAGCGCATTTAATTTTGTACCATTGGACTCCAACTCTTTTGGAACGACTGTAAATCCTAATCTTGTTCCTGTAAATCCTGCATTTTTTGAAAAACTTCTAAGCTCAATGGCACAGGTCTTTGCTCCGTCACATTCATAGATGGAATGCGGAACATTTTCCTCTGAAATATATGCCTCATAAGCTGCGTCATAAATAATTACCGCTCCCACTTTATTGGCATAATCTACCCATTCCTGCAACTGGCTTTTTGTAATCGTAGAGCCGGTTGGGTTATTTGGAAAACAAAGATAAATAATATCCGGCGTCTCTTTCGGAATCTGAGGGGCAAAATTATTTCCTTTGGTACATGGCATATAGATAACGTTACTCCAGCTTTCCTTTTCTGCAATATATTCCCCTGTCCTTCCTGCCATTACATTCGTATCTACATAAACCGGATATACCGGGTCGCATACTGCGATTCTGTTATTTTCTGCGAAAATATCTCCTATGTTACCGGAATCTGATTTGGCTCCATCACTAATAAAAATCTCATCCAAATCAATATCGACACCTCTCGCCTTATAGTCATTGTCCCGAATTGCACTTCTTAGAAATTCATAGCCCAAATCCGGCGCATATCCCCGAAATGTCTCTGCCTGCGCCATCTCATCGACTGCTTTATGCAGCGCTTTAATAACAGCAGGTGCCAGAGGTTGTGTGACGTCCCCGATGCCCAGACTGATGACATCCTTATCCGGATTTGCTTCCTTGAATAATGCCACCTTTTTTGCAATATTGGAAAATAAGTAACTTCCCTGTAATTTTAAATAGTTTTCATTAATTTTGTACATTTTTCTGTCCTTTCCTTTCTTTTTCCATCCTCAAAAGTTTATTCTTTATACATGATTGTCAATATGGAATCTGCCGTATCTACCATTGTTCTTCCACTGTTCATCGCAGTTTTCTGGATATAACGGTGCGCTTCACTTTCTGACATATTATTTTTTTCCATCAGGACTGCTTTTGCCTGCTCTATAACATATTGCTCTTCCTCTGTCCTCTTCGGTGGAATTTTTTGTTTTTTCTGCCTTTTTGCATATATATTATTCTGTATCATTTCCACAGAATTCAAAAAATCTCTCACCTTGATGGGCATTTCCAGCATCATGACTCCGGTGTCCTCTTCCAGCATTTTCTGCTTTGAAGCGATGAGAAGCATTTCATATCTTCCCTCAACATTATCCAGAATACCAGTGTAGAGCATATCCGGCAATCTATGTCCGCTAATTATAATTCCTTCACCCAAAGAATCTGCCAGTGTAATTGCTTTGGCGCCGGTGGTGCAGCTGAATACTCCTTCATATCCGTTCCGCACCAGCAGATTCCGAATCGCTCTGCTGTCTTCTGGTTTCGGAAATACTACAACAATTCCTGCCAATTTTGCCTCCTAATTAGTTGACCTTCCTTGAAATTTACTCATTTCCCCAAAAATATTCCGGCTTAAATCCGCCCTAAATATCTCTCGATTTCCCAGTCGGTAACCTGTGAGGTATATTCCATCCACTCTTCTTCTTTGGCACGAATATACTTCTTAAACACGTCTTTTCCCAACACTTCTTTCATGAAAGAAGATTTTTTCATTTCCTGAACTGCCTCGTACAGGTTTTTAGGAAGGCTTTTAATGCCGGCTTCCTCTCTTTCCTCTTCCGTCATTGCAAAGATATCTTTCTGCACACTCTCGCAAGGTTTCAGCCCGCGTTTGATACCATCCAGTCCTGCTGCAAGACATACTGCAATCGCAAGGTATGGGTTTGTCGCACAATCTGGACATCTCAATTCTACCCTTGTGCCTGCACCTCTCGCTGCCGGTACACGTATTAAAGGACTTCTGTTGGTCGCTGACCATGCAATATAAGTAGGCGCTTCATATCCGGGAACAAGTCTTTTATAAGAATTTACAATCGGATTTGTAATGGCTGTCATACCGCGCATATGTTCCATCAATCCTGCAATAAAGCTGTATGCTTCACTGCTCAGACCATTTTCATCCGCTGCATCAGCAAAAATATTTTCTCCATTTTTGGAAAGAGACATATTGATGTGCATTCCTGAGCCACACACGCCATACTTTGGTTTTGGCATAAACGATGCGTACAATCCATGACGCTTTGCTATCGTCTTTACTGTCAGTTTATAGGTCATAATACGGTCAGCCGTCTCTAATGCCTCTCCGTATCTGAAATCTATTTCATGCTGGGCGGGAGCCACTTCATGATGGGATGCCTCGACTTCAAATCCCATCTCTTCTAAGTTTAATACAATTTCACGGCGTGCATTCTCACCCAGATCCGTAGGAGCTAAATCAAAGTAACTGGCGTTTTCGTGAGTAATAGTCGTAGGATTTCCGTTATCATCCGTGTGAAATAAAAAGAATTCACATTCCGGACCTACGTTAAACGTATACCCCATATCTGCTGCTTCTTTTATTACTTTTTTTAAAATATTTCTGGGATCATTTGCCAGCTGCTCTCCGTCCGGTTTATAAACATCACAAATCATTCTTGCCACTTTTCCCTGGTGTGGTCTGAATGGCAATATTTCAAAGGTATCATAATCAGGATATAAATACATATCCGACTCTTCAATTCTGGCAAATCCTTCAATCGAAGAGCCATCAAACATAATCTTATTATCTAACGCTTTTGCCAGCTGACTTTTTGTAATTGCAACATTTTTCAAAGTTCCAAACAAATCGGTAAACTGTAAGCGTATGAACTCCACGTCCTCAGATTCTGCCATATTTAATATTTTCTGTTTTGTATATCCCATTTTTTACTCCTTCCAAAATGAAATTTGCTTGTATTCTCTTACAAAATAATACCAAATCAAGACTTTTCCGTCAATAAACTTACATGCGCTGTATAAAATTGGAGGGTATATCAACTATTGCTATTCATTTTATATCATTATATAATAGATTGACATAAAAATATGAAAATATGATGGAGATACCAAATGGATAAAATATATGCAAAACACATTTGTCTTTGTATATTTACTACTATTATTTGTATTATTTTTTTGTGTTCAATATTACAGGACACCGGATATACAAAGACAGGTTCCAACCGGTCAAAGGAGACCTGCCTTTCAGATATCGAAAAAGATTTTACAACAGCTGACAATTCTCTTCCCGTTGAAACTACGACATCTTCGGATCAAAAAGAGAAAACCGAGAACAGCAAATTTTCCGAAAAAAAAGCGAAGAAAAAAATTGACTTTAGCGCAGAACATCCTTTCTTAATCCGGGTAAACCGGGCAGAAAATTTTGTGACGGTTTATGGGATAAATTTCAAAGGAAAATACAAAGTTCCGTATAAAACTTTTATCTGTTCTACCGGAAAATATGAGGAATCTACCCCACTGGGTACATTTACGATTTCAGACAAGTACCGCTGGCAATTAATGGTAGACGGAACATATGCCCAGTATGCCGTACGGATTTATGGTCACATTATGCTTCATTCTGTTCCATACATTGCAGAAAGCAACGATACATTAGAATACTGGGAATATAATAAATTAGGAAAACCGGCATCTCTTGGCTGCGTTCGCCTGCGGGTAAAGGCAATCAAATGGATTTATGATCACTGCAATGCAGGCACCACGGTCGAAATATACAGCAAAGAAGGAGAAAAACCGCCTATTCCGATTCCTAAACTTGTAAAAATAAAAAAATCTGACCCTTACTCCAACTGGGATCCAACAGACCCTCAGAAGGATAATCCATGGAAAACGAAGGAGAAGCACCGGTCATAATCGGCAGCAGTCTATCCGTTTCATAATCTATAGAATATGAAACACATCAGGTGTTTCATATTCGTATTTGACCAGCTCCGCTAGGAGCGTGCTTTGCGAAGCAAAGTTTTGAAACGGTCATCCTTTACCGTTTCAAAAGTTATAGAATTTTGTATTATACTAAAAGGCAGACAGAATGGAGAATATTATTTATGTCCAAGAAATATTATGCAGTAAAGGTAGGCATGACCACAGGAATCTTTGAGACCTGGGAAGAATGTAAATCCAGTGTAGAAGGATATCCGGGTGCGCTATATAAAAGTTTTAAAAATCTTTCTGATGCCTATGCCTACATGGGATGGAACGGACAGCAGTTAAGCTTTTTTGACATGGATTCTGTGGATCAGAATCGGAATACTCCTCTTTCCAATGAGCCTATTGCCGATTCGGATCAACCGTTTTCCAATTCCGTAAAAGCTGTGGCATACGTTGATGGAAGTTACAATGCACAGACCAATGTATTTGGATATGGCGTAGTTATGTTCTATCAGGGAAAGGAATTTCATCTGTCCCGTTCTTACCAGGATGAGGAAATGTCGGTCATGCGCAATGTTGCCGGTGAAATTTACGGCTCTATGGCCGCCATGGAGTATGCCATTCAGAATAACATTAAAAATCTTACAATATATTATGATTACATGGGTATTTCCAAATGGTGTACCGGAGAATGGAAAACTAACAAAAAGGGGACTCTGGCTTATAAAAAATATTATGAACAGGCAAAAAAGAAAGTTCATATATCTTTTGAAAAAGTAAAAGGCCATTCCGGCGATAAGTTCAATGAACTGGCTGACAAGTTGGCAAAAAAAGCATGTGGCATTCAATAATAAACCGTAAATGAATTCTGCTTTCCCGACTATCCCGCTGTCAGACAGTATCCATAAATTACAGGAGTATTATAACAGATGAGTTTTTTTTATAAGGAAGAAGAATGGGTTGAGGAAAACCCTGTCGAGCATGATGATGAATATATAAAGATTTTTGGAAAAAGCAAAGGTCATCCGATAAAAACTTTTTTTCACCTGTATCAGGGGACTTACTGGAGATTTTTATTGGCAGGCTTTTTCTTTGTTTTAAAAAACAGTCCCGTATGGGTACTTCCCATTGTCACTTCAAACATTATTAATATCGCTACCAATCCACCTGCACATACAACGGGCGAAATTATTTTAAATATTGCCGTGATTATTTTATTAATTGCGTTTAATTTTCCACTAAATTATCTTTTTAATGCCTGTCAGAGTACTGCTACCCGCGCAGTGGAGGCGCATTTAAGAAGTTCTCTGGTAAGAAAATTGCAGCAGTTATCCATTTCTTATCATACAGAAATCGAATCCGGAAGACTGCAATCCAAAATAATCCGTGATGTGGAGGCTGTGCAGCAGCTATCTTCCCAGATTTTCACAAATATGATGACTATCTGTCTCAATATTATTGTTGCTCTGATTGTCACGGTTTCTAAAAGTATTATTGTCTTTTGCTTCTTTTTAATTACAGTACCGATTGCCGGTGCGATGATTGGGTTTTTCCGAAAAGGAATTCGCCGGTGCAACCGGGAATTCAGAAAACAAATGGAAGAAACTTCTACCCGTATTGTGGAAATGGTAGAACTCATTCCCGTAACCCGGGCACATGCTCTGGAAAACGAAGAAATAAAAAAGATGGGTGGTTTTCTCAATGGAGTCGCCCACAAAGGATATAAACTTGATATTCTACATGCAAATTTTGGAGCTGTAAGCTGGTGTATGTTTCAGACCTTTCAGGTTATCTGTCTTGCTTTTACCGGTTACATGGCCTATCTGCACCGTATTTCAGTCGGTGAGATTGCTATGTATCAAAGTTATTTTACGACCATTGTAAATCAGGTAGCTGCCATTATCATGATTCTTCCTAATATGGCACGGGGAACGGAGTCTATTACAAGTATCGGAGAGGTCCTTCTGTCAGATGACGTAGAACAGTACAAGGGCAAAAAGAAATTGACCGACGTCATCGGCAATTTTGATTTCAAAAATGTTTCTTTTCATTATGATACATCGAAAGAAATCTTGTATCACTTTAATTTGTCTGTGAAATCCGGGGAAACAGTGGCGCTGGTAGGAGAATCCGGCGCCGGTAAAACTACGATTCTGAATCTTTTGATTGGATTTATCAAACCGCAGAGTGGACATATTTATTTGGATGGTTATGATTTAACAGAGCTGAATCTCAGAACTTACCGGGATTTCGTAGCAGTTGTTCCACAAAATACGATACTGTTTTCCGGCTCTATCCGGGATAATATTACATATGGAATGTCTAATGTGACGACAGAACAGATATGGTCGGCAATCCGCTCTGCCAATTTGGAACAATTTGTTTTGTCACTCCCGGAAGGATTAGATACAAAAATCGGAGAAAATGGCGGTAAATTATCTGGAGGACAGAGACAGCGCCTGGCCATTGCACGGGCCCTGATAAGAAATCCAAAAGTCATTATTTTTGATGAAGCTACTTCCGCCCTTGATTCCACATCCGAGCATGAGATACAGACAGCCATTGAAAATATGTCTAATATGAGAACTACTTTTATTGTGGCGCACAGATTGTCTACCATTCGCAATGCAGATAAAATTGCCGTTATCGGAAACGGTGGCTGCACCGAGTTTGGCACATATGATGAACTCATGGCGAAAAAGGGAGAATTCTATCATATGAGAAAACTGCAGACGGATTAATTAAGGCTCTGTTATGATGTCCAGCAGCTCGAGGGGATGATTGATAACCGCCATCGGCTCCAGCTTTTTTAATTGTTCTGTTTCACGAAATCCCCAGCTGCACAAAACACAACGCACATGAGCATTGTCTGCTGTCTCTTTATCTACTTCTGAATCTCCCACATACAGCGTTTCTTCTTTTTTACTTTTCAATAGTTCCAGCACCCGTTTCACGCTGTCGGCAGCAGGCTTTTTTCGAATTCCTGCTGCCTCATTTTCTCCAATTACAACCGACACATAATCTTGAAAATAGATGTGATTAAGTTTTTCTACCGCTTCATGGGCTTTGTTAGACACAATTGCCATCTTTATTTTTTTATTTTTCAATGTTTCTAAGAGTTCCATAATTCCGGGATAGGCACTTGTCTTTACCTGACAATTTTTCTGATAATACTCTTTAAATTCTAAAAAAATTTTTTCAAAATAAGGGTTATTTTTTCCCTCAGGTATTGACCTTTCTATCAGTTTTTTAATTCCATTTCCCACATTTTTCTTTACTGTGTTGACATTGTCCATGGGATAACCATAATTTTTTTGTACATAGTTGACCGCATTTGCTAAATCATCAATCGTATTTAACAAAGTTCCATCCAAATCAAAAATAACTGTATCGTACATACTATAAATCCTTTTTCGCTCTGTTTTCTATAATAACTGATATAATTCCAAAGAGGATTCCTGCCACTGCCCATATAATCCACGTCAAATTCCATTTATTTGTAAAAAAGCTTATAACAAGATAGATAATTGTCACAATCATCCAATAAATCGGAGCAATAAAATCCAGTTTTTGTTTTGCCATTTTCTTTTCTGCAGTATAATCGTTTCTTTGCAGCATCTGGTCGTAGCTGTCTTTTACAATTCCCACTTTTACCAAAAAGAACACCCCGCATGCAACAATAAAAAGCAGAATACCTACAGATATCAATGTCATTTCCTCATTTTCTAAAATAGAAAATATAACCAAAGGAATAACAGATATGATACAAAACATAACGCCCAGAACTATGCTTTTTGAAAAAACAGGCATAAAAGAGTCGCACTCCTGCTTCAGTTTTTCTGTTAAACTGCCGTTCATCTGAACGATTCCTTTTTCTATATATTCATACTTGCTTAATAAGATGCTATAAGTAATAAATAAGACGACCGCAATCGTAACAAATAAAAATAAAACGGTCAGACCAGCTGCCACTGCAAAATGCTCTGTGATACCAAATTTGTTATCTCTTGTAAGTCCTAATAACACCATCATGCAGACCGGAGAAATAATACAGAGCGCTACACCCAATGCAATTCTGGAGGAAGCTTTTTTTCTTATTTCTAAAAAATCTGATGCTTCCTGCTCTGTAATATGATGCTTTGGCATTTCTTTTTTATTACTGCTTTCAGACTGTACCTCCGATTCCTCTTCAAATAGAATATCTTCTTTTAATAGAAAATCTGTGGTCGTTCCAAAAATCTGGCTTAATAATAATATTTTATCAATATCCGGAATACTTGTTCCACTTTCCCATTTTGACACCGACTGCCTTGATACGTTCATCCGTTCTGCCAATTCCTCTTGGGACCACGCTTTTTGTTTTCTTAATTGAATAATTTTGTCTGCTAATTTCATTTTATCCTCCAATTTTTTATTTTATCGGCCGATACACAAATTTTAACATTTTTTGCAGTTGCGCAACAGCAAGTTGATTTAGAAATTTGCCAACTGGTAGTTGCAAATGTCAATTCTTCAAGAAAATACGGAAAGTATTCACTTTCCGTATCTCTTACTGTTTCCCTATCTATTTACTGTTTCCCTATCTATTTACTGTCTCACTTTAATATGCGTTTCTCTCAACTGCTGCTCGGTTACCTCTCCCGGCGCACCGCACATTAAATCCTGAGCGTTTCCATTCATTGGGAATGGTATTACTTCTCGAATATTTTCTTCATTGCGAAGCAGCATAATCATACGGTCCACGCCCGGCGCCATGCCGGCATGTGGTGGCGCTCCAAACTGAAACGCATTGTATAACGCTCCAAATTTTTCTTTTAAATCTTCTTCCGTATATCCCGCAATTTCAAACGCTTTGACCATGATTTTCATATCATGATTTCTTACCGCTCCGGAGGAAAGTTCTACACCATTGCATACAATATCATACTGATAAGCAAGAATCTCTTCCGGATTTTTTGTTTCCAGTGCCTCCAGACCTCCCTGAGGCATAGAAAATGGATTATGGGTAAATACCATTTTCTTTGTTTCATTGTCATATTCATACATTGGGAAGTCATTAATATAGCAGAACTTATATGATTTTTTATCAATAATATCCAGACGTTCTCCCAGTTCCGTGCGAATCTGTCCGGCATAAATTGCCGCATTTCTTTCGTTGTCGGCAATAAAGAAGATTGTATCTCCCATTTCAAGTCCCGCTGTCTGTCTGATTTCTTCTTTCATATCATCCGGAATAAATTTGTCAATCGGTCCTTTGTAAGACAAATCTTCCAGCACTTCCAAATATCCCAAACCTCCCATACCAATACTCTGGGCAAATTTTAAAAGTTTCTCATGGAATCCTTTTGACATATCCGCATGTACTTTGATTGCTCTTACTGTTTTTCCATGAAACGGTTGAAACGTGCATCGCTGGAAGAAATCTGTTAAATCAATAATTTTCAGAGGATTTCTCAAATCCGGTTTGTCCGTTCCATATTCCAGCATTGCCTGTTTATAACTGATAACCGGGAACGGAGCCTGCGTTACCTCATAACCTTTCGGCGCAAATTGATTAAATGTATCAGCAAGCACCTGCTCACCTACCTGGAATACATCTTCCTGTGTTGCAAAACTCATTTCAAAGTCTAACTGATAAAATTCTCCAGGGGAACGGTCAGCTCTTGCATCTTCATCACGAAAACAAGGCGCAATCTGGAAATACTTGTCAAATCCTGACACCATCAGTAACTGCTTATACTGCTGCGGCGCCTGTGGGAGCGCATAAAATTTTCCTTTAAACTTTCTTGAAGGGACAATATAATCTCTTGCTCCTTCCGGTGACGATGCGCATAAAATCGGTGTCTGAATTTCCAAAAATCCCATTTCTGTCATTTTTTGTCTTAAATATGAAATTACATTAGAACGGAAAATCATATTTTCCTTTACTTTTGTATTTCTAAGATCCAGATAACGATATTTTAATCTCACATCCTCTCTTATCTCTTTGGATGTGATAATCTCAAAAGGAAGCTGTCTGTAGGTTTTCCCAAGTATTTCTATTTTTTTTGCCTCTAATTCAATCATACCGGTAGGAATTTTAGGATTGTAGGTCTCTTCATCCCGATGTTCAATAGGGCCTTCCACAGAAATACAATCTTCCTTGCTCAATCCTTCCAGCAGCGCTGTATCACGTATTACTACCTGCATAACTCCATACATGTCTCTCAAATCAATAAATGACACTCCACCATGGTCCCGAATATTTTCAATCCATCCCGCAATTTTCATTGTCTGCCCTACATGAGACTCTGAAATCTGATTCATTGTCACACTACGGTAAATATTGTTTGTGTTTACGTCCATTGGGTTTCTCCTTTCAAACTACTTATATATTTCTAAAATAGAGGTTAAAGGTTTCTCATATAACATAAAAAAAACATCCTGAAACAAAAGTTTCAGGACGGGCTATCTATTACAAAATATAAGTCCGCGGTACCACCTGATTTACTGCCTGCGCAGTCACTCATTGGTCATAAGGCAGATAAGAATCGTCTATGACCTACTGTTTATCGTTCAGCTACGGCTCACCTACTAAACATGATTGCTGCTCTAACGCAAATGTTTTTCAGTTTGCTGCTCGGAAGTGTTATTCACTATGATTCATTCTGCAGGACTCTCACCATCACCCGCTCTCTGGAAGCGATAATCAAAGCTACTTCTCTTCGTCAACGCCTTAGAACTGATTATATAATAGGAATGTTTGTATGTCAAACTGTATTTTACCACTATTGTTTGATTTTAAATGTTTCTTTTTCAAATAACATATTACGCTAATTCTTTCATATAATTTTACGAACAACTATTTCAGGAGAACACATGTCCATTATAAATCCTGAACGAACAAAACTGATAAAACGAAGTATTTTCTGGCTTATGATTTTGATTGCTGTTGTCGGAGTTACATATTACTACGAAAGCAGTCTTTTTCAGGAAGGATGGGAAGCAATTACATCCTCTACTGCTACAAAAGAGCTTCCAATATATTGTGTACAGACCGATAAGCCCCAGGTAGCGCTATCTTTTGATGCAGCGTGGGGGAATGAAGATACACAGAAAATTCTTGATGTTTTAAAACAATATAAAGTCAATGTTACATTTTTCATGACAGGGGGATGGGTGGAAAGTTATCCCGATGATGTCAAGGCAATCAAAGCAGCCGGACATGATTTAGGAAACCACAGTGAAAATCATAAGCATATGCCCCAGCTGACACCGGACAAAATGTCAGAAGAATTGACAAAAGTAACTGATAAAGTAAAAAATCTCACAGGAACGACAATGCAGCTTTTTAGACCTCCCTATGGAGATTATGATAATGCCTTGATTGGGCAGGCAAGAAACTGTGGCTATTACACAATACAATGGTCGGTGGATTCTCTTGACTGGAAAAACTATGGCGTCGATTCTATTATTGATACCGTTCTCAATCACAAAAATTTAAAAAATGGCGCAATTATTTTAATGCACAATGGTGCCAAATACACGGCGCAGGCACTCCCAAAGATTATTGAAGGACTGCGGGAAAAAGGATTTGAGATTGTGCCAATCTCTAAATTAATTTATAAAGACAATTATCATATGGAGCATGACGGAAGCCAGGTGCCGGATACTCCGGAAACATCCGCTAAAAACCAGCAGACTGAAAGTGAATCGAAAAAGAAATAGTAATGCTCTAAAATCAAGAGACCCTGTAGTTTCAAACATTTCGTCTGAAATACAGGGTCTCTTGTTAAAAATGAAATATTAAATTATTTCTTCACTTTAATTTTTTGAACTTTGGACCAAGGTCCATATTGCTTACCGTTTACACCTCTTACTCTGAAATAATAGGTTTTCTTTTTCAGTTTCTTTATTTTATATGTAATTTTATTGGTCGATATCTGTTTGGTTGCAAATTTTTTAGCTTTTTTAAACTTTTTATTCAAAGAATATTGAATCTGATATTTTTTTGCATTTGCTGCCTTCTTCCAGGAAAGTTTTACAGACAGTTTTTTAATGTTCTTTGGTTTCTTTAAAGTTACTTTTGCAGGCTTCTTAGCCTTTGGCTCTGGATTCTCATTCTGTGCAGTAGTTGTTGGAGCAGGGGCCTGTGTGGTCGATTGTACTTCATTGCCTGTTGTAGGAAGTGTGGTCGGTGGTGGCGTCGTAGGCGTCTCATATTTTTCCTCATCTGATATTACTTCTGCGTGATACCCTGCAGGATTTCCAATCGTTGAATAAATAATTCCAAGATTCGTAAACTTTCCGGTATCGTAATCAAACATTGCAGATGCTCCCGAGCCATCCATATCATCGATCTCATTGGTACTGTTAATGTTATATGGAAACCATGAATATCTCTCCACATAATCTCTCTTGTCAAGTTCTCCTACCAGCTTCTCAACATATTCTTCTACTTTTTTTCTTACTTCTACATTCTCATAGCTATTATCATAGGAAGTTCCTTTTCTTCCCATGACAGATACTTCTGTTACCCAGATTGGTTTATGATATGTATTCCAAACCTTGTCAACTGCATCTAACAGTCGGGTCAGATTTGTGCTGGCGCCATAACTGTGTATTCCGATTGCATCACAGTCTGTTCCCTCTACAAATACTCCTTCACTATCATAATCCCCTTCCAGGAATTTACTTACCCATTCAATGTCTCCATTTGGATTGGCAGATGCCGGGGAAACCGTTCTTCTGCCCAAAGCTTCTACTGCTCTCCACGCTTTCAATCCTTCCGCAGGACTGATGTTTGCCTGGGATTCGATATCCGGCTCATTATAACCTAAAATATAATTGGAATCATCTGTAATATCGGCCAGACCGGCAAGATTTTCTTCTGATGCTCCCCAAAGCATTGGTACATGCGCTACACCTTCGTCTACAGAAGAATTAAATGCTGTAATTGCCCAGTTATAATACCATGATATATTTAATTTTTTCATGGAAACGGCGGAACTCATGTCTCCACCCATTGCAAGACCTTTCTTTGATACATAAAATGTACGCGTATCTGTCTGTATCTGGGATCCATCTTCAAGTGTTGCTACAATATAAGCCGTATGTGCCGTTACCCCTGTGGTATATACTTCGTGTTTTATCGGAAGAGCGCTGTCATCTGCGGCGTGAATTCCCGCCGATTGTCCATCAAAATATACTTCATACTGTGCCGCATTTTCAATCGGCTCAAAAACAATATTAATATATCCGGCTCCCACTAATTTTCCTTCTTGCGGTGCTGTAATGGCTGTATTCTGCCAGCTGTTTTCTGCATTGACTCTGGATATATCACTGAATGTAACGGATGTCATAACCAGAATAAATGCAAGCATAATTGAAACTAATTTTTTCATGGTCCTTCTTCCTCTTTCTTTTATATTTTTTTAAATTTATCCGCACCCTGATGACATACCGGGCACTTAAAATCTGGCGGAAGTGTTTCTCCTTCATAAACATATCCGCAGACTTCACATTTGTATTTTTTCTTTTGCTCTGATTCGCTTTCCTCTTCCGGGAGATACGTTGGAGCGTTTTTCGGACTCTTTCCCTTGATAACATTATGGTAATACGCATAGGTCATAGGCGTTCTGTCACTTCCCAGCACATCTCCCTCTGTTACCTCTCCGAGAAACACCGTATGCGTTGCCGTTTCCATAGTGTCTATTACCTTACACACAATATATCCACAGGAATCCTGGATTATCGGCGTTCCTTCTACAATTTTGAAATCGACATCCTGAAATTTATTCACATCACGGCCTGATGAAAAACCAAACTTTCCAATGAGCAATGGCTTCGAATCCTGTGCCAGAATAGATATAGAAAATTTTCCGAATTTTTTAATACATTCATTCGTATAATTATCATGGTTAATACTTATCGCCACTGTGGCAGGAGAAGATGTAATCTGCATCGCAGAATTTGCAGTACATCCGGTAGCTCTTCCATCATCCATTGTAGAAATAATATATACACCATATGAAAGATTTCTAAAAATATTATTATTCATAAATGCTCCTTTCCTATATTATTTATTTTATCAAAATAAATAAACCATGACAACAGAATTGTTGTAATGGTTTATATTATTTCCCAAATATATTTTATTCATCCACAGTATATCTTTTCATATTTTCCTGATAAATCTGATAGAATTTACTTCCCGGTGTCTTTTCAATTTCTTCAGCGTAAGCATGAATTCCCAAACTTCCATGCGCTATTTCCTCTACGCAACCGGCAATATTGGAGCAATGGTCTGAAATTCTTTCCAGAGAGGTAATAATATCTGTCATAATAAATCCCTGTTCAATCGTACAACTGCCATTTTTTAACCTGTCAATATGACGTTTTTTTAATTCATGTTTCAGATAATCAATCACATGCTCCATAGCCTCGACACTCAGAGCTGCATCCATATCATCTTTTTGGAAAGCTGCTTTAGCTTTCTCCATAATTTCCTCTACAGCCCTTATCATAAGGCTGATTTCTTTTGAGCCGTTTTCTGAAAATTTCAGTTTTTTATCCTTAATTTCTTCTGCTGATTTTGCAATTCCCACAGAATGATCGGAAATACGTTCCACATCCCCTATAACATGCAGTAACTCCGTGACAACCCGGCTATCCCGTTCGCTTAAATTCTGTTTGCTGATTTGAACAAGATATGTCCCCAGTTTGTCCTCATATTTATCTACATCATTTTCTGCAAGAATTACAGACTCCAATTCTTTTTCATTAAACAAATGAATCAGACTGCATGCCCTCGTCACGCCTCCTATTGTCCGGTCCATCATTTCCTCTACAACTCGCCTGCATTGCCCGATAGCGATTGCCGGAGTTGCCATAAGACGTTCATCCAACAGCTGTATAGACTCTTTCTCTTTTGCGTCTCTCACAATAAAGCATGCAATTTTTTCCAGTTGATTTGCAAACGGAAACAACAGAATCGTACATGCGACATTAAATACGGAATGTATTACCGCAATTCCCAAAAGACTTGCGCTCTTATCCAAAAAAGTGATATGAACAATAGCATTAACAATACAAAACATTGTAAGCCAGAGGATTGTCCCCAGAATATTGAATACAAGATGCACGACTGCCACCCTCTTGGCGTTTTTATTTGCTCCAATAGAAGAAATTATTGCTGTAACGCATGTTCCTATATTCTGCCCCATAATAATCGGGACAGCGCTCGCATAAGTAACTGCCCCCGTAGAAGCTAAGGCCTGCAGTATACCGACGGAGGCTGAAGAACTCTGGATGATTGCAGTAAGAAAAGCACCGGCTAAAACTCCAAGCACAGGATTTCGAAACATCGTAAGAATATTTTGAAATTCCGGTACGTCTCTCAGCGGACTAACGGCATCAGACATTGTTTCCATTCCAAACATTAATACAGCAAATCCCAGCAGAATTGTTCCGGTATCCGCACTTTTGGAATTTTTATTTTTCATTACAAGAAAGATTCCAATAAGCGCCAGAATCGGCGTAAACGAAGCCGGTTTTAACAGGCTCACAAAAAGATTGGAACTTTCAATTCCGGTGAGACTGAGAATCCATGCCGTAATTGTTGTTCCCACATTCGCTCCCATAATAATGCCGATTGCCTGTTTTAAATACATAATTCCGGAATTAACAAATCCCACGACCATGACTGTAGTCGCAGAAGAACTTTGAATAATTGCTGTAACTCCTGCCCCCAGCAAAAAACCTTTCCACCTGTTGGAGGTCAATTTTTCTAAAATACTTTTCAACTGATTTCCGGCTCTTTTTTCTAACGCCTCTCCCATAACATTCATTCCAAACAGAAACAAAGCCAACCCACCAATTAATGATAAGACATTAAATATATCCATATTGCCCTCCTGCTAGTATTATGTATTCATATTTCTCGGGTATTTATATCATGGCAATATCATCCTATCAAAAACATGTAAATTATATTTATTCTTAATGTTAAATCTGGGTAAAATATTTAAAATACAATATCAAATGTACTTCCCTTGCCTGCTTTGCTCTTTACCAGTATTGCTGCATTATGAAAAATTGCGCCATGCTTTACAATCGACAATCCCAATCCTGTACCGCCAATTTCCTTAGAATGACTTTTATCCACCCGGTAAAAACGTTCAAATATCCTATCTATATCTTCCCTAGGTATCCCTATTCCTGTGTCCGAAACAGACAGCACAATTCCATTGTTGTTTTTTTTCACTGTAACTGTGACTTTTCCACCTTCTCTGTTGTATTTAATTCCATTGTCTATCAGGTTAAATATCATTTCCTCAATAATCTGTTCCACGCCCGTAATGACTATATGACTTCCCCGTAAATCTAACTGGACATTTTTTTTCTTTGCTGCTGCCTCCAGATGGGACATAACAGCTCTGCTGGTCTCATACAAATCAATCGGTTCCATGGTTACCATGACATCTTTCCCATCCAGCTGCGACAGCTTAATGATATCTCCGACCAGAATAATCAACCGTTGCGATTCGTCATAAATTTTTCCCGCAAACCTTCTGATATCTTCCTCTTTTTCTACCATTCCATTTTTGATAATCTCTGCGAATCCGGAAATAGACGTCAGCGGCGTCTTTAATTCATGAGAAACGTTTGCCGTAAAATCTCTGCGCATGTGATCCTGCCTCTCATGTTCTTCATTCAGTTTTTTCAAGTTTTCTTCAATCTGATTATTCTGCTGATGAATCCTTTCTACCAACGGTTTTATCTCTTCATATACAGAAGACTGATCCGGCGCGCTTAAATTGATTGCATTAATTGGTCTTGTTATCGCACGGGATACCCGGTAAGAAAGATAAGTAACAAAAACAGCAGCCAAAATCATAACCGACAACATCGGCATGAAAGCGTGCAGCATGATATTCCACATTGTTGAAGTGGTTTGCGAAATTCTAAGTACATTTCCATTGTCTAATAATACTGCTATATTGACAGCCTTTTGTGATATCGTATTGGAATATCTTTCCGAATATCCCTCTCCGTTTTGTCTGGCTTCTATCACTTCTTTTCTTTTGTTATGATTTTCCATTTCTCTTGTATTATTCTGATTGTCATAAAGCACTGTGCCATCGCGACCAATCAATGTAACTCTATGTTCTGACTTTAACGATTTTAAATAAGCCGCACCATTCAGATTTACGCCATTGGCCGCAGCTGACAATTCATTTCTTATTGATTCTATATTTTGCTTCGCATAACTTCTATATACGATTCCTGCAGTCAGAAAGGTGCTCAGCAATATCACAAGAATAGAAATAAAAAACATATTTACAAATATGCGTCTGCTCATTTTTTTCATATTAGTGATTCCCCTGAATTTTGTAACCAACTCCCCGAATTGTTTTAATAATGCTTCCAGCTTCTTTCAATTTTTGCCGCAAAGTTCTGATATGTACATCGACTGTCCGGCTTTCTCCATCAAAGGAATATCCCCAGACTTTATTCAGGAGCTGATCTCTGGTAAGTACAATTCCCCTGTTTTTTAATAAAAGACACAACATTTCAAATTCTTTTAATGTCAGGACAACTTCTTCATCATTTACTCTTACAATATGCCTGGTTGGACATACATACAAATTATCAATCGTATATTCTGTCTCTGTATTGGTATATTCTGCTCTCCGTAACAATGCCTTTACTCGTGCTACCATCTCCATCATACTAAACGGCTTTGAAATGTAATCATCCGCTCCACTTTCTAATCCTCTGATTTTATCATATTCGCTCGTTTTTGCTGTAGCCATAATAATCGGAAGTTTTTCTGTAAGAGGATTACTTCTTAATTTCTGCAGAATTTCAATTCCATTTTCCTCTGGAAGCATAACATCTAAAATCACAAGAGATGGGAGATTTTTTTTGATTTTATTCCAGAACTCTGAAGGTTTTTCGAATCCTTCTGCCTCAATTCCTGTGCTATTTAACGTGTACACTACTAATTCTCGTATATTACTGTCATCTTCTACAAAATAAATCATAAAACGCCTCCTTCTCCGCGATGATTCTTCCTATTTTTTCTAAAATTAATTTACCCCTGCCATGTAAATCCTATGTAAAACGAACGTAAAAAGAATGTAAAATTTATTCCTTATAAGTGTTCTTCAGCTCATTTCCTTCTTTTGATCATTATTATTTGTCTACATGTGCTCCCAAAATGGAATATTCTACCCATCCGGCAATATTCGTAGCGTGATCTCCAATCCGTTCCAAATATTTTGCTATCATTAAAATATCAATAAATTCTTCACCGTCATCTGTCCCTTGGGCAATCATATGAATTGATTTTCTTTTAATATCATCAAAATAATTATCCACAATATCATCTGAGAGGATAACACTTTTTGCCATATCTAAATCATGATTTACAAAAGAATCAATACTTTTCGTAACCATTAATATCACTTCATTTGCCATATCGTTCAAGTGAAGCACATATTTCATTGTGCTGTCTGTAATATATCCGGCAAGTTCTACAATATCTGCAGCCTGATCTCCGATACGTTCCATATCAGATATCATTTTCAGTGCAGAGGAGATCGTTCTTAAATCTTTTGCTACCGGTTGCTGACGAAGCAGCAGTTTCATGCAGATTCCTTCAATTTCTCTTTCCTTTCTATCAATTTCGGAATCTGTCTCAAACACTTCCTGTTTTAAATCTTCATCCTCGCCATCCATTGTAAGCTTAATTGCCGCTGCGATTGCCTGCTCACAGAGTTTTCCCATTTTTATCATCTGCTCATTTAAATTATCCAACTGCTGATTAAATTTATTTCTCATATTATCATCCAAACCTTCCTGTAATATAATCTTCTGTTCTCTTATCCTTTGGCATTGAAAACAAGTCCTCTGTCTCTCCAAATTCTATTACTTCTCCCAACAGAAAAAACGCTGTCTTATCAGAAATTCTTGCCGCCTGCTGCATATTATGTGTTACCATGATTACTGTATAATCTTTTTTCAGTTCGGTTGCCAAATCTTCAATTTTAGAAGTCGATATCGGATCCAAAGCAGATGTCGGTTCATCCATTAATAAGACTTCCGGATTTACTGCCAATGCTCTGGCAATACAAAGTCTCTGCTGCTGTCCGCCGGACATTGCCAGTGCACTCTTCTTTAGGGAATCCTTTGTCTCTTCCCAGATTGCTGCCTGTTTTAATGTTTTCTCCACAATTTCATCCAATTTGCTTCTAGAATGGATTCCATGTGTTCTTGGACCATAAGCAATATTGTCATAAATACTCATTGGAAACAGATTCGGTTTTTGAAAAACCATTCCCACACGTTTTCTCAAGTGGTTGACGTCCATATCCTTGTAGATATCAACTCCATCCAGAGATATGCTCCCCTCAATTTTGCACTCAGGAATTAAATCATTCATTCTGTTCAAAGATTTCAGAACGGTAGATTTCCCACAACCGGAAGGACCGATAAATGCTGTTATCTCATTGGGTGGGATACATAAATTTACATTTTTTATTGCATGAAAATCTCCATAATGAAGTTCCATGTTCTGTATATCAAATTTTCCCATTTAATTTTCCTTTCCTACTTTTTTTGCCGCCATACCCGACAACCAGTTAATTATCAGTACAATGACAAGCAATATCACTGCCGTGGCATATGCCTGATGGGTATATAATCCCTCAGACAACAGGCAATACATATGCACTGCCAGAGTTCTGGTGGAATCAAATAATCCCTTTGGTACTGCCGCAACAGAGCCTGCCGTAAAAATTAATGCTGCACTTTCTCCCACAATCCTGCCAATAGAAAGAATGACACCTGCCAGAATCCCGGGAACTGCTGCAGGAAGTACAATGATAAAAATTGTCCGAAGTTTTCCGGCTCCTAATCCGTAACTTCCTTCCCGGAATGTATCTGGCACAGAAATCAGCGCCTCTTCTGTTGTCCGGATAATTGTCGGTAATACCATCATTGCAAGTGTCAATATTCCGGCCAGAAGGGAATATCCCCAATGAAATGTCAATACAAATGCAAGAAATCCAAAGAGTCCGAATACAATCGAAGGAATTCCTGCCAGAGTTTCTGTGGTTACCCGAATTACTTTGACGAGTTTCGAGCCCCTTTTCGCATACTCCACCAGATAAATTGCCGCTGCAATTCCTACAGGCACTGCAATCAATAGAGTAAGAAAAACAACAATAATTGTATTAATGATTGCTGGCAGCATAGAAACATTATCAGCATTGTAAGTCCATTCAAATAACTGTCCATTGATATAAGGAATCCCATTCATTAAAATATATATTATCAAATACAACATAGAAGAAACTGTAAACAATGCAGACAGCATAATCAGCAAAAAGCATATGAAGGATCCGGGTTTTCTGCAATATTCTTTGACTTTTCTTATTCCGTTCAACGCTATGCCTCCTTCTTTTTATTCAGTATTGAAAAACAAACATTTATCAGTAAGACAAAAACAAACAGCACAACAGCCGTAGCAATCAGGCAACGCCTGTGCAGACCTGTAGCATATGCCATTTCCAACACAATATTTGAAGTCAACGTACGTGTTCCGCTTAAAATATTTTCAGGAATAACCGGCTGGTTTCCCGCTACCATTACCACTGCCATAGTTTCTCCGATAGCCCTCCCCATTCCTAAAATAATTCCTGCCAGAACACCAGATTTTGCTGCCGGAATGATTGTCTTAAAAATACTTCTTTCTTTTGTGGCGCCCAGTGCCAAGGCTCCTTCAAAATAACTTTGGGGGACAGCACGAATTGCAGATTCTGCGGTATTTATTATTGTAGGAAGAATCATCATCCCAAGAAGAATTGACGCTGCCAGAATTCCTTTTCCACTGCTGCCAAACATATCTGAAATGGCAGGAATAATTACTACAAGACCAAAGAATCCATAAATAATTGAAGGAATTCCTGCCATCAGGTTTACCATAGGTTTCATCACTGCATATAATTTTTTAGGGCAATATTTTGCCAGAAATACCGCCATAAGGAGTCCGATAGGTACTCCAACAATCATAGCGCCTGCTGTCACGTAAATACTTCCTATAATCATAGGACCAATTCCATAAATATCCTGGTTAGGTCTCCATACTGTTCCGAAAAGAAATTTTATCGGCCCGATTTCTCTGATTGCAGGTACTCCGTTTGCAAACATAAACAGACAAATCATTATCACAGATGCAATCGAAATACATGCGCATATCAGAAATATTGCTTTCATGAAAACTTCTTTTATTGTTTTATCCAACGGTTTTCACTCCTTTATTTTCTCAATAAGGAAAAGGAAGGGCTACCGCAGACAGCGTGTAACCCCCTCTTTCTTTTTTACTTTTCAATATCTTCCCAGTTTACTGTGTCGCCTATATAGATATTCTTTATCTGTTCACTTGTCATTTCTGAAATCTGATTTTCTTTGTTGACAATGACCGCAATACCATCTAAGGCAATCTGTTTTGCCGTAAGCTTTGCTGCTTCCTCATCTTTTAATTCTCTGGAAGACATTCCAATTTCTACTGCCCCTTCTATCGCTGACTGGATTCCCGCAGAGGATCCTGATTCCTGAATTTCAATTACCACATTCGGATTTTGTTTCTTATATTCATCCGCCAGCACATTCATAAGAGGAGCTACAGAAGTAGATCCTGCCAAGGTAATTTTTCCCTTTTTTCCGCTGCCGGAATAAGATCCTTCCGGTGTCAAGTCAATGTATCCTTCTTGAGCAACAATTTCCTGTCCCTGCTCACTCATAATATAGCTGATAAAGTCCTGATCTAATTCTGTCAGTTCGCCTTCCTTATAAGCAATATTAAACGGTCTTGACACTTTATATGTATTATTTTTTACGTTTTCTGCCGTTGCCTCAACGCCGTCTACCTTTACTGCTTTTACATCTTCCGAGAGAGAGCCCAAGGATACATAACCGATTGCGCTTTTATTCTGTGCTACTGTCTGAAGCATTACCGATGTGCTGTTTGTAATTTCAGCAGTCTGTATGGTAATATCATTTTCCTGATCATCCACTACACCCATCAGCTCCGCAAAAGCACTCCGGGTCCCTGACCCGTCTTCTCTGGAAATAACAGATATCGCCCCGGAAACTTCTTTACTATCTTGTGCGCTTTCCGTATCTGAGTTGCTGCTGCATCCGGTAAATGCAAGGGTTGTAAGAACTATAGCGGCAGTTACTGCCAATAATTTTTTTCTCATATTGCTTTCTCCTTTTTTCATGTACATTATTCTTTTTTTGATGGATATATCATCCAATCATGCCTTGATTCTAAAAAACTTATGTTAAATTCAATATCTTACTTTTTTTAAATCTATATTAAATTTTTTATAAAATTAAAATCCTAAAGAATTTTTTACAACATAAAAAACAGCTGTGGATATTGTTCCACAACTGTTTTTTTAATTTATCATTATTATTTCTGTCAATCAGAAAACCATATCAAGATATCACTTCAAAATTTTTTATTCGTATGCTTTCATTAATCAAACTTGGAAAGAAAAACAATCTGCCTGCCGAAAAATGTCCCTGCTTTTTCATAAATCCAATCACATACCCTATGGCTCAATCTCTGGATTGTGTTTTTATAAATAAATGCTCCCAAAACACTGACAAGGAATAACAGACAGGTCATCAGTAAAACTGCCATCAGCACATTACCACCGGCATATCTTTGGTAAAGAAATGTAAATATACCGGGCGCCACAAGCGTTTTTCCCAACTCATTCCAGTGTATGATATAAATAAGCATTGACATACTGGAAATATAATTTATGACGCCACTAATATGCTTCCATTTTTCTGCAAGATGAAACAGGGAAAGAACGCCAAGAAAAATAAATGGATTAATAATATCATTGAATCTGTCACTGAAATGTTCAAATGTCCCATTTCCCATAAAAATACCATGGATTACAACAATCATAACTGTCATGCTGAGGGTGGAAGCCAATAAGAGAATAACATTCCACCGCACAGACTGCACAAGTTTTTTTAAATATAATTTAACATACGCAATAAAGAAATAAATACAGATAAAACCTATCAGTTTATTGTAATAAATTCCTACGGGATATAAGATAGCCACCGCACAATATAAGACAAGCAATATGTCCACCACCAGCAGCTGCTCTTTTTTTAATCGGTAAACGATAATATTTAACAGCGGATGTATCATAAAAAATAAAATATAGCATCCGATATACCAATTATACCCGAATATTAATGGAAAAAATTGTTTCAGTATTTCTGCCGGGGAAATCGAATATCCGCACAATAAAAATATTACAAGATAAATAATAGAAACCAGAGAACAATCTACTGCCAGGGAAACAATTTTACGAAAAGATACCTTTTTATCATTTACCAGAAACCAGGCTGAACTGATTAAAAAAACAACATTTCCAATAGTGCCTGCATACTGCATAAATGCCCTGATAAAACTTTGAAAGCCAAAACTATAAGAGTTTGTCACATTCGTTACCTGACCAAGCCAGTTGGCATGATGAGACACAATACAAATAATTGCAAAAATCTTCAATAATTCGATTCCTGAATTTCTATTCTTTATTCTTTCCATTTTTAGTCCTCATAATATACCGTATTTTTATTATTTTAACTTCTGTATCTCATGTATGCATTACATAATGTATAAATTATATTATGCGCAAGTCAATTATGCAAGCATGAGTTTTAAGATATAATATGATATGTAGAAAGGATTTTTTATGGTACGTTTACGGATTTTAGAAATATTAAAAGAACAAAATCACACAAAATATTGGTTATACAAACAGCTTGATTTAAGTTATCAGAATTTTAATCGTATGGTTATGAATCAGACTTCTTCTATCCATTTTGAAAATCTGGATAAGTTGAGCAAAATATTGAATTGCCCCGTCGGAGATTTATTTGAAAAAAAGTAAAACCTGTATTTCATGCAAAATACTGCATAGAAATACAGGTTTTATTTTATTGTTTTATGTTATTTTTATCATCACTGGCGAATCAGTTCGTACTCTCCTTCTGGAGGATACTGTTGAAAATACCGCTCTACCTGAGACCCGGACTTATAATAAATTTTCATACCGTTCAGTCCTTCTTCCGTATCCAGTATTCCTTCCTGAATATTCGCTATGCTGTCCGGAAAATATATTTCTTTAATGCTACTGTCTCCAAATGCCCATTTTCCGATTTCTTCGATTCCCTGTTCCAAAACAACCGTATGAACTGTGGAAAAGGAAAATGCACCGGTGTCAATTTTTTTCACTGTGGCAGGAATCGTTATTTTCTGTGTTCCAACAGCTCTGCCATAATCGGCTGACATTGCATTTTCCGCAATTTCTTCCACTTCCGGTGGAAGAGTAATCTCTTTTGCATTTCCATTGTATGCCAGTAATACGCCGTTTCCATCTATAGCAAAACCATTTTCATCAAACATTCCGGATTTCTCATAATACTCATTCGTGGAGCAGTTATCTTCCACCTGGTCGGCGGCTTCCATATCATTATCAAAATAATAAATTTTCCGATCTTTTTCTTTAATATAAAAATACTTTCTAAACTCATAGAGAGATGGATCTCCCTCTATGGCATCCTGAAACAATTTTTCTTCATCTACATAATTCATAGAGTAGATTTTATTATCCATCCTCAAAACATGATTGCCGATTTCATAAGTACCCTCTTTTATCTTTTTTCCTGAAACATCCTCCTCTTTGTAGGTACCTTTCTTTGTAACTGTCACTACCGTAATAGTATCGACATCTACTTTATACCATTTTCCCTCTAAAGAAATTGTCTTATATGCGCCTTTGTCTGTAAACGCATCTCTACGTCTGCACTTAACATAAGTAAACATAGAGAGTATTAATAAAATTAACAGCGCATCTCGTATCAATATTTTTTTAATGGATAGTTTTCTTTTTGTTTCACTCATTTTATCTTTTTATCCTTAAAGTCTTTACTTTTGACCATTTTCCGTAGATTTTTTTTCCTGAATCTTTCCGAAAGGCTCTGACTTTAATATAGTATTTTCTGTTCTTTTTCAATTTTTTAATTGTATAAGAAATTTTTTTGCTGTATCTGGTCTTTGTTTTCTTTGCCTTAAATTTTTTTGTAGTAGAATATTTAATTTGATATTTCTGTGCGTTTGCAATTTTCTTATACTTAATCTTTACTTTATAGTATTTTGCTTTGGTTTTCTTTGCTTTCCCAACCGATGTAATCTTCGATTTTCCCAGTTTGGTATCCTTCTGGGATTTTGTAGTTTCCTGCTGGAATGTAATCTGCTCACTTACACCTTTTTTCCCGTCTCTGTTCAGATAAGACGCGTCCGCCATGTACTCATTATTGACAAAATCCACCGCAAGATATACTGTGGCATTTTTATATTTTACTGCCACCATTCCCTCGGATTTGACACCATTGTTCTCATCTCTGTTCTTGGCGTTTTCTTCGATTGTTCTTGGAGCGCCGACACTGGAAACATGAATCAGCGTAGCTCCCGTCTGTTTTGTATTAATATTTCCTATATTCAGATTTGGATTATATTTCTGTTGTCCATAAGACCAGTGCGAATGTCCGCTAAACATAGTTACATTTGAATATTTGTTCAGTAATGCCCGGAATCTTGCTTCATCCTTATTACCAAAATAATAAGTTAAATCATAAGTGTAACCACCCGGATTTTTCAAGTTTCCCACTGCTTTCGTCACATCTCCGTTTTCGGAAGCAAAATATGTATGGAAAAACAGATATACATTCTTGTCTGCATATGCTGCCAGATTTGTCTCCAGCCAATTCAACTGGTCCATCGTCACAAGATAAGCATTTTTTCGATATACTGCGCTGGTCTGACTGAAAAATATAAAAATATCTCCATTTTTCTCATAAACAAAATCTACACCTGTATCGCTGTTTATATTTTTAACATGGGAATCTGTCTTATTTTTTGTATTGACTAATTTAGCAAAATTGGCAATATTTTTTCCTGCATCCCCACTCCAATAAACATCATGATTTCCCATACAGGTATATACCGTCATATTCGGATATTGATTGATGGCATTGTTAAATTTAGTATATGCTGATGTCTCTGCCGCATTACTCAAATCACCGGTCAACCCTACAAAATCAATGCCTCTGTCATTCATAAATTTCAAAGCCCGGTTAAATGCAGGTACAGAATCATCGGAAGAGTAATCCGCATAACGGTTAAAATGCACATCGCTCATCAGTCCAAACTGATAAAGTGCCTCTTCTTCATGAAACTGTTTTTCTTGCGGTATATCATAAGAGGCAACTTTTTCTGCCCCGGAATTATAAACCAACAGTTCTCTGGCTCCCTCCGGTATTACCGTATAAGAAGATACAACCGAATATTCTGCTGTCAGATTCTGAGAAGTGGTTGACACCTGTCCCAGTTTTGAAAATCCAATTCCATTATATTGCAGTTTGTTTCCCTTTTCGTCTCCCCAATAAAAAGTATATGTTCCCGGCTTATTTGACGTAAACTGAATTGTTCCGTCAGCATTCCCGGCATTGCTGTTTGCAAAGTAATACTGTACAGTGTTTGCATTACTTTCTCCGTGCACACTGTCTGATGCCGGAAGAATTGCCACAGTCATAATTACCGCCAGCATCAGTGCTAATCTGTTCATTATCTTTCTCTTCATAAATTCTCCCATCTGTCTTTCCATCACTGCTACATCTTTACCACATTATATATGCTATCGATATCCTGGGTATTCCCAGTTATTCTACTGGCAAAGTTTTGTAACAATCTGCTGAATGACTTTTCCATCTGCTCTTCCTTTAAAAGCAGGCATAACTGTCTTCATAATCTGCCCTTTGTTTTTGGTAGCAATCACATCGGCAAATTTTTCATTTAATTCTGTCTCAACTTCCTCAGCGCTCATAAGTTGTGGTGCATAGAAATTGAATACATCATACCTTGCCTGATATTCCTCCAATAAATCTGTCCTCTCAGCCGGGCAGCTGTCAATCTGCTCTTTTACGGTTTTCAATTCTTTTAAAATTACTTTATTGACCATTTCCTCCGGAATATTTTCTCTGCATCCCGCATCAATTCCGGCCTTTTTTACCGCCTGAATTAATGCGGAAATAGATTCCTTTCTCGCTTTGTCTCTCGCCTTCATTGCTGCAATCATATCTGTCTGTAATGTCTTAATATCCATCTCTATCTCCCTCTTTTCTTTTTATTTTTTTGATTTCTCTTTTTTGGATGATATTGTTCTTTTTTTACACTGTTTTGGGAATTGTTTTTCCTCCGTCTTAAATCGTCTTTCTTATAGTTTACTTTTTCTTTTTTCAGTTGTCTAGGTTTAATCAGACAATTTGCTCCGAATCCAATCAAATCCTCTCTCCCGGCAATATGAAGTGCCTCTTTTACCAATTCATAGTTTGCCGGATTCCGGTACTGCATCAGCGCCCTCTGCATGGCTTTTTCATGCGGATTCTTTGGTATATATACCTTCTCCATTGTCCGCGGATCCACACCTGTGTAATACATTACGGTAGACATTGTAGAAGGCGTAGGATAAAAATCCTGCACCTGCTGCGGATTGTAACCGATATCTCTCAGATATTCCGCCAGTTTTACTGCTTCTCTCATATCAGAGCCCGGATGTGAACTCATAAGATAAGGCACCACAAACTGTTTTTTCCCCATGCTCTGATTGAAACGATAATATTTCTCAATAAATTTTTCGTATATACAATGCGGAGGTTTTCCCATATAGGAAAGCACCTTATCTGAAACATGCTCCGGTGCCACTTTCAACTGCCCACTGATATGATGCTCTATCAGCTCTCTGAAAAATGTATCATCTTTATCTTCCATAATATAATCAAACCGGATTCCGGAACGCACAAAGACCTTCTTCACTTTCGGAAGTTCCCGCAGCTTCCTTAACAGATTTAGGTAATCCCTATGGTCCACATTCAGATTCTTACACGGTTTTGGAAAGAGACATTGCTTATTTTTACACACACCATTTTTCTGTTGTTTTTTACAAGATGGATGATAAAAATTTGCTGTTGGTCCTCCTACATCATGGATATATCCTTTAAACCCCTTCATTTCTGTTATTTTTATCGCTTCTTTTATTACAGATTCATGACTTCTGGACTGGATGACCCTTCCCTGATGGAATGTAAGCGCACAGAAACTGCAGGCGCCAAAACACCCCCGGCAGCTAATCAGAGAATGCCGGATTTCTTCTATCGCCGGAACTCCGCCCTCCGTCTCATAGGAAGGATGGTAAGTGCGTTCATAAGGAAGATCATAGATGTCATCCATCTCCCGGGTAGTCAATGGCATTTGCGGTGGATTCTGCACCACATAAACTCCATTTGGATATGGCTCTACCAGGGTTTTTCCATTTATTGCATCTGTATTTTCACTTTGAATCTTAAAACTGCGGGCATAATTTAATTTATCCTCTTTCATTGCGTCATAAGAAGGCAGAATTATCGGATCATATGCCAGTGACAAATCTCTGGTTTGAAAAACAGTTCCCCGAATATAAGTGATATCTTTAATATCCATTCCGCTATCCAAAGCATCCGCAATTTCCACCATGGATTTTTCACCCATTCCGTATGAGATAATATCTGCCTGGCTATCCAACAGTATGGAACGTTTCAGACGATTGCTCCAATAATCATAATGAGCCATTCTTCTGAGACTTGCCTCGATTCCCCCTATAATGATTGGCTTGTCCTTATACGTATGACGAATTAAATTACAATAGACAACCGCCGCATGGTCCGGTCTTTTGCCAATGACTCCACCCGGAGTATAGGCGTCTTTGTCACGTCTTTTTTTGGAAACATAGTAATGATTTACCATGGAATCCATATTTCCTCCCATGACAATAAACCCAAGACGGGGCTCTCCCAATATATTTATACTCTCATCATTTTTCCAATCCGGCTGTGCAATAATACCCACCCGGTATCCATGTGCCTGCAGGACACGACTGATAATTGCATGACCAAAAGAAGGATGGTCCACATACGCATCCCCTATGACATATACAAAATCCAACTGCTCTATTCCCTGTGCTTCCATATCTTCACGGGAAATTGGTAAAAAAGCCATAGTCCCTCCTAAAGTGACTGCTCTGCTGCTTCCAAAGTTTTATATCCCTGCAGATGTACAGTATTTTCTATGGTCATCTCCGCCAGATTTTTCCCTTCTCTTGCAAGTTCCACAATAAACCGTCCATACATTTCCAGCAAAGCATCCGAATACGTCAAAAGCTCACCTTTTAAATAAGTCTCATAGGATGTGTTATCCATTTCATCCGCATCTCTTGTAATATCCCGGGCATTGGACGCAAGTTTCGGATATTTCCGGGCGAATTCTTTCATCCACTGCACCTGTATTTCGGAAATCTGTTCTACGATGGCTTTGCTTTGCTCGGACTTTTCAGGAAAATACTTCTGTATCTGTTCATACTCTTTGGGCGCTGTAAACTCCATCATTCTTCCATATTTTTCTGTAATCATGTTCCAGCCTTTCTTTTTATTTTCCTGCCATAAATCTCTTATGCAGCAAAGCATATCATTATTCCACGTCATATACTGGCTTTTCCTCATGATATAGAAAAACGGCCAGTCATTCTGACAATCTGCGCGTCCACCTTGATTCTGTACTTTATCAAACGCTTCAAATTCCAGTTTTATAATCTGTTCCATCACTTCATCCCGTTCAGACATATTCTGATTCTTCTTGGCCGCACAGGCATCCGCTTTTTTCATAATCTGCTCCACATAATCATTTAAAAAATTAGATTCGGTCTCTTTTATTATTTTCTGCCGGCCTAGCTCATGAATAATTAACCGGGCCACAATCTCAATCGTCAGGACTTTTCTGTCCTTTTCATTCAAATTCGTATTACTGTAGCAATCATCTTTCCAAGCCGTCCTCTGGTCCGGCATATCTGCCATCGCTCTTAAAATATCTCCCACTTCAGGAAGAATTTCCAGTTTTTTCGTTCCTTCCAGCATCCATTTATAATATGGGGCATATTTTCTATTGAGCAGAAACAGACATTTCATTGTGTGCTGCATAAACTCTGAGATACATATATAGGCAGTAACATAATCTTTTCTTGCCATTGCTCTTGCATAATTACATTGTCCGGTCTGCGCCATCGCCGCAATTTCTCTTGCAAGTTTCACCATTCTCGCCGCCTCCGGCTGTTCGAAAAAACCTTTACGTATTTCGGAAAAAATTTTTTCGTCATCCCGGAAAACTATACCATTGGTTACCGTGGCAAGCCGATAATCTTCCAACTCAATCCATTGCTCCAGTTCTCTTGGGCTTTGCCGTAACCCTGTATATTTTTCATAAAAATCTCCTATGATCTGCACGCCGCATCTTCCCTGTGCCATTTTTGTATCAACTCTTGTAATTCCCTGATATTCTTTCGGAAGTTTTTCATATTCCTGCTGTAATTTATCACCAATCAGATGGTATGTGTCTTCTGTAATCCACATACAGAAGCCCGGTCCAAAATCATGATCCATGGAATAACAGTCGTCAAACCCAAAGCGTTCTGAGCCTTCTCCTACAAATCCCACAGCAATTTTATTTTCATACTGCGGAAATTTTTCATGTATCATCGGCGCACCATATTCTCTGTAAAAATCCTGCGCCAGCTGTATTCCGGATATCTTTGATTCTTTTTTTTGAACTTTTGAAGAAAAATCTATCGCACTATCTTTTTTATCACACACTTTGCAGTCTGTATCTTTTATCTCTTTTCTCTCCGGATGAATTTTCAGTTTCTGATATACACTCTCCAGATTTTCTTTGGTAATCTGATAAGCAGTTCCTTTTCCCATATTAATTTCAATTTCTTTTAGTGCTTCCTCATATAACGGTACTGCTTTTTTATAATTTCCTTTTTTACACTGTGCCGCTGCCATCGCACTAAGCGCCGCACTATAATGGAAATTTTTCACTTCATCTTTCCGGTAAATGGAAAGGGCTCTCTCAAGATATTCTAACGCTTCATCTACCCGGTCTAGTTCCAGAAGAGAGGCTGCCAAATTAGAACAGGAAACAGCTGTCTCAATCTCTGAATTTTCTATTTTTTCGATAATATTCAATGCTTTTTGCTGATACTGCGCCGCCTGATTAAAATCATTCATCTCCTGATAAACCAGCGCAATATTATTGTTCAGACTTGCAAACCTGTAATCATCCGGAGCAATATTTTTTGTATAAATATCACATGCTCTGTCATAGTATTCTAATGATTCCTGCAGCAGACCTGCAGCTCTATGCGCATTTGCAATGTTTTGAAGCGCTGTCGCATATTCCACAGTGCCTTCTATCCCCATTTCTTTCATTAGACGAATGCAGTCTCTGCACGCCTGAATAGATTTTTCATACTGGCTGGTATCTCTGAAAAATCCCATCATCTCATTCAATATCGTAAACTGAGCAGGTTTATCCGCTTCTTTTAACGCCTGCTTCATACTACGATTTAAAAATGTCTCAACTTCAGAAATTCTTTTTTCCTCAAATAATTTGTCCAACTGTGCAATAAATTGATTGATGTCCATTTTTTCTTTTCCTCACTGTTTGCTTCTCTGCTTTATATCATAACTTTCCCATTCCCATAATACAAGAAAAAAGTCTAAAACAGAATCCTTCCGATTCTATTTTAGACTATGCGATACCCCTCGTCAAACACATATCCTGAGCCTATTTTGCTCCATGCGTAATGATAATTAATTTTAACTCATCCCCCTGATACAAAAGTTCCATCTGCTCTGCACTGTCAGAGGACTGATAACTGTTATATGTAACATCCATATCTTCCACCTGATTTAATCCAAACAATTTTCGTATTATCCATCCTATTTTTATTTCCGCGCGATAAGACTCCTTTGGTGTTGAATATACCTCTTCTGTTTTTTTATAAGAAATCCCCGGATGAAACCCCGCTATATTAGATATTTTATCTGCTGTGATAAATTCACCGATTACAACATTATTTTCATCCCGCACATATAATATTCCCGGCGAGAAATAATCTAATTTATAATTTTCATTCTGCTTGCTGATATATTGGCTTATCTCATATAAATCTTTGCATACACCGGATAATACTCCATTGACTGCTGTATTGACAAGCGTATCTTTTGCCCCATTTATTATCGTATGAATTCCCATTGCATCCGCATATTGACGATAAGCATTTTTTAATTCATCATCCGAATATTTTTCTCCGGCATATACACCTCCAAACCCACACTGCGAGTGAGAAAATCCAATCGGATTTGGATATTGGAATAATACCTCCTTATATAACAGAACACTTCCTCCGGCTTTTCCCATCTGATACTTCAAAGGCCCTAACTTAACTTTTGCTCCAAGATTCATTTTGATACTGGAGTTGTTACTTATTATCATTGAGTCAACATTATCGTCCAATAAATATTGCTCTCTGTATATTTCCTGTGCCTTTGCTTCTTTCTCACTGCTTTCCTGAAAACTGCGGGTCATTTCCATTTCCACTGCATTTGTGGAAAGTTTCATAGGAATCATTCCCAAAATACATATTCCGATATCCAGACCACATCCTACATCCAGACTGGCTTCTCCTTTCGCTTTGGATACAATTTCCGGTTTGCTCTGTTGCTGTTGTTCGGTTGGCTGATTTATATCAACTGCCGGATGTGGGTAGTCATATTCCCTTGCTATGTGGCTGCATTTTCCTTCTGCGTCTGTTTCTATTTGAAGAAATCCAGACGTATCCACGCAATACTCCAGAGATAACGTTCCTTTTGCAGTGAGCGTCAACTGTATTGCAATTCCCAGTGACAGATAATTTACTTGATTGACATCACTATTTAATATCGGAAGTGCTGCTTCCATACCTATCAGATATGTTCCAAGCACAATCTTGCCTTTTTCTGATTTCGTAGTATCTTCAATATCTATTATTTGAACAATATCACTTAAATCTGCATTAAAATCATCTAATCCGATTTCCTTTTCTCCTTTTATAGACAAATCAATTTTATGCTTCGTCATCAACCCAATAGAATAATCATTCACTTTTATTTGATCTTTTTTCTTATCATAATGGTAATCGAGTACCATTTTAACTGCAGGCTGATCTAATGTTACGCTTCCCTGTAATGCGATATCGCATAAATCCGATTTTGCTTTATTTTTTATGTTGAGTTTCAATTTGTCACATAATAAGATATAGTCTTTTGCGATAGATTTTTGCGATGCTTTTTGGTAAGTAAATCCTACTTCTGTATCACCAATTAATACTGCATCCTGTATTGCGGTTGCAAAAAGAAGGGCAGGTTTTCCGGTTGCGTATTTTAATTTTCTATTGTCCGGCTGCATTTCCACTGCTACATTGTCGGAAGGAAAAAAGAAAGAAGAAGAGATTGTACCTTTCTCCCCTTCTTCAGTACTTAAATAAATATCAGAAAAAACTTCTTTGATTGATGGAATTGAAAATTCCACGTAAAAGACATTATTTTTTTCATAAGAGGAAATATATTTACCACAAAAACCCATTTGAAAAAAAGACTGCCCAGCTTTTTTGTCCGGATAAACACAAAAAATATCATTTTGTTTCATAGAAGAAAAAATTTGAGGCACTTCTTTTTTATATTTTAAAATATATCTTTTTCCCTCTTTCTCCACATCATCAAAATTTTTTTGAATTTCCTTACCATTTTCAATACATAAAACATCCGGATTGAATTTTACACGGTTTTTATGATTCGCTGTCATTTCTACACTACTGAATACTTTGCGATGATACATTTTTGAAGCAAAAAAAACGCTCAGTGCCGTAATAACCAATCCACTGACGACAATAATACAAATAATATATATTTTCTTCTGATTCTTCATTTTTATCTCCGATTTTTTTATTGTCCCAGTTGTTTTTTAGAATATTGATTCAGCTTTATAAATATTTTCTTCTTTAAATCTACAAAATTAAAAATTAATTTTTTCATATACACGCATCCCAGACTGATAAAGGCTAATATACTGATAATGCCTGCAATTATTCCAACAATTTTCAATCCCTTGTGCATTTGAATTTCCTCCTTTAAACGATTACTTTTTTTCTCGTCAGTTTTTGTGTTACTTTATTGAGATTTGTTACCAGAACATCTCCGGTAATCCTTAGTTTCTTTTCATCGTTTTGCTGATTTAAATATGATATGTAATGATAAATATATTCTAAATCGCTTATCCCGTTTGCAAAAACACCCTTTAATAGATAATAAGCCGTCTGATATCCCGTCTCTATCATTTTATGGATAGTATCCTGTTGAAATATTACAGAGTCGGTAAGTAAATTTTTAATTGGAAACGTTATTTTTATAATCCTTTCATCAAAAAATGTATTTTCAAACTTGTAACAGCAATCATCAAAATAAATACATATAATATAGTCCAGCTTATGTTTTAAAAACGGATAAACGGGAATATTATCAATCAACGCCCCATCAAAATACTTTTTATCTTCAATTTTTACCGCACGGTTATATATTGGCATTGCCACGCTGGCTTTTAAATATCTGGGTATCTGATTATGCGCAACTTTTCCTAAATCTTTATATACTACCTCTTTGTTATTCATATGAAACAACGTCATATAGAAAAATTGGGAAATGATATCACTGGGCGCGTATAAACTTTCTATAGCATTTTGCAAAAAACTACTGCGGAGAATCTTACTGACAAACATACGATTATCATTATTACATACCTTTTTCCACATGTCCTCTGCTTTTTCAAGTTTATTTGCCGCAAAGGCATAAGCATTTAGAACACCTACAGATGAACTGCTGATATATTTGAAATTGTCATATGAAATATATTCACCAAGCGCCTTCAATGCACCTAACTGATATGCCCCTTTTGCCATCCCGCCTGACAGAACTAATCCTATCTCCATTTTTTTAACCTCTGTATATATCAAAGCAAAAGAGGTAATCCTATACAATGGGGGGGGGATACATATATGTAAAGGACACCTCTTTGCCTTAATAGCTTTTTAAACCAAAATCATTCCATTTGCATCTGACTTTTTACACAATGCAATAATGAATTCCACAAATGCAATAATTGCCGGAACAAATGTCCAGGAAAACAGCAAATACAAAACGCCCGCTGCAGTTTTTCCTGCATAAAATTTATGTATACCAATAGCTCCCAGGAAAAACGCTAACAGACAGTAAATTACTTTATCTACTGCTTTTGTATTATTTGCCACATAGGCACTTCCTCCATTTACCCCTGCTTCATTGCTGACATTAATGTTAATTCCTCTATTTATAGAATTTTCATCTTTCTTTTCTACTTTCGAAACGATTGTTTTTGTCTCGGTTTCAAAAACTTCAACTTCGTCACCAACGTGCGGAACAAAATTAAGGTCCATTGTGCGGACTTCTTTGATTCCACCATCATCCATTCCGATTGAAATAATGTCATTTTTTACATCTAAAATTTTTGCCATAGTTTTCCTCCTTTTTTGAAATATCAATGACTATTTTTTCATTTACAATTAATGTACCATCTTTCGACATATTTTGCAATATATTAGTTTGCATTTTTAAAATAATACTTTGTTTTTGTCGTGCTGTATCTGATTTAGAATTTATTTATAGCATAAATGAAAAGATTTATGAATTCGTTAAGGAGGCTTTTATGAGCAAAAATATAAATCATAAAGACTACTACATCCGACTTGGTTTAAATATTGCATATTATCGAAAATTAAGGGGATTGACACAAATGGAACTTGCTGAAGCCGTTGATATCAGCCGTACCCATATGAGCAATATCGAAGCTCCAAATATGCCCACGGCGATTTCTATGGAACTGGTTTTTGATATTTCAGATATTCTGGAAGTCCCTGTCAGTTCATTGTTTGATTTCAATCGTTAAATAAAAAAGATGTTCCAAAGCATCCTGTTTGCTTTAGAACATCTTTTTATCATTGACTTTAAAATTTATTTTCTGCTATCTTTTCCTCAATTTTTTCTAAAACTTCCTTTTATGATTACTGACGCAAAATAAAACAAAAGAAACATTACCAGATTGACCACGACGACACTGGCGCCGGCAGGAATAGAAAAAGCGTATGAGCAGACCAATCCGGCAGTAAAATTTATCAAGGCCAAAATGGCAGAACAGATTGTGACGCTCAGAAAGCTCTTGAATATCCGCATAGACGTTAATGCCGGAAAAATAATCAGACTGGAAATCAACATTGCTCCCATCATTTTAATTCCAATCACTACAGTTACCGCTGTAAAGACAGAAATAATTGTATTGTATGCCCCCACTCTGACTCCTGTAGCTCTGGAAAAATTTTCATCAAAAGTTACGGCAAATATTCTATGATAAAATATGACAAACATTATCATGACAACAACAGATAGAAACACACTTGCAGTAACATCTTCTTTTGACATTGCCAAAATGCTTCCAAACATATAACTATATACATCTGTACTAAGCCCTGTAGTAAGAGAAGTAACAATAACGCCTACCGCAAGTGCAGAAGATGATACCATGGCGATTGCCGCATCGTTTTGAACTCTTCCATTTTCTTCCAGACGCAGTAAAAGAAAGGCGGCCACAATCACAACCGGTATAGCAAACTGAATCGGAGCAAATCCACATGCAATAGCAATGGACAAGGCTCCAAATGACACATGAGATAATCCATCTCCTATCATGGAATATCTTTTCAATACCAGACTGACTCCCAGAAGGGCAGCACACAGAGACACCAGGCTTCCGCCAATCAGGGCTCTTACAATTACTTCATATCTTAGCATTTCACTAATCATGCAGGCCACCTCCCAGAAACATTTCAGATATATTTGATTTTTTATATTCTTCTACTGTTCCAAAAAAGTCATTATCCGGACCCAAATGTAAAATATGAGAAGCATATTTTAAAGCATTTTTTATATCATGCGTTACCATGATAATCGTCATTCCTTCTTCATTTAATTTTTTTATTTGTTCATAAAAATCTGTAGCTGCAAACGGATCCAGACCGGTTACCGGCTCATCCAGTATCAGTACGTTATCAGCGGCGCAAAGTGCCCTCGCAAGAAGCACTCTCTGCTGCTGTCCCCCGGATAACTCTCTGTAACAGTTTTTCTTTAAATGAAAAATTCCAAGCTTATCCAGATTGCTTTTCGCCTCTTCTCTGTCTGCTTTTGTGTAGAAAGGACTTCTGTGCTCTCTGTTTAACATTCCGGATAATACCACTTCCCATACACTTGCCGGAAAATCTTTCTGCATATCTGTCTGCTGCGGAAGGTATCCGACACCTTTCAGACTACTGCCTTTCTGAGGAAAGACAATCTTTCCCTCCAATGGTTTCAGCAATCCCAGCAGTGTTTTGACCAGCGTACTTTTCCCGGTCCCATTTTCTCCCACAATACAGAGATATTCTCCGTCGTCTATTTTAAAATTCAAATTTCCTGCCACAATTCTGTTTTCATATCCCAATGTGACATTACTACATTCAAAAACCATTCTTTTTTCTCCAAATTCTATTTCAGAGCTGCCCGCAGCGCAGAGACATTTTTTTTCATCAATTCCACATAAGTAATCCCGCTTTCAAATTGCTCCTGCGTAATATTGTGACAAGAATAAAACGGATATTTCTTCACTCCTGTATCCTCACATATCGCATCTGCCATCATCTGACTGCTCAATTCTAAATAAAAAATTCCTCTGACTCTGTTTTCTTTTACTTTGTCTATCAGGAACGTTACCGTTTTTGCGTCAGGCTCTGTATCTTCACTACAGCCGGGAAAAGCTGCATAATATTTTAATCCATATTCTCTGGCAAAATAACGCAAAGGGAATTTATCCGCAAAAATCATTTCCCTGTTTTCTGAGTGCTCTGCAACCTCCCGAAAATCTCTGTCAATCTCTTCAATATCTTTCATATACTTTTCTGCATTTTTTTGGAAATCATCTGAGTGCTTCGGCAGTTTAGCACATAATACATCGCAGATTTTTTTTACCAGTATCTGCGAATTTACAGGAGAAGTCCATAAATGCTCATCTATTTCTTCCTCCTCTTCCTCTTTATGTTCTCTGGCAAACCTGTTTTCTCCTTCGCCGCTGTCTATCAGTCGTTTTTTTTCGATTTGGTCCATCATTTTAATCGTTGTTCCATCTTCTTTTTCCAAAGAATCTAAAACTTCATCCACCCATATTTCCATGGATCCTCCATTATATATCAACAGGTCGCTTTCATCTATGGCGATAATATCTCTGGGAGTCGGCTCAAAGGAATGATTATCCTGTCCCGGAGAAACCAGAAGTTTTACGTCAATCTCTTCTGTATCTCCCACAACTGCCCGGACAAAGTCATAATAAGGAAACATCGTGGTCATTATTGTATAGTTTTTTTTGTCCGTCTGTATATCTGCGCTCTTTCTGCAGCCTGTCAGCAGTATACTGAATGCCAGCACACATATCACAGAAATTTTTCTAATTTGTTTCATTTTTTCTCCAATTTATTTACAAACCTGTTTCTCCCCGGACTGCTTTGAGGAGCCGGTCAAACGTCCACATTCATTACACATTCCATAAAAAACAGTTTTTTTCGGATTAATGCTGAAATGATGGTCTTCATCCACATGATGGTACAGTTCCGATAAATGATGACATTCCATCTTCATTACTTTTCCACATTTTTCACATTCGATAAAAAAACAGTCCTCGCTGCTATCATTTCCAACATACTGAAAACATGCGCCAAACTGTTTTTCCACATTAATTTTTGCTACAATACCATCCTGTTCCATTTTTTCCAAATGCCGGTAAATTGTAGTCAGACCTACCGGACAATTTATTTCTTTTAAATAATTTTCAATTTCGCTGACAGTCACAACCCGCTCTCTATGTTGTTTCAAACATTCTCTTATTGCCGACTGCTGCTTTGTCTTATACTTTCCTGCCACAATAAAATCTCCTTTGACATTACAAAATAGTTATTTTATCAATTTGAAAAGCTTTTTCATTTTACTACTGCGGTGATATTCTGTCAACTATTCTGCCATGTATAAATTAATATTTGATTGCTTCCAGGCCGCCATCCTGCATTAATTTCTCATTTTTTAGCAGCACATCTGTATCTCCTGATACAAACATTTTTCCTTCTTTCATAATAACTGCTCTTTTACACACTTCTTGTGCAAACATTAAATCATGTGTGGCAATCAGCATTGTATGAGGAAGACGATTTAAGACCTGAATCAGATTTCTTCTTGCTCTCGGGTCCAAAAAAGCAGTTGGCTCATCCAACAGCATAACGGAAGGTTTCATTGCAAGAACAGTAGCGAGCGCTGCCATCCGCTTTTCTCCTCCGGAAAGTTTCATTGCAGTCTTATTTTTTAAATGTTCAATTCCAAGCAGTTTCAGCCTGTCCTCCACACGGTATTGGACTGATTTTTCATCCAAACCCAGATTTCTTGGACCAAATGCAATATCATCATAAATCGTTGCCATAAACAGCTGGTCATCGGGATTTTGAAAAAGCATACCCACATTTTTCCGAATTGTTTCTACCGTCTTTTTTTCCAGAAGAACTCCATTGACAGAAATTGTTCCACTGCTGGGAAGAATTCCCTCAACTGCCAGCATCAGACTTGATTTTCCGGCGCCGTTGGCTCCCACCAATGCCAGGCGTTCTCCTTCTTTCATTTCCAACGAAAATCTATCTACTGCGACTTTTCCATCCGGATAAGTTACCGACACATTCTGTATTTTCAACATACCTGCCACCATGCCTTTCCCTGTTATAAACAAACAAATAAAATACCACTAAAGCATCCTGCCGCTGTAAATAACATATCCTTTATGTTCCATGCCCTCCTGCTGTATCTTCTGCGTTTTTTTCCATAACCTCTGCATTTCATTGCCTGATATATTCTTTCTGAACGTTCAAGACTCCGCAAAAAAAGACTTCCTATAAAAGGTCCGATATGTTTTAACTGCGGCCATTGAAACCGGGGATTTCTCAACCGATATGCTACAAGCATTGTCGCAGCCTCCTCTGCCAGCACACAAATATATCGGTATATCATTTCTAACAGGCTGATAATAAAATACGGCACATGAATTTTTGCCAACTGCTGCGTTATTTCCGTAAAATGCGTTGTCGCCATTAATATCAAAACTGCTGACACACAGAGACATGCTTTGACCATCAATGTTAAAAAAGAAATTATTCCTGTCGTAATGATAACGTCTCCTATCACGACATATGTACTTCTGTCAAAAATAATATTACTGATTCCCGCAAACAAAGTAAAAGGAAGCGCCACAAAAGTTCTTTTGATAATTGCAGAAAAAGGAATCTCCGAGAGCGATATCATAATTATCGGATAAAATAAAAAAGGTGCCATTGCAAACAGTTCATATTTTCCCTGTGTTGTAACGCACACAATATACACCAGTGTAACTATCATTTTAGAGCAGGGATGAAGACGATGGATCAGCGTATTTTTTCCACTCAACTGTTCTAATGAATACACTTCATTCATTCTGCTTCTCATAGTTGCCATAATCTTCTCCCCTGCCATATCATTATTCAGATAATATTTTATTTTTTTCGTCTTTTTTTGATTCCGGTTATAATAAGTCCGGACAGAAAAGCCAGCGCACTCGTAATTAGCGCTCCAACGATTCCGGATATTCCAGTTCCTGTACCATTTCCTTCTTTAAAATCATAATCCGGCAGAAATGATAATTTTTCCTGAATCGCTGCCACAGCGCGATACAAGGTATCTTCTGCTTCTATTTCTGAAGTTCCTGCCACTTTTTTCACAGACCATTCCAATCCATCGGGATGAGACGAGGCATAGAAAGACAGGATTCCTCCGGTCATCAATGCAATAAACGCAAACACGATGGCAATTTTTCGAACAGGCACATCCGTCTGAAGTTTCTCTCTTTTCACAGAGCTGCTTAAAATTTCCGGTCGCATATGCCACACGAAAATTAATACCGATGCAGTGACCAAGCCTTCGCCGATACCAATCGCCAGATGAATCGGCTGCATAATCAGGACGAAAGAATGAAATGGTAGTTTTGTAATGCCCGATGCCAATGTCTCAAGGACCACACTAAAAGCTCCCAGTTGCAGAGCAATTATAGTAGATAGAAATGTGGCACCAACAATTTTTCCTTTTGTTATCTTTTTTTGAAGAAAAGGTCTGAAAAATATCGGATAGATTAGCAGGCATGGAATAACTCCCATATTAAATATGTTAGCTCCCAAAGCCAAAAGTCCGCCATCCGCAAAAAACAGACACTGAATGGTTAATACTGCTGCCAGCGTAATGAGCGCAGGAAATTCTCCCAGAAGTGCCGCCAAAAGAATTCCTCCACTAATATGACCGCTAGAGCCGGTACCGGGAATCGTAAAATTAATCATTTGAGCCGTAAATACAAAAGCTCCTGATACCGCCATAATCGGAAGCTTTTTTTCAGACATATCTGTATCTGTAATTTTTTTTGTTGCGTAAGCGGATGCTCCTGCGCTGACTGCCCACATTACAGTTCCCACTTCAGGAGACAATAACGCATCTGCCATGTGCATATTTTTTATCCTTCTTTTTCTATTTTCTTTCTCACATCTTCCAGAGATATCGATTCTTTTCTTGCAATTTCTGCCAAATCCTCATACTCTGCTTTTTCTTTTTTTACGCCATATCCCGATGCCGTTTTCACACGAACTTTTCCAAGTACCGTATCTCTCACAGAACAGTTTCTCTCCAGTCCGTATCTTTTGCAGGTATATTCCCTAATCCCAAGCGTCGTTGTGTGTTTTAATATCAGTTGTATAAATTTCTGCCTTTCTTCCATATCACACAGACAGGAAAGCAGAATACCCGGTCTGTTCTTTTTCATATAAACTGCTGTTGTATAAACATCAAGTGCTCCCTCTTTCAGCAAAAGTTCTGTCGCAAAACCGATATCTTCCGGTGTCATGTCATCCAGATTACAACATAGTTCCAGAACTTCGTCCATTTTTTGTATTTCATTTTTCTTCCATTCTGTCTCCCCCAGCATTACCCGGATACAATTTGCCACGGAAAAGTCTTTCTTTCCCATTCCGTAACCGATTTTTTCCACACGCATTACCGGCATATCTGAAAATTCATCCACGAAATGTTTTAACAGTGCCGCACCCGTCGGAGTACATAACTCTCCCCGTATACCTCCTCCGTAAATCGGAATATCTTTTAATATAAAAGCTGTCGCCGGTGCGGGTACCGGCAATATTCCATGAGCACATCTGACGCTCCCGCTACCGACATGAACAGGGGAAGCAACAATTTTATCCGGCGCAATGTCATGAATCAGCATACATACGCCAACTACATCTGCCACGGCATCCATCGTTCCAACTTCGTGAAAATGAATTTCTGATACCGGTTTTCCATGAGCATTGCTCTCAGCCTGCGCTATCTTCTCATAGACACAAATGGCATCTTCTTTTATCTCTTTCGAAATATTTAAATTTTCAATCAAATCTGTTACCCTGCTCAGATTTGTATGAAAATGTTCCTTTGCCGGTCCGGTATGTGTTTTGTGATGATGGATGTGTCCGCTATCAGAACTAAAATCAGAACAATGTTCCTCTTCCTTCATATTCTCACCGAAAGAACTGTGTTCTCCGTGATGGCTGTCTTCTTCTGTTCCATCTATCATAACGCTCATCTGTGTTCCTGTAATTCCACATTTGGAAGTCTGATTCATCTGAAGCTTTACTTTCGGGATACCAAGATGATTAAACTTGTCTACAAAACCTTTGGCATCCGGATGGATTTCCAAAAGCCCTGCCATGAGCATATCACCTGCCGCTCCCATATTACACTCTAAATATAATGTTCTCATTCCTTTTTATTCTCCTTTGGCCTGATATGGTTAATCATGCTTGCCATATATCCGGCTCCAAAACCGTTGTCAATGTTGACGACGCTGACACCACTCGCGCATGAATTTAACATGGATAACAGTGCCGACAATCCCTCAAAGGAGGCTCCATATCCCACACTGGTAGGTACTGCAATAACAGGACAATCCGCCAGTCCACCAATTACGCTTGCAAGAGCCCCTTCCATTCCCGCAATGGCAATAATGACCTGAGCGCTCATCAATTCTTTGGTATGGGCAAGTAATCTGTGAAGACCTGCGACTCCCACATCATATAAGCGCACCACTTCATTTCCCAACGCCTGTGCAGTCCAGACAGCTTCCTCTGCAACTGCCATGTCACTGGTACCCCCGGTTGCCACAACAATTTTTCCATTTCCATCGGGAATCGGAATTTCTCCCACAATTCCTATCCGGCTAATCTCATCATATTGGATTTTTATATTCTTGCTTAACAACTGAAACGCTTCTGGGCTCATCCGCGTAATCAGAACGGTCTTCTGTCCTCTGTCAAGAAAGGCCTGCGTAATTTTTTGTATCTGCTCCGGCGTTTTTCCCGCGCCGTAAATCACTTCTGCCACACCCTGTCGGATTCCTCTGTGATGGTCCAGTTTTGCAAATTCCAAATCTTCAAAAGGCTCCTGTTTTAATTGTAAAACCGCCTCCTGCACACTTATCTTTCCTTCTGCTACATTTTTCAATAAATCCGTTAATTGATTCTGATTCATGACAACCTCTATCCGGTAAAATACAAAACACTTGTTTTTAATATCATTATAAAACTTTACAATTATTGATATTATACAATAATTTTCTATATTTGATAATACCATACGCTTATAAATAAAATAAAAAAGACAGGTAAGGTCTGATAAACACTCTACCTGTCTCTTTTCTTTTTCATTTTGAATTTATTTTACATTGGCGTATATATCATCTGTCAGTTTCTGAATGATTTGCTCTATCTCTTCCACCACCTGATTCATCGGTACTTTTTTCTGAACACTTTTATCACGGGTAGAAACTTCTACTACATTCTCCTCCAGATTTCTCGGACTTACCACTACCCGGATCGGTACGCCTAAAAGGTCTGCATCCGCAAACATTGCTCCCGGTCTGAGTTTTCTATCATCATAAATCACTTCGATTCCTTTGCGTTGCAATGTGTCATAGACTTGATCGGCAAATTCTTTACACTGCGCATCATCACTCCTCAGGCAGCACAAATGTACCTGCCAAGGTGCAATCGTAATCGGCCAGATAGGTCCGTAATCATCATGTCTTACCTCACAAATCGAAGCAGCCATACGTCCTACACCGATACCGTAACATCCCATAATCGGATACTGCTCTTCACCATTTTCATCTGTATATTGAAATCCCATAGATTTTGAATATTTCGTTCCCAGTTGGAAAATATTTCCCACTTCGATTCCACGGGAGACCTCAATTACCGGTTTTTTACAGTTTGGACAAATACCTCCCTGTATTATCTTGGCCAGGTCTAAATATTCTACCGTTCCATAATCTCTCTCAATATGAAATCCTGTATAATGGGCATCTATTTTATTTGCTCCTGTTACAAAATAGTCGATTCCCTCCAAAGAACGGTCAAATAAAACAGTAATCTTATCAGAAAGTCCAACCGGACCGATAAATCCCGCATTTAATTCACAGTCTTCTGTAATGACTGCCGGATGTATTTCACATCCCAGTGCGTTTGTCAGTTTTGTCTCATTGATATCTAAATCTCCCCGGATAAACGCCACAACATAACTGTCATCTTCATTTCTCTGATAAACAACAGCTTTACAGGTATTTTCTGCCGGCACATCCAGAAAGTCGCACAGTTCCTCTATTGTACCCACTCCCGGTGTGGCAACTTCTTTCATTTCTTCCATTGGGATTTTATTTTCGTTTTGAATAATGCTGGCTGCCGCTTCTACATTTGCGCTATATCCACACTCCGGACATATTGCGAGAGAATCCTCTCCTGCAGGTGTTATAAGCATATATTCATGGGAAATGTTTCCTCCCATCATACCGGAATCAGACGCTACGACTGCCACCTCAGGAATTCCGCATCTGGCAAAAATTCTATTGTAAGCATCGTACACTTTCTGATAATAATCTTCCAAATCTTCTTGAGATGTATGAAAAGAGTAGGCGTCTTTCATTGTAAATTCACGCACCCGGATTAACCCGGCCCTTGGTCTTGCCTCATCTCTGAATTTTGTCTGAATCTGATAAATCATAAATGGATACTTCGCATAACTGTTCGCATATTCCCTTACCAGTTGAACAGAAGCTTCCTCATGCGTCATGCCCAACACCATCTTACTTCCGGTCCGGTCACGAAACCGGAGAAGCTCAGAGCCTACACTCTCGTATCTGCCGGATTCCTCCCACAGACTTCCAGGCAGAGTGACGGGAAACAGCACTTCCTGTCCATCCAGCTTATCCATCTCATCTCGGATAATATTTTCTATTTTTTGTGAAATCCTCTTCATCGGCGGAAACTGAGAATAGATACCATTTGCTACATTTTTAATATATCCTCCTCTGACCATCAGTGCATGACTATCAATCAGACAGTTTGCAGGTCTTTCTTTAAATCTCTCGCCAACTAATTTTGATAATTTCATTCTTTCTCTCCTGTCCATCGTTTTATCAGATATGCCATCTAACTTAATAAGTCTAATAAAAACAGGTAGAAAAGTCAATAATCATGTTCGGGTTAAGATGATAAAACTGTTAAACACATTCAGCTTTCCATATCCCCATTGCCGGCTTGGATAAGTGATATCCCTGTCTCTCTCTGCACCTCGCAGCAGATAATTCTTTATATATACTCCATTCATGTATAAATCATTTTCATCTACAAATCCCCACTCCAGCATTTGCGCACAGCATCCGGCTGCCAAAGCCGCTCCGACCGATGTTCCGGTCTTTCTTGTAAATCCATCAGAAGCGACCGTTCCGGCGCCAACATCCGGTCCATATACTGCCACGGAGGGGGCCGTCATATCCGGCTTTACTTCTCCGCCAATCGTAAATCCTCTTCCTGATTTGGGATAAATTGCATTTGTACTGCTGTCATAACCACCAATCGTTATTACATTTTCTGCGCTGGAAGGAACGGTCAGCGTACTATCCGGATCCGGACGCAGAAAATAAGTATCTTTGTTCATGAATTGCCGGAGATTGGCCCAGATATTAAACTCACCACTTAATATATTGCTGCCATATACACGTATTGTCCATACTCCCGGAGAAGGCTTGATAAAGCGCATAAAGATTAACTCATTTCCATTTCCGTTTTCTACCAGACTATAATATAATTCTATTGTTGTCCCATCCAACAAAAATTCCAGTGTCTCAGTAGCATCCTTTCTCGCCGGAATTCTTGGCACACTTTCTCCCAGAGGAGAGATAAAAGATACGGAAAATAAATCCGGAGCTTTTCCCCACAGTTCCAAAACAAAACCGTTATCATTATCTCCCACTCTTATCTCAACATCTTCTACGCTGTCATTGGACACCCGGCCTTTGTAATGAAGCCCTTCATTTGCTTCATTTCCGCTGCAAACAACAACACAATCCCCAATAAACTGTCCCAAATCACTTAAATACTGTGCCAGTGGAGACCCTCCTTCCCGGTCGCCACTTCCTGTACCAATTCCCAGAACAATGACCAATGGTACCTGATGCCGTATTCTCAACGTGCGCAGATACGCAGCTGCCATCATAATATCATTTTCCTGATATACCGGACCCTCGCCATCTATCAGAAAAAATTCTTTCAAATATTGTTTCGCCGGTTTTAACTTTACCATAGCGATATAACAGTCCGGCGCGCTTCCTACAAAATCCTGCTGCTCGTCATAACTTCCACAGGCCACGCCCGCCATAAATGTTCCATGCCCGATTTCATCTGTATGGGGAATAATACTTCTCGGATTGTCACTTGCCAGCGCTTCATTAATTTCTTCCAGCGTATACTGGCTTCCATAATTAAATACATTGGGCGGCGTCCCGGTCTCATCTGTCTGATCCCATATTCCGATAATCCGCGTCTGTCCTGTCGAATTCTGAAACATTTTATTGGTGTAATCAATACCGGTATCAATAAATCCCACGATAACGCCTCTTCCCGTATATTCAAATCCGGTCTGATTTTGCAGACGGATTGCACCTGTTGCCGCCACCGCAGTCGTATCCATCAGACCATACAGTTTTGGAATTGCCACATAAGTATTATTTGCCACACCCAAATTTGGCACATTATCCAGTCGTTCATATAATGACATATATCTGTTGTTGATAAACTGCGGACAATAATCTTTATATCTTTCATAGGCCACTTCACTCAGCACCCCATATTCCAGAATAAAATCCCCATACTCTTCCGATATAATGTTTTCTTTGCAGTCTGCCATTTTCTTTAACCTTTCTTACTTTTTATTCTACAAGGTTACAATGTCAAAAACTTTTGATTTCTGCCTGCGCTATCTTTACAAAACTGCAAAATCTTCCTATTATTTGCGTTGAAAACCTGCGGCACCTCTTTGCCCTGAAACACGACAATTTTGTACGCAGTAAAGAATATAAAACGAAAGTTTCTAACACTCTTATCCTGCAAAAGAAAAAAGCCCATGGGATAAAACGCATTGATGTTTTATCCTATGGGTTTTTCTTTTATTATCTACTGTTTATATATTTTATGACTGATTTTCTAAAATATTAACCTTCAATTAAATCCTGACCTCGCATTCCGATAATCGGACCTCCGGTCTTATTAATGTAGGCTTCGGTAATTTCCACCGTTCCTATATGGTCATCCTTCGGAATTTCAAACATGATATCAAGCATAAATTCTTCAATAATTGCCCGAAGCGCTCTGGCACCTGTTTTTTTCTCGATTGCTTTCTGGGCAATCGCTTCCAGCGCACCCTGTGTGAATTCCAATTTTACCTCATCCAGTGCAAGCAGTTTCTGATACTGCTTAATAATCGCATTTTTGGGATTGGTCAGAATTTTGACAAGCATATCTTTGTTTAATCCTTCCAGTGTAAACACAATTGGAAGTCTTCCCAAAAATTCCGGTATCATTCCAAATTTTCTAAGGTCTTCACCTGTCACATTTTTTATAATATCCGGCGCATTATCATATTTATCAGACAAGTCTCCTTTAAAACCAATCGCCGCCTGTTTGTTTAGTCTTTCTTTGATAATATTTTCCAAATCCGGAAAAGCACCGCCACAGATAAACAAAATATTTTTCGTATCAATGGTGGCGAGAGGCACCATGGCATTTTTGCTGGTAGCCCCTACCGGAACTTCCACTTCACTGCCCTCTAAAAGTTTTAACATTCCCTGCTGCACAGACTCCCCACTCACATCACGGCTGCGGGAAGTATCTTTCTTTGCAATCTTATCAATCTCATCAATAAATACAATGCCCGTCTCTGCCCGCTCTACGTCATTGTCTGCTGCGGCAAGCAGCTTGGAGAGAACACTCTCAATGTCATCTCCTATGTATCCTGCTTCGGTAAGAGAAGTAGCATCTGTGATAGCCAGAGGGACATCCAATAACTTTGCCAGTGTTTTTACCAAATAGGTCTTTCCGCAACCCGTAGGTCCAATCATCAGCATATTGGATTTTTCTATTTCAATGTCATCCACGGTATTGGTTGCCACTCTCTTATAATGATTGTATACCGCCACCGACATTACCTTTTTTGCGTAATCCTGCCCGATGACATAGTCATCCAGTTTTTCTTTGATAATATGTGGTGCAGGAATCTTATTGATATCAAGCGCAGGCTTTTCTTTTTTGTTTTCCTGCTTTTTCTTTTTTAATTTCTGCTTATTTGGAATATCTTTTTTGAAATCCTCTGCCGTCATCATATGTATTCCCGGCATATTAAGCAGTTCCTTGAGTTCTTCCTCGCTGATATTAACATTCATGCCCATACCGAGATTTTGTACATTATTGAAGCTCTTTTGCAAACAATCTACACACACGCAGATTCCACCGGGCATATCTATCATTTTTCCGGCTTTGCTCTCTGGTCTTCTGCACACATAACAGATTTTTTCATATTCATCCTTATCATTTTTATCTTTACTCATCGTATCTCTCCAATTTCCTGTCTTTCTCAAGGTAGTTTACCATAGATTTCACAAAATTAAAACAGACAATAAAATACAATCTATCCAATAAAAAGTAAGTCCTACGGCTGTAAATCACTTTGCCATAGGACTTTTGACTTTTTATAGCAATATTTCTAATATGGTAACTGCGGTGTATCTTCCATATCATCCAGAACGCTTTCTTTTCCAAGCGTTACCGTAACTTCCTTTTCTTTATATTCTTTTCCGTCTCTGTAAGATATTTTGACTTTAACGTTTTCTCCCGCCTTATAGTATTCCATCACCTGCTTCAAAGTATCCATGGAAGTAACAGACTGACCGTCAAATTCTACAATAACATCCGAAGATTCAATTCCCGCTTTATCTGCAGGTCCGTTTTTTGTCGTCTCATAGATGTACACACCTTTTGGCATTGCATATTGTTGTGCCACATCATCTGTCACATCATATCCTCTGATGCCCAAATATCCTCTCTGGCTTTCTTCGACTTTTGTTCTTGTCTCTCTGGTTTCTAAGTTACTGATTATATTTTTTACGGAGGTAATCGGAATCGCAAATCCCATTCCTTCTATACTTGCACTGGTAGAGCCGTTAGAAGAATATTTTGCTACATTAATTCCAATAACTTCTCCCTTAGAATTCAGCAGAGCGCCGCCACTGTTACCGCCATTGATTGCTGCGTCTGTCTGAAGCAGTTTCATCTTTTTATTTTCAACGGTTACTTCTCTATCCTTTGCACTAATGATACCGGTTGTAACAGACTGGCCATATCCCAGAGCATTTCCGATTGCGATAACGCCTTCTCCTACATTCAATGTATCAGAATCTCCCAGCGTAGCTTTTTTAATTTTTTTCAAAATATCATTTGAAATATCTTTTAATTTAACTGCCACAACAGCTACGTCTGCATTGGCATCTGTTCCTTTGATATATCCATCTACAGCGCTTTCGGCGTCCTGCTCATAAAACTGTATCTTTAAACTATCTGCTCCTTCTACCACATGATTGTTTGTGACAACTAAAAGCTCGGTATCCGTCTGATCCATAATGATTCCTGAGCCTGCGCCTTCCTGTTCATACTGCCTGCTGTCGCCACCACCAAAATAATAATCATAAAAAGAACTGTATCCATTGGATTCTATCGTTGTTTTGCTTGTAATAGAAACAACAGAAGGCATTGTATTATTGATTACACTGGAAACATCAGTAACAATGACACCTTCCGTAGTAGAGCTCTTGCCGGTATTTGTGGAGGCAATATCATCATACTTTTGCGTAGAATTTTCCTGATTTTTCAATATATTCTGTAATTGTGAATTTCCGGAATCCTTTACAGCATAAACTGCCACAAATACGACAGATGCAAGTACAAACACTGCCAAAACGACTGCAACGATTACCCAAACAGACCGGTTATTATTTTTCTTTTTGCGATTATTTTGAGGATTGTCTTCCTGATTTATATTCAATCCATTATCGCCCTCATAGTCATACATATCCATTTCTCCTTCCAAATAATTTGTATTTATTTAGAGTTTAATTTTGAGTTGTGATTTTTCTGTGTTCTATTTGTTAAAATAAAACGTTTTCTTTGAAAAGAAAATTACAAAATCAGCAAATTGCAGGACATACCCAGATAGTATTGCCCTGCAACAAAAAGTTGATTTTTAATAATATTCACTTTTTCCTTTATCGTCATAGTCGTAATTTTCATCTTCCGGCGTTACATTTTCCGGAACATTGACAGTACTTTTTTCTGTTCCCTGCTCTGTTGGCTTATATCCTCCGGAAGAATTTTCTGTGATGCCTGTATATCCCTGAATATAATTTTCAATGGTCTGCACATTTTCTGTAGGCATATAATTTTTTTCTCCATAAAAATAGTTGTGAAGTTCAGAAACATTTTTGCAAAAACCTCTGGCTATTACATAGCTGGCGCTATCATATGTTCCTGTCGTAAGGTCTGATGGAAATCCCACGCTTCCATCCAATTCAAAATCAAAAATAACAGGAATCAGATTAACAATCTCATCAAATGTAAAGCTGGTGGAAATAATTCTGTCTTTGTCTTTATTATTGTTCATAACTGCCCTGACCATTCCCTGAAGTTCTGATATTCCTGCTTTCTTTGCACGTTCTACCAATTTCATCATAACGGAACGCTGTCTTGCGGCACGTCCAAAATCATCTCTCACTGCCTCTCCGGTATCCGGATCATAAAAAGTCGCCTTCCGGATTCGGCAATACGTAGTTGCCTGAATTCCATTCAGTTTGATATTTTTCCCACTTTTCTTTACGGGAGGAGCATATTCTCCGGTGGAGCTGATAGTACTCTTGAGATGATGATTCAGCTGGGAAACCTCATCCTTCGTCAGGTTGACGCGTATTCCTCCGAGTTGATTAATAATCTCTGCCACACCTGCAAAATTTACTGTTACATAATCCTGAATATCCAAGTCCAGATTCATATTTAACGTATTAATTGCCGCCTCCGGTCCTCCGGCTGCATAGGCAGAATTTACTTTAAAATATTTTGTCAGTGTACCGTTATTATCATAAATTCCCACCATAGTGTCCCTGTATACTGATGCCATTTTCACTTTTCCTGTTGTATTGTGAATACTTACAATCAGAATAGAATCACTATTGGACGCATCCACTTCTCCCTGTCTGGAGTCTACACCATACATTACAAAATTGGTATATTCCTGAGAATAGTTATATTGCAGCGCATTTGTCTTTAATTTATTGTTGTCAAAGTCTGCATCAAATACACTTTCTGCATACGCTTCATTTCCAAACCAGGAAATAATCTTCTGTCCCACGGGAACAGAAGCCAGACCTTTAATAATTTCTGCTTTCACACTTGGCACAAAAACAATTATGCCCATAAAGAGTATCAATACTCCGAATAATATTTCTGCTGTCAATAACAGTTTTTTTAACCGTTTGATTGTTTTGAGCTGCCTTGCAGGGTCTTTTGTTTTTTTAGAACTCATGGTTGTCTCCAATCATATATTTTTTCGTATTTCTGTAATGAGAAAGTCATAAATATTTATGATTTTTTTGCCTTTACCGGTATCCATTAGGATTCTTTTTCTGCCAGTTCCAGGAATCTTCGCACATTTCTTTTATGCCATTTTCTGCCTCCCAGCCCAACTCTTCTTTTGCAAGCGTTGCATCTGCATAACATTCTGCGATATCTCCTGCTCTTCTGTCAGCAATCACATATGGAATTTCCTTTCCCACAGCTTTGCTCACGTTATGAATCACATCTAACACACTATATCCGATACCTGTTCCCAAATTGTATATTTTGATTCCCGGATTTTCCATAATTTTTTCGAGAGCTTTCACATGTCCTACAGCCAAATCCACTACGTGGATATAATCTCTCACACCCGTTCCATCCGGTGTAGGGTAGTCATTTCCGAAGACATTGACTTGCGGAAGCTGTCCGATAGCCACTTTCATTACATAAGGCATCAGATTGTTTGGAATACCATTCGGATCTTCGCCCATCAGTCCGCTCTTATGAGCGCCGATTGGATTAAAATACCGGAGTAATATAACATTCCATTCCGGGTCTGCTTTCTGAATATCCGTCAGAATCTGTTCCAGCATAGACTTTGTCCATCCGTAAGGGTTGGTACATACGCCCTTAGGACACTGCTCTGTAATCGGCACAGTCTCCGGGTCTCCATACACTGTTGCAGAAGAACTGAAAATAATATTCTTTACATTGTATTTTCTCATTACCTCACACATTTCCAATGTGCCGGAGATATTATTTTTATAATATTCCAAAGGCTTTTCTACAGATTCTCCCACCGCTTTCAGACCTGCAAAATGAATTACGCCCAGAATGTCATTTTCCTCAAACACTCTGCTCATTGCATCCCTGTCAGCAATATCTGCCTCATAAAATTTAAGTTCTTTTCCTGTGATTGTTTTGACTCTGTTCAAAGATTCCCTGGAAGAATTGCAAAGATTATCTACTACAACTACATCATATCCTGCATTTAAAAGTTCTACACAAGTATGACTTCCTATATATCCTGCTCCTCCGGTTACTAAAATTGTGCTCATTTCTACCTCCCGTATTTTAAATTGCAAATGACAGGTTTGGTTTCTGTCATTTTTCTTTTTAGATTGCTATTTGCTAATTTTTATTTTTACATCGTCTTTTTTCAGAATCTCTATCCCTTCCGGAGCCTTAATTTCCGGCGGAACAGTAATATTTTCTCCTGCGTTGTATCCTTCCAGATTAACACTTACCTGAAAATCTTTTTCCGAAATATCTTTTAAATTCTCTTTCTTTCCCCGGACAAGAAAATCAACGGTTTTTCCCGATATATTATAGTTTAATCCGTTTTTCAGATTTTTTACTCTGATTTCTGAATTTTCCATATGAATTGTTTTGGTTGCCAGTTTTGCTATCGTAACATTAACCCGGATTACTGTATCTCCCTGAACAGCAATTCCTTCCGGAAGAAACTGTTTCAAATCAATCTCCTCCACAAAGTTACCATTATGCTTTTCCATGTCTATTTCATCACTGATATCAATGCCGGAAATCTGGTCGATAGCATCCTCTTCTCCGGATACCATAAGATTGTCCCGTGAAAGTTTAATATTTTCTATTTCATATCCATCTTCAGGCTCTCCCGGTGTGTCCAATGTAATCGGAATTTCTTTTTGTTTTAATATATTGACGGAAACCGTCACTTTTTTTGAGGAGAGAGAAATATTATTATCTTTTACCTCTTTTCCCCGCTTGTCATATAATATCAGACTGCATTTTTGTACAATGTCTGTACTCGTGCCATCCAGATTACATTCTGCTACTACCCGGTTGATTCTGTCAATAACAGATTCCGGTGCACTGATTCTCACTGTATTTTTGGACAGTGCATATGTGCCGGGAACAAATCCCGACGCCGCGCTTCCACTATATTCTACTTCAATGTTATACTGCTGCTTCTGCATTTCCTCTACATTGACCGTCAGCATCTGCATGGATTGCGCCACAATCGTTGCATTTCTTCTGTTGGAACTGCTTCTCGCCCGCACTTCCACCGGTACGGAATTCACTTTTGACATTTCTCTCAAAGAGGCGGTAGCGGTAAAATCATCAGATGTCAGCTTGCTCACAACGGAGCGTTTTCCGGATACCGTAAGATTGAGCGTTGATTTGGATGTGACATGATATACCATTCCCATATCTGTAATTGCATCCTCATGTGTCACTGTGACCGGCACATTATATATCATTACAGTTTTTTCTGGGTCGCTGATATTGACTACCGTCAACCAGATTAAAGCGGCGATAAGCACCGCAACTATTTTAATAGAGAAATTATTTGTCAGAGTCATTCTGATTTTCATCATCACTTTCCTCATTGCGGTCCTTTCCTTTCCAAAATCTCTTTTTCGTCTTAATCTCTTCTTTTGCCTGCGCTTTGGACAATTCCTTTTTCAGGATTGTTGCGTCTGCATATCGAATCAGTTTTCCTTCTTTTGCAATAGAAATACTTCCTGTCTCTTCAGACACAATGATAACAATACTGTCCGTAACTTCACTCAGCCCCAGACCTGCCCGATGCCTTGTTCCAAATTCTTTGCTCAGCGATGTACTGTCAGACAATGGCAGATAGCAGGTGGCAGATACAATCTTATCTCCTTCTATAATCATTGCCCCATCATGCAGGGGTGTATTTTTTTCAAATATGTTAATAATCAACTGGCTCGTAATTCTGGCATCAATTCTAATACCGGTCTCACTGTATTGGCTCAAATCGTGCTCCTGGGCAATGACCATCAAGGCTCCTGTTTTTGCCTTAGCCATCTCCAGTGTAGCCCTTGCAATTTCTTCCAGCGATTTATCACTGAATCTCTCTTCGGAGAGATTGTTTCCTATTTTCATGACTTTAAATAACACATTTTTCTTTCCCAGTTCTTCCAAAGCACGGCGCAGCTCCGGCTGGAAAATAATAACCAGTGCAATAATTCCTGCACTCAATGTCTTATTTACAATCCATAGTATTGTCGTCAGATGGAACATAGCTGCTACCACCATAAACAACACAAGCACAAGTATACCTTTCAGAAGCACCCAGGCTCTGCTTTTTCTAAACCAGAGTATAACATAGTAAATTAATACTGATATTATAACAATTTCAACAATATCACTAATATATATTTCCGGCATTAGCATATATTTGTTGATGAAGTTTTGTAAATAGTTTGATACCGTGCTCAACATAATTATCCTTTCTTAATAATCTTCTATAAAAACGAAATATTTTATTTTTTTATTGCCGGTTTTTTATTTGAAGTCTTTCTTTTTCTCTGTGCATTAATTCTTTTCACATTCATTTCCGGCGCTGTCACATTGATTTTTGGTATTGCTTTCACATAGTAATAGTATTCGTCATCTTCAAACTGGGTATGCTCTGTTCTGGAATAGTCTACCGAGAAGACAAAAAACTGCAGAATATAAGCCAACCCAAGAGACAACAGTGTCCCTATAATCAACCAAACCAGAGAAATTTCTATATTTAGTACAAGTGCTGCTATCAGAATAATAGCAAAGTCGGTAATTCCTCCCACAAGAATTGCAATCGTCCAGGCATTGTTGATTTGCGTTTTCTTGATACTATATACCACAATAATAGTAATCACAAAGGCAACAATCGTGACAATCATTTCCTGGTTGCTGCTCATCATATTTATAATGGAATTAATACCGGCTGAGCCTGTACTTTCCCCGGTAATATTACTGATTGCCGCAGCATTGGCACTAATGACATATAACATAAAATAAATGATTGTTCCAAAAACAACAGATATAATCGACAATGGTGTACAGACAAGACCTACTGCAATCGGAATAACATAAGGTATTTTCAGAAAAAATGCCAATGGAATAATCAGCAGAAATTTTCCCTCTCCCGGCGTAAATTTAAAGAAAAACAAAAGCATAATCAACATAATTATCAGAACTAATGCTGCCAGTTCCGCTGAGACCGCATATATATTTGCAATAATAATGCCAAGCATTGCAACTACGATGACAGACCATGGGAGAAACGCAAGCACAAAGGAGGTAATTAAGATGATATACCACATGTTTATTGCTTCCAGATAACCCACATTAAATTTTATTAATATCATAGAAATAAATACTGCAAGAAATTTAAGAATTGGTCTCAAATATAATATATGCTCTGAATATATATTTTTTATCTTTTCTTTTAATTCCAATAATGTCATCATGATTTGTCGTCTCCTTCCTCCAACTCATCAATAATCGCATCGTACTCTAATTCCTGAATTCTGTGCAGCGTCTTTAAATCTCCGTTATATTCCTTTAAGTTTTTGCGAATTTTTTTAAATTTATGTGAGTAAAACGCGTAACTGAATGTCATGTACCCAAACGTCAGAATCACATAAATCAATACCAGAACGACTATCAGTCCCACAAATCTTCCTGTCGTAGTAAGACTGGCGATTACTTTATCAGAATGATACATAAACCATATAATAAAAATGAGCAGATAACCCAATGTGACGCAAAAAAATGAGCCAAGCATCTTTAACAACATATAATCACTCTTAAAATATCTGCTGGAACGGATTTCTTTTTTTTCATTTTTCTGTTCGTATAAAGATAATTTTGTCATTAGTATGATTTTCTCATTGTTCAGCATATCTGACTACCTCAATATTATTTTTATCTCTGGCATAAATACCCATAATTATTTTTTATTTTAGCATATTGACAGTGTTAGTGCAATGAATAACCCTATAAAAATCCAAACAAAACACTACCGTTTTATTCCTCATTTTCTCTTGGATAACAGCTGCTGCGATTTATAATTCGACACGGAAATTCTATCCTTATTGCCTCGCTGTGCTTTTTTTCAATTCTGTCAAGCAGCAGATTCACTGCCATATGTGCCATCTCCTTTCTTGGAATATGAATGGTTGTAAGAAGCGGAGATGTATCCTGACTTTCTTCAATATTATCTATAGATATCACGGATATCTCAGATATTCTTTTTTTGTGTTTTCTACGCCATTCTTTTAACACTTCCAGAACATGAATCGCCGTGACATCATTGGCACAAAAGACGGCAGAAAAATTCTCACTGCTTTCCAGCAGTTCTTCCATTGCCTTTCTTCCTTCTTCTCCGGTCTGATTTGTCTGTTTTATCTGTTCATAATTCATAGGTATATTATGATGAATAAGAGAATTACAATATCCTACATATCTGCTCTCATAGGAACAGTCCCCAATATAAGCAATATTTCTGTGCCCCAGCGAAATCAGATAGTTCATTGCAAGTTCAGCCGCTTTTTTTCCATCACATACGACTTCATCTACATTAAAATTCATGCTGTTTCTCCAGATTCCAACTACATTTTTATTCCATAAAAGAATCTGATCTAACAATTTTTCCGAACATCTTCCCAATATAATAACCCCCTGGGATTTAGAAATATTATCCGTCAGTTTTTCTTCCGCATAAACAATGTCATCAATGACTGCATGTTCCTCAAACAAATCAATTTCCAGGTTTCTGAGCAGTTCATAGAAAAAAGGATCCTCTTCCAATTTGTTGATTCTTGCCAGTACGATAGAAATATGTTTTTGGACAATATTTTTACCTGAAACCATTCTTAAATTTCTGGCGCTCTCATTAGGCTGATACCCAATTTTTCTTGCCGCTTCAAATATTTTATCGCGCACTTCTTTTGACGCACAGGTAGATGAAGTATTATTCAATACTCTGGATACTGTGGAAGGAGAGACCCCCACCATTTCCGCTATTCTTTTTAAAGACATAAATTTCCCTCCTAAAGCAAACGTTTGCTTGATTTTCTGTTGACTTTATGGTTGGTTATACGTATATTTGTAATATATTGTACAATATTTTGAAACATTTGGCAATAAATCAAGTGTTTTTATGCAAACGTTTGACTATTATTAAAACAGGCAAGGAGATGAAAAATAATGATTCAAAAAAAGTTTTTACGGAACACTATCGTATTTGTACTGATGATTGCTCTTTCTGTCAGCGCATTGACAGGATGTGGAAAAAAACAAAAAAACAGTGATGGAAAAATTACTCTGACTAATGTTTCATATGACCCGACCCGTGAACTTTATGCAGAATATAATAAAGTTTTTACAGAATACTATAAAGAGAAAACCGGAAAAGAAGTTGAAATCGTACAATCACACGGAGGCTCAGGCTCACAGGCGCGTTCTGTTATCGAAGGAAATGATGCAGATGTAGTAACTCTGGCGTTGGCACATGATATTACTTCTATTGAAGAAGCCGGGCTGATTAACAAGGGCTGGATAAAAGAATTTGAAGGAAACAGTTCACCATACACGTCAACGATTGTTTTCCTTGTAAGAAAAGGCAACAGCAAAGGAATTCATGACTGGGATGATTTGGTCAAAGATGGCGTGGATGTCATCACTCCGGATCCAAAATCTTCCGGAGCAGCAGACTGGGCAGTTCTTGCCATTTGGAATTATGCAAAAGTTACGTTTCATAATGATGAAGCTAAGATGAAAGAATTTCTTGGCAAAATTTATTCTAATGTATTAGTTATGGATTCCGGTGCAAGAGGCGCAACGACTACGTTTGTTGAAAACGGACAGGGAGATGTCTTAATCGACTGGGAAAATGAAGCGTTGGCCACCCTTAAAGAATATCCTGACGAATATGAAATGATAACGCCAAGTATCAGCATTTTAGCAGAGCCTTCTGTCGCTATTGTTGATGAAAATACAGAGAAAAACAACACACAGGAAGTAGCAAAAGAATATCTGAATTATTTATATACAGAGGAAGCACAGAGAATTATTGGCAAAAACTTTTATCGTCCATCCAACGAAAAAATCTTAAAAGAATTTTCAGACACTTTTGATTTATCCGTTGATTTATGCTCCATTGATGATTTTGGAGGCTGGGATAAAGCATATGAAGATTTCTTCGCAGACGGTGCGATATTTGACCAAGTATATCAGAAATAGGAGGAAGCTCCATTGAAAAAGGCAGCTTTAAAAAGAAAAAAATCTATTATTCCCGGTTTTGGATTGACAATGGGGATTACCGTAGCGATGCTATCGCTGATTATATTAATTCCGCTGGCGTCCATATTAGCATATTCTTTCAGGCTTTCACCGACAGAATTTGTGGAATTGCTGACGAGACCCAATGTATTGCAGGCATTTCGCACCAGTATTTTCTGCGCTCTGATTGCCGCTTTCGTAAACTGTATTTTCGGAGTAATTCTCGCATGGATACTAGTACGGTATGATTTTCCGGGGAAAAGACTGATGGATGGGATGATAGAGCTTCCATTTGCCCTGCCCACCGCCGTAGCCGGAATTACCCTTACTAAAATGTATTCCAACAGTGGATTTCTGGGACGGACTTTGGAAAACATGGGAATTAAAGTTGCTTATTCTAAAACAGGTATTATTATTGCAATGGTATTTATTGGTATTCCATTTGTTGTCCGGGCAATACAGCCTGTTTTAGAAAAGCTGCCACCATCTTGTGAAGAGGCATCACTCATGTTGGGAGCTTCTCATTTTACCACATTTCGCAAAGTTATTTTTCCTGAAATCAGACCGGCTCTGCTGACAGGATTTGGTTTAGCTCTGGCAAGAGGCATCGGGGAATACGGAAGTGTTATCTACATTTCCGGAAACAGCGCTAAAAACGGAACGCAGGTCGTATCCTACATTATTATGCAGAAATTAAATTCCGGTAATGTAGACTATGAAGGGGCCGCCGCTATTGCCCTGGTACTTTTAATTATTTCTTTTGTCATGTTGTTTATCATTAATATCATGCAGCACATTGCCAGCAGACGTACAAATATATAAGGAGGTAGCCAAATGAAACAGCAAAACAGCAAAATCGTAAAATGGATTTTAATAGGTATCAGTGTTTTGTTTTTTATACTGATGTTGGTTTTACCTCTCATTGAAGTTATATATCGTTCCTTAAAAGACGGATGGGAAATTTATCAATCAGCAATTACAGCCGAAAATACATTGTCAGCACTGAAAGTTACACTGATTGCCACGATTATCGCTCTGCTTGTCAACACTTTCTTCGGAATTGTCGCTTCCTGGCTTGTCACTAAATTTGATTTTCGCGGAAAAAATGTGTTATCCACCCTGATTGATATTCCTTTTTCCATTTCGCCTGTGATTGCCGGTCTGGCATATATCATGACTTTCGGGCGGAATGGCTGGGCAACACCTTTTATCAACTGGATTAATGAACTTTTGGGGACGGATATTTCATTGGTTTTTTCTATCCCCGGAGTTGTCATTGCAACCATTTTTGTGACTTTCCCTTTTATCTCGCGGGAAGTAATTCCTGTGCTAAATACAGAAGGGCGTGACGAAGAGGTGGCGGCATCCCTGATGGGCGCATCCGGCTTTACAATTTTTAGAAAAATAACACTTCCCCACATGAAATGGGGACTGCTTTACGGTATCATCTTATGTGCCGCACGTTCCTTTGGAGAGTTTGGCGCTGTATATGCAGTATCAAAAACAAGAGGAGAGACCTTTACCCTGCCTTTGGAAATTGACGCTCTCTATATGGCCGGCAGCGCCGATTCCATCACACAATCATTTGCAGTATCTTCTTTACTGGTAGTAATGGCAGTTATTATACTGATTTTAAAAAATATTGTGGAATATCGCGGCAGACAGAATGACATTTAAATATTTCAACGGAAACAATCAATGAATTTTTATTTTTAAAATATGATAATCCCGGAGGACAACATGTACGTAGAATTAAAAAATATATGCAAAAAATTTGGAGATTACGAAGCTGCAAAAAATATTAACTTTGGTATCGAACAGGGAAAACTGGTGGCTCTTTTAGGTCCCAGCGGAAGCGGTAAAACTACGATTTTACGAATGCTTGCCGGTCTCGAGCAACAGGATAGCGGCGATGTTATTATCGGGGGAAATGTGGTAAATAACATTCCCGCAAGTCAGAGAGGTATCGGATTTGTTTTTCAAAATTACGCTTTATTCCGCTATATGACGGTTTATGACAATATTGCATTCGGTCTGAAAGTGCAAAAAACAGATAAGAAAAAAATCCATGACAGAGTCATGGAACTGATTTCATTAATTGGATTAGAAGGATTAGAGAAAAGATATCCAAATCAGTTATCCGGTGGTCAGCGTCAGAGAGTAGCTTTTGCACGGGCGATTGCCCCAAGACCTCATCTTTTACTGTTAGACGAGCCTTTTGCTGCGATTGATGCAAAAGTTCGGAAAGAATTGCGCAGCTGGCTGAAAGAAACAATTCAAAAAGTAGGAATTACCAGTATTTTTGTTACACATGACCAGGAAGAGGCGGTCGAGGTGGCCGATGACATCATTATCATCAATGAAGGAAAACTGGAACAAAAAGGCTCTCCTGCTGAAATTTACAAGCATCCGAAAACACCTTTTGTGGCACAGTTTACGGGCACTTCTATCGTGACAGATAATTTATCCGGCTTTAAAGGATTTGACGAAATCCCGCTTGGAAGTAACGTGATTATCCGCCCGGAATTTGTAGAAGCATTCAAGAGTGACAACCAGAAATTTAAAGAACTGATGAATTTTGCCGAGGAAGGAATTATTGAAAAAATCGCTTTTCGCGGAAGTTATCTGGAACTCACTCTACGGGTAAACGATATTCTTCTGACAGCAAACCGCTCCTTAGAACGACGTAATGTATCTATCGGGGAAAAAATGTGTGTTTTGCTCTATCGTGTATACGTATTTGATGAGACTGGCGCTGAAATACACAAAAACAGTCTGCTGAGAGGAATTGATGTGGAAGCATTATAATTCATTCTTTATAAAAAAGATTTCGCTTAAAAATTCTCTTTTGTTTTTGCCATATCTTTCGACTCAGATAAATCTTTAATAATCTCTCCACTAATAATCAGGCCTGCAGCTGCCGGGACGAAAGCAGTGCTTCCCGGCGTCTGCCTTCTTGAATCATGGGATTCTTTTCTCCCGGAACATTGTTGATATTCTGTATCACATCTGTTTTTATTTTCATCAATAGGCGTCAGAACTTTTTCCTTGGAATAAACCACCTTTAAGCGTTTTACTCCCCGCTTTTTCAATTCTCTTCTCATCACTTTTGCTAGCGGGCATACGGAAGTCTGATAGATGTCTGCCACTTCCAACAGCGTCGGATTGATTTTGTTTCCCGTTCCCATGGAGCTGATAATGGGAGTCCCTGCTTTCTGAGCCTCCAATACCAGTTGAATTTTTCCCGTCACGGTATCAATCGCATCTACAATATAATCATATTGACTAAAATCAAACCGGGCTGCCGTTTCCGGAAGATAAAAGGTCTTATCAACATGAATCTTTACATCCGGGTTTATCTCCAGACACCTTTCTCTGGCAACATCTACTTTATATTGACCGATTGTTTTTCTTGTGGCAATAATCTGCCGATTGAGATTTGTCAGACAGACCTTATCATTATCAATCAAATCTAAAGCACCGATACCGCTGCGCACGAGAGCTTCCACCACATAACTGCCCACTCCTCCAATGCCAAAAACTGCTACTCTTGCATTAGAAAGCCGTTCCATATTTTCTTTTCCCAATAATAATTGTGTCCTTGCAAACTGTTCTAACATGAATTCCTATTGCTCCATATCATTATTTTTTATCTCACAGATTTATTTTCTCCTGAAATAAATGTGCAGAATGAAATGATTGAATTGAATCTTTCATTCTGCACATAACATTTTACTGTATTAAATTATTAATCATCAAACTCATACATAAATTTCTGATTCAGATAATCTTCTACACTTTCCAGGTAATTTTCTGCTGCATCAATTTTTCTTTCAATCGTTCGATAATTTTTATACGTTGTCTTTCCGAAATCGAATTTGCTTTCCCAAGTGTCGCCCAACCGATCCAGTTTCCGGTCAATCGACTCGATTTTTCCTACAAACTGCATATATTGTGTTCTTCTTTCAGGCATTGTACCTGCAAGTTTGACTTTACTGATGTCTGCCCGAATTGCTTTGGCGCTGTTCTTATAAGATGTAATTTTTTTCTTTGCAGATGTCACACCTTTGTTGCTCTTTTTTGCTTTCTTTACTTTAATCTTATATGTGTCTTTAATATTTGTCCCGCTGATTTGCACTGTAATTGTAACTGTGCCTTTCTTTTTTCCTCGAATAAGAGTATCTTCGTTTCTCTTTCTCAGGACCTTTGCAACTTTTGAATTGCTGCTTTTCCATACAATATTCCAATCGCTTACATCTACATAACCCGGATATATTTCACTGTCCAATTCTATTGTATCGCCAACATAAACCGTTTTTGTTCCTCTTATCACAATGCTTCTGGCCCCGGTTGCCGCAAATACCGGTACGCACATGGAACACGTCAAAACAAGAGCTAAAAAAGTTGCCAATAATGTTCTTTTGTTCATTAAAATACCTCCTATATGATAATTTTTTCTACATAAAGTTATTATACAGTATCAACATATAAAATGCAAATTCACAGTAATTTTATAGGAATATATTTTTTATTAATCATATATGGATTCTACTTCCCATTCTAATATATTGCCTGTACTTGCATCAATCTCGAAATCGTACTCCTTTTCCTGAAAAACTACCGAGCCTTCATAAGTCTGTCTTCCATCGTCTGAATCCAAATGAATTCTCACATCAGATTCTGACGCTCCTTTTACCTGGTCAAGCACAATATTTATCGCTTTTTTTCTGCTGATTATGCTATTGCTGTTATTGTTTTTATTATTGCTGATATTAAAATCATTATCGATATCAGAATCTTTTTCTAAAATATCACCATTGTCTGCTGCGATTGTGTAATCATATTCCCGGTTTCCGACATAAAAATCTACTTCATATTCCTGTCTTCCATCATCCATCTCAAGTCTGACACGACTTCCTGTCACATCAGATTCCTTCACTCCGGCATCGTTGAATGCAATTTTCTTTGCCTGTTCTTCGGAAATAATACTCTGAGCAGACTGACCAGCTTTTGTAGTAGAGTCAACAGCACTCTCCTGCAATACTGTGGTTGTCTGTTCTGCGACACTTTCCTGAACTGTCGTGCTTTGTTCCGTTGATGTTGCCATCGCACCTTCTTCTTCCGGTGCAGAACACCCGGCCAACATTCCTGCTGCCAACATAGTTGCTGCAAATAAAGAAATATACTTTTTCATTTTACATACCACCTCCTGTTTTTATTGTATCACAATTTTGTGATATAAATACAATATGTAGTTTTAGTTTACCCAAAATTCTTACTCTATTTCCCATCACTTATATTTTCCTTCAGACATTTTTCAAGATTCGCACGAAATGAAATTTGTCTGTTTGTTTTTAAATCATCAAATTTTATCATGTAAGCAGCATTGTCCTCATCCACTTCCATAATTGTTCCACATCCGAACACTTTATGTCTGACCCTTTGCCCTACACAAAACCTATTGCCTTCGGTCTCGTCTGACAATAAAAATCTTTTTCTCAAATTAATATAATCTCTGGCTTCTGCTATAAGACCCTCCTGTGGTTTTTCCGTATACGTAATAAGCTCCTGATTTATGTCCAAAATAAACCGGGATGGATATCTTGGCGTTCCATCAAAATTTCTTCCTTCAGCCTCTGATAAATATAATCCTTTTTCTGCTCTGGTAATAGCGACAAAAGCCAGTCTGCGCTCCTCTTCCATTCCTTCCAGTGTATTTGTTTTTCTGGACGGAAAAACGCCTTCGTTCATGCCACACAGAAAAACATACGGAAATTCCAGACCCTTTGCAGCGTGGACAGTCATCATTCTGACCTTATCTCCATCCATAACTGTATCACTGTTGGAAAATAATGCAATATGATTCAAATAATGTTCTAATGTACTTTCCTCTCCGCATGTCGTCTCATATTCATAAACAGATTGCTTTAATTCCGCCAGATTATCCAACCGTTCCTGACTGCCCTCTGTTCGTAACATTTTCTCATATCCACTCTCATCTAAAACAAGAGACAAAATCTCCGATATGGAATACTGTTCATAATCTGCATGATATTTTTCAATAAACTTTATAAATTTCTGTGCCTGAGTTCCCCGCCATATTTCATCCTGTATATTGCAGATTAACGCATCATAAAGCGAGCAATGATTGCGCTGCGCATATTCCTGTAAAAAACCAATTCTCCGTTGTCCGATATTTCGTTTTGGCACATTTACAATGCGCAAAAAGGATAAATCATCTTTCAACACAATCATTCTTAAATAAGATATTGCATCTTTAATTTCCATTCTGCTAAAAAACTGTACCCCGCTATAAATGTTATAAGGAATTTTCTCTTTTAAAAACGCCTCCTCCACCGTTCTGGTCACATAATGGGCCCTGTATAGTATCGTAATATCCCTGTATGGAATACCTTTTTCGGAGAGCTGATGAATCTGTTCTGCAATCCATTCCGCCTCTTTTTTTGCGTTTTTTGCATGATGGCACCAAACCGGGATTCCCGGACTTTGCGTGGGAATCAGTTCCTTGCTGATTCGATGAATATTTTTAGCAATCAGAGAATTTGCCACAGACAAAATCTGTGGTGTGGAGCGATAATTTTTCATCATCATAATAGTCTTAACATGAGAAAAATTTTGCTCAAACTGTAACAGATATTTTACATTGGCGCCTCTCCATGTATAAATGGTCTGATCCGGATCTCCTACGATAAACAAATTTTCGTGATAGGCGCACAAAACACACATTAACTGATATTGCAGTCGGTCAATGTCCTGAAATTCATCAATCATTATGTATTCCAGCCGCTTCTGCCATTTTAATTTTATTTCTTCATTTTGTTCAAAAATATACAGAGAAAATTTAATCAGGTCATTGTAATCTAATCCGAAACATTTCTTCTGTTGATACAAATATCCGTAAAATATGATATCCTTTGCTCTCGTGGCATGCTCGTACTTTTCTTTTAATGTCTCAAGAGACATCGTAATAACATCAAGATAATATTCCGGCTCCAAAAATAATTTCCTTATCTCAATCATATCTCTTGCCTTGCCAAACGTCATATCACGAAGTGTCAGTCCCCGCTCTTCATAAATAATTTTCAACATAGCATCAATATCTGAATTATCCAAAACCAAAAAATTTTTAGGATATTGCACGGCGTAACTGTCTTCCTGCAGAATAGATACACAGAAGCCATGAAATGTATTAATATAACCTGTATCGTTGTCTCCTGTAAGATTATGAATCCGCTGACGCATTTCATTCGCTGATTTATTTGTAAACGTGACGCAGAGGATATTTCCGGGCATAATGCCTAATTCATTGACCAGATAAGCAAACCGATGGGAAAGAGCACGTGTCTTGCCTGAGCCCGCCCCCGCAATTACCCGGACAAATCCCTCTGTAGAAGTAACAGCCTCCCGCTGCTCTTCATTTAATCCTTCCAACAAATCTCTCATTATTTCCCTCCGTTCTCGAACGTCTGTTCTTATATTTTACATTGGGAAGCGCTTATCGTCAAGTAATCTACAATAAAAATTAGCGGTTAGACCGAACTATTGTCTGACCGCTAATTTTTATATTTTATTGAAATTTCCCGTTTCTCTGTTGCGAGACTCATGCTTTTCATAATATCCAATCAATTTTCCTTTCTCCCGCAGAGCTACCATATAAACATCTTTGTTTTGTTTTTCATTATAAAAAGTATAAACAATATTATGCTCTACAGAGGCAGCAAACCAATCTAATATCTGTTTTATTTTCGCCTGTGAATCCACATTATGACAATGTAGCAGATTCTGTCCAATCAGCTTCTTTCCACCTCGTTTTTCATAATTTTTTATTGCTGCCGGATTCATATATATAATTTCATGCTCCAAATTACAGATAACTATAGGATTTTGATCCTGATCAATAATACTTTGAAAAAAAGACTGTTGCTCTATTTTATTCTTTAACATTTTTATTGTCCCCTTGTGTCTTAATACTTATAATATAGCAATAACTGTATTTTATTTATTATATAATCATTTCTGCAATTTTTCAAATTGGAAAATCCCTTGCTATATTGATATGTTGATATTTTCACTTGACATGGTATAATTATATATTGTAACTTTTGAAACGATACCGGATGACCGTTTCAAAACTTTGCTTCGCAAAGCACGCTCCTCATGGGGCCGGTTAAATACAATTTCGAAATCTTAGATAAAATAACAGGAGTGAACATGTTAAAAAAAGTTATTATTGATGATGTCTCACCAAAACTGCGTAAAAAAGAATTTAATGCAGGACCAAAGGCAAGAAAAGACATCAACACCATATTAGAAGATTATAAAAAAGCATATTTTATTGAAACAAAAAATTTATTGTTGCAGGTAATGCACGGAATTTGGTTAAGTATTAAATACAGAAATTATGATATCATTGTAATTCAATATCCTTATTATCTTATCAAGCAGATTTATCTTAAAATGATTCATCGTTTATTTAAAAATAAACAGACCATTTTGCTCATTCATGATATAGATACTTTAAGATATGGGTTAAACAAAGAACGAATTCAGGAAGAAATTGATGTTATCAATCATTTTAAGATTGTCATATCACATAACGAAAAAATGAGTCAGTGGCTAAAAGACAATGGATGTCAGAGTCCAATTATCAATATGGAGCTTTTTGATTATTTATGTGAAGATAACAGTTCTACCCCCCCTCACACGAAAAAAGTGTTTGCAAGGATGAAATTTCTTTTGCAGGAAATCTTTCAAGAGAAAAAAGTTTATTTCTTTATAACGATTTCTGGAACAAAAGCCATCTCCGTCTGAAACTGTTTGGTCAGGGTTTGGGGGACAGCGACGAAACTTTATGGGAATATATGGGCAGTTATCCTCCTGACATATTACCTCAATATCTTAATCAGGGATTTGGATTAATATGGGATGGCAACAGCACAGAAAGTTGTGCGGGCGTTATTGGAAATTATCTGAAATATAACAATCCACATAAATGTTCTTTATATCTGGCATCAGGAATTCCGGTCATTGTTTGGAAAAAAGCCGCTTTAGCCGATTTCATAAACAAACATAATGCAGGGATTCTTGTGGAATCCCTGGAAGAAATACCGGAAAAAATCCAAAATCTATCAGAAAAAGAATATATTCAAATGAAAAATAATGCAGAAAAAATATCTTTGAAGTTGAAAGACGGATACTTTCTTAAAAAGGCTATCCGGACCGCAGAAAAACTTTTGCTAAACAATTAATCTGCTGCAGCCAGAACTATATCGTTTTTCTTGCACGGCGGATTCATAATATCATGCAAAAAGTTCCAATTTATAAAAAAATGAGGCGCGCAGCTGTTTTCTAAATCTGTTACCTTTGCGTTGCCTCATTTTTTATTTCGTTTTATTTTTTATCTTTTAAAAGTTATCTTCACATCTCTGCTTCCTAAGGTCTGTGCCAGTTCTTCCGGATTTACAATATATCCGATATCTGTATAGCGGTAGGAAGTAGAAAAACTTTTATAAAATACAACCAGGCAATCCTCCCCGTACAATTTAATATCTCCCAGATTAATTTGTCCCGGATTTTTTGATGCCGTTTTCAGAGAGTCTTCCAGATAGTAATATTTTTCATTTCCATTCAGTTCCTTCATATCTAATGTAAACGGCATTTTTTTCAACAAACTTTTCCCTGCATCGTTATGATATATTTTTGCCTGAAATGTTTTGTCCTTCACTTGAATTTTAATATTTTCCATTTCTGTATTTTCTGACTGTTTCATAACCTTTACTCTGATCCATGATTTATATTTTTTTCCGTTTTTCCGAATAGATACTTTTATTTTTGCTGTTCCGGCTTTTTTCGCCTTTAACAAACCTGTTTTATGGATACTCACAACTGCTTTTTTTGTGGATTTGAACGTAATTTTGGAGTTTTTGATTTTATGATTGTTGAGATATACTTTCAATTTCCTGCTTTGTCCCGGATTTATGAATACCGTTTTTTTCGTTACTACACTGGTCCCATCTTTTAATTCTATTCTGATGTTTCCCGATGCTTCCGTATTCGGATACAAACTAACAAAAATCATGATAAATAAAATCACAACAGCAAAACTTATGCTAACTTTCCGATATTTCATATTCATATCCTTTCTCCCTAATAATAATTTTTCCCTCTGCTTTCATGACAGACTGCTCTCTGATAATTTCTCCTACGCTGTCTGCTATAATCGTTCCTGACTTTGGATTTTTAATCGATTCAATATGACCTATAATATCTGCTTCCACTTCTGAATATTCAAAAGATAAATCTGTATTTTCCATCTCACAATGAATCAGTTTCAAATTTTTGCAATAACACAAAGGCTGTGTCCCAATGATTTTGCAGTTTATCAATGTCAATCCATCAGAAAACCATGCAAGATACTCTCCTTTTACCACAGAATTTTTCACCGTCACATTTTTGCTGTGCCAAAAAGCATCCTTTGTATCCAATACACAGTCTGTTATCTCTAAATTTTCCACATACTGAAAAGAATATTTTCCTTTAAAATTGACATGTGACAATTTTATATTTTTACTATCTAAAAAAATATATTCTGAATTGATACTAGAATGTGTAATATCAATATTCGTACATTTCCAACCAAACTCGCTGGAATTTATCATCGAATCAGATATCTTCGTATTACTACATTCTCTCAATAATTTTATTCCCAAAAACCGACATTTCCGGATTATTCCATCATGAGAATACCATATCGGAGCTCTTGTATTTTCATCAAAATCAGATTTCGTCAGCTCATATTTCTGTCCATGCCATAACGGATATCGGAGAGAAAACCGGCACTTATCTACTTTTATGTTTCTCGTTTCTTTCAAGACAGATTCTCCATCCTGCTCTCCCGCAAAGGTGCAGTTTTTCACTTCCGTATTCTGCAGATGATACAAAGCTCTCTCTTCATCAAAACATTCGTTTTCAATTCTTTTTTCTATTTTCATGCTTCTGCGCTTCTCCTTTTCTTATCTGATACACTAAATAATCAAGACACTCTATTTTCTTTTGGCATAAATGCAGTTCCTCCAGTAACTGTTTCCGATGTATACCAAGCATTTTTAATTCCTCTTTCCAGTTATTATTTTTCAGCACTTCCATAAACATATGGACTTCTTTCTCACTGCATCCTGCATCAATCAGATTTTGCTTTATCATTGCGCCATCCATATTTCTTTTTGTCTCCTTTTTCTTTCTTTTATCATTTTAACAGACATTCTATTAAATAACAAATATCTATATTACATATTGTATTATGCTTGACAGGCATAATTATAACAAATATACTATTTAATAATTATCAAAAAAAGAGGAGAGCATGATGGAAATCAGAATTTTAGAGTATTTTTTGGCGATTGCCAGAGAACAAAATATATCTAAGGCTGCGGAGAGCCTTCATCTTTCTCAACCGACACTTTCCAGACAAATCCATAACCTAGAAAATGAAATCGGAAAACAGCTTTTTACCCGAGGAAGCCGGCAGATTACTCTGACAGAGGAAGGAATGATTCTCCGAAAAAGAGCCGAAGAAATTATAAATTTAGTGCATAAGACAGAAAACGAACTTTCTTATTCAGATAATACAATGAATGGAGAAATTTATATCGGAACAGGAGAGACGGAAGCTATCAGACACATTGCAAAAACTGCAAAAAAAATTCAAAAAGATTACCCGGACATTCGTTATCATATCATCAGTGCAGACAGTCAGGATGTGTTAGAGCGACTAGACAAAGGACTAATTGACTTTGGATTAATTTTTGGCGAAGTAGACCACACAAAATATAACGCTTTTCCTCTTGATGCTGTAGACCAGTGGGGCGTACTGCTTCCGAAAAACTGCTCTCTCGCCCAAAAAAGTTCAATTACCGCAAAAGACTTGGAAGATTATCCTCTCATTTTTTCCAGACAGGTTTTTAAACATCAAGACCGACTTTCCAAATGGTTTCACAAAAATATTAATGACCTTCATGTTGTATCGACCTACAACCTGCTTTTTAATGCTTCTCTTATGGTGGAGGAAGGTATGGGTTATGCGCTTTGCCTGAATCATATCGTAGATACCAGTAGTGAAAGCCCTCTCTGCTTCCGTCCATTGAAACCTGCGTTAGAAGAAAATATTTCTATTATTTGGAAAAAATATCAGGTTTTTACTAAAGCGATGGAATACTTTCTGGAAGTATTACAATCCTGACTACTGTACTATGAGCGTTGCTGATATTTGTATGTATGTATTATCTTTCTAAATTTTTATAATTTTCATGAATCTGCAATTTCATACATACTATAATAATAATTCATGATTAAGAGGTTACTTTTATGAAACGTTCCGTTCCATTGGAGCCTGCCGCGGAAATGGTCTGCAATCAGAGTGCTATTCCTCCACTGATTTTTCAATTACCACCGGAACAGGGAAGAGCGATATTAGAAAACGCCCAAAATGCACCTGTATGCAAATATCCCGCAGACATAGCCGTGGATAATATAGACACCGACCGGGGAACAATATCTGTTTATTTTGTCAGCCCCACTGATTCTGCACCAATTAAAAATATAATTTTTTATATCCACGGGGCCGGCTGGGTATACGGTAGCTTTCACACGCACGAAAAACTTGTCAGAGAACTATCTGCACGGACAAATTCTCTTGTTATTTTTCCAGAGTACACCCGCTCTCCAGAGGCCAGATATCCGGTAGCCATTGAACAGTGTTATTTTATCCTTTCATATCTTGAAGAATTTATTAACCCTTATAATATTACAATCAATCATTACCCTTTGATTGTTGCCGGCGACAGTGTAGGTGGCAACATGGCAATCTCTATGATCTTAATGTCTGAAATGCGGTGCGGCCCCAAAGCACAAAAACTACTCCTATATTACCCTGTAACAAACGCCTGCTTCAATACACCGTCCTATCGGCAGTTTGCAGTCAATTATTATCTTTATCGGGCACAAATGCAATGGTTTTGGAATCAATATGCTCCCTGCTGTTTGGACCGCAGCCAAATCACTGCCTCACCTCTTCGTGCAGACATGAACTGTTTGAAAAATTTCCCTGATACAATGATTATTAATGGGGAGGCAGACGTATTGCGCAGTGAAGGTGAACACTTTGGAACAAAACTCCGTTGTGCCGGCGTAAACGTAACTGCCTTGCAAATTCAGGGAACAATCCACGATTTTGTTATGTTAAATTCTTTAGACCAGACCAATGCCTGCCGCATTGCCATGGATGCTTCCACTGCATGGATTAACAGAGAAAATCAACCGAATTGCCAATAAATCATAACTATAAAAAGGGACCCGGAAATCTAACAATTTCTGAATCCCTTTTTCATTACCATTTCTCCTAAGTGCCATAAAACTTCTCTTTAAAGTTTCAATCCCTTCAGCAAATCACCAAGAGAGGTGCCAACACTTTCTACTTTCGGAATATTTTTTACAATTTCCGCTTCTTCTTTGACCCGATTTTCTTCTTGTAGCGCTTTGATACTCAGACCAATTTTTCCATCTTCATTTTTAATTACTTTTGCCCGAATTTTCTGACCCACTTCCAACACTTCTTTTGGAGACTTAATGTGATTCTCAGATATTTGAGAAATATGTACCAGTCCGGTAACGCCGTCTCCTAAATCAATAAATGCTCCATAAGATTGAAGAGATTCTACCGTTCCTTCTACCACAGAATCCACAGAAATCTGAGCTATCGCTACTTCTCTCTGCGCTTTTCTGGCTGCCGCTGTCTCTTCTCTCAGAATTTCTCTGGCAGATAATACCAACTTGCCACTTTCCATATCAGCATCTATCACGCGCACTCTGATATCTCTCCCAAGCCAGTCATTCGTATCTTCCACATGATGAATATCCAGCCGGCTCACTGGAACAAAACCACGCACTCCTTCTACCAGCGCGATTACGCCTTTATTGACGATACCGGATACTGTTACCGGAAGAATCTCTCCGGATTCTTTATACTTATAGATTTTTTCCCATGCAATCAATGTATCTGTGTCATATTCACCATTGCCCATATAAGCGTAAGATTCCTCTAAAGCCTGTCCTAAATTTTCCATCTTTTCCGGTGCAGCTTCTGGTACCTTTTCCGGTGCAGACTCTGATATCTCTTCCGGATTTGTTTCCACTACATTCTCTGTCGTCTTTTCTTCCATAATGCTCTCCTTTATTTTTGTATCCATTGATTTTCTTAAATTTTATTTTTATAATATGTCTTCATTTCTAAAACATCATATTTTTCCTCTTTTAATCATCTGATTTCATTCTACAGTTTTTCATTCAAAATTGCAAATAAGTAATGAAAAACAAATTCTTAAATGAGTTTTATTCTACTTTATCATATCATTCATACTGCCGGTGCGATATCCTGTCAAATCCAAAGTGACATATGTAAATCCATACTCTTTGAATTGATGAATGATTTCTTCTCTGTTTTCTAACACTTTTTCAAGTTCTTCCATTCCTACTTCTATTCGTGCCATTTTATCGTGAATCCGCACTCTTACCTGATGAAACCCCTTATCGAGTAATAATTGTTCTGCCCGTTCCACCATTTTCAGTTTTTCTTCAGATATTATCTCCCCATAAACAAAACGGGAAGCCAGACAGGCAAAAGATTGTTTCTTCCATGTCGGAAGTCCCATCCGTTTCGATAACTCCCTGATTTCCTGTTTATAAAGTTCTGCATGACGCAGAGGACTTTTAATGCCCAGCTGTGCCACCGCCTCTAACCCCGGTCTGTAATCTCCGTTGTCATCCATATTAGACCCTTCTGCTATATTTTTAATGTTATTTTCTTCTGCCACCTGAATCATTTTTTCAAATGTTTCCTTTTTGCACAAATAACATCTGTTTACCGGATTATTTCGAAAACCTTCAATATCCAGTTCGTCAGACGCAATGACAATATGTTTTATTCCTTCTTTTTTACAAAATTCTTCTGCCTCTTTCAGTTCTCTCTCCGGAAGCAAACAGGATTTTGCAGTGATGGCAAGGACCTTATCTCCCAGTACTTCATGCGCTACTTTAAGCAAAAATGTAGAATCTACTCCTCCGGAGAAAGCGATTACCACATGATTAAGGCTTCGTAAATATTCTTTTAAATTATCCAATTTTTGTTCTAAATTCATGTTAATTTGTTCGCTCCATTTTCTTTTCTTTTTTTCCTCTGTTATCAAAGATAATCCTATCGGATTAATAGGATTATTGTATCTTATCTAAATTTACCTGTCAATCAACTTTGCACTCCAGAACAATATTACATTCATCTTCATAATCGTCAGACTGACATCTTAATATATCCTTTTGCTTTCATAACTTTTTTCTCAATATTTTAATATCTTTATTTTTTTGTGAAAGCAAATCGTAAAAATTATATAATATTTTTTCTTTTCTCCCACAGTGCCAAAAATCCCCAGCAAAAAATAGTAATTCCAACAAAAATCGGTAATCCAATATCGCCGATAACACTATAAAGCGTCCTTTCTTTGGAAAAATGCAGCACTCCTGTAATCACACCCCGCTGTAAAGGACCAAGTTCCTCTGTAATCCGTCCGCGGGCATCAATGAGAGCGGAAACCCCGGAATTAGCAGCACGCACCATATCCCGCCCATTTTCAATACTTCGCAATACCGCATGTCCCAAATGCTGATACACTTCCGGAGAATCTTTGTACCAGCTGTCGTTGGTCACTTCGACCAAAATTTCCGCGCCATCTATAGTACTTTGTCGCACTAGATTTGGAAAAATCGACTCAAAACAGATAATGCAGCCAATATTACCCTTCCCGGTTTTTATCAATCCGCTTCCTTTTCCCTCGACCAGATCCTCTGATAGCAGATTAATCTTCGTTAAAAACGGAAAACAGTTTTCAAAAAAGGAACGATAGGGCATCGTTTCCCCAAAGGGCGTCAGATGGCGCTTCACATAGGGAGCGCTCACCGTATGAGGCTGAATCATAACCGCAGTATTTGCCTGTTTTCCTTCCAAATTCCAGAGAGCGCCCATGAGAATAGAAGTGTTCCCCTCCTCCGACAATGTCTGAAAGCTACTCAGTATCTTTTGAGAGGATTTGCTGTTTAACGTTACCGGCACTGCAGATTCCGCCCAGACCACCAAATCCGGTGAAGAATGGAAGGTTTTACGGGTAAGGTCCATCTGAGTATCAATGCAGTTTTGCGTGTTACTTTTTTTCCATTTTTCCCCTGAGAGAAAATTGCCCTGCACGGAACTAACGGTAATCTTCTTTTCAAAATCTTCTAACTCAGGCTGACGCAGGAGACCAAAACCCAAATTCCCCAAAAACAGGATAACAGCCAATACTCCTGCCATAATCTTTCTATTTCCGTGACTGAGAAATACCAGAGCCAACAGTACATTGCAGCTTAAAATCAAAAGATCCGTACCATATGTTCCTACAAGGGACGCACCCTGTAAAAGAACAGGACAGCGAAACTGACCTACGGAAATGCGAATCCACGGAAATGCCAATTCTCCAAACTGGAGAATCCATTCCGAAAGAAGAAAAGTAGACAAAAATACCATAGCATATACCGGAAGGGAACGGCAGGTCTTTTTGACACAATGCATTCCTGCTCCCATGAAAAAAAAGAGTGTACCGTGCAATACACTGGGGCCCACACAGGCAAGAACAGTCAAAGAGATTGCTGCGGTCTTGGAAAGATTTGTCAATTCCATGGGATAAAGCATAGAAAACCACCAATAAATAAACAGATAATAAAGAACACCAAAAAGACAACTTAACCCCAGATCCTTTCGTAATGTATTTTCTCTTTTTGACAACACACAAAACAGGGGTGCAAAGGAAAACCAGGATAAAAAAAATAGAGAGGGAAAATTATATGGAAGGGCAGAAAAAAAAGCGGAAAGCACCACGAGAACAAACTTTTTCCGCCAAATTGATTCTCCTTTCTTCACAATCTCACCCCCCTCTCAGTCTGATTTTTATTTTATCACAGGGAAAAAGAAAAAGTAAATACCTTCTCTCTTCCCCGTCCGTTCATCCGGTACCAAATAGGAAAAATTTTCCATAAACAGAATCCGCTAAACTTTGCCCTCATAGATTATACATGAAAAGTTTCTGTGACCTCCTCTGCATCTGGGCCTTTTAAATATGTTACTTGAACTGTATTCTTATCTGTAAATCCGGCTTTCTTGACCGCATTATTTGGATCTGCGGTACCATACATGTCGAGCGCAATTTCCCTGTAAGATTTTTTTTGAAACATGTCCTGAATAATCAGCTTATCCGTCTCAAACCGAATCAGTTTTGTACCGCTCTCATCTCGTGGATTTTCATAGAGTTCTGATACCCTGCCTTGCCTGCTGTCAAAGTAACGGACCTGATTGACGCCCGCGCCTGCAGAGGTGACAATCTTGACAATTTCATTTTCTAACTTTTCTGCAACAGGTTCTTTATATAAACCTTCTTCCCTGTATACAGTCTTTCCGTTAGAATCATACAACGCATATCTGTATTGCGTCTGATTATCCTGTTCATAAGTTTCCATTTGAACTGATGTATAATCAATCCTGTCTGACAATTTTAATTTCCATAATACATCTTTCTTTGCTTCCTGCTTTTCAAAATATTCCTCAACTTCTTTCTCGGTACTTGCCTTTCCGTTAATGCGGTAGATTCGTTTTGAATCGTCTTGTTCATCCATATCCATACAGCACAATTCAATAAAAGAACAGTTTTTCCCATCAAATTTCAGTTTCTCGATGAAGTTGACTACCGCGCCACCGGAAGATATAAATGTCCCGTCTTCCTTAATCTGTTCCATTCCCCTGAAAGGAAATTCCCAGCCGTATACGGTGTCGGATTCACGATGTAATACTAAAATATCCGTATTACTCAATTCGATCAGAAGCTCTGAGTTCCCGTCAGAATCCATATCTGCTACGCACCATCGGTTCATTTCTACTTTTTCCGACTCTTGGGAAACATGATTTCCTACGTTTTCATTTTTATCACTGTCCGACGGTATCAGATAGCCCGATGAAACATAATCTTTCAGATAAACTTCCTTTTGTGTGGCCGCATCATAAAACGCCGCCTGATTTTCAAAAACCTTTCCTATCAGTCGGTCATTGATTTTTGCCTGTGTTTGAGTGTTCGTCTTTTTAGCCTCAACTGTTTGTTCCTGTGTTTCTGCTACGGACGTTGCTCCCTGATTTTTTGCCGTTTCTTCTTTTTTTACTGTCCCAACTTCCTTTTTTTGTGAACAGCCCACGATAGATAACATCGTCATAAAACATAATAAAATCCATATTTTTTTCATACACAATACTCCTTTTTCATTTTTCTTGTTTTCAAGACTTTGCTTCGCAAAGCACGCTCCTGACGGAGCTGGTCATTAAACCTATTGATTTGTGGTAAATTTCTTCATGATTCGAGAAGATAATATTACATAAGTTCACCCGACAAATGGGAAGTTTATTGCTTTATATGTTTTTTCACAGAAGCAGGAACACCTGCTGCTAAAGAGTTTTCTGGTAAATCTCTCGTGACCACACTCCCAGCGGCAATCACACAGCCGCTCCCAATGGTAACGCCTTGCAGAACGGTTACATTTGCACCAAACCAGCAGTTATCGCCAATGTAAATAGGCAGCGCCCTTTCCAAACCTTTGTTTCTATCTGTGAAATTCATAGGATGGCTTGCGGTGTAAAAGCCGCAGAACGGACCGATAAATACATTTTTTCCAATGTAAATCGTGCCGCCATCCATAAAATAACAGCCATGATTGACAAAAACGCCCTCACTAAAATGAGTGTATGCGCCATAATCAAAATAGACTGGTGCAAGCACAGTAAGCCCCTGGGGTATTTCGACACCGAGTATCTTCCTCAAGGCGGAAATCTGTTCCTGACTCCCTGGCCTGGACATATTAAAATCAAAGCAGAGCGATTCTGCTTTTTGCCGCTCTGCAAGCAGATTTCCGTCAAAATTGGCATCATGCCATTCGCCTTTCAGCATTTTTTCTTTTTCAGTCATAACATACTACTCCATCCATTCCATTTTGTGTAATATAGTACTTTGCATCAATTTTTTGAAATTTTGAATCCATTTTATTGAATGATTAGTTTTCTTTAAATAAACCATATTCTGGTTCTTTTATTTGCTTCATAATTTTCACTGCTTTAATTATTGCTGGAATATACAATAAAAGAATTATAAAATATCCTATTGATAAACCAGTACCCTTAGCTCCTGATTGAACATATCCACCCATAGTTGAACTTACAAATATAAGACCTTGAAATGCCAAGAAATCATTTAAAGCATGAGCAAAAGCTATCCCCCAGAAATTCTTAGTTTTTAATATTAACGCACATAATAGTACTCCCAAAATTCCCGTTTGAAGAATTTTACCTACAGTTTGAATTATTCCTGTTAAATCATAACTACCACCAAATATATAATCACTAACATGGAATATTCCAAAGATTAATGAAGATATTAAAATAGCTGCCCAAATACCTTTACGTGTTTTTCCAGTTCTTCTTAATATACTATTTAAAACGATACCTCTAAATAATACTTCTTCAAAAATCCCAACTGTTAAACTTAAAATAAAATAACCAAGCTCACTTAGTAACCAATTACTAGGAATATTATTATTTGCTATTCCCATTACAATAGATCCAATTCCTGGAAGTGCTGCAATAATTAAAATATAAATGCAACTACGTAAAGAAAAACCAAATCTTTTTTTTACATTTAAAAATAATTTTTTAGCACCCATGAAAAGCATTATGCCAATTAATATCGCACTTAGTAATACACGAACTAATATCATATGAGTAACATTATTTCCATCATATGGGAGATATTTAATTCCACAATATCCAATCACTAAAGCAATTATAGCCATGATAATTGGATATTTTCTAATTGTTTTTAACATAAATACACTACCTCTTTTCTATGTATATCCTATCATATTTTGGGTTGCCTGTTGTCAATAAAATTTGATATTCGTTAATTTATCTTTTGAATATAAATACTATAATATTAGTGATTAATTACTACTTTTAGGCATTAAAGAAATAATTCTACCAGCAAAATCATTAAAGTTTTGAGTTTGAAGTATTATTTTACCAGGACCAGTTAATTTAGTTATAAATAAACCCTCACCGCCAAATAAAATATTTTTAACTCCTTTTACTCTTTCAATTTCATAGCTAACAGTTTTTTCAAAAGCTACAACATTACCAGTATCAACTTTAATTACTTCACCGGGTTGTAATTCTTTAACGATTTGGTCGCCATCTACTTCTAAAAATACGTTACCACTTCCACTAATATCTTGTAAGATAAAACCTTCACCACCAAATAATCCTGTTCCTAATTTTTTTCTAAAGGCGACTTTTAATTCTACGGTTGGTTCGGCACATAGAAAAGAACCTTTTTGAACAATTAAGCCTGGTTGATTAGATGTTAATTTTAAATCTAATATACCTCCTGGAACTGTAGAGCCAAAAGCAATTTTTTGGTTATCTTCAGTTGCTATATATGTATTCAAAAATAGTGATTCCCCAGAAAATACCCTACCTAAACCTTTCATTATTCCACCTCTCGTATCAGTTTCTGAACGAATGCCTGAAGTCATCCAAGTCATTGCTCCTGATTGCGTATATATACTTTCCCCTTTGTTTAATGTAAGTTCAACAGCTGGTACTGTTTGACCGATTATTATATAATCCATAATTCTTCCTCCTTTCTAGAATTAAATTATATTCTACAACGTTTTTTACCTTTATAATTATTGTATAACATATTTGCTCATATTTGTAGCCTTAAAATTAAATCACATCGTATCTCTCTTTTTTCCTCAAATCTCTTGATGGAATTCTAACTGTCCCAAGATTTTCCACTTTGTTATAATTTTCTCTCTTCGAAGATTAGATAAAACAAAAAAACACCTTTTCAAAAGAAATTAATCTTTTAAAAAGATGTTTTTAGTAAGCTAAAAACTTTGAACAATTATTTAAATCAATTCATATTACTTCATAATACAACGCAAATTTGTTGTACTTTTGTTGTACACTTCACTCGCTATTCCTTGCAAATCCTTTATTTATTAGGCTTTTTAGCATCAATACTCTTCATTGTCGGGACGATTTAGGACATCGTTTCAATTCTTGCTATAACCCAACATAGTTCAAAATAAGTCGCAAATCAGATTTTTTCAAA
>CANRIV010000011.1 GCA_947630805.1 uncultured Lachnospiraceae bacterium
GTGTTGATATTGATTATAACAAAGTTGAGAAGAAAGGAGCGTATTGATGTATTTGAACATAAATACATCATACAAGAGAAATATGAGTGATTTACCAAGAGATCCGGTTATGCTGCTTAGTGTGGTCAATACAAATCTGAGAGACTATTATGGCAGTCTGGAAGAGTTTTGCAGGGCAAAAGACGTTAATACAGAGGAAATTAAGGAAAAACTTTCCACAATAAATTATCAGTATGATAAGACCAGAAATCAGTTTATTTAAGTGGTGTATCTGTTTCTTTGCCATAAAAATAAGTAAAATAAGTGATAATAAAAAACGGCTTTCCCATACCGGATAAAGTCGTTTTTTATTTGTAAGATATTTGATATTTTGAGTAAAAGTGCTATACGATTTCTATCTGTCGCTTAAAGGAACGTAAGAAGTTTTTCTGGCTACATTTTTGTAGGCAGGACGAATAATCTTTCCGGCATTGATGATTTCCTCTATTCGGTGTGCGCTCCATCCGGCCATTCTTGCAGCAGCAAACATTGGTGTATACAATTCGTCCGGAAGTCCCAGCATAGAGTATACAAATCCGCTGTAAAAGTCCACATTAGCACTGACACTCTTAGTGCGGCTGTGAGATTTTGATATTACTTCAGGCGCCAGACGTTCTACATTTTCATATAGTTTAAATTCTTCCATACGCCCTTTTTCTTTCGCAAGTTTTTTTGTAAAAGATTTTAACAATTTTGCTCTTGGGTCTGAGATGACATAAACAGCATGTCCGATGCCGTAAATCAATCCGGATTTATCAAAAATACGTTTATCCAGAATCGCTTTTAAATAATTTTTGATTTCTTCATCATCATTCCAGTCGTTGACTGTCTCTTTCATGTTATCGAACATATGCTTCACTTTAATATTTGCACCGCCATGTTTTGGCCCTTTCAGGGAACAAAGCGAAGCGGCAATAGCAGAATATGTGTCTGTACCTGAGGAAGAAACAACGTGGTTTGTAAATGTAGAGTTGTTACCTCCTCCATGTTCTGCGTGAAGCACTAATGCCAAATCAAGAATTCTGGCTTCCAGTTCCGTGTAGGAACTGTCAGGACGCAGCAGACGCAGGATATTTTCAGCAGTAGACAGCATCGGATTTGGATTGATAATATGAAGATTATCCCCGTAATGATAGTGACGCATAGAGTGATATCCGTAAACAGAAATCAGAGGGACCCGGGCAATGAGGCTCAAACTCTGTCGCAATACATTGGAAATAGAAGTATCATCCGGGTTGCTGTCCCAGGAATAGAGAGAAAGAACGCTTTTTGCCAGCAAATTCATCATATCTTTACTGGTGGCTTTCATAATAATATCTCTGACAAAGGAACTTGGAAGATTTCGATATTCTGCAAGTACATGGTTAAAGTTTTCCAGCCTTTTTGGATTTGGAAGTTCCCCAAACAGTAAAAGATAAGTCACTTCTTCAAAGCCGAATCTTTTTTCGGATAGAAATCCTTCCACAATTTCATTAATATCAATTCCCCGATAAAAAAGCTGTCCTTCGCAGGCCACGGTCTTTCCATCGATTACTTCAAAAGAATGAACATCTCCAATCTCTGTCAGACCGGTCAGCACACCTTTTCCACCCTTTTCCCTCAGGCCTCGTTTAACGTTAAATTTGTCATACAACATAGGGTCAATACAGGAGTTATTGACACATCTGTCAGCATATTTATTAATTTGCAAGGTAAGTTTATCGTCAGTATTATTGTGTTTTTCATTTATTATCATAAAAATCTCCTTTGTCATTTGTATTTTTTATTTTTCTAAAAATTGTAAAGCTATTTTATTTCTTAGGAGTATTATTTTACCATAAAATCTGTTTTTGCTCAATGAACGACAGTAATATCAAAATGAACGCAAAGAAAGTGAAATTCAGGCAACATTTTTTCTGCTAAGATACAAAGATGTGAAATATTGAAAAAGAGTGAAAAATATGTAAAATATAGTGAAGTTCATTAGCTTTTGTGGTAAAATTATATAGAATTATGTCATGGCAAAAAAAGGCGTAAAGTGGAAACAACTTTCGGCTTTGGCTTGTAATAAAATGGAAAAATATGCCGGACAAAGCGTTAGGAGACAAATATGGACATATTTGATTATGCAGAAAATATAAATCGCAAAAAAGAATCACCGCTTGCCAGCAGATTAAGGCCAAAAACGCTCGAACAGGTTGTGGGACAGGAGCATATCATTGGAAAGGATAAGCTGCTGTACCGGGCGATTCAAGCCGATAAAATCAGCTCGGTTATATTCTATGGGCCTCCGGGTACCGGTAAGACTACACTGGCAAAGGTCATTGCAAATACGACCAGCGCAGAGTTTGTGCAGTTAAATGCTACGGTAGCAGGAAAAAAGGATATGGAAGAGGTGGTCGCACAGGCAAAACAGAATATGGCCATGAGCGGGAAAAAGACAATTTTGTTTGTAGATGAGATTCATCGATTTAATAAAGGACAGCAGGATTATTTACTCCCCTTTGTGGAGGATGGAACAGTAATTTTAGTGGGGGCCACCACGGAAAATCCATATTTTGAGGTAAATACGGCTTTGATTTCCCGCTCTATTATTTTCGAACTATATCCTTTGAGCGAGGATAATATCAGAGAATTAATCTTTCGGGCAATCGAAGACAAAGAATGTGGTATGGGTGTATATGATGCCACAATAGAGGATGCGGCGGTGGAATTTCTGGCGCAGATATCCAATGGAGATGCCAGGACAGCATTAAATGCAGTAGAGCTTGGAGTACTGACTACAGACCCGTCCACGGATGGCAGAATTCATATTACACTGGAGGTGGCACAGCAATGCGTTCAAAAGCGAGTTCTCCGGTATGACAAGACAGGAGATAACCACTATGACACAATTTCTGCTTTTATTAAAAGTATGAGAGGCTCAGATCCGGACGCGGCAGTCTATTATCTGGCAAAAATGCTCTATGCGGGCGAGAGTGTGGATTTTATTGCCCGAAGAATTATGATATGTGCGGCAGAAGATGTGGGAATGGCAAATCCGCAGGCGCTGGTAGTGGCAAATGCGGCGGCAGAGGCGGTACATAAGCTGGGAATGCCGGAGGCGCGAATTGTGCTCTCTGAGGCAGTGATTTATGTAGCAACCTCCCCGAAAAGCAATTCCGCAATATGTGCGATTGACAGTGCAATGGAAACTGTAAAAAATACCATTACAGCAAAAGTTCCGGCGCATCTAATGGACTCTCACTATAAAGGGGCGGAAAAACTTGGGCATGGAATCGGATACAAATATGCCCACAATTATCCAAATCATTATGTAAAGCAACAGTATCTTCCGGATGGGTTAGAAGGGAGTACCTTTTATAAACCCGGAGAGTTGGGATATGAAACAAAAGTAAAGGAATATTTTAAATTTATTGATAAATAGCAGAGGTACTTTAATTGAAATCATTGATGGAAAGACTCGCATCGGGAAATGCAGTATATGAAACTCCGGATGCGCTAATATCAGAAAACAGAATATCTGTAGAACTGGAAAGTGGAAGTTCCATGCAGGGAGAAATTACGATTCAGGGACAGAATGGCAAAAGTGTCAAAGGTGTGGTTTTTTCAACAGACAGTCATATTGTTTTTGAAAACAACCAGTTCAATGGAATCCACAATACAGTGAAATATACGGCGCTGAGTAAAAATTTGCTGAATGGCCAAATCTGTAGTGGAACAATAAGTGTCGTAACAACCGCAGGGGATTATGCGATTCCATTTGCTATTACCGTAAAAGAAAGAAAAATTCAAACGACGATGGGTACACTGTCTGACTTAAAAGATTTCGTAAAACTGGTGCAGCAAAGTTATGATGAAGCACTCATTCTTTTTCTCTCTAAAGAGTTTCAGGATTATTTTCTTGGAGAGAATCTGTACGCTTTAAGTCTCTACCGCCAGGTTATGAAAAATACGAACAGAAATATTGCGTTGGAAGAATTTCTGGTGGGCATGAAATTAAAAGAGCGGGTAAGTATAGCAATTACAGATAAAATACATGAATATACGGACATTACGGAAAACTATGGCGGCGTACTCAATATATCCAGAAGCAGCTGGGGATATGTGGATATTGATGTGTCTGTGCAGGGAGATTTTTTATATCATTGCAAAGAAAAGATTTCCGGAGAAGAATTTAATGGAAAAATAGCAGAATATCAATACTTCATCAATGCCGGAAAACTGCATGGAGGAAGCAACTGTGGAAGAATTATTTTGAAAACCTCCAATGAAACCATTACTTTTGACATTGTAATTGTAAACCAGAAAAATAAAATAGAAGAATATATCAATGAAAAAAAGAGCGATGTCCGGCTGGTAAAGAATTATCTGGATTTTAGAACAGGAAAAATAGACGGAACTACATGGCTTGACACAATGTCCGGGATTGCGAAGGAACGTCTGGCGCATAATAAAAATGACGGCGTCGGTCTGCTTGCAAAAGCCCAGGTGTCGATACTGCAAAAAAATACAGAGTTGGCAAATCAATATTTGAGCGAGGTATCTCAGATTGTAGCGGTAAAAAAATCAAACAGTATTGTGCAATATTGCTACTATCTCTATTTGAAATCTCTATACAAAAACAATGCCGCTTATACAGATGAGGTAAAAAATGAAATCAGAGAGTATTTTGAAGGCGGATTTGACAGATGGCAGTTGCTTTGGCTGCTGTTTTATATGGACGAGAGATATGACGACAATCCAACCTTGAAATATACAATGGTAAAAAGAATGTTTCATAATGGGTGTACCAGCCCGATTATGTATTATGAAGCCGCCAATGTATTGAATCAGCAGCCGGAACTGCTCCGGATTTTGAATAAATTTGAATTACAGGTACTTAATTTTGCAGGCAGATACCATATGGTTTCACGAAATCTGGCAAGACAAACTGCCGAATTGATTTCTAAGGAAAGGACTGTCAGTGATACGCATATCAGGATTCTGAGCCAGATTTATCAGGACATTCAGGATGATGACGTGTTGGGCTGTATCTGTGCGCAAATTATTCATGGAAACCGAAAAGAGAGAGAATATTTCCACTGGTTGGAAGAAGGGGTCAAAAAAGAATTAAAAATTACAAATTTATATGAATATTATATTTATACGATAAACACAGAGGATTATCCATTATTAGAAAAGGCGGCCTATAAATATTTTTCCTACGGAACAGATACACTGGCATATGGCAGAGATTACTTTTATGCGAATCTGATAAAAAATTTTAATGATACCGATGAAATATATGAAAAGTGCAGAGAAGGTATGGAAAAGTATGCTTTGGAACAGCTGCGCCAGGGCAATAATAATATTCATTTAAGAAAGATATATTCCAAACTGTTAAGTGATAGTTTTATTGTAGGAAATATTGAGAGCAAAATGCCGGACATTCTGCACACTTATCGGATTACACTGAAAAACCGTAATATTCAAAATGTTATTGTCAGTCATAAGGAAATCAATGATATCCAGTGTGAAACAGTAGAAAATGGCAGTGCATACATACAGATGTATACAGAAAATCCGGTCATTGTATTTACAGACTATCAGGGAAGAATATTGGCAGATTCTGAATATCAACTTACCGAGATGACCATTGACTGTCCGATTACAAAGAAGGGCACAAATTTTATGATGGATTTGTGTCAGATGGAAAAAATAATGAAGGACCCGGAGCAATATCAGGGAAGGATAGCAGAATTGAAAAAAGTGTCAGAATCTTCAATGCTTACCGACCGCTTTCGATGTCTTTTGCAAAAGTTTATGGTGGATTACTATTATAAAGGATATGATCAGGGGGATTTGGACCTTTATATCCTTCAGATTCCAATGGCAGAGTTGACAAAAGAATCCAGAAACAAAGTGATTGAAATTCTTATACAGAGAAATCTGATTTCCATGGCGTATCCATATATTGTGAAATATGGTTACAATAATATTTCCGGTGTGTATTTGGAAAAACTTTGTCTTGAACTTGTAGAATCAGGAGAATATGAAGACAATGAAATTCTGATAGAAATGTGTGCAAATCTTTTCCGTAACGGATGCCGAAAGAAAGCAATTTTAAAATATTTAGGAAAATATTATGCGACCGGAACATTGGAAATGTATCAGTTGTTTCTGGCAGCCTGTGCAAAAGAAATAGAAGATAATACACTTGCAGAGAGACTTTTGGTGCAGTTGATTTTTGAGGCAAATACAGAAGATAAATTGTACCATATCTACCGGGAATATCTGAAAGGTCCTACAAGTACAGTGATACGAAAGGCATTTTATACTTATGTGACCTATAATTCTTTTATTAAAAAAGTACAGCATAAGGATGACATCTGGGAATTTCTGGAACAAGAGTATGCCAATGGGTTAAATACTCCGCTGATTTGTAAAATAACATTTTTGGAAGAAATGTCAAAAAGAGAAGAATTAAGTCAGCAGCAGATAAAAATTTCTCAGATGCTGTTAGAAGACCTGGCAAAAAAACATGTGAATCTGGAATTTTATAAAAAGTTTTATCGTTGGTTTAAGATTCCGTTTCAGCTGATTGATAAAACAATTATTGATTTTCGTACGAATCCAAAACACCGTGTAGATATTACATATAGTATAAAGACGGCGGAGGGATCTACAAAACAGGTCACAGAGGAAATGGGAAGTATTTACCAGGGGATTTTTACCAAAGAAATTATTATGTTTTATGGAGAGGAAATTAATTACAGTATTACAGAATATTCTGATGAATTTCCTCAGGGTAAAATTGTAGACAATTATTCTGTAAAAATAACAGAAAAAAATATCTATAATGATGAAAGCCGGTTTGGAATGATTAATGGAATGATGATTTGTAAAGATCTTGGCAGAGAAGACGGAGCAAAAGATATTATGCTCACATATCAGCTCTGCAAAGATGCGGGAAAGAAAGTATTTAAGCTGCTTTAGACAGGAGGAAATAGAATTGGGGAAAGGAATTATTCTTGGGATAGATTTTTCTATGGAATTTACGCAGATGGCATATCTCGATGATGAAGGAAATCCAAAATCTATCTCTTTTGGTACGGAAGACAATTACCTGATACCTACGGTGGTATGCTATAATGAAGAACTGAAAGAATGGTCGGCAGGCGAGGAGGCAATCAATAAAGGCAGATTAAGCAACAGTACAGTGTACCGGAATCTGCCACTGCTGTTTGAGAAGGAAAATCAAAAGGAACTTCGAAAAAACATAATGGTAGCTTACATATCTTATCTTCTCAAAATTGCGGTAAATTTCTGCAATGGAAGATTGATCAAAAATATTTTGATTACAGTCAATGAAGTAAATCCTGATATGATAGAAGGCCTGACAGAGGTTTTTATAGATTTGGGATATCAGCGGAAGGATATTAAAATTATCAGCCATTCGGAGAGTTTTGTCTATTATGTCCTAAACCAGAACAAAGATATTTGGATCAATCAGGTATATTTTCTTGATTTTAGCCGTGAAGGATTTTTTGTCAGAAGGCTGAATGTAATGAAAGGAAGACAGCCTCATGTGGCAGATGTAAAAATAGAAGAATTGAGTGATAAACTGACGATTCAGATGCTGGAAGAAACCCCGGAAACAGCAGATAGCATTTTGGCAGATTATATGGAGGAAGTCTTAAAAAAATATGTGGTTTCCGGAGTTTATTTATCCGGAGAGGGCTTTTATAGAGAAGGCTGGGATAAAACATTGTCCGTATTATGCCGGAACAGACGTGTTTTTAAGGGAAATAATCTGCTTGTAAAAGGTGCGGCTTACGGAGCAAAAGAATTTTTTCATATTCCGTTTTTGGATCAGTATTTGATTTCCTGCAAAGGGAGAACGCAGGTCAAAATAATTATGAATGTTAAGCATAAAGAAAGAGACAGCTTTATTACGCTGTCCAACATAGGAGACTACTGGTACCAGGCGCGTTCTAAAGCAGAGTGTATTATGGAAAAGCCGACAGAAGCTGTTTTTGAGATACAGGATATTATGAATCACAGAAATGAGACGTTTAAAATAGACTTGACGGATTTTCCGGACCGACCTCCAAAAACGACTCGAATCGAAGTGGATTTCCGGTATCTGTCAGAAAATAAATTTGAAATAGAAGTGAAAGACTTAGGGTTTGGAGAACTGTTTGCATCTTCCGGAATGTCAGTAAAAAAAGAAGTAGTACTGGATGATGTATTTTCATCCCAGGGATGAAAAACAGGTACGGTGCCCGTAAGTAGTATTGTTTATCGGTAAAGGAGAGGACATGAATGATATAACATTATGTACGATACATACAGAGAAACCTTTTTATATAAAGGAAATTAATAAAAATATTTATTCTATAGAGGAATTAAGCTATTATCTGTATAATAATCTCTATCTGATAGAAGACCAGTTTTTTAGCGAGGAACTGATTGATTATATTGAAAATGAGTTGGGTCTTACAACGATAGCTTCCGGTATACGGCAGATTATTGCCAACAAAGGGGAATTGGGAGAAAAAATATCCTTTGTGATAAAAAATTCAGGATACTATACAGAAAAAGAAGCAGAAAAACTGGAAAATCATTTGGTCATGTTATGTTCAAAAACAGCCGCGGAACGAATGAAAGCTAAGGCCGATATTTTGATGGACACAGAAAAATATAATATGGCAATTCATTATTACAATAGTATTTTAAGTAAAGCGATCAATAATGAACTGCCGGAAAGATTTTATGGAGATGTATACAATAATCTGGGTGTTGCCTATGCAAGATTATTTGAATATGAGCAGGCTGCTTCGGCATTCCAGTGTGCTTACCGTTTAAACAAATCTACAGAATCTCTGGAATCTATCATTATGTGTGATTTAATCAGTGGTAATGAAAAGAGACTTAAAATTGATAAGGAAAAATATGGCGTCACGGACACAGTGATAAACAGATTACGTGCGGAGATTATCAAACTTAAAGTTCATATTCAGTCAGAATGGGACGAGAGCAGGGAAGAGGATTATATTAAACAATGCAAAAAGGAATATATTGTAGAAGTCAACAGCTAGCAAATCCGGGGAGCGACAAAAATTCTGAAAGAAAAAGGAAGAGTTGACAAACCCGGGGAAAGAATTTATGATAATAAAAAATGCGTTGAAGAAAAGGAGTAGCGGATAACTCTTTCCCAGAGAGCAGAGGATAGGTGGAAGCTCTGTATTGAAGTGTTCGTGAAGGTAGTTTTGGAGCAGAAACGGTGAACAAAAAGTAGCTGTTTACGGCTCGTCCCCGTTATAGGATAAGATAAGTGATAAGACAAAGGTGGTACCGCGGGATTTCCGCCCTTTGACGGTACCGGCATAAAATACGCAGGAAAACAGTCATGCTGATATCGTAGAAGCAGGGCTGTTTTTCTTTATTTGAAAAAACAGAAGAATGGAGAGAAGAATGAAGGAATTTGAGAAAAATTATAATCCGTCAGAAATCGAGGACAGATTATACCAAAAGTGGCAGGACAAAAAATATTTTCATGCAAAGGTGGATCGAAGCAAAAAACCGTTTACGATTGTAATGCCGCCACCAAATATTACGGGACAACTGCATATGGGACATGCTCTTGACAATACAATGCAGGATATTCTGATTCGATTTAAAAGAATGCAGGGATTTGAGACGCTCTGGCTTCCGGGAACAGATCATGCTTCGATTGCCACGGAGGCAAAAATTGTTGAGAAGATGAGAGAAGAAGGAATTTCCAAAGAAGATATCGGAAGAGAAAAATTTTTGGAGCGTGCATGGGATTGGAAAAAACAATATGGAGGCAGAATTGTTTCCCAGCTGAAAAAAATAGGCTCTTCCTGTGATTGGGATCGGGAAAGATTTACGATGGACGAGGGCTGCTCTAAGGCAGTCAAAGAAGTGTTTGTCAATCTTTTCAACAAAGGATTGATTTATCGCGGAGAGCGGATTATTAACTGGTGTCCGCATTGCCTTACTTCCATATCTGACGCAGAAGTAGAGTACGAAGATCAAGCGGGAAAATTCTGGCATTTACGATATGATCTGACAGATGGCAGCGGTTATGTAGAACTGGCTACCACAAGACCTGAGACACTTCTGGGAGATACTGCTATTGCCGTAAATCCAAAAGATGACAGATATAAAGATCTGGTGGGGAAAACCGTTATTCTTCCATTAGTCCACAGGGAAATTCCGATTGTGGCGGACGACTATGTAGGAATCGATTTTGGAACGGGTGTGGTTAAAATTACACCTGCACATGACCCGAATGATTTTGAAGTAGGTATGAGACATAATCTTCCAATTATTAATGTGATGACAGAAGATGCGAAGATTACAGATGAATATCCAAAATATGCAGGAATGGACCGGTATGAGGCCAGGGAGGCAATTTTAAAGGATTTGGAAGCAGAAGGAGCCCTGGTGAAAACAGAAGATCATGCGCATAATGTAGGTACTTGTTACAGATGTCATACTACGATAGAGCCAAGAGTTTCAAAGCAGTGGTTTGTTTCTATGAAAGAACTTGCCGGACCTGCCATTGACGCTGTAAAAAAAGGAGAGACCCGATTTGTTCCGTCCTATTTTGATAAAACCTATTTTCATTGGCTGGAAAATATTCGGGACTGGTGTATTTCAAGACAGCTTTGGTGGGGACATCAGATTCCGGCTTTTTACTGCGATGAATGTGGAGAGATGGTAGTTACAAAAGAAGAGCATCCTCTATGTCCAAAATGTGGTAAAGCCATGCGTCAGGATCCGGATACACTGGACACCTGGTTTTCCTCCGCACTCTGGCCTTTCAGTACGTTGGGGTGGCCGGAGCAGACGGAAGAGATGGATTATTTTTATCCGACAAATACATTGGTTACCGGATATGATATTATACCATTCTGGGTGATGCGAATGATGTTTTCCGGTCTGGAGCATACCGGCCGGGTACCTTTTGATACGGTATTAATCCATGGTCTGGTAAGAGATTCTCAGGGGCGTAAAATGAGTAAATCTCTGGGAAATGGAATCGACCCGCTGAAAGTAATTGAAAAGTATGGAGCGGATGCGCTTCGTTTTACGCTGATTACAGGAAATGCACCCGGAAATGATATGAGATTTTATTGGGAACGGGTAGAGGCAAGCAGAAATTTTGCTAATAAAGTGTGGAATGCTTCCCGGTTTATCCAGATGAATATGCCACCCGAGGGAATTCATCTGAAAGAGAAGCCGGATACATTGACAGATGCAGACAAGTGGATTCTGTCAAAAGTCAACACATTAGCAAAAGAAGTGACAGAAAATCTGGACAAATATGAATTAGGTATTGCAGCCGACAAAATATATCAGTTCATTTGGGAAGAATTTTGTGATTGGTATATTGAAATGGTTAAGCCAAGATTGTACAATGATAGTGACAGTACAAAAGAGGCGGCGCTATGGACGCTGAATAACGTACTGATAAATTCTTTAAAATTACTACATCCATATATGCCATTTGTGACAGAAGAAATTTTCTGTAATTTGCAGGATGAGGAAGAAACAATTATGATTTCCTCATGGCCGCTCTATGAAGAAGCTTACAATTTTGCGGCGGAAGAGATGTCAGTAGAAATCATGAAAGAAGCAGTGCGCGCAATTCGAAATATCCGTACAGAAATGAATGTGCCTCCAAAGAAAAAGGCAAAGGTCTTTGTTGTATCAAAGAAAGAGAGCATCCGAGAAATTTTTGAAAAAGGAAAAATCTTTTTTGCCACTTTGGGATATGCCAGTGAAGTAATAATACAGACAGATAAATCCGGCATTGAAGAGAATGCAGTGTCTGTGATAATTCCGGGGGCTGCGATTTATATGCCGTTTGCAGAGCTGGTAGATATTTCTAAGGAAAAGGAAAGATTGGAAAAAGAATTGGAGAAACTCAATAGAGAGTTGGCAAGAGTCAACGGAATGTTTTCCAATCCGAATTTCGTCAGCAAAGCACCGGAAAAGAAGATTAAAGAAGAGAAAGAAAAGAAAGCAAAATATGAGCTGATGATGGAAGAAGTAAAGAAACAGTTAGAACGATTGAGCAGATAGGAGGAATTGATATGATTAATTTTGAAGAAGAAATCAAAAAATTTCATCCAAGCCTCGAAATCGAGGAGGCGGAAGATGCCATCTACAACAACAATATTTCAGATATTACAGATGTCATGATTCAGATGGTAGAGGAACTGAAGGAAAAGTAAAGAAACAAAGGTGGACAAATAGATGATATGCTATAATTGTGGAAATGTTCTGACCAACAGTGATTTTTGCAGTCATTGCGGAATGGATGTGAGCGTATACAAGAGAATTGTGAGATTGTCTAATACTTATTATAATGCGGGATTGACCAAAGCCCGAAACAGAGATTTGGCAGGAGCGGCAGATACTCTTCGCAGAAGCGTAAAGCTGAATAAGAGAAATGTGGACGCCAGAAATCTGCTGGGACTGGTGTATTTTGAGATGGGTGAAACCGTCCAGGCATTTTCAGAATGGGTCATGAGCACGAATATTCAGCCGGACAATAATCCGGCGGATCGGTATCTTGTGGCAATTCAGCAGGAAAAAGGCAAGGTAGATGAACTGAATCACACGATTAAAAAATTTAATATCGCGTTGGATTATGCCAGAAAAGGTACAGACGATATGGCGATAATTCAACTGAAAAAGGTCTTAAATCAGAATCCAAATCTGATTAAGGCATATCAGCTGCTATGTCTTTTGTATACGAAGAATGGACAATATGAGCGTGCAAAACGAACAATTAAAAAATCTATGAAAATAGATAAGTGTAATCCGTTAAGCATAAGATATCTGAGGGAGATTAATGAATATCTGGAAGAAGAAAAGAAAAATGATCCGGACCGCAGAATAGAAAGAAGGAGAAGTCTGCGCGGTGTGTTTGTTGACAGACCTTATCTTAGCGGTAACGATGTTATTATTCCTCAGAATAATTTTAAAGAGGCAATTACCGGAGCACAAAGTATTCTTCATATTATTATTGGTTTGCTGTTAGGGGCGGCGCTGGTCTATTTTATTGTAACGCCGGCAAGACTTTCTAATATGTCAGATAAAACCAGTGATATGCAGGTGGAATATAACCAGAAAATTGCCATTAAAAATTCTACCATATCAGAATTACAAAATCAGGTAGACAGTATAACGAAAGAGCGGAACGATTTAAAGACCAATCTGGCACAATATACAGATACAGGCAATACTTTGAGCAAAAACTATAGTAATCTTTTGGAATCAGTAAATTATTATTTAGATAAAGATTATAAAAAGAGTGCGACGTCGTTGGAAAAGGTAGACGGAAAAATGAAAATGGATTCCGCTCCTTTTACAGCTGTCTATAATGCTCTCAGCAAGCAGCTGTCAAGCCAGGTATCTTCCAGTGCTTATGAGGCAGGAATGGAAGCGATGGATGTAAATGATTACGACAAAGCGATTGAGCAGTTTACCAAATGTATTGAAGCTGATAAAGATAATGACGATGCAATCTATTATCTTGCGTGGGCTTATAAGCGCAACGGTGATGAGACGAATGCAAAGAAATATTTTCAAAAGATTGTTGATGATTTTCCGGATTCGGAGCATATTGATGTGGCGCGCAACCAAGCGGGAGATTCCGGAGAAGAATAGGTTATCAGAATGTTTACAAAAGAGAAGAACAGAAATGTTCTTCTCTTTTTTATTTTATAGGAAATTGCTTTGCAATTCCTATAAAATAAAAATGCTCTGCAAGAATCGTAGAGGCGCGGAAAGGTAGTTATTCTTACGAACCCGCGCCTCGCGTGAAGTGTCCCAAGCGATACCTTGTTCTGCAGAAAATATATAGGAGGGTAAGATGGAAGTATTATATGAAGTAAGAGGGGATAATTTATTGATTTATCTGCCACGGGAACTGGATCATCACAATGCAAAAATGATTACAGAGCAGACGGACTGGTATATTATCTCAAACCGGATAAAAAATATTATATTTAATTTTAAGAATACCGATTTTATGGACAGTTCCGGAATTGGCGTAATTATGGGAAGGTACAAATTGTTAAAAGGACTGGGCGGAGAAATTACAGTGACTAATATTAATCCATCGATAGACCGGATATTTACTATTTCCGGACTCTATAAAATCGTAAATAAAACGACAATGCCAAGCCTGGCAAAATGGTAGGTAAAGGGGGAAGCAATGGAAAATATTATGATGCCTGTCATCCTGAGCGGACAGGAAAATACAGATAATAAAACAATAGAAAAAAACAAAATATATACAGACAGCCGGCATTACAAAAAAGAAAAAAAAATAAAAAATCGGATCAATGAAAACAATATGAGTATGGCGATTGATGCAAATTCCCAGAATGAGGGATTGGCAAGAATTTGTGTCGCGGCATTTCTGACAGAAATAGATCCTACTTTGGAAGAAATGAATGATATTAAGACAGCTGTTTCAGAGGCGGTTACCAATTCTATTATACATGGATACGAAGAAGGACCCGGGAAAATTTTAATTAAATGTAAACTAAAAAAGCATACTTATGAAAATGACGACAATACATATACGATTGACAGTATTATCAAAATCGAAATCAAAGATAAAGGTGTGGGAATTGATAACATTGAGCAGGCAAGAGAGCCTTTGTTTACCACGAAACCGGAGCTGGACAGGTCAGGAATGGGTTTTATGTTTATGGAAATGTTTATGGACAGTGTGACGGTGACATCCCAGGTAGGTGTTGGAACTACCGTTTTGATGGAGAAAAAATTGTCAAGAGTGGTAAAGTATGAGCAAAATTGACATTCAAATACTACTAAAAAGAGCCCATAATGGAGATAAAGCTTCCCGCAATCAGATTTTAATAGACAATACCGGCTTAATTTGGAGTATTGTCAAACGTTTTCTGAACAGAGGGCATGAAAGTGAAGATTTATTTCAGATAGGGTGCATTGGTATGCTTAAAGCCATTGACCGTTTTGATAGCGGGTTTCATGTGGCATTTTCAACTTATGCAGTGCCGATGATTACAGGAGAAATCAGAAGATTTTTAAGAGATGACGGAATTATAAAAATCAGCAGGACAATTAAAGAAAATCAAAAATTAATTTTTGAACAGCGGGAACAATATATCAGCAAGAATCATGCGGAACCTACCATAGAACAACTTTCTTCTGTTTGCCGCCTTTCCAAGGAGGAAATTATAACAGCGATGGAGGCGGCAAGAGAAGTGGAGTCTATAGACAAGGAAATGGATTATACAGAGGGAAGCGGACAGACGTTAATTGAAAAAATTGAAGATACAAATAATATGCACAATGCGGTTTTAAACAGAATTTTTATGAGGCAGATACTGGACATGCTGGATGAGAAGCAGCAGAAAATTATTATTATGCGTTATTATCAAAATAAAACGCAGTCAGAGGTCGCACATCTTTTGGGCATGAGTCAGGTGCAGGTATCCAGAATGGAAAAGAAAATTTTAAATTATTTGCGAGAGCAAATTACATAAAAAAGGAATAATATAAAACATGCGGGACATACTGAAAATATTGTAAGGTATAAAAGAAAGGTCTGGTGTGAAAATGAAAATAATAAAAGGTATGTTACTGCTTGCAATGATTATTCTGGCTGCATTTGCCGGATTTTATCTGTGTAAAGATGCAAAGAAAACTGAAAATAACATAGAAGAAGCGGTAATGATATAGGTGGCTTATGAGTGATACATTATATGTAAAGCTGGAACAGTCCGCAGAGGTTACGAAAAAAGAAGTTACAGTCGGCGATGTCGCAAAACTGGAATGTAAAAATAAAAATATTGTAAATCGGTTAAAATCCATCAAACTGCTGACAGATGACAGTAACGGAAAAAAACGCTACATTGTATCTATTATGAAGATTTTTGAGATTGTAGATGAGACGTTTCAGAATGTTGATGTGCAGAGTGTGGGTGAGACAGATTGCGTCATAGAATTTAAAAAAGCGGAATCCGGAAAAAAAAGAATGGAAATCATAAAGGTTATTTTGATTTGTGTTATTTTATTTTTTGGCACAGGATTTTCTATTATGTCGTTCAATAATGATATTGCCGTAGAAAAAATGTTTGAAAAAATATGTAAATTAATTTCTCAAAACCGACAGACGGGAAAAGTGATTATGGAGATAAGCTATTCTATCGGTCTGGCAATAGGAATTATAGTATTTTACAATCATTTTGGTGCAAAAAAACTTTCCAAAGATCCTACGCCGATTGAAGTTGAAATGAGAAAATATGAAATGGACATTAATCAGACATTGATTGATGGACATAACAGACAGGACGGAAAGCTGGATGTAAAAAACTGAAAGAAGTTTTTGGGGCAGGGTTTGTACTGCTGTAGAAAGTGCAGGCATTTCCAATGGGAACATTAGGAGGCAGAGGATGATAGAATATTTATTGCTGATATTGACAGCTTTGGGCGGCGGAATGATTGTTTCCGCAGGAATTTTTGCATTAATATCTTCCACGGGTGTCATTACGCGTATGGCTGGAAAAACACATACAGGAAAGTATGTCAGAATATATGAGACAGCAGTTATCATTGGAGGTATCTGGTGGAATGTGTTCTGGGTTTTTTCGGTTGGGCTTAAAATACCTTCTGCTTTTGAGAACGTATTTGAGATTATCATAGGTGGTACGCAGGGAATTTTTGTAGGATGTCTGGCCGTATCGCTGGCGGAGGCGTTAAACGCAACAGCAATTTTCTCCCGGAGAGCAAAACTAAAAATAGGATTGAGTTTTATTATATTATCTGCGGCTGTAGGAAAATTATTGGGGGCATTGATACAGTTTCTCAACGGTTGGGTAAAAAGCTGATATTGAAAATTGATCTCTAAGCCGGGAGAAAGCATAATAGAAATTGGAATGAAAATAGGAGGAGAACAGAATGGAGAGTGAAGAAAAGAAACAACAATACAATGCGTATGTAGAACGGATTACACCAAACAATAGTCTTTGGAAAGATATGCTGAATGCTTTCTGGGTCGGTGGATTAATCTGTCTGATGGGTCAGGTATGGGTTGCAGTGTTTATGTATTTTGGAATGAATAAAGAGGATGCTGCCAGTTGGACAACTCTTGTTCTGATTTTGGAAAGTATTCTTCTTACAGGACTTAATATATATCCTAAGATTGCCAAGGTGGGCGGCGCGGGTACTCTGGTGCCGATTACCGGTTTTGCCAATGGAGTCGTAGCTCCTGCAATAGAGTTTAAGGCAGAAGGACAGATATTTGGAGTAGGAGCCAAGATATTTACAATTGCAGGACCGGTTATCCTGTATGGTGTCTTTTCCAGCTGGGTTATTGCAATTATATACCTTCTTCTAAAAAGTACCGGAATTGTCGGATAAATAATTACAGCAAAGAGAGTGGAAGGATGTACGGGCGTGAAAAATATTGAAAATTAGAGAAATATGCGATAAAATCCAATTTGACATAGTTTAACAAGTTAGAGAAATTTTGTAAAAAACACAGGTGATAGAATGGAAAATCAATCAAATATTACGAAAACGAGTCAGTCCGGAAAAAAGAAAACAATCAAAGAAAGATTGCGTCAATTTTTTTATCAAGCAAAACATAAGAAGATGACAGAAAAGCAGAAGAAAACATTACTGCTGGCAATAAAAATTATTACCGTTGTCGTATTTGCGTGTGTTTATCTGCTTTTATTCGCACAGGGATTGTACAAAGAAAGCGACAGTGAAGGAATCCACTGGAAACGTATTGCAATTCCGACTTTGATTTTTATTTTGCCATCAATTCTGTTGTTTGTAAAAATAAAAATACCGGAAAAGATAAATATTCTGCTGTCTGTTTTGTTCAGCCTTTTTGTCATGAAAGAAAATTTCATAATGTTACAGATGTCTCAGGGGTATCAGTACAAAAATCTGCCGCTGCAGATTCAGGATTTAAATATGCTGATTATATTTATGATTTTTATTGTTATTTATGCCCTGTTCAATAGTTTTAAGGCGTCCATTATCGGATTAAATATTATTACAGTGATATTTGGACTGACGAATTATTTTCTGTCACAGTTTCGCGGGACCGGATTTTTGGCGGTGGACATTTTGAATATAGAAACTGCTGCAAATGTAGCGCAGGGATATGAGTACACACTAGATTTTTACACGTATCTGCTGCTCTTAACTTCGTTTGCTCTTTGTCTTTTGGCCGTAAAGCTGGGACGGAACACGATTACAAGAAAATGGTGGCGGCTGATACCGATTATACTGGCCATCTGTGTCGTATGTCGCTGCAATGAGACATTTTTGGAGACAGATGAGTTTGATAAACTGTTAAAAATTAAATATTTTAAACCGCAGGAAACTTTTGATAAAAATGGAATGTATGCTTCTTTTGCAAAGAGCATAAAAGACTTAATTGTAGATCCGCCGGAGGGATATTCCGTTGCCAAAGTAAAAGAAATTGCACAGACATATACTGCAAAAAAAGAGAAAAATAAAAATGAAAAAGCACCAAATATAATTATGATTATGAATGAGGCTTTTACGGATTTTGATTCTTTCAGCGACTTAAATATTTCGGAAGACTGTATGCCTTATTTTCACAGTCTGAAAGAAAATACGATGAAAGGGCAAATGTTTGTTTCCATTTTTGGAGGGGGAACGGCCGCCACAGAGTTTGAGGCATTGACGTCTAATTCTATGGGATTTATTCCAAATGGAATTACAGCATACAGTACTTATATTAATAAACCGATGCCATCTCTGGCTACGACACTGAGAGCGCAGAATTATGGTGGTATGCTGGCAATGCACCCGTTTAAAGGAAACGGATATAAAAGAAATAAAGTATATCCGCTTCTCGGGTTTGAGCGTTTTATTACGCAGGATGATTTTGCAGCTGACACAGAGAGAGTAGGTCGTTTTATTTCTGATAATGCAGATATTGACAGAATCATTACCGAGTATGAGCAATATCGGAAGAAAAATGACAATCCTTTCTTTCTGTTTAATGTGACAATTCAAAATCACAGTCCATTTTTAAGTGAGAATGTAAAAGACCGGGTACAGTTAAAGTATCCTCTCAATATTCCGGAAGCAGACCAGTATGTGGATTTAATGAAATATTCAGATGAAGCACTGAAAAAACTGATTGAATATTTTAAAAATATAGATGAGCCTACATTGGTTGTATTTTTTGGGGATCATCAGCCGAAACTGGAAAATGATTTTTATGCACAAATTAAGAAAAAATCCAGATTAGATGAAAAGTATGAAGAATTGGAAAAAAGAAATACACAGTTTATTATCTGGGCGAATTATGATATTGAAGAGCAGGAGGATATGAGTATCAGTTCTAATTATTTAAGCTCGCTTATTTTGGATACTGCAGGACTTCAAAAAAATGGATATGACAAATTTTTGTCGGAATTCAGAAAGAAAGTACCTGTTATTACAAAATATGGATATATCGGGGAAAATGGGAAGTTTTATGAGGTAGAAAATAAAAAATCCCCATATTATGAATGGATAAACAAATATAACATGATAGAATACAATAATATATTTGACGTAAAAAACAGAGTAAAAGAAATGTTTGAAGTAAAGTAAAGACAGAATCTTATAAGATAGAAAAATAATATAATGAAAAAATAATTGTTAAAAAAGTCTGCGGCAAAACTTATCGGTTTGCCACAGACTTTTTTGTTATGGGAAACTGCTTTGCAATTTCTTATAAAATTTATTTTGTCTTCTTGATAGATTCAAATTCGTCTATAATATTTTGTTCCGGAGCTTTTGTCAAAAGACTTACTACTACGATAAATACAGAAGCTACAATGAAGGATGGAAGAAGTTCATAAATATCCCAAACTCCACCGATAGGGCGAATCGCAAATTTCCATACAAAAATCATAATAGCTCCCGCGAGCATGCCGCTGATAGCTCCATACTTATTAGACCGTTTCCAAAACAATGCGAACAGCATTACTGGGCCGAAAGTAGCGCCAAATCCTGCCCATGCAAACGATACAATCTGAAAAACAGAGTTGTTTGGATCTACGGCTAGAAACATCGCAATAATGGAAATGCAGATAACTGCTCCTCTGGCAACAATCATTTTTGTTTTTTCAGAAATGTTTAAGCCCAGGACACCTTCCAAAAGATTTTCCGATACACTGGAAGAAGCAGCAAGCAGTTGGGAATCTGCAGTGGACATGGTCGAGGCAAGAATACCTGCAAGAATTACTCCGGCAAGCAGAGCAAAGAAAATGCCGTGCGTACTTAAAACATGGGATATCTGTACAATAATTGTCTCCGGATCAAAGGAGCCGAATTCTCCTACAATGCCATGCGCTGACATACTCACACCCATAATACCGATGAAAACTGCAACTGCCATAGAAATAACAACCCAGACACTGGCAATTCTTCTGGAAAGTTTTATCTTCTCAGCATCTTCAATCGCCATAAATCTCAACAGAATATGTGGCATACCAAAGTATCCGAGTCCCCACGACAGAGTAGAAAAAATGGTAATAATACCATATGGGCTGGCAATATTATTTTCTGCATCATATGTAGCATTGAAATCGATAAATCCCGGGATGTCTTTTACGCTCGAGATAATTTCATCCATACCGCCCACAGAAATAATTCCGTATATGAGTACAATAGCAAGCGCGATTGTCATGATAATGCTCTGAATAAAGTCAGATGTACTTGCAGCCAGAAATCCGCCTAACGTTGTATAGGCCACAATAATAATTGCGCTGATAATCATTGCTGTGAGGTAATTTACCCCAAACAGGGAGTTAAAAAGTTTTCCGCATGCAGCAAATCCGGAAGCAGTATACGGTACAAAGAAAATGATAATAAGTATAGCCGAAATAAACTTTAAGACTTTTTTATCTCTGTATCGGTTTGCAAAGAAATCCGGAATCGTAATTGAATTACCACAGATAACAGTATATCTTCTCAGTCTTTTAGCGACAATCAGCCAGTTTACATATGTACCGATTGCCAGTCCTACGACGGTCCAGAACGCATCACATAGTCCGGTCAGATAAGCCAGACCCGGAACACCCATCAGCAGATAGCTGCTCATGTCGGAAGCTTCTGCACTCATGGCTGTAACAAATGGTCCTAATTTTCTTCCGCCGAGATAGAAATCTCCTGTAGTATTGCTTCGTTTTGCAAAATAAAAGCCAATTCCAATGATAGACACCATATAAACAATGATGGATATCAGAATTCCAATTTCTGATGTAATCATAAATTTCTCTCCTTTTCGAATTGTAAATATTTTTAACATCTTTACTATTGTATATAAAATATTCAGTTTAGGCAAGTGAAACGTTAAAAGACTAAAGTAAATGATAAAAAATCAGAGAAAAAGTAAAAAAATAGATAATAAATTTAACTTTTTTGAGAAAAATGAAAGAACAGGAATATTTAGACCTCAGCTGGAAAAACTATAAAATATAAAATTCAGGTAGGTGTATGTATGGGACGAATGTTAGGAAAGCAAAGCGTGGTTTTTGATAATCCTCCTTATATTATAGAGGGAGCGTCTATTGTGGGGCAGAAAGAGGGGGAAGGACCATTGGGAAAACTTTTTGATGTGGTAGAGCAGGACCCGATGCTTGGAAGAGATACGTGGGAAGAGGCGGAAAGTCTGCTGCAAAAAGAGGCTATCCAAAAGGTTTTGTTTAAATCAAATATGAATAAAGAAGATATCCGTTATATTTTTGCGGGAGATTTGTTAGGGCAGTTAATTGCCACCACGTTTGGAATTTTGGAATTTGAAATTCCGTTTTTCGGATTATATGGTGCTTGTTCTACGATGGGAGAAGCGTTGAGTATGGCGGCAATTACTGTGGACGGCGGTAATGCAGATAATGTAATCGCTATCGCCTCCAGTCATTTTGCAAGCGCGGAGAGACAGTTTAGATTTCCGCTTGCTTACGGGAATCAGAGACCTTATTCTGCCACCTGGACAGTAACCGGATGTGGATCTGTAATTGTCAGCAGGCAGAAAGGATTTGCAAAAATATCCGGACTAACGACTGGAAAAATCGTGGATTTTGGTGTGAAAGATGCCCAAAATATGGGAGCATGTATGGCGCCGGCGGCCTCAGATACTATTTATCAGCATTTCCAGGATTTTAATACCCGGCCGGAAGATTATGATAAAATTATTACCGGAGATTTGGGTGTTGTTGGAAAAACAATTCTGTTTGATTTGTTAAATGAGAAAGGGTATGACATTTCAAAACAACATATGGACTGTGGGATAGAAATGTTTGATGCGGGAACACAGGATACGCATGCCGGAGGGAGCGGATGTGGATGTTCTGCAACTGTGCTGACGGGATATGTTTTCCGGCAGATAAGAAAAAAAGCATTTAAAAAAGTATTATTTATTCCTACCGGTGCATTGATGTCTCCTGTCAGTTTTAATGAAGGGAACAGTGTCCCGGGAATTGCGCATTGTGTTCAAATTGAAATTGCTTAAAAAAAGAGGAGCGTAGTAAAAATGATTTTTATAAAAAGTTTTTTGGTAGGTGGCGCTATCTGTGCCGTTGTTCAGATTTTTATTGATAAAACAAAACTCACACCAGGTAGAATTATGGTGGGCCTGGTTTGCTTAGGGGTAGTATTGGGAGCCATTGGAATTTATCAGCCTTTTGCAGATTGGGCGGGATGTGGCGCCACAGTTCCTCTTTTAGGGTTTGGTAATACTCTTTGGAAGGGAATGAAGGATGCGATAGCCGAATCGGGGATATTGGGATTATTTGAAGGCGGATTTACGGCAGGAGCAGTAGGCATTTCGGGAGCTTTGATTTTCGGATATCTGGCGTCTTTGATATTTAAACCTAAAATGAAGTAATTTCCCGTACAGCAAATAGTATCATTGTGACAAATTTTCTATTATTCTGCAAACGATTAAAAAAATAAAGTATTTTGCTGATAGTACTTATAAAATTAAGTTAAGCCCTATAAAAAGTTGATAAAATTAATTCTTTAAGATATAATTTTCTTTAGTGTGCTAATGTAGTAAATATAGATGATTAGGACGCGAGATTGAGAAAAATATATATTTAAGTAAGGAGGGCTACAAAATGTCATATGTAGACGAAGTACTGGCAAGAGTTCATGAAAAGAACGCAAGCGAGCCGGAGTTTTTGCAGGCAGTAGATGAAGTGTTAGATTCACTCAGACCTGTTATTGAAGCAAACGAAGAACAATTCAAAAAGGAAGCATTGCTCGAGAGAATCTGTGAGCCGGAAAGACAGTTTAAGTTCAGAGTTCCTTGGGTAGATGATAAGGGACAGGTGCAGGTAAATACAGGTTACAGAGTACAGTTTAATTCAGCAATCGGACCTTACAAGGGAGGTTTAAGACTTCATCCATCTGTAAATCTTGGTATTATCAAATTTCTTGGTTTTGAGCAGATTTTCAAAAACTCATTAACAGGACTTCCAATCGGTGGAGGAAAGGGTGGCTCAGATTTTGATCCAAAGGGAAAATCTGACAGAGAAATTATGGCATTCTGCCAGAGCTTTATGACAGAACTTTGTAAATACATTGGTGCTGACACAGACGTACCTGCCGGTGATATCGGAACAGGTGCAAGAGAAATTGGATATATGTTCGGTCAGTATAAGAGAATCCGGGGACTGTATGAAGGTGTTCTTACCGGTAAAGGTCTTACATATGGTGGCTCTTTAGCAAGAACAGAGGCTACAGGTTACGGATTGCTTTATATCACAGAAGAATTGATGAAAGACCATGGCGAGAGCATGGAAGGAAAGACTTGTGTTGTATCCGGTGCAGGAAATGTTGCAATCTATGCAATCCAGAAAGCACATCAGATGGGAGCAAAATGTGTGACATGTTCTGATTCTACAGGATGGATTTATGATTCGGAAGGAATAGACGTTGAACTTTTGAAAGAAATAAAAGAAGTGAAGAGAGCAAGACTGACAGAATATGCTGCCGCAAGACCATCTGCAGAATATCACGAAGGACGTGGCGTATGGCAGATAAAATGTGATATTGCTCTTCCATGTGCAACACAGAATGAATTACATCTTGAAGATGCAAAACAGTTAGTAGCAAACGGATGTAAGGCTGTCTGCGAGGGTGCAAACATGCCTACAACAATCGAAGCTACAGAATATCTGCAGAAGAACAATGTATGGTTTATCGGTGGTAAGGCTGCCAATGCAGGTGGTGTTGCTACTTCCGCACTTGAAATGTCACAGAACAGTGAAAGACTTTCCTGGACATTTGAAGAAGTTGATGGAAAATTGAAAGATATCATGGTTAATATTTACCATAATATTGATGATGCAGCAAAGAGATATGGAATGGAAGGAAACTATGTGGCAGGTGCTAACATTGCCGGATTTGAGAAAGTAGCAGAAGCTATGATTGCACAGGGTGTATGCTAATTCTGAGCATGAAAGGATAGTTAAATTTTAATAAAAAAAATCACCAAGAGCAGATTTATGTCGGAACACCGACAGCTCTTGGTGATTTTTTTATGGATTTAACGGGCTGCTTTTGAGGCAGGCTCCGTAGTTTTTATTTTGGAGGATGTGTTGGTCTTTGGAGTAGCTCCGGTTTCAGCGGAGGCCTTATTGTCTGTCGTATCTGGGCGAGCGGTTGTCGTCTCATTTTCCTGAGATGAAACAGCCTTTGTGGTTGTGCTTTCCGTACGGTCTGAGTCACCACTGTTCAGACGATTGTAATTTTTAGCCGTGCCGGAATGATATGTGCACTTGTCAGGTTGTGTTCCCTTGGAAAAATATTCTTTGTGGGTTTTAGGACATACTCCGTCAATCGCCACTTTTCCGGAAGAATTACAGATATTATATGCTTTTACATCCTTTCCACTCTGGAAATCTTTTGCTTTATATTTTTTTACGGTATCTATCTGATTCATAATTTTTGCCCACATGCGTTCATGGTATGCCTGATCTCCCGATAAAGTTTTATTTTCATCGTATCCTGTCCAGATCGAAGCGGTAAGATAAGGAGTGTAACCGCAAAACCATAAATCATATTCACTGGAGGTTGTACCTGTTTTTCCTGCAACAGGCATTCCGTTGTCAAGTTTACATGCGGTACCGGTCCCTTCCGTGACGACACTTATCATTGCCTGCGTCAGTAAGTCTGCAGTAGAAGTTTTCAATACGGTCTTTGTTTTAGGTACGGTATTGTCCAGAAGAACACGTCCATTGCTGTCGATTACCTGTGAGTAGAAAGCAGGTCGGATATATTTTCCCGCGTTAGCAATGGAAGCATAAGCAGCCGTCATTTCCACATTTGTGACACCATCGGTAATACCACCCAGAGCCAAAGGCTGATTGATATCCGAAGATACCGTTCCATCCGGCTCGACACGGTTGTCCACTAACGTTGTAATACCGAAATTAAGAAGGTAATCATACCCCAGCTGAGGAGTGATTTCCGTGAGTGTTTTTACGGCACAGATGTTCATAGAGTCTGCAATCGCTTTTCTTACGGTAACTGTTCCACGATATCCTCTATACCAGTTTTTTACCGGTCTGCCGTTGGAGTAATTATATGGCTCGTCGACAATCGTGGTAGTCAATGTGTATCCCATCGTATCAATGGCCGGAGCGTAAGTAGATAAAATTTTGAATGTGGAGCCCGGCTGACGGGTAGAATCAGAGGCTCTGTTCAGGGAAAGACTTACGTTTTTCTTACCCCGTCCTCCCACAATAGCCTTTACGTACCCGGTACTTTGATCCATTACCGTAAAGGATGCCTGTGGCTGTGGATTGTAATATAGTGTCTCATATTGAGAATATCCGTCTTTTTCTTTGATTCCTTTTTTATAGTATTTTTTCTTTAGATGTTTTTTATATTCATCAACACATTCTTTTGCAGATTCTTTGGAAGAGAATAAAAGCTTATAGTCTTTCTCTTTCAAAACTGTTTTGTGATATGCGATAATGTCACTCTCATCAAAATTGTCAATGGTGCCATCAGGATTCTGGACAGACCACGCCCAGTTGATAGAATAATAAATAGAGTATGGATAATTGGAATCATCGGATATCTCCGTATCACAAATTTTCTGAATTTCAGAATCCTGAGTAGAATAAATTTTTAAGCCGCCACTGTAAACAGAATTATACGCCTGTGTGTAAGTGTATCCTTTTCTTTCCTGTAAATCTTCCATAACTTGTTTGATGACTTCATCTACAAAATATGAATATACGGTATCCCCCTGTTTTTCTAATTTATTGTTTACTTTTTGAATTCTTGCGTAGACATTGTCTTTTATGGCTTTGTTATATTGTTTTTGAGTAATGTGTTTTGCTTCAAGCATATTGTCCAATATTTTTTTGCGCCGTGCCGCGTTTTTTTCCGGATTGGAAATCGGATTCAGCGCCGAGGGGCTTTGCGTGATAGCGGCAATGACTGCTGCTTCAGAAATCGTAATTTTGCTGACGTCTTTATTGAAGTATCGCAGAGATGCTGCCTGAACGCCCAGTGTATTAGAGCCAAGGTTTATAGTATTTAAATAAGTCTCCAGAATCGTGTCTTTTGAAGTTACTTTTTCTAACTGAATGGCAAGATATTGTTCCTGAAGTTTTCGCTTGACAGAAGAGGCAAAGGAATTTTCCTGCGTCCAGTCAGTAAAAACGTTATTTTTTAAGACCTGTTGGGTAATGGTACTGGCACCTTCGGAAGGGTTGAAAGTCGTCAGGGCAATAAAAGCAGCACGTCCGATTCCTTGGATATCAATGCCATTGTGTTCGTAGAAGCGGGCATCTTCCGTGTCAATAAATGCCCAGCGGAGATGTTCCGGTACCTGGTCCAGTGAAACTTTAATACGGTTTGATCCGCTGGTAATTAATTTGGCAATCTGTTTATTATCTGCATTATATACTGTGGTAGAATACGAAGAAGGGACAATCGATACATCATCAATCGATGGTGCGCTTTTAATAATTCCGCGCACAACGCCCAATAATAAAAATCCTGCTGTGATAATGAAGAGCAAGATAATATATAGAATTATTTTTAATACGGAAATCATAGATTTGGACACCAGTTTTTTCTGAACGGAAACTAAGTCCTTTTGTTTATCAATGGTTTCTTTATATCCAAAATTCATTGTAAATCCTCCTATTTGTTCAATTATAGCAAAAGGACAGAATTTAATAAAGGGGAAAAATGTCAGAGTGTGACAGAAGAAAAGAAAGCTTCTTTTTGGAAGCGGGTGTTGGAATGTGGAAAGAAGTGTGCTATATTTATTCAGATAAATATTATTCTGCAATACAGATAAGAGGAAACAATGAAAGAATATTTGATTACAGAAAGACAGGGCGAGGGAGAAATTACGGAGAAAAAATCCAGATTTATTGCCCATGTCATTCCTGTCAATACAGAGGCAGAGGCAGTGCATCATATTGAGCAAATCAGAAAAAAATACTGGGATGCACGGCATAATTGTTTTGCATATGTAATAGGAAGAAACAACGAAATCCAACGATTCAGTGATGATGGCGAGCCGCAGGGCACTGCAGGAAAGCCGATTCTGGAAGTGCTGATGGGCAGCGACATTCATGATACGCTGATTGTAGTTACCAGATATTTTGGCGGTGTCCTTTTGGGGACCGGAGGACTTGTAAGGGCCTACGGGCTGTCGGCGAAAGAAGGATTGAAGCATACACACCTGGTGAAAGTATGCGAAGGTGTGCGCTTCCGGCTTCAGACAGATTATAACAACATTGGAAAAATTAAATACATTATGGCACAGATGTCTGTTACAGCCGTAGAAGAGTACGGTGCAGATGTGATTTTAACCATAGAAATGAGAGCGCAGGAGTCGGAACAGTTTTGCAGTAAGGTGACAGATGCTACCAGCGGAAAGGCTGTTTTCGGACCGATGGAGCGCATTGATTATAAGGAAAAAATTTAATAGGAAAGAGAAAGAGGAGAGATAAAATGATACGGGAAGATATTAGAAATATAGCAATTATTGCACATGTCGACCATGGAAAGACAACATTAGTAGATGAATTGCTAAAACAGAGCGGAGTGTTCCGGGAAAATCAGGAAGTAGTAGAACGTGTCATGGATTCCAACGATTTGGAGCGGGAGAGAGGCATTACCATTCTCTCAAAAAATACAGCTGTTACTTATAAAGGGACAAAAATCAATATTATTGACACTCCCGGTCATGCCGATTTTGGAGGAGAAGTAGAGCGGGTCCTGAAAATGGTCAATGGCGTTATACTGGTAGTAGATGCTTTTGAGGGGGCAATGCCGCAGACAAGGTTTGTTTTGAAGAAGGCTTTGGAACTGAATCTTCCGGTTATTGTATGTATTAATAAAATAGACCGTCCTGAGGCAAGGCCGGAGGCAGTAATTGATGAAATTCTGGAATTATTCATTGATTTGGATGCGAATGAGGAACAGTTGGAATGTCCATTTGTGTTTGCTTCTGCAAAACAGGGATTTGCCACGATGGATTTGAATGAAAAATCAGATGATATGAAACCTCTGTTTGAGACAATTATAGATTATATTCCTGCGCCGCAGGGCAATCCGGATGCGGATACGCAGGTTTTAATCAGTACAATAGACTATAACGATTATGTAGGCCGTATTGGCGTAGGAAAAATAGATAATGGGATGCTTAAAGTAAATCAGGATGTGGTATTGGTCAATCATCATGAGCCGGACAAGCAGAAAAAAGTGAAAATCAGCAAATTATATGAATTTGAAGGATTAAATAAAGTGGAAGTAGAACAGGCTACAGTAGGTGCGATTGTAGCAATTTCAGGAATTGCAGACATTCATATTGGCGATACAATCTGTTCTTTGGAAAATCCTGTGCCGATTCCGTTTCAGAAAATATCAGAGCCTACGATTTCTATGAATTTTATGGTAAATGATAGTCCATTGGCCGGACAGGAAGGAAAATTTGTGACTTCCAGACATTTGAGAGACCGTCTGATGAGAGAATTAAACACGGATGTTTCTCTGAGGGTTGAAGAAACAGAGAGTACAGATTCTTTTAAAGTTTCCGGCAGGGGAGAACTGCATTTATCTGTACTGATAGAGACAATGCGAAGAGAAGGATATGAATTTGCCGTGAGCAAGGCAGAGGTTATTTATAAGGAAGATGACAGAGGAAAGAAGATGGAGCCGATGGAATTATGCTATATTGATGTCCCTGACGAGTTTTCCGGTGCCATTATCGAAAAATTAAGCCAAAGAAAAGGAGAACTGCAGGGAATGGCACCGACAGGCGACGGATATACCAGATTGGAATTTGAGATACCATCCAGAGGACTGATTGGTTACCGCGGACAGTTTATGACAGACACCAAAGGAAATGGTATTATGAATACTGTGTTTGACGGTTATAGCGAATTCAAAGGGGAAATACAGTATAGAAAACAGGGCTCTCTGATTGCCTTTGAAGCGGGGGAGGCAATTACCTATGGATTATATAATGCACAGGAGAGAGGAATTCTGTTTATCGGACCGGGAGAAAAAGTTTATTCCGGTATGATTGTGGGTCAGACATCCCGTGCAGAAGATATAGAAATCAATGTGTGTAAGACAAAGCATTTATCCAATACCCGGACATCCAGTTCGGATGAGGCTCTTCGGCTGGTACCAAAAAAGGAACTGAGTCTGGAACAGGCGCTGGAATATATTGATACAGATGAACTTCTTGAAATCACACCGGAAAGCCTGAGAATCCGAAAGAAAATATTGGATCCGACACTCCGCAAAAGAGCGAATATAAGAAAACAGCAGGGATAATATAAAAAAGATTGAATTCATTTGTGACATTTCCTTGAAAAATAGTAAGAGATGATATACAATATTTTATAATCCGACAAAAACCTTATGTAACATATTAAAAACATGGGGGTATTCCAATGAATTATGATATGTTTACGAGAGAGATAAAAAAAGGTGTTGAAAAAATAGTACGGGAAAAGATAGGAGAGGGAATTGTAGTCATACGAAATGTCACAAAAAATAACAACGTACGAATGAAAGCCATCAGCATTATGCGAAAGGAGGAAAAAGCTACACCTACGATATATCTGAAAAATTATTATAATGAGTATAAAAAAGGAAAAGAGATTGCAGACATATGTCAGGAAATATTTGATGTATATAAGAAGGGATTAAAAACATTTTGTTCTGATATTGATATCAGTGAGTTAAATAATTTTGATAAAATAAAAGGTAAAATATATTATAAACTGATTCACTATGAGAGAAACAGGAATTTACTAAAAGACGTACCCTATTTCAAATTTTTAGATATGGCGATTGTGTTTTTTATTTTATTTTCGGCTGAGGAAGAGCAGCAGGCCACAGCGCTGATTCACAATCAGCATATGGCAGGATGGGGAATTGATGTCATACAACTGAGAGATGTGGCTTTTTCAAATACATGGAACAAATTTCCTCCGGTTATTCAAAAAATGGAGGATATTATATCCGGAATGATTCTAAATGACATTATGGACGAGGAGGATGAAGATTTCTTTTCAGATGAAATCCGGGAAGACTGCAGGTATGGCGAATATACCTACCGGGAAGTGGAGCAGATTATCAAAGAAGAGGTGGAACATCTGAAAGCGGACCGTGAGATGGAAATGTATGTATTGACCAACGCTATCAGAAATTACGGGGCGACATGTATTACATATCCGGGATTGTTAAAAGATTTTGCAAGACAGCATGGAAAGGATGTGTATATTATTCCAAGTTCCGTGCACGAGGTAATTTTGATTCCTGATTATCAATGGTCGAAGGAAAAACTGGATGAGATGGTAGTGGAAGTCAATGAGACGGAATTGGATCCGGTCGATATTTTGTCTGACCATGTTTATATTTATAGAAGAGAAACCCAGCAGATAGAATAAAGAAAAATAAAAAGCTGTTATATTTTTGCACGATGCTGTATTTTTCAAAATACGGCATGGAATAAATATAACAGCTCTTTTTATGCACCCAACGAGACTCGAACTCACATTACTGCCTCCGGAGGGCGGCGTTTTATCCATTAAACTATGGGTGCATGGAACAAAATAAATAATTGTTTCCGCTTGTCTATTTTACATTAGAAAACAGGATTTAGCAACCATATTTTGCATAAAAACAGAAGAGGGATTTTGTTGAACTTTCTATTATTTTTTGTTATTATGTGTATATTAAGGATATAAGGAGATTATATATCGTGGATACGAAAGAAAATAAGTTGAGCAGTGAAGAATTGAATGATTTGCTCAAAGAAGTAGAATCTACGCATAGGACAATGCGGACAGTCAATCCTCACAGAAAGAAAAAGCCGACAGTCAGAATCGACATGATTATTGCTGCTGTAGTAGCGTTGATTGTGGTAATAGGGATTGTTTTTTTGATTGCTCATTTTGTTGGAAAATCCAATAGCAATGCTAAAAAATCGTCTGATGAAAATCCATTGCAAGTAGAAAAATACGAAGAAATCTCTGATGTTGTTAAAAATTATTTAAATGCTTTTTTGATTGAAGATAATCAGAAACGGGCTCAGGTTATGGCACAGTATGTGGGAAATATGTATGATATCAACAGCATAAAGCGAAAAGATTATGTTTCCAGTTACAGTGATATAGAATGTTATACAAAAGATGGTCCGTACGAAAATACATACATTGTATTTGCTTATTATAATATGGGAATAAAAAATATTTCCACAAAGGCTCCATGTGTTGACAGAATGTATGTTGTCCGGGATACGAAGACAGGAAATGTATACATTCAAAACGCAGTAGGGTCCGATATTAAAAAATATATGGACGAAATTGAGAAAGACGCGGATGTACAGGATTTATTGGCAGATGTGAAAAAAGAATTTGACCAGGCAAAGGCTTCGGATCCTAATTTAAAAGCATTTTTTGATAAATTGGAAGCCGGAATCAAGAAAAGTAAGGAAACAACGGTACAGCAGACCACAGCAGCGCAGAAGGAAACAACAGCTCAGCCTGCTACAACTGCTCAGCCGACAAACCAATAATATGAATGCAAAGTGTTATATCGTAGGTGCCGGAAATAATTCCGGCACCCATTTTTCTAAAAACAAAAATGAATATGTGATTGCCGCAGATGGTGGTCTGAAAGTTTTGGAGCGTTTGAATATTATTCCCGATTATATCGTGGGAGATTTTGATTCCCTGGGATATGTGCCAAACGGTTGCAATGTCATATCACATCCTGTTATGAAAGATGATACAGATATGATGCTGGCAGTTGAAAAAGCATTGGAGCTGGAGGCAAAGGAAATTGAACTGTATGGCGGAACCGGAGGAAGAATCGAGCACACGATTGCCAATTTTCAGACCATGCTTTATGCTTCCAGGCACGGAATTGATATAAAAATGATAGATGAAAAAAATATTTATAGAGTCATTACGGACCGGGAAATAAGACTAAAGAAAAAGGAAAAAGGTATTTTTTCTGTTTTTGCTCTGGGCGGTGCTGCCAAAAAAGTTACGATACAGGGGGCCTTGTATGCAATAAAAAATTTTACTCTGACAGAAGATAATCCCCGAGGTATCAGCAATGAGTTTACTGGCAGCGAAGTTATCATTTCCGTAAAAGAGGGAAGTCTGCTGATTATTACAGAGTCGTAGGCTGCCTTCGGCAAGGCATTGTACAACAGAAAAGTTGTCGAAGGATAAGAGTAAAAAAAGAAAAAGAGCCTGTATTGACAGAAATATGGAAAAGAGATATACTTCTATGGAATTAAAAATAAAATATATTCGCTAGGGGCGCCATGCGCTGAGATAGACAATATGTCTTGTCCCTTATTACTTGATGCGGTTAGTACCGTCGTAAGGAAGCAGTTATAGTAATTACAAGTATGTCTGAAAGAAAATAATAATTTATTTATGAAGCAGGCTTTATATTATATTGTTGAATGGATTCTCTGGCGATAAATGAAATCAAAGGAGGATTTTTTTATGGAAAAAACGAAGACCACAGTAAAACTGACGGAATGTGCAATTATGATTGCTATGGCATTTATACTGAGTTTTATCAGTATTATACATATGCCGTTTGGAGGAGCTGTTACGGCAGCGAGCATGCTTCCGATTATTGTGGCAGGGTACCGCCACGGATTAAAGTGGGGACTGCTTTCGGGGTTTGCCTATAGCCTGCTCCAACTGTTGACAGGTTTATCTAATGTTTCCTATGCCACTACAGCGGCAGCTGCCGTAGCGATTATTTTACTGGATTATATTGTGGCATTTACTGTATTGGGATTGGTGGGGATTTTTCAGAGAAATCAGCATCAGATGTTAGTAATGACCTTGGGAACATTTGTCGTATGTTTTTTGAGATATCTGTGTCATTTTGTGACGGGATGTACCGTGTGGGCGGGAGTATCCATTCCTTCTGCTGACGGTATGATTTATTCTCTTATTTATAATGCGGCATATATGATTCCTGAGACGGTAATCACAATTTATGTCGCTGCATTGTTGTCTAATTCCCTTGATTTTAGAAGTGACAGACCTGCTGTAAAAAGAAAATCAACGAGAGTCGCTGCCGTATTAAATGGCGTTCTCGTGTTTGGAATTTCTGTTGTCATCGAGTTTCTTTATCTGTTTCAACAGATTCAGGGGGAAGATGGATTTGATATAACCCTAATCAGAAATACGAATTGGATAACAGCACTTTTGATTTTGGTCATTGGCATCGGTGCGGGTATTATCGTGTATTGTCTCAGCAGAGTATTTATTAAGAAAAAAAATATATAAAATAAATGCGTACAAAGACATTTGCAAAATAAAATTTGCAAGTGTCTTTTTTGTATGTATGTGATACAATAGACAGGAAAAATTGTCGGGAGACAGCGTTATGGATGGAAAAAGACAAAAAGCAGAAAAGCAAAGAGGGGAAAAAACACGTCTGAATCAGTTTTTGAGTGATGCGGGATATTGCTCCCGAAGAGAAGCGGACCGTCTGATTGTTGCAGGAAAAATCACAGTAAACGGACATACGGCAGTTTTAGGTGAAAAGGTAAGTGCGGATGATGTGGTAGAGAAAGATGGGAGAAGAATTCAAAGAGAACAGGAGCAGATTCTTTTGGCTTTTCATAAGCCGGTAGGCGTAGAATGCACTTCAGATTTGACGAATCCGGATAACATTATTGATTATATCGGATATAGAAAAAGGATATACCCAATCGGAAGGCTGGATAAAAATTCACAGGGACTGATTCTTCTGACCAATGACGGATATTTTGTAAATAAAATATTAAAAGCTTCTAATTATCATGAGAAGGAGTATATTGTGACAGTGGACAAACCGCTGACAGATGTGTTTCTTCAAAGAATGTCCTCCGGGGTACGGATTTTAAATCAGATCACAAGACCGTGCACAGTGCGAAAAACAGGAAGATATCAGTTTCATATCGTGTTGACGCAGGGGTTGAACAGACAGATTCGCAGAATGTGCCTGGAACTGGGATATAACGTCCAAAAATTGAAAAGAATAAGAATAATGAATATTGAGCTGGGAAATCTTCCTCTGGGAGCTTACAGAGATGTGACGGAAGAAGAATTGCAGACATTATTGAAGCATTTAAATTAAAGGAATGAATGGAGATGCCAATGGATAAACCAAAAAGAATTAAGGAATTGGTAGAAATTTTGAATCGGGCCGGCAGAGCATATTATCAGGAAGCGAATGAGATTATGACGAATTATGAGTATGATAGACTGTATGATGAATTGCTGGCACTGGAAAAAGAAACCGGCATAGTTCTGGCAAACAGCCCCACAGTAAATGTGGGGTATGAGGTGGTAAGCGAACTGCCAAAAGAGCGCCATGAGAGTGCTATGCTGTCATTGGATAAAACGAAAAATGTCGAGACACTGAAAGATTTTGTCGGAGAGCGGAAAGCTCTGTTGTCCTGGAAACTGGATGGCTTAACCGTCGTGCTTACTTATGAAGCGGGGAAATTGAAAAAGGCAGTTACCCGTGGGACCGGACAGGTGGGAGAAGTTATCACAGCAAATGCAAAAGCGTTTCAAAATATTCCGTTGTCTATAGGCTACAAAGGAAAACTGACACTTCGGGGAGAAGCAATTATCAAATATTCTGATTTTGAAAAAATTAATCGGGAGATTCCTGAGACAGAATCTAAATACAAAAATCCAAGAAATCTTTGTTCCGGATCTGTCCGACAGCTGAACAGTGAGGTGACTGCAGAGCGCAATGTGAATTTTGTGGCATTTGCGCTTATCAGTGCAGAAGGAGTAGATTTTAATAATTCTATGAATCGACAGCTCGACTGGTTGAGTGCTTTGGGATTTGAGACAGTAGAGAGAAAACTTATATCAGGAAATGAAGTGGCAGATACAGTAAAATACTTTGCAGACAAAGTAAAGTCTTATGATTACCCTTCCGATGGTCTGGTATTGATGTATGATGATATTGCATATGGTCTTTCTCTGGGGACTACTTCTAAATTTCCACGGAATGGAATTGCGTTTAAATGGGAAGACGAGCAGGCAGAAACGACATTAAAATATATTGAATGGAGTCCCAGCCGTACCGGGCTGATTAATCCGGTGGCGGTTTTTGAGCCGGTAGAACTGGAGGGAAGTAGAGTCAGCAGAGCCAGTGTGCACAATATCAGTATTATGGAAGAAATGAAACTGGGTGTAGGAGACCGCATTAAGGTGTATAAGGCAAACATGATTATTCCGCAGATTTCCGAAAATCTTACCAGAAGCGGTGTAAAAGATATTCCAAAATATTGTCCGGCCTGTGGTGGAAAAACACGGATAAAAAATGAGAATGGCGTAAAAACATTATATTGTGAGAATAAAAATTGTTCTGCGAAACATATTAAGCTCTATACGCTATTTGTGTCAAGGAATGGCATGAATATTGACGGACTTTCTGAGGAAACGTTGGAAAAGTTTATTGATGCCGGATATATCAAAGAGTTTGCAGATATTTTCAAACTGGACAGATATAAAGAAGAGATTATAAATACACCCGGATTCGGTCAAAAATCCTATGAAAATCTGATGAATTCCATTCACCAGTCAAGAAAACCTGTACTGCACGCTTTACTCTACAGTCTTGGAATTCCAAATATCGGAGAGGCAAATGCAAAACTGATATGCCGATATTTTGATTATGATTTAGACAAAATACGTCATGCCTCGGTGGAAGAACTGACCCGGATAGATAATGTGGGTGAAATCATGGCAGAAAAATTTGTGGAGTATTTCAGGAAAGAAGAAAATATTTCCAGACTTGACCATCTTTTGAAAGAAATTACAATTACAAAGCCGGAAGCTTCCCAGACTTTACAGTCTATGGCAGGACTTACATTTGTTATTACGGGAAATGTATTTCAATTTCCAAATAGAAATGCCGTAAAAGAATATATTGAGGCCAGAGGAGGAAAAGTCACCGGCTCGGTAACCTCTAAAACAAATTATCTGATTAACAATGATGCAGCGTCTTCTTCCACAAAAAATAAAAAGGCAAAAGAACTGGAAATTCCAATTATTACGGAACAGCAATTTTTAGATATGTGGGGCGCATGAAATAATTCTGATAAAATAGTGTAAATATATTGAACAGTATTTCATAATATGATAAATATAAAGATAGTATTAAATTTCTAAAATAAATTTCAGGAGGATACAGATATGAGAGACGAGATAATAGAAATTTTATGCGACATTAATCCGTTATTGGATCCTGACGACGAAGATATGAATATTGCAGAATTTTTGGAATCACAACAACTGATGGAATTGATTGCCGGGATAGAAGATAAATTCGATATTGATATTCCGTATGATGAGAGAAATGAAGATAATTTTGTTAATGTAGATACAATTATTGAGATGTTGGAAAAATTATAGAACAGATTATAAAAAAAGAAGCAACAACATGCTTCTTTTTTTTTTGGAAAAAATTGTTGACAAAAAGAAGAAATACCATTATGATTAAATTGTACTAATCGTAATAGTACAATAAATACAAGGAGGATGTGAATGTTTACTGTTAATTTTCAATCGAGAACACCGGTATATCAGCAGCTATATGACAATGTAGTAAGGCTGGTATCTTTGGGGATTTTAAAGAGCAACACAAAACTGCCGCCGGTAAGAATTCTTGCTACAGAATTGGGAATTAATCCGAACACAGTGCAGAAGGCATATAAAATGCTGGAGATGGATGGATATATATATTCCACTGTGGGAAGGGGAAGTTTTATCGCTGACTGTCTGGAACAAAACGAGGCAGAAAAGATTGAAGCGAGAAACAATTTGAAAGATGCGATACAGTCGGCTTATAAAAAGGGAATTACAAAAGAGGAAGTAGTTACTATGGCAGACGAGATATTTGATGGAGGGAAAGAAAAATGATTGAAATAAAAAATCTGACCAAACAATTTGATAGTACCATTGCCTTAAATCATATGAATTGTACGATTGAAGAGGGAGCTGTTTTTGGCTTGGCCGGAAGTAACGGAAGTGGAAAAAGCACGCTATTAAGAACGCTGGCAGGTGTTTATGAGCCGGATGATGGACAAATATTAATCGATGGTGAAAATGCTTTTGACAATCACAAAATAAAGGAGCGGTGTCGTTTTATCCCGGATTATCCTTATTTTTTTAATGACAGTACAATCTTAAAACTGGCGGCGCTCTATCGAAAGATATATGCAGGCTGGGAGGAAGAGAGATTTTTGGAATTGTGTGCCAAATTTCCGATATCTGTCAATAAGAAAATTATTAATATGAGTAAGGGAATGCAGAGACAGGCAGCTCTGATTCTTGCATTTGCAACGAATCCCAGATATCTGTTTCTGGATGAAATCTTTGATGGTCTGGATCCGGTTATGAGAAAAGTGTTGAAAACATTGATTATTCAGGAAGTAGCAGACCGTCAGATGACTTGTATCATAGCTTCCCATAATTTGAGAGAAATTGATGATATTTGTGATAAAATTCTTCTGATTCATAAAGGAGAAATGGTAAAAAATACAGAGACGGATACTTTGAAAAATCAGATGCACAAGATTCAGCTGGCTTTTAATGAGATTCCTGAGGAAAATGTGTTTGGAGAAATCAATGCGCAGATTGTAAGTCGGACAGGAGGCTATTTTGTACTTATGGCAAAGGGCGATATTGAAGATATTATGGAGAAATTAAAACAGTTGAATCCGGCATTTATAGAAGCAATGCCATCCACTTTGGAAGAAGTCTTTATTAATGAAATGGAGGGTGCAGGATATGGAAAGTAAAAAATATCTGACAAATAGAAAAAAAGCGTTAGCGTTACTGGGATGGACAATAAAAAAATATATTCCATTTTCTATTGTATATTGGATTTTATTATTTATTTCTTTTCCTTTGGTAGAAATTTTTGGATTCATTGTATCTGTCAATACAAAAGGCATAAAATTACAAGGGTATATTGCAGGAATTCGGGAAATCATTCCTTATCTGCCGGGTACTTGCTTTGCAGCGATTGCAGTAATTTTTTCGACAGTCATTGCGCTTATGGCATTTTCTTACATGCACAATAAGCGAAGCGTTGATTTGTTTGGCAGCTTTCCGGTCGGAAGGCGGACCTTGTTTTTTGCCAGATATCTGGCTGTCCTTATTATGACAATAGTTCCGGTCCTTGTTATCGGAGTTGTCGGAGGTGTTCTGGGATTTTGTAATGTGGCGATTGTGGTAACTGCAAAAACAATAGGACTTATTTTCTTATCCGTGATTGCAAATGTTTCATTTATTGCATTTATCTCCCTGTGCTGCGGAACGGTAGCAGATACGATTGTGTGTTATGGGGCTATCAATATTGTTTATCCGATTTGCGTAGCTATCTGTTATCTTTTTCCGGCGTCAGTACTGCCCGGACTGAGTATGCAGATTCTTCCAAATTCTGTATTTTCTATGTTGGCGCCAAGTATTGCAGTTTTTATCACAAATTATGGAACGGGAAAACTATTTGGTATTCTCTGGCAGATTATTTTTTCCGCAATTCTGATAGTGCTGTGCTATTTTCTGTGTAAAAAGAGAAAAGCAGAAGCGGCGCAAAACGCATTTGCATTTGGAATTATGGAATATATTATCAAATTTATTACATGTTTTGCTGCAGGTTTTGGAACGGGATATATATTATCTAATTTGTCCCAATCACTCTTTCCACAGTATATCTGGTTTTTTGTGGGAGTAATTATTGCAGTAATGACTGTTAATATTTTACTTCATCTGGTGTTTCACAGAGGACTTCCGGGGTATGTTAAAAGTCTTCCTGAGTGTGCGATTGTCACAGGGGTTATCGCATTGTTTTTGTTCTTTGTCACTACAGGAGCTGCGGGATATACAACGAGAATCCCACAGGAGAGTGATATTGCCGAAGTCAGTATCAAAATGAATGACAATGACAGCTTTGTCATAAATGGAAAAGATGTATTGACTTCCTATGTATCAGATAAAGATTTTATTAAAAATGTATATCAGATGCAGCAGATACTGATTGATAATATAGAAAAAGATAAAAAAGAATTATTTAAGATTGCGGCACGGTATTATGACAATGAATATGAAAATGAAAATGCGATATACATTTATGATACAATTCAGATTTCCTACAAACTGCGTAATGGAAAAGTATTTTCCCGTACGTATTCCGATAATGTAAGTTTTAAAGGAATAGAAAAATTTAGAATGAAAATTCTGGAAAGTGACGCATATAATAACAAGGTTAAATCACTTGACCTGATTCCGGAAAAATATCTGTATGCACTTGGTATCTCTTACCACAATTACGGTGGAGAAGACTTTTCTGTAAATGATCTGTATTCAGAGAAAAAAAAGGAAGAGTGGAAAATAATCAGAAGAATTTTAGAGGCGCTGAAAAAAGATGTAAAAGAACAGGGTATTTATACGATTTCCGGAAAAGATAAAACCCCTATGCTGGCTTTAGAATTAGATTATGAGGATTATGAGAATAATACATCGCCATATTCCAGTTATAGTACTGTATATTATATTCCTGAGAGTTACACGAATACGCAAAAAGTTCTTGAAGAGTATGGATACAATAATTTTCTGTATAGTTACATTACTTCGACTTCCGAAGTATGTGATGTCACATATGAAAAAACAGATAATACAATTTATCTGAAAACGCCGGAAGACTGGAATCCAAATCAGAAAGTATTATGTATCTTATATGATGAGTACATGAATCGGATTGGTGAGTTCGATGAAAAACAATACGCCTGTGAAAAAGTGTCTGATGGAGTATGGAAGTACCATCTGCCAAAAATCAAATCGTATTATGAAGAAGATGAAGATGATATTCGGGCAAGTTATATTACGCTGGTAAATTATGACAGTGAAAATCCGAAGAATATCCAAACTTCAGGAATGATAGAAATTCCTTTGGACACAAAAAATAAAATATTGGAATTCGGAAAGCGTTATAATAAAAATAATATCTATGACACATCTGTTCCACAGTATGAGTATCAGTGGAAACTGTACAAAAAAGCAAAATAGCTCCAGAAAAAAACATGTGGGAAAAGTGAATGTTTCATTTGATTTTGCAGGCAGTCATTATTGACCACAAAAAAAAATAGTAGTATATTTAAATAGGATTAATTCATTAGGGGAATCTTCGTGATTCCCCTATCATCAATCTATTACAGGGAGGCTTTTATAGGATGCGGTTAAAATACAGGCAGAATATTTGAGCTTTCTTAGAAAATAAATATACGGAGGGATTAAAGATGGACAAGAAAAATATTGACTGGGCAAATCTTGGATTTGGTTATATTCAGACAGACAAGAGATTTGTGGCAAATTTCAAAGACGGTAAATGGGATGACGGACAGATGGTGGACGATGCCAATATAGTCATAAATGAATGTGCCGGAGTTTTACAGTATGCTCAGACATGTTTTGAAGGAATGAAGGCGTATACCACAGAAGATGGACGTATCGTGACATTCCGTCCGGATTTAAATGCCCAGAGAATGGAAGATTCTGCAAGAAGGCTGGAAATGCCTGTATATCCAAAAGAAAAGTTTGTTGAGGCAGTGGTAGAAACAATTAAAGCCAATGCGGCATATGTACCGCCATACGGATCGGGGGCTACACTTTATGTTCGACCATATATGTTTGGCAGTTCTGCAGTAATTGGCGTAAGTCCTGCAGATGAATATCAGTTTAGAGTTTTCACCACACCGGTAGGTCCCTATTTTAAGGGAGGTATAAAACCACTGACGATTAAGATAAGTGATTTTGACCGGGCAGCTCCTCACGGCACAGGGCATATCAAAGCCGGATTAAATTATGCCATGAGTCTGCACGCCATTGTTACAGCTCATCAGGAAGGATATGACGAAAATATGTATCTGGATGCGGCAACAAGAACGAAAGTAGAGGAGACCGGTGGCGCAAACTTCTTATTTATTACCAAAGACAATAAAGTTGTTACTCCAAAGTCAGGCAGTATACTTCCTTCTATTACCCGCCGCTCTTTAATGACCGTTGCTAAAGATTACTTGGGACTGGAAGTAGAGGAGCGAGAAGTATATCTGGATGAAGTAAAAGATTTTGCAGAATGTGGTCTTTGTGGTACGGCTGCCGTAATTTCACCGGTAGGAAAGATTGTAGACCATGGAAAAGAAATTTGTCTTCCAAGTGGAATGACAGACATGGGACCGGTAACTAAAAAACTGTATGAGACATTGACCGGTATCCAAATGGGTCGCATTGAAGCACCACAAGGATGGTTGGTAGAAATAAAATAACAGTGTATGGTTATCCTGAAAGAAAAGAAGGAAAATATTCATATAAATTTTATAAAAAGTTGGCGCTTTTGCGTCAACTTTTTTAATATTTTACTGGACAAAGGAATTATAATTTGTTAAAATTATAACAATCTTTGTAATATCATTAAAAAATGAAGTTTTTGTACTATATTTCAATAATTATTTTATTGCGAGGAAAATACAATAATGGTATTATTTAGATATTAAATATTTTGAATTAATTTAAACGGAGGATTTATATTATGTCAAAAAAAGTAGTTATTGCCGGTGCATGCCGTACGGCAATCGGTAAAATGGGTGGAGCGTTAAGTACAACTCCTGCATCTGATCTTGGCGCAGTTGTCATTGAAGAAGCATTAAAGAGAGCCGGTGTGCCAAAAGAACAGGTAGACCACGTATATATGGGATGTGTTATTCAGGCAGGACTGGGACAGAATGTTGCCCGTCAGGCTTCTATTAAGGCAGGGCTTCCTATCGAAACACCTGCAGTCACAGTAAATGTTGTGTGTGGCTCAGGATTGAACTGTGTCAACATGGCTGCACAGATGATTCAGGCAGGAGATGCTGATATTGTTATCGCCGGCGGTATGGAAAATATGTCAATGGCACCATATGCTCTTCCAAACGCACGTTTTGGTTATAGAATGAATGACGGTAAAGTTGTCGACACTATGGTAAATGATGCGCTGACGGATGCGTTCAACCATTACCATATGATGATTACAGCAGAAAACGTAGCAGAGCAGTGGAACATCAGCAGAGAAGAGTTAGATGCGTTCTCAGCAAAGTCACAGCAGAAATGTGAGGCAGCAGTTGCAGAAGGCAGGTTTAAGGACGAGATTGTTCCTGTAGAAGTTAAGACAAGAAAAGGAACTGTTATAGTAGATACAGATGAAGGACCAAGACCAGGAACAACCGCTGAATCACTCAGCAAATTAAAATGCTGTTCCGGAAAACAGGACGGAGTTGTTACTGCAGGTAATGCTTCCGGTATCAATGATGGTGCGGCAGCAGTGGTCGTTATGAGCGAAGAAAAAGCAAAAGAACTGGGAGTAACACCAATGGCAACTTTTGTAGCAGGAGCTCTCGGTGGTGTAGATCCTACGATTATGGGCGTAGGTCCCGTAGCTTCTACCAAGAAAGTAATGAAGAAGACAGGTCTGACTGTGGACGATATGGATTTGATTGAAGCCAATGAAGCTTTTGCAGCACAGTCTGTTGCTGTTGCAAGAGAGTTGTCATTTGATATGAGCAAAGTAAATGTCAATGGTGGTGCGATTGCCTTAGGTCATCCGGTAGGAGCTTCCGGCTGTCGTATTCTTGTTACTTTGCTTCATGAGATGCAGAAGAGAGATGCAAAGAAAGGTCTCGCAACACTTTGCATCGGTGGTGGAATGGGTTGTTCCACGATTGTAGAGCGGGATTAATTTAAGAAAAGATAATGAGGCGTGCGTTTGTAATTTACGATTATCCTAAGAAAAGATAAATGTAACTACAAAGGGGACAGATGTCCGCACTGAGAAAGCAAGGGCTTTCGCGCACGGCTCATATTTTTATGAAAAAAGGAGACATAATATGGAATTCATTACATATGAGCAGGAAGGGTTTGTAGGGATTCTTACAATCAACAGACCCAAAGCATTAAATGCTTTAAACAGTCAGGTGCTGGATGAGTTAGATGCCGCTTTGGATAAAATCAATGTAAATGACACCAGAGCATTAATTCTGACCGGTGCCGGGGAAAAATCTTTTGTGGCAGGTGCGGATATTGGAGAGATGTCTACACTTACCAAAGAAGAGGGCGAAGCGTTCGGAAAAAAAGGAAATGACGTGTTCCGGAAACTGGAAACGCTTCCAATTCCTGTTATTGCGGCCGTAAATGGTTTTGCGCTGGGAGGCGGATGTGAAATTTCTATGAGCTGTGATATCCGAATCTGCTCGGACAACGCTGTTTTTGGACAGCCGGAAGTAGGGCTTGGTATTACACCGGGATTTGGCGGTACGCAGAGACTGGCAAGAATCGTAGGTCCGGGAATGGCGAAGCAGATGATTTATACGGCAAGAAATATTAAGGCGCAGGAAGCTTTGAGAATCGGTCTTGTCAATGCGGTTTATCCACAGGAAGAACTGATGGAAGCTGCAAAAAAGATGGCATCCGGAATTGCGATGAACGCACCGATTGCAGTGAGAGCATGCAAAGAAGCTATTAACAAGGGACTTGATGTGGCAATGGATGAAGCGATTGTCATTGAGGAAAAACTGTTCGGCAGCTGTTTTGAAACAGAAGACCAGAAAGCCGGTATGGGCAACTTCTTAGAGAAGGATAAAGAAAAGAAATTAAAGGTGGTACCTTTTAAAAATTTATAAGCGCGGTAAACAGATAATACACTGCGCAAACAATTAATATATATCAGGAGGAAAAAAGATGATTGTAGGAGTTATCGGTGCAGGAACAATGGGTTCCGGTATTGCACAGGCTTTCGCAATGACAGACGGTTATGAAGTTCGTCTTTGCGATATTAAACAGGAATTCGCTGATGGCGGAAAAGCAAAAATTGAAAAGAATATTAAATTCCTTGTAGGTAAGGAAAAAATTACAGAAGAAAAAGGGGAAGAAATTTTATCCAAGATTACTACCGGTCTGAAAGATATTTGTACAGACTGTGACATGGTAATTGAAGTGGCCCCTGAGAATATGCAGATTAAAAAAGATACATTTAAGGAATTACAGAATATTGTAAAACCGGATTGTATTTTTGCTTCAAATACATCATCCCTGTCTATTACGGAAATTGGAGCAGAACTTGACAGACCAATGATTGGTATGCATTTCTTCAATCCTGCTGACAGAATGAAATTAGTAGAAGTAATTGCGGGTGGAAACACACCAAAAGAACTGGTAGAGAAAATTAAACAGATTTCTACCGAAATTGGAAAGACACCGGTTGAAGTGGCAGAGGCTCCGGGATTTGTTGTAAACAGAATTTTAATTCCAATGATTAACGAGGCAGTTGGTATCTATGCGGATGGTATTGCTTCTGTTGAAGATATTGATACTGCAATGAAATTGGGAGCATCCCATCCAATGGGACCTTTGGCATTAGGAGATTTGGTAGGTCTGGATATTGTGCTTGCTATTATGGAAGTCCTGCAGGCTGAGACCGGAGATCCAAAATACCGTCCTCATACATTACTCAGAAAGATGGTACGTGCCGGTAAACTTGGAAGAAAAACGGGTGTAGGTTTCTACGACTATACAAAATAACATATGAATACAGGGAGGAATAGAAGATGGATTTTACATTAAGTAAGAAACATGAAATGGCTAGAACACTTTTCAAAGAGTTTGCCGAGAATGAAGTAAAGCCGCTTGCCCAGGAAGTGGACGAGACAGAGCAGTTTCCGGTAGAGACAGTGAAAAAGATGGCAAAATATGGTTTTCTTGGTATTCCTGTTCCAAAGGAATATGGCGGACAGGGATGTGACCCTCTTACTTACGTAATGTGTGTAGAAGAGTTGTCAAAAGTTTGTGGTACGACTGGTGTTATCGTCTCAGCACATACATCACTCTGCTGTGACCCAATTCAGACATTTGGTACAGAAGAGCAGAAACAGAAATACTTAGTGCCATTGGCAAAAGGGGAAAAGCTGGGAGCTTTTGGATTGACAGAGCCGGGTGCAGGAACAGATGCGCAGGGACAGCAGACAAAAGCTGTATTTGATGAAGAGACAAATGAGTGGGTTTTAAACGGCTCAAAATGCTTTATTACCAATGGTAAATACGCAGATATATACATTATTATCGCGGTTACAGGTAAAGTAGAAAAACGTGGAAGAATGATGAAAGAAATTTCAGCATTTATTGTTGAGAAAGGTACGCCGGGATTTTCTTTTGGAACAAAGGAAAAGAAAATGGGTATCCGCGGATCTGCTACCTATGAATTGATTTTTGAAGATTGCCGTATCCCTGCAGAAAATCTGTTGGGCAAAAAAGGAAAGGGCTTTGGTATTGCAATGCACACGTTAGACGGTGGACGTATCGGTATAGCCGCACAGGCATTGGGTCTTGCAGAGGGCGCCCTGGAGACGACAATCGAATATGTAAAAGAGAGAAAACAGTTTGGAAGAACGATTGGTGCTTTCCAGAATACACAGTTCCAGCTTGCTGATATGGCAACAAAAGTAGAGTGTGCTAAATTAATGGTATATAAAGCTGCAATGGCAAAAGCAACACAGAAAGAATACGGTTTTGAGGCAGCTCAGGCAAAATTATGCGCAGCAGAAGTAGCAATGGAAGTGACTACAAAAGCTGTTCAGTTACACGGTGGTTATGGTTATATCAGAGAATATAATGTTGAACGTATGATGCGTGATGCTAAGATTACAGAAATTTACGAAGGTACTTCAGAAGTTCAGCGTATGGTAATCTCTGCAAAATTATTAAAGTAATAGGAGGTACTAATCGTGAAAGTTATCGTTTGTGTAAAACAGGTACCTGATACAAAGGGAGGCGTTAAGTTTAACCCGGATGGTACATTAGACAGAGGTGCAATGCTGACAATTATGAATCCTGATGACAAAGCGGGTTTGGAAGCAGCGCTCAGATTAAAAGATAAATATAATGCTGAAGTTACAGTCATCACAATGGGACTTCCAAAAGCAGAGGATGTTCTTCGTGAAGCTATGGCAATGGGTGCGGATAAAGGTATCCTGGTAACAGACAGAGTTCTGGGTGGAGCAGACACATGGGCTACGTCCACTACACTGGCCGGCGCTATCAGAAATTTGAAGTATGACATTATCATCACAGGACGTCAGGCAATTGATGGTGATACGGCACAGGTTGGACCACAGATTGCAGAGCATCTTGGAATTCCTGTTATTTCTTATGCGGAAGATATCCAGATAGAAGGCGACAATGTGATTGTACAGCGTCAGTATGAAGACAGACATCATATGCTGAAAGCGCAGATGCCTGTACTGATTACAGCACTTTCTGAATTAAATGACCCACGTTATATGACTCCGGGAGGAATCTTTGACGCTATGGATGCTGAGATTACAACATGGGGAAGAGCAAATCTGATTGATGTATTAGATGGCGACTTAGGTCTTATGGGCTCTCCTACCAAAATTGCGAAGGCATCTGACAAGGTACGGAAAGGTGCAGGAGAAAAAGTTGCATTGGATTCTCCGGAAGAATCTGTGGAATATATTATGGATAAGTTGTTGACAAAACACGTTATTTAGTAGAGAGGAGATGAAATTATGCAGAACATTAATTTAGAAGATTATAAAGGCGTATATGTCTTCGCTCAACAAGTAGATAACGCATTGAGCTCAATCGCATTCGAATTACTTGGAGAGGCAGGAAGACTTGCAGCTAAATTAAATACAGAGGTAACAGCAGTCCTTCTTGGATCAAATGTTGGAAACCTTGTAGATAGTCTGGCAGAGTATGGAGCAGACAAAGTTATCGTTGTAGATGACCCGGTACTGGAAACATACAGAACAGAGCCTTATGCACAAGCATTAGCTGCTGTGATTGAAAAATTTAAACCGGAAATTATGCTGGTCGGTGCAACTGCAATCGGTAGAGATTTGGGACCTACTGTTTCAGCCAGAGTCGCTACAGGTCTTACTGCAGACTGTACATCTCTGGAAATTGGTGATTTTCCAATGAATCCGATTCCGGGCAAAGAGCAGAAGCATAACCAGCTTTTGATGACCCGTCCGGCTTTTGGAGGTAATACTATCGCAACCATCGCATGCCCTGATAACCGTCCACAGATGGCTACAGTACGTGCCGGTGTTATGCAGAAGGCAGAGCCAAAACCTGGCGCTAAAGCAGAAGTTATTGAATTCAATCCTGGATTTGAAGAAAATAATAAATATGTACAAATTCTTGAAATTGTGAAATCTGTTTCTGAGACAGTCAACATTATGGATGCAAAGATTCTTGTATCCGGTGGACGTGGTGTTGGAAGCAAAGAGAATTTTAAACTTTTGCAAGACTTAGCAGATGCACTGGGCGGAACAGTTTCCTGTTCCAGAGCTGTAGTGGATAGCGGCTGGATGCCAAGCGATTTACAGGTAGGTCAGACCGGTAAGACAGTAAGACCTCAGGTATATTTTGCAATCGGTATTTCCGGAGCAATACAGCATGTGGCAGGTATGGAAGAATCTGATCTCATTATAGCAATCAATAAAGATGAAGATGCACCAATCTTCGATGTGGCTGATTACGGTATTGTAGGAGATTTAAACAAGATTGTTCCACAGCTTACTGAGGCAATTAAGACAGCGACTGCTCAAAAATAATTGCATAGACAATGCGTCAAAGCAATCGTAAATAAAAATAAGACAGGCTAAACTGTGTTTGCGCAGAGTTACAGCCTGTTTTATTTTTATTTATGTGAATATTTAACCATTGGACCTGGGAAGAATTTGTTGTATACTTATTTTATCAAAAAGAAAGAGTGGAAGTGTTATGATTTATAGAAATGGTTATTCTGTATTAGGATTTGGTTGTATGAGACTGCCCGCCAAATTTGAAGAGGCAGAAAAACTGATTTTGCATGCGCTGGAGTGTGGCATTAATTATTACGATACAGCTTACATTTATAAAGGAAATGAAGAACTTATGGGAAAGATTCTCTACAAAAATAAATGTCGGGACCAAATGATTATCGCCACAAAACTTCCGGTTTATATGGTAAAAAAGACTTCTGATTTGGATAAGTTTTTTTATACACAGCTAGAGCGGTTGAAAACAGATTATGTGGATAATTATCTAATGCACATGTTACCGGATGTAGAAACATGGAATCGATTAAAAAAGCTTGGAATCGAAGAATGGCTGGAAAAGAAGAAGCAAAAGGGCCAGATAAAGCGAATAGGATTTTCCTTTCATGGATCTACAGAATTATTCCTTAAACTGCTTGAAGTTTACCCGTGGGAATTCTGTCAGGTACAATACAATTATATGGACGAAAACAGTCAGGCGGGAAGAATTGGTATACAAAAAGCTTACGAAAAAAATATTCCTGTTGTTATCATGGAGCCACTAAGAGGAGGACGACTGACGGTGGGACTAAACCAAAAGGCGAAACAGGCTTTTGACAAAACCGGAAAGACACCTGCAGAATGGGGGCTGTCCTGGCTGTATGCACAAAAAGAGATTTCCTGTGTTCTCTCAGGCATGAGTACCTTGGATATGTTGGATGAAAATATCCGGATTGCATCAAAGGAACATAGATTTGGTGAGAAAGAAAATGAACTGATTTTTCATGTCAGAGATTTAATTCAGGGAGAAAAGAGAATTGATTGTACCGGATGCAGATATTGTATGCCTTGTCCGATGGGAGTAGATATCCCGGGCGCTTTCCGGTGTTATAATGCAAGTTACGGGGATGGATTTATCACAGGACAAAAGGAATATGTCATGTCTCTGGCAATGAAAAAACAACAGGGACTCGCTTCCCAGTGTATCAAGTGTGGTAAATGTGAGCAGCATTGTCCGCAACAGATTCCAATCAGGAAAGAGTTGGATAAAGTAAAGAAGAGATTGGAGAGTCCGTTATTTAAGGCAGTAAAACTGGTTTCAGACAGAATTTATAAAAGAGATTAAACGAATTGTTCAGAAATTGGCGGAAATACTTCAGATAAAAATGATATAGAAATCGCAGACAGAAAAAATATAAAAAAAGAAAACCGTTGTGAATTTTGTTCAAGTTGAGGGAACGATTCGACAACGGTTTTTCTTTTTTATTATTGAATGATTTCATCATTCGGAATAATGAGTGCTGCAATAATGTAAGCCAAAAGTCCGGTAGAGCAGGTGCAGACAGTACCAATGGCCCAGAGAAGTCTTATCCAGGTAGGGTCGATATTGAAATAGACACCCAGTCCGCCGCAGACTCCTGCAAATACTTTATCGGTAGATGATCTGTAAAGTTTTTTGTTCATCGGAATGTATCCTTTCTTTTATCACAAATTTAGGAATCTTGCTTAATAAATCTTTGCAGGCTCCTCGCCACTCATGACTCTGAGCGCTCCCTGCGCCAGTGCAAGCAGTTCGTCCTCTCCCGGATAAATAGTAATCGGAGCAAGGAAACCTACCGTATTTTTAAAATAGTCCTGTGTTACTTGATTGTAAGCAATACCGCCGGTCAAAATAATCTGGTCGACTTTACCACCAAGAACAACGGCCATGGCTCCAATTTCTTTTGCCAGTTGATAGTGAAATGCTTCCATTACCAGTTTTGCCTGTTCATCCGTTTGGGCCATAGTTACCAAATCTCTCATATCATTGGTCCCAACATAGGCGTTGAAACCACCGTTTCCATTAATCATTTTTCCTACTTCAGCCTGCGTATACTTTCCACTGAAGCAGACTTTCATCAGAGCTCCGGATGGCAGTCCGCCCGAACGTTCCGGAGAAAAAGGACCGTCACCATCTAAAGCGTTTGCCACATCAATAACTTTTCCCTGTTTGTGAGCACCCACAGATACACCGCCGCCCATGTGTACAACAATCAGATTTAAATCTTCATAGGATTTATTGTTTTCTTTGGCATACCTTTTGGCTACGGCTTTCTGATTCAGTGCATGGAAGATAGATATTCTTGGCATTTCAGGATGTCCGGAAAGTCTTGCCACATCCTGTAATTCATCAACCACCACAGGGTCTACAATATAGGAAGGGACATGAATTTCTGTGGCAATTTCTTTGGCCAGAATACCACCTAAGTTGGAGGCATGTTGTCCCTGTTTTCCGATTTTTAAATCTTCTAACAACTCGGGAGTTGTCTCATAAGTTCCACCGGGAATTGGTTTTAAAAGTCCTCCCCGGCCAACGACAACATTGATCTCATCAAGATTTACGCCTTTTTCTTTTAATACTTTTAGGATAACTTCTTTTCGGAAATCCTTTTGATCATAGATTGTATCATACTGTGCAATTTCTTCTGTAGAATGTCTCAGCGTCTCTTCCATCAGCTGTGTCTCGTTTTCATATACACCAATTTTAGTGGAAGTAGAGCCCGGATTAATAATTAAAATTTTATATGCCATAATTTCCTCCTATTTTAAATTTTCAGCAACGATTGCAGCAAGAGCGATAGAATTTACTTTCACTTCAAATTCATCTGAGCGTGATGTCAGGATGACAGGTGCTTTGGTACCGGTAAGAATATTGCCGTTTTTACAATCTGCAGTATGTACCAGGCATTTGTATGTAATGTTTCCTGCCTGAATGTCTGGGAACAGTAATACATCTGCATCTCCTACAATCTTGCGGTCGGTTGTTCCTTTATGGAATGCTGCCTGAGGCTCAATAGCCAAATCCAGAGAGAGTGGTCCGTCAATAATACATCCTGTAATTTCTCCGTTTTCATTCATCTCTGTCAGTTTGGCAGCGTCTACCGTGCATTCCATTTTTGGATTGACAACTTCTACTGCAGCCAATGGAGCTACCTTAGGACAGGCAACGCCACAGGCGTGTGCGATTTCTACAGTGTTTCTAATAATATTAGCTTTGGTTTCAAGATCCGGATAAGGGACGAAAGCTACATCGGATAGAAACAGTAAATGATTCATTCCTTTTACTTCAAATACGCATACATGAGATAATGTTTTATCTGTTCGGAGACCGACTTCCTTGTCTAAGACACTGCGGAGGAAAGATTTGGTATCAATCAGACCTTTCATATACATATCTGCTTTTCCATCATGAACGAGTTTTACAGCTGTTCTGGCAGCCTCCAGCATGTCAGGCTCATTGATTATTTCATAACCACTGAGATCAATTTTTAATACATTTGCGATTGTTCTGATTTTCGCTTCATCGCCGACCAGAACTGCATCCGCAATTCCTCTGTCTTTTGCGGCACGTACAGCCTCTAATACGGCATCGTCCTGCGCACATGCAACCGCAATTTTTTTTGTCGGACATTTTGCTACCTGTGCAAGTAAATCATCAAAACTTTTACTCATTTTCGTATACCTCTTTATTTATCTTATTTTATTTCTTTTGCGAGGGGACAGACAAAAGCGTCACCTTGCAAATCAATTTAAATAATAGCACCAGGCAATCAATCGGTCAAGGTATGAGAAAGGGAGAAAACAAAATCTGATTACGGCAAAATAAATAATATAAAGCAGGGCAAACTGATAATGACAGTTTGCCTTTTTTTTGTTTGTACCGTATACTGTTTAATTAAGGAAAGTTTATAGATTGGTTGGAGCAGAGGAATGATACAATTATTAAAATATTTAAGACATTTTAAGAGAGAATCTGTGCTGGCGCCATTGTTTAAAATGCTGGAGGCCGGCTTCGATTTGCTGGTACCTTTGGTAGTTGCCCAAATTATTGATAAGGGTATTGCTGAAAAGAACACAAAATATGTGTTGGAAATGGGAGGCGTGCTGCTTCTTCTGGCTTTTGTGGGACTGGCATTTTCCATTACTGCACAATATTTTGCAGCAAAAGCCTCCGCAGGATTTGGAAAGGAGCTGCGCCATGATTTGTTTCGGCATATTCAGGGGCTTTCATATACCCAGATTGATAAATATGGCACGTCTACGTTTATTACAAGAATGACCGCAGATATCAATCAAATCCAGACGCAGGTAAATATGGCGTTAAGATTGCTGCTGCGTTCCCCGTTTATTGTTGTGGGAGCCATCCTTATGGCTTTTTTGGTAGATTTTGATACAGCACTTGTTTTTGTCATTTCAATTCCACTATTGTCTTTCATTATTTATGGAATCATGATTATTACCATACCTTTGTATCGGAAGGTCCAGGAAAGTCTTGACCAGGTCATGAACAGTACCAGAGAAAATCTGAGTGGTGTCAGAGTGATACGGGCCTTCAATAAAGAAGAGGAAGAAATAGAAGAATACCGAAAAGAAAATTTTCTTTTGAATAAATTTCAGATATTTGCAGGAAAAATTTCTACGATTATGAATCCTGCCACATATATTGTAATTAATCTGGCAATTATTGCTATTTTATGGATTGGTGGAAAGAGAGTATATACAGGAAATCTAACCCGGGGACAGGTAGTGGCTCTGGTCAATTATATGTCGCAGATATTAGTGGAACTGGTAAAACTTGCCAGTTTGATTATTAATCTGACGAAAGCATTTGCCTGTGCAAGAAGAGTACAGGAGGTATTTGCAATCCCGTATGGAATGGATCAGGGAACAATTACAAAAGGCAGAGATAATGAGCCTGCTGTAGAATTTTGTAATGCCGCTCTGACTTATGAGGGTGCGAAAGAAACTTCTGTAGAAGGAATCAATCTGAGAGTGAAAAAGGGGCAGACCATTGGTGTTATCGGTGGAACAGGCTCCGGTAAAACTTCATTAGTCCAACTGATTCCAAGACTGTATGACGCTACGCAGGGAGAAGTAAAAGTAGATGGAATCAACGTGAGAGCATATGATAAGACAATGCTGAGAAAAATGATAGGGATTGTACCGCAGAAAACACTGCTGTTTCAGGGAACAATCCGAAGCAATCTGCTGTGGGGAAACGAAAATGCTACAGAAGAGGATTTAATCAGAGCACTCAAAGTTTCTCAAAGTTATGATTTTGTGATGCAAAAAGAGAATGGAATAGATGCTGTGGTTACTCAGAAGGGAAAAAATTTTTCAGGAGGGCAGCGACAGAGACTTACGATTGCCAGAGCATTGGTAAGAAATCCTGAAATTCTGATTTTAGATGACAGTTCTTCTGCATTAGATTTTGCTACGGATGCAAAACTCAGAAAAGAGCTGACCAATCTGAAAAATATTACAAAATTTATTGTATCACAGCGTACTGCTTCCATTATGGATGCAGATCAGATTGTGGTGTTAGAGGATGGAAAAGTTGTAGGACAGGGAAAACACGAGACATTGCTTGATACATGCGAGGTGTATCGGGAAATTTATGAATCTCAATATAAACAGACACAAAAGGAGGGAGCATAATGGAAGAAAAATTTATTGGTCAGAAAGCATCTCTCCTGGAATTGGCAAAAAGAATCCGAAAATATTGGTATATGTTGACGGCTTCGCTGGCTTTTGCGGTAGTCTATGTCGTTCTTTCTCTTTATGTTCCACGCTTAATCGGATATGCAACAGATAGAATTATTGATGAGGGAAATGTAAATTTTGTATCGCTAAAAGAAATTATCCTTCAGATTATTATCTGTGTGGTATTTGCCGCATTGGCGCAGTGGATTATGGGAATCTGTAATAATAAGATTACATTTCATGTAATACGGGACATTCGTCAGGAAACATTTGCAAAAATCCAGAAACTTCCGTTGAAGTATCTGGATGCTAGGTCCAGTGGAGATATTGTAAATAGTGTCATGACGGATGTGGACCAGCTTGCAGATGGTCTGCTGATGGGATTTACCAATTTATTTACGGGAATTATCACGATTTTTATGACATTAGTATTTATGTTGCGGATTAATTGGAAAATTGCACTGGTAGTAATTGTGATTACGCCATTGTCATTTTTTGTGGCAGGATTTATCGCAAAGAGGACTTATTTCATGTTCCGACAGCAGTCAGAAATTCGCGGAGAACAGACCGCACTGGTGGATGAGGCAATCAGTGGAATTAAGGTGGTAAAAGCTTTTGGGCAGGAAGATAATATTATGGCCCAGTTCGATGATACAAATAACCGCCTGAGAGAAATAAATGTCAAAGCAACTTTTTATTCTTCCATTACCAACCCGGCGACCCGATTTGTAAACAATATTGTTTATGCCGGAGTGGCAATCAGTGGAGGGTTGGAAGCAATTTTGACGGGTGGTATTACTGTCGGAGGACTGACAGCTTTCCTGAGTTATGCCAATCAATATACAAAACCCTTTAATGAGATTTCAGAAGTGATTACAGAATTACAGAATGCTATTGCCTGCGGCGCCCGGATTTTTACCATGCTGAATGAGGAGACTGTCAGTGATGTGGAGACACAGCAGTTAGAAGAAGTGGAAGGAAAAGTGGAGATAGAACATGTTTATTTTTCCTATACGGCTCAGCAAAAGCTGATTGAAGATTTCAATCTCAATGTAGTACCGGGACAAAGAATAGCGATTGTAGGACCGACAGGATGTGGAAAGACAACGTTAATTAATCTGCTCATGCGTTTTTATGATGTAAATGCGGGGAAGATTAAAGTAGATGACTGGGATATCACGAAGGTCACCAGAAAAAGTTTGCGGAATTCTTATGGGATGGTCCTTCAGGAAACATGGCTTAGAAATGACACGGTACGCAGAAATATTTCTATGGCGAGGCCGGAAGCATCAGAGAAAGAAATTATTGCGGCGGCAAAAGCAAGTCATGCCCACAGCTTTATAAAAAAACTTCCGCAGGGTTATGACACAGTTATCGGAGAGGAGGGAGGCAATCTCTCTCAGGGACAGAAACAGCTTTTGTGTATTGCAAGAGTTATGTTATCCCTTCCTCCAATGTTAATTTTAGATGAGGCGACTTCATCGATTGATACCCGTACAGAGATAAAAATCCAGAATGCTTTTCATAAAATGATGAAAGGAAGAACAACCTTTATTGTTGCGCACAGACTTTCTACAATTAAAGAAGCAGATATTATTCTGGTTATGAAAGAAGGAAAAATTATCGAGCAGGGAACGCATGAAAGTCTGCTGCAGCAGAAAGGCTTTTATTATAAGTTGTATAACAGTTAAAATCTAAGAGAAATCAGGATTTGAAATTCTCGTTTTTGATTTGCCGAAACTGTCGCAGGAAAAAATAGAGAAAAACAAATCCAATGGTACCTGCGCTGATACCGGCAGAAATAAATTGAAATATTTTTCCGGAGTAAGAGGAAAAACTGAAAATATATTTTATAAAGCGACCCGCGGCCAGACTGCATAACAGCCATGCCGTGGGTTTTATAATATTATCTACAGCATAAAAGGTAAAAGGGACCCGTTTGTAAATGCAAAAACCGTGCAGAAGAGAAACCGTCAGGTCACTGCCTAAAAGTCCCCATAAGTATCCGACAATTCCTACCTTTGGTACAAGAAACCAAAGACAAAACAGCTTTATGGCAGTTCCAATGACATTGTGAATGAACGCAGCATTTGTTTCCCCCAAACCGTGCAGAATGGATCCCATTGTGATTGAAAGATACATAAACGGACACAGCCAGGCAAGAATCCGGATATATTCCCCAGCAGCTTCATGACCAAATATCGATGTGCCGATAAAGTTTCCATAAAACAGAAAAATGCCGATAAAAAATATTCCCATAACGAGAGCAAACCATATTGAGGCTTCAGCAGCTTTTTTTACCTGGGAAGGGTCGTCACTGGTGTTGGCTTGGGCGACTGTGGGAAGAATCATAGTAGAAACGGACGTGGTTATAGCGGAGGGAAAAGAAATGACAGGCAGAGCCATGCCGGTAAGAACGCCGTAGATACTTAAAGCGTCATGAGAGGCTTCTCCGCTTTTCATCAGAACAATCGGAATGAGAATTGATTCAACACACTGTAAGAAAGTAATCATGATTTTATTTATGGTTAAAATATAGGATACAGAAAACAGGCTTTTCATGGAGGAGAATAATTCCCGTATATGAAAAGCATATTTTTTTTCAGAAAAAACAGCAATCAGACAGAAAATTACACCTGACATCTCTGAGATAATCATAGAATAGACGGCAATCAGCGGGGTAATTTCAATGTGATTTTTTACCCAGACCAGTCCTAATATGTAAATGGAGCACACTTTTATAACCTGTTCTAAAATAGAAGAAAATGCAGGAATAAAAGTTTTTTTCAATCCAAGATAATAACCCGCAATACAGGCATGAAGCGTTGTGAGAGGAATGGTAATGCTGGCATAGCGCAACAGGCCGGCACATTCGCTGTTTTTAATAATGTATTCAGATATCGGATGGGCAAAAGTATACAGGCATAATGTGGTCAGAGAGGAAAGACACAGCGACATGATAATGCTGCTGATTAAAGTCATAAATTTTCCCGCATTATCTTTGCTTTCCGCTACAAATCTGGAAACAGCAATCTGAATCCCCCCACAACTGACTGCCACGCAAAAACCCAGCACGGGAAAAATCAATTGAAAAATACCCATGCCTCTGGCACCTATTAGGTTGGAGAGGAATATTCTATATAAGAAGCCGAGGGCTCTGCTCAACAGGCTTGCTGTAGTTAAAATAATTGTTCCCTTAATAATTTGATTTTTTACAGACATAAAATCACAGAAATAGTTATTTATTACAATCTATTCTAAAGAGGAAAAAAAATACTATAAATGTAAAAGAAATAAAGGAGTAACCATGATATATCTGGATAATGCAGCGACAACAAAGATAAGCAGTGAAGCAGTAAAAGCGATGGAGCCATATTTGAATGATATGTATGGAAACCCATCAGGAATTTATAATCTGGCAAAAGCATCGAAAGAAATTGTGGAAGAGACAAGACAAAACATTGCAGATGCAATTCATGCCAGACCGGAAAATATATTTTTTACGTCAGGAGGAACGGAATCGGACAACTGGGTGCTGGAAAATGCAAAACAGAGAGGAAATCACATTATCACAACCCAAATAGAACATCACGCAATTTTAAATAAATGTAAAGAACTGGAGACAGCAGGAGCAGAAATTACGTATGTAAATGTTGATCGGACAGGAATTGTGAATCCTTATGAAATAGAAAACTTTATATGTAAAGATACTTCCCTCATATCTGTTATGTTTGCAAATAATGAAATCGGTACGATTGAGCCGGTGGCACAAATTGGAAAGATGGCGCATCAAAATCAAATTCCTTTTCATACAGATGCAGTGCAGGCATTCGGCCATGTTCCAATCGATGTAGAAGAAATGAAAATTGATATGTTAAGTGCCAGCGGACACAAATTTCATGGACCGAAAGGAATCGGATTTTTATATGTAAGAAATCCACAGGAGCTTCTTCCTCTGATATACGGCGGAGGACAAGAAAAAGGAAAGCGGTCCGGGACAGAAAATGTAGCGGGAATCGCCGGTATGAATGAAGCGGTAAAAGTAGCAATGAAAGAAATGAAGGCGAGAAGGGAAAAAGAAATATATCTGAGAAATTATTTAGTAAACAGAGTATTAAATGAAATTCCTTATGTCCGGTTAAATGGGCATTGTGCCAGAAGATTGCCGGGCAACGCCAATTTTACAATTGCGGGAATTGACGGAACGTCACTGGTTATACTGATGGACAATGATGATATCTGCATATCTTCCGGCTCAGCCTGCTCTGCAGGCTCGGATAAAATATCGCATGTTATATCAGCAATCGGAGTGCCGGAAGAAATGGGATATGGAACAATCCGTATTACACTGTGCAGTGAAAACACAAAAGATGAAATTGATTATACAATTCACAGATTGAAAGAAAACGTGAAGATTTTAAGAAGGAGATAAAATTCTGTAATAGATGGTAATGATGAAACCCCGGACGGTGCTATTATTTTGCCCCAAAGAAGTTTTTGTTGGCGGGACAATATAACTGTCCGGGTTTTTCTAATGTCATTATTTCATATGTATTTATTTTATCTCATATCGCTTCAGATGGTATTTATGAATCAGTTTTTCTGCTTGTTCAAACCCGTATCCAATCCGGGAAGCGGTATGGGCATCAGAGCCTACTGTTACATATTTTCCGCCCAGGCTGCAGTATCTGCGAATGATATCTTCGTGAGGATTTGGAAAGGAAAGCCCCTGAGACAAGCTCCCTGTATTGATTTCCAATTTAATATCATGTGCGATAATTAATGCTAAAATTTCATCAATCATATAGCTATAATCGGAAACGGAATAGTGAAGATCCCGGTTGGGGCTGTAGCGCACGATATAGTCTAAATGTCCGAGCGCATCTATCTGATGAAATTCTTTTAATGCTTCCAGCAGTGTTTCAAAATATAGGAGAAAAGCATCATGGTCTTTTTTGTTTTTCCAGAAATCTGAATAATATGGGTCAAATCCGTCTACAATATGACAAGAGCCAATTACAAAATCAAAAGAAAAAGACTGAAGTAAATTTTTATATTGTGGTACAAGCCCTTTCATCAGTCCCAGTTCTATACCGATAAGCACCTGGATCTGTCTGCTATATTTTTCTTTGAGCGTCAGAAGCGTATGGGTATATTCAGACACATTGAGAACAGGATATTCGCCTGTCACGGGCCAATTAAAATCCTGATGGTCTGTAAACACAATCTGGTCCATCCCCAGTCTGATAGCAGTGAGAATAATCTGCTCCGGTTCTTCTTTGGAATCAAATGAAAAATTGCTGTGAACATGATAGTCTGAGTACATAATATTCTCCTTAAAAATGCCTGCGTCTTTGTAAAAGAATATACGAATCCTATGATGAAAACGACGCCCGGTTATTATATACATACTAGCAAATGTGGCAATAAAAATCCACTTTAAGTTTGCTTTATTTACAAATTGACAAAAAATTAACAAAAATACAATAAAATACAGAAAATACCTTGATATTTATAAACTTATTATGTAAAATAAGCATTAGGTTAATGCAAATTAACATTTAAATTAAAAAAATCTTATTATTAGGAGGACAATGAAATGTCAGTAAAAGTAGCGATTAACGGTTTCGGACGTATTGGACGTCTTGCTTTCAGACAGATGTTCGACGCAGAAGGATATGAAGTTGTTGCAATCAACGACTTGACAAAACCTTCCATGCTTGCACACTTATTAAAGTATGATTCATCACAGGGAAGATATAAATATTGTGATCAGGTTTCAGCAAGTGATGAAGAGGGAACAATCACAGTATGTGGAAAGACTCTTAAAATCTACGCAGAAGCAGATGCTTCCAAACTTCCTTGGGCAGAACTTGATGTAGATGTAGTTCTGGAGTGTACAGGTTTCTATGTATCAAAAGCAAAATCACAGGCACATATTGATGCAGGTGCTAAGAAAGTAGTTATTTCAGCTCCAGCCGGAAATGATCTTCCTACAATTGTTTATTCTGTAAATGAAGATACATTGACACCAGAAGACAAGATTATTTCTGCAGCATCCTGTACGACAAACTGTCTTGCACCAATGGCAAAGGCTCTTAATGATTATGCACCAATTCAGACAGGTATCATGTCAACTATCCATGCTTACACAGGAGATCAGATGGTACTTGACGGACCACACAGAAAAGGTGATTTGAGAAGAGCTCGTGCCGCAGCAGTAAACATTGTTCCTAACTCCACAGGTGCAGCAAAAGCTATCGGATTAGTTATTCCTGAATTAAATGGTAAATTAATCGGATCTGCACAGAGAGTTCCTGTTCCTACAGGTTCTACAACAATTTTGACATCTGTTGTAAAAGGAAAAGATGTTACTGTAGAGGGAATCAATGCAGCAATGAAAGCAGCAGCTTCTGATTCTTTCGGATACACAGAAGAGCCATTAGTATCCTCTGATATTGTTGGTATTACTTACGGCTCCCTGTTTGATGCAACACAGACTATGGTAAATCAGATTGGTGATGACCTTTATGAAGTTCAGACTGTTTCATGGTATGACAATGAAAATTCATACACAAGCCAGATGGTTAGAACAATTAAATATTTTGCAGAATTAGCATAGTCAAAATTATGATTCAATGGTATAATGAAATAAGATAATTAGATCCAGACGGGTCCGGCTGACAGGGCCGGACCCGTCTCATATTAATTTATTGAAAGGAGCGTGAAGATGCTAAACAAAAAATCTGTTGATGATATCAATGTAAAAGGCTTAAAAGTTCTGGTACGTTGTGATTTTAACGTACCATTAAAAGAAGGTGTGATTACAGATGAAAACCGTCTTGTAGCCGCACTTCCTACAATCAAGAAACTGGTAAATGATGGAGGAAAAGTAATTCTCTGTTCTCATCTTGGAAAACCAAAAGGAGAGCCGAAGCCGGAATTATCTCTGGCACCGGTTGCAGTGAGATTGTCCGAATTATTGGGACAGGAAGTGAAATTTGCTCCGGATGATACGGTAGTGGGTAAAAATGCAAAAGCTGCAGTGGAAGCAATGAAAGATGGAGACATTGTTCTCTTAGAAAATACCCGTTATCGCGCTGAGGAAACAAAAAACGGAGAAGCTTTCAGCAAAGAGCTGGCATCTTTGTGCGATGTATTTGTCAATGACGCATTTGGTACGGCTCACAGAGCTCACTGCTCAAATGTTGGAGTGACAGAATATGTTGACACAGCAGTTGTAGGATATTTAATGCAGAAGGAAATTGACTTCCTTGGAAATGCAGTAAACAATCCTGTAAGACCGTTTGTTGCAATTCTCGGTGGCGCTAAAGTTGCAGACAAACTGAATGTTATTAACAATCTGTTGGAAAAATGCGATACTCTGATTATTGGCGGCGGTATGGCATACACATTCGTGAAAGCACAGGGCGGTAAAGTAGGTGATTCACTTGTGGACGATACAAAACTGGATTACTGTCTTGATATGATGAAAAAAGCAGAAGAACTGGGTAAGAAGTTATTGCTTCCGGTTGACACTGTTGCAGCAGACGGATTTCCTGATCCTATTGATGCACAGATTGACACAATCGTTGTTTCCACAAATGAAATCCCTGATGGAAAAGAAGGTCTGGATATTGGACCAAAGACAAGAGAGATATTTGCAGAGGCAGTAAAAAATGCAAAGACAGTTGTATGGAACGGACCAATGGGCGTTTCTGAAAATCCTTGTCTGGCTGCAGGTACAATAGCGGTTGCTGAAGCGTTAGCTCAGACAGAAGCAACTACAATTATCGGTGGCGGCGATTCTGCAGCAGCAGTAAACAATCTTGGATTTGGTGACAAGATGACTCATATTTCCACAGGCGGCGGTGCTTCTCTCGAATTTTTGGAAGGAAAAGATTTACCGGGCGTAGTGGCAGCCAACGACAAATAGGACAGTGCATTGTGTGGAAGTGTCAGAACTTCCGCTTTATGTCTGTTATAACTTGAAGGAGAATCATAAGAATGAGAAAAAAAATAATTGCAGGCAACTGGAAAATGAATAAGACGCCAAGTGAGGCAACTGCATTAATTAATGAATTAAAACCATTGGTGGCAAATGATGAAGTCGATGTAGTATTTTGTGTGCCGGCGGTGGATTTAATACCTGCACTTGAGGCGGTAAAGGGAACAAATATCAGTATTGGTGCAGAAAATATGCACTTTGAAGAGAGCGGTGCTTACACCGGAGAAATTGCGCCGGATATGCTTACGGACATCGGTGTAAAATACGTTATCATCGGACACTCCGAGAGAAGAGAATACTTTGCTGAGACAGATGAGACCGTAAATAAAAAAGTGCTGAAAGCTTTCGAACATAATATTACACCAATTATATGCTGTGGAGAGTCCTTAAAGCAGAGGGAGCAGGGAATTACCCTTGATTGGATTCGTCAACAGATTAAAATCGCATTTTTAAATGTGACAGCCGGCCAGGCCGCAAAGGCAGTGATTGCTTACGAGCCAATTTGGGCCATTGGCACAGGAAAAACAGCGACATCGGAGCAGGCAGAAGAAGTATGTGCAGCAATCAGAGAGTGTATTGCGGAAATTTATGATGATGCTACAGCTTCTGAAATCAGAATACAGTATGGTGGCTCAATGAATGCGGATAATGCGGCGGAGTTATTGGCAAAACCTGACATTGACGGAGGACTGGTTGGAGGAGCAAGTCTCAAACCGGACTTCGGTAAGATAGTCAACTATAATAAATAAGATTATGATATAAGCAGGGCGCTGGTCATTACCGGCGTTCTGTCTTACTAAGAAGGAGTAGTTATGAAACAGAAGAGAATATTAAAAGGATTATTTTTATTATTTACCGTATTTGTTTTAAGCGCTACATTGAACGCACATGCGTATGCAAAGAAAAATATTACAGTCACACCTGCAAAGGTAGCAAAGCAGGCAAAAAAACATCCGTCTATATATAATAAGTATACAAGACATTACACAGGATTAAATGATTATCTGGATAAGATTGGAAAAAAAGGAGGCGGAACGCTTACCGTTAAGAAAGGTACGTATAAAATATCGAATTCCATTTATGTACCATCCAATGTAACGATTGTATTCCAGAATGGTGTTGTATTTAAAAAAATTAATAAAACAGGGACATCATATAAGCCGTCCGGCTCTATGTGGCAGTTATGTTCCAGAAGTAAAAGTAAAAAGAAAAACAGTGTTAAAAAATATAATGGCTCAAAAAATGTAACATTTAAATGTAAAGGAAAAGTTGTATTTGATATGCAGGGTATTGATGGTATCTGTATTGTGGCTGCTCATAATAACAATATAGATATTTCCGGCATCACATTTAAAAATATGAATGGAAACCACTATATGGAAATCAATGGCACAAAAAATGCCTATATTCATAACAATACTTTTTCGAAAGCAAAATCAAGCACTCTTTTAAAATATTATAATAAAGAAGCAATCAATATTGACCTGCCGGATGCTAAAACCCATGGACTTCCATTGGCCTGGGTAAAAAAAGATTTGACGCCATGCCTTAATATCCGAATCGAAAATAATATCTTTGACGGCAATACAAGAGGTATCGGAACACATAAATTTTCACAGAACAGTAAAGGCGAAAACGTATATCACACAAATATTGTAATTAAAAATAATGTATTTAAAAATATTTATGACAATGCCATTTTTCCATTGAATTGGAAAGATACAACAATTACAGACAATACATTTACAGATATCGGATTGAAAAATAAAAAGTCTTACAGCTCCGGCGCTCATGCTATTTCAGGCGGCGGTATTGTAGGAATGAATATTACCAATAATACATTTACGAATGTTAAAAGAAATATTATTTATTTCTGTATACAGCAGAATGTAGGTCCGGGAAGTGAATATGATAAAGTTAAGGTTATGCTGACCAAAGAAGAAACAGAGGCAATGCTGAACAATAAGGTTGTAAACTGTGGAGATGACATGAATGACATTTTTGCAGGTTATGATGTTCTTTATTTCCAGGGAGACAGTTCCCGTTCAAAGGAAAATGCGGTGGGTGTTAATATCACTACAGGAATGATTAATTACGATTTTACGAAAAAGCCGGATAAGAATAAATAAAATGAGTATAATGTGATAATTACAATGACAATATTGGCGAAAATAAAACTCTGAAAAAAATGATAAAGGAGAGACAGAATGAGTAAAAAACCTACAGTATTAATGATTTTAGATGGTTACGGATTAAATGATAAGACAGAGGGAAATGCAGTAGCGCAGGCAAATACTCCTGTAATGGACAGACTGATGAAAGAATATCCATATGTAAAAGGTTTTGCGAGTGGAATGGCTGTGGGGCTTCCAGATGGACAGATGGGAAATTCAGAAGTAGGACATTTGAATATGGGCGCAGGAAGAATTGTATATCAGGAATTGACCAGAATTACAAAGGAAATCGAAGACGGCACGTTTTTTGAAAATGAAGAATTAGTGAAAGCCATGGAAAATGTTAAGAAAAATAACAGCGCACTGCATATTTTCGGATTATTGTCAGATGGCGGTGTGCATAGCCACAATACACATATGTATGGCACGATTGAAATGGCAAAGAGATTTGGCATTCAAAAAGTCTATCTGCATGCGTTTTTGGATGGAAGAGATACACCTCCGGCATCTGCCGCAGATTTTATGCAGCAGATGGTAGATAAAATGAAAGAAATTGGAACGGGAGAAGTGGCAACCATCTCTGGTCGTTATTATGCAATGGACAGAGATAACAACTGGGACAGAGAAGAAAAGGCATATCTTGCAATGACCAAGGGAGAAGGCGTATCGGAAACAGATCCTGTAGAGGCAATTAAAAATTCCTATGCAAATGATGTAACAGATGAATTTATGCTGCCGACAGTGATTATGAAGGACGGTGCTCCAACGGCCACAATTCAAGATGGAGATTCTGTTATATTCTGCAATTTCAGACCAGACAGAGCACGACAGATGACAAGAGCTTTCTGTGCAGATGATTTTAATGGATTTGACAGAGAAAAGAAATTAGATTTAGTATTTGTATGTTTTACGGAATATGATGTGACGATTCCAAACAAACTTATCGCATTTAAGAAAGTAGAAGTTAGAAATACGTTTGGAGAATTTCTTGCTGCAAATCATAAAACGCAGGCTCGAATTGCAGAGACAGAAAAGTATGCGCACGTGACATTTTTCTTCAATGGCGGTGTGGAGGAGCCAAATCCAGGCGAGGACAGAATCCTTGTCAATTCACCAAAAGAGGTAGCAACGTACGATTTGAAACCTGAGATGAGCGCTCCACAGGTTTGTGAAAAATTATGTGAAGCAATTCGTTCCCAGAAATATGATGTTATTATTATAAATTTTGCCAATCCGGATATGGTCGGACATACCGGAGTGATGGAAGCGGCAATCAAAGCAGTGGAAGCAGTAGATGAATGTGTTGGAAAAGCAGTAGAGGCAATTCTTGAGGTAAATGGGCAGATGTTTATCTGCGCAGATCACGGAAATGCTGAACAGTTGATAGATTATGACACACAGGCTCCATTTACGGCACATACTACAAATGCGGTACCATTTATTTTAGTAAATGCTGATCCGGCATACCGGTTGAGAGAAGGTGGCGTACTGGCGGATATTGTTCCGACATTAATTGAATTGATGGGAATGGAGCAGCCGAAAGAAATGACAGGAAAATCCCTGCTGGTAAAATAATTATTTGTAAATAATATTCTGTTATCGGTCGGGTAAAATAGATTATATGGATAAAAATTACCTCCAATGCACAAAATAAATAAAAAGTGTATTGGAGGTTTTTATGTTTAAATATTTAAAAATTGTTGATGTAAAAGGAAGAGAAGTTTTGGATTCCCGGGGAAATCCTACGGTGGAAGCAGAAGTTACGGTAAAAGCCGGAGGAAAGATGGGAGAACTGTTTACCGGAAGCGCTATTGTTCCTTCCGGAGCTTCTACCGGACAGTTTGAAGCGGTAGAATTGCGGGATAAAGATGAAAGATTTGGTGGAAAAGGAGTAGAAAAAGCGGTAAAAAATATTAACGAAGAGATATATCCGGCGCTGGAGGGAGTGAATGGGCTCAATCAATGTAAAGTAGATACAATTATGGTACAGCTGGATAAAACAGAAAATAAGAAAAAACTGGGAGCAAATGCGATTCTTGCTGTGTCCATGGCAAATATGAAAGCTTGTGCGAAGGCATTGAATATTCCGGATTATAAATATGTGGGAGGTATTTGTGCCAATAAGATGCCTGTTCCGATGATGAATATTTTGAATGGAGGAGCTCACGCATCCAATAATATAGATGTACAGGAATTTATGATATTACCGGTAGGAGCGGATTGCTTTAAAGAGGGAATGAGATGGTGCGCGGAAGTCTATGAAAGCCTCAAGCAGATATTAAAGAAAAATAAATTGTCTGTTGCGGTAGGGGATGAGGGTGGATTTGCACCAAATCTTTCCAGTGAGGAGGCAGCTTTAGATATTATTGTAGAAGCAATCAACGAAGCAGGATATATTCCGGGAGAAGACTTTAAGATTTCTTTGGATGTTGCGGCTTCTGAGTGGAAAACAGACGAAAAGGGAAAATATCGTATGCCAAAAAAGGACAGAGAATACAGTACAATGCAGTTAATTGAAATGTGGGAAAAGATAGCAGATAAATATCCGATATTTTCTATTGAGGACCCGTTGGATGAGGAAGACTGGGAAGGATGGCAGAAAATTACCGCAGCATTGGGAAGTCGAATCCGTCTGGTAGGAGATGATTTGTTTGTGACAAATGTAAAGAGGCTGGAAAAAGGACTGAAAGAGAATTGTGCCAATGCCATTTTGATTAAACCAAATCAGATAGGTACAGTGACAGAGACAATTCAAGCGGTGCAGATGGCGCAAAACAAAGGTTATATAGCGATTATGTCACATCGCTCTGGAGAAAGTGAAGATGCGACAATCGCAGATCTTGCCGTGGGACTGAACACCGGTTACATTAAGACCGGAGCACCGTGCAGGGGAGAGAGAACAGCAAAATATAATCAGCTTTTAAGAATTGAGGAAAAGCTGTAAATGCGTTCTGGTAATTACGGAGAAATCAAACTGCTTGATTGAGAAATACTGTAAGAAACTGCTTGATTTTACCATTATCTTATGTTAATATGGTCTATGTTTGAATATGAAGCAAAGGGGATTGTGCGTAAATATTTCCCTAAATCGAAATAGAGGAGGCGTAGACGTGTTTACATTATTGAGAATATTAACAGCAGTATTTTGTATTGTGTCATTTATTATAACAGTAGTTATCTTACTTCAGGAAGGAAAGCAGGCAGGACTGACCGGAGCAATCAGTGGTGCGGCTGAGTCATATTGGGGAAAGAACAAAGGACGTTCCATGGAAGGTAAATTAGAAAAAATTACAAAGGTTTGCGTTGTATTATTTTTTGTACTTTCTATTATTCTCAATATGAGTTTTATCGGATATTAAAATAAAACGATGCGTTCGTTCTGAAAGGTGTAGATTTCTACACCTTTTTTCTTTTTGAGTTTACGGCAGATACAAATAACGCAGGCAAAAGAAGAGATAACAGATGGAAAAAAGAATATGGAGCATAGTAAGAATGGAACAGATGGAAGAGAAAAAACAGATTGTCCTGGAATTGATGCAGGATAAGCATTATATTCCGATGAAGTTTAAAGAACTGGCGGTCATATTAAATGTAAAAAAAGAAGATAGAAAATTACTGAATGACATTCTTTCCCAGCTGATTGCGGAGAGAAAAATCTCCCTGTCCAAAAGAGGTAAATACAGTATTACAAAAGAACAGTATGTACAGGGAATTTTTATTGGTAATGAGAGAGGGTTTGGATTTGTAGAAACGAATGAAGATGAGGAAGATTATTTTATTCCGGAATCCGAGATAAATGGGGCTTTTCATCATGATACCGTGCTTGTGGCAATTAATCCGGTACAGACCGGAAAGAGAAAAGAAGGTAGAATTGTCAAAATATTGTCTCATGAAATTCGACAGGTAGTAGGATATTTTCAGAAAAATAAAACATTCGGTTATGTGATTGCGGATAATCAGAAAATAGCTGCGGATATTTATATTGCAGGAAAAAATACAATGGGCGCAGTGCAGGGACACAAAGTGGTGGCAGAAATTATTCAATATGGGACAAAAGATAAAAAGCCGGAAGGAAAGATTGTTGAAATACTGGGACATGCAAATGATCCGGGAGTGGATATTCTTTCCATTGTAAAAAGTTATGGAATCCCTACAGAATTTCCACGGGAAGTAATGATGCAGACAGCCAAAGTATCACAGGAAGTTTCCCCGGAAGAAAAGAAGGGGAGAATGGATATCCGTCACTGGCAGACTGTGACGATTGATGGCGAGGACGCAAAAGATCTGGATGATGCCATAACATTGACAAAGGAAGATGAAATATATACGCTCGGTGTTCATATTGCAGATGTTTCACATTATGTAGTAGAAAATTCTCCTCTGGATGAAGAAGCTAAGACGCGTGGAACAAGTGTCTATCTGGTAGACAGAGTGATTCCCATGATTCCCCATAAATTATCCAATGGAATCTGTTCTCTGAATCAGGGAGAAGACAGACTTACATTGAGCTGTATTATGAAATTCAATGAAAAAGGGGAAATGCTGGATTATCAGGTAGCAGAGACCGTTATCCGGGTAGACCGGCGTATGAGCTATACGGAAGTGAAAGAAATTCTTGAAAATCCGGATTCTGAGATTGCAAAGCAATGTGAAAAATTTATTCCTATGTTTCAAAGAATGAAAGTGTTGTCGAAGATTCTCAGGGAACGCAGAAATCAAAGAGGAGCAATAGATTTTGAATTGCCGGAATGTAAAATAAAGCTGGATGAAAACGGTCATATTCAGTCTATTTTGCCTTATGAAAGAAATGTGGCGACAAATATTATTGAAGATTTTATGCTGGCTGCAAATGAGACGATTGCAGAATATTATTATTGGCAGCAGATTCCTTTTGTATATCGCAATCATGATGAGCCGGACGGAGAAAAAATGAAGCAGCTTTCTGAATTTATTACCAATTTTGGATATTCCGTGAAAGTTGCAAACGAACAAATACACCCGAAAGAGTTGCAGAAGCTGTTGCAAAAAGTAGAAGGAAGCCCTCAGGAGGCAATGATAAACAGAGTCATTCTGCGTTCCATGAAAAGAGCAGAATATACACCCGAATGTCGAGGACATTTTGGACTGGCATCAAAATATTACTGTCATTTTACTTCACCAATCCGAAGATATCCTGATTTACAGATTCACAGAATTATAAAAGAATGCCTTCACGGCACAATGACAGAAAAGCATAAAGAACATTATCAATCCATTCTCTTACAGGTTACGAAAAACTGCAGTCTGACAGAAAGAAGAGCGGATGATGCAGAACGGGAAACGGAAAAGATGAAAAAGGCAGAATATATGAGAGGTTTCATCGGAGAAGCGTTTGACGGAGTTGTATCAGGAATTACAGGATTTGGAATCTATGTTGAACTTCCAAATACTGTGGAAGGCCTTGTACATGTTTCAACAATGAATGACGATCATTACATCTATGATGAAACTACTTATTCCATGACCGGAGAGAGAACGCAGAAAACTTATAAACTGGGACAGCGTGTAAAAATCAGAGTAGAAGCCGCAGATAAAATTTCAAGAACAATAGACTTTAGTTTCGTTGGAAAATAGTGTAATATAATGATAGGCTTAAATTGATGCAAAATCTCCCACCTGATTGGGTTAGGGCTGGAGTCCGTCTGCTTTCTCTGCAACATGTTGATTTCCTGTCTTACTTTCGGTATTTATAAAAACTCCTGCGCAAACTTGAGCGCAAGCGCTCGCGAACAGATGCTCCGGAGTTTATAAATACACTCAGTAATCCTACGGAAATCTGCCTATCGTTCCAGAGAAAGCAGACGGACTCCAGCCTTGACCCGACCAGGTGGGGAACTGTAGGCTTGAAAGTATATTGGAAAGGAGCAGATATGGCGAAAAATTCAGTAAAATTAATTGCCGGAAACCGAAAAGCACGTCACGATTATTTTATTGAAGATACTTATGAGGCGGGAATCGTTTTGCATGGTACGGAAGTGAAATCTCTGAGAGCAGGCCATTGTAGTATTAAAGAATCTTTTGTACGGGTGGAAAACGGTGAAGTCATTATTTATGGCATGCACATTAATCCGTATGAGAAGGGGAACATATTTAACAAAGACCCTCTCAGGCCTAAAAAACTGATGCTTCACAAATATGAAATTAACAAACTCGTTGGAAAATTGAACGAAAAAGGACTGACGCTGGTGCCTCTTCAAGTTTATTTTAAGGGGAGTCTTGTAAAAGTGGAGATTGCTCTGGCCAGAGGAAAGAAATTATACGATAAACGTCAGGATATTGCAAAACGTGATTTGAAGAGAGAGCATGAGAGAGAGTTTAAAATAAAAATGCGTTAGCGGCATACCATAAAATACTGTGAAAATACTGTATGATATTTCAAAAAGGAAACAATCAGCAAATTCAACAAAATTAATACCGGAATGGTAAAAATAATACAGAGACAGAAAAAGGAGGATATAAGATGTATTCAGAATCATTGGTAAAATTAGGAAAAGTGCGTTCAGAAATCAGGGAGATATTTGAATATGCAAACAAGAGAAAAGCAGAAATCGGTGCGGACAAGGTTTTTGATTTCAGTATTGGAAATCCCAGTGTTCCGGCGCCTGAAACAGTAAACAATGCTGTTATCGACCTGGTCCAAAATTTTGATTCTGTGGCGCTGCATGGTTACACATCTGCACAGGGAGATGCAAAGGTAAGGCAGAGCATTTCGGATTATATTAATCAAAGATTCGGGACAAAGCTTACGGCCAATCATATTTATATGACTTGCGGAGCGGCATCCTCACTTACGATTGTTTTAAATGCGATTATGCTTCCACAGGAAGAATGTATTGTATTTACTCCGTATTTTCCGGAATATGGAGTGTTTTTGGAACGGACAGGTGCTAAACTTGTACCGGTAGAGTCGGAAGAAAAGACATTTCAGATTGACATAGAGCGTTTGAAAAAAGCAATAACAGAAAAAACAAAAGCAGTTATTATCAATTCACCGAATAATCCATCCGGAGTCGTTTACTCTGTGGAGACAATTCAAAAAATGTGCGCTTTGTTAAAAGAAAAAGAAAAAGAATATGGACACAGTATTTTTGTAATTACGGATGAGCCTTATCGTGAATTGGTATATGATGATGTGGAAGTACCATATATTATAAATTATTATGATAACACTTTTGTCTGCTATTCTTACAGCAAGGCGTTATCATTGCCGGGAGAGAGAATCGGATATATTGCAGTATCTCCGTCCATGGAATGTGAAGAGGACGCATATGCGGCGATTTGTGGAGCAGGACGCGCATTAGGATATGTGTGTGCTTCCAGTATGTATCAGAGAGTAATTGAAAAATGTCTGGACGATACAGCAGATATATCTATTTATAAAAGAAACAGGGATTTACTTTATAACAGTCTAAAGGATATGGGTTATCAATGTGTCTATCCGGATGGAGCTTTTTATCTGTTTGTAAAAGCCATGTGTGAAGATGCACATGAATTCTGTGAAAAAGCAAAAGAGTTTGAATTGCTGCTGGTACCGGCAGACAGTTTTGGCACACCGGGATATGTGAGAGTGTCTTACTGTGTTCAGACAAAACAGATTGAAGATGCACTTGGTGCGTTTAAAAAACTGGCAGAGTGTTACCAATAAAGAAATATAATATTTTCATGAAAATAAACGGTTTTAAATCAATAAAACAAAAACCGGGAGGAATGTATGAGCGAACAGTATAGTTGTGAATTTTGCAGCAACTACGTGTATGATGAAGAATACGAAGCATACGTTTGTATTGCCAGCATGGATGAAGACGAACTGGCAAGATTGATGCAGTTTAGAAAATCTGTCTGCCCTTATTTTTCTTATGGAGATGAATATCGGCTGGCAAGAAAGCAGTAGAAATAATGAATCAGCAAAAATACATAAAAATTTCAGAGAACATTAGAAAATACCGCTATGGAGAACAAATTGTAAGATATGTAAATCAGATAGCAACTCTGATTATCTATGCGGCATATCTTTTGATGCTGGCTGTACTTTTGTTTGAAAAAGATAATCGTGTGATAAGGATTGTGCTGGTTACGGGAATTTCTTTTATACTTGTGAGTCTGTTTCGGTATGTCATAGATACAGAACGCCCTTATGTAAAATATAATTTTCATCCAATTATTAAAAAAGATAAGGCAGGACAGTCGATGCCCAGCAGGCATGTATTTTCTGCTTTTATTATAGGTATGGCATTTTTATATTGGTATCCTCCGACAGGGATTTTCATCTTTGCTGTCGGGGTAATTATAGGGGTTGGAAGAGTGATAGCCGGTGTACATTTTCCAAAGGATGTGCTGGTCGGAGCAATACTTGGAATTGTCTGTGGATGGATTGGTTTTTATCTTATTTAGAATATTCTGTATGAATAGCGCACGATGGTGAATGGAGATTAGAATGGAAAAAAAGAACAGGTATGTGAAAGACATGACGCAGGGAAATGCAGCAAAATTATTATTGCAGTTTGCCGTACCCCTTTTTATAGGAAATGTTTTTCAGCAGTTATATAATATGGTGGACTCTGTCATTGTGGGTCAATTTGTTGGTGAAAATGCGCTGGGGGCAATCGGGACTACCGGCTCGCTACATTTTTTCTTTTTTTCATTGGTAGGAGGACTGTCTGTAGGAATCGGAATTATTGTCTCACAATTTTTCGGTGCTGAAAATGCGGAGAGAGTAAAAGATACGATTGGTAATGCCGTCTGGATTATTTCTATCTGTTCTCTTATCATGGCAACGATTGGTTTTTTTGCAGCCCGATTCTTACTGCTGCTTTTAAATACCGATAAACTTATCCTGAAAGATGCAGTAGCCTATTTAAAGGTAACATCTGTTGGAATCTGCTGCATGGGAATGTATAACGGAGTATCCAGTATTTTGAGAGCATTGGGAGACTCAAAAACGCCGTTAAAATTTTTAATTTTTGCAAGTTTTCTGAATGTAATATTGGATTTGATTTTTGTTCTGGTGTTCCATTGGGGTGTTGTAGGCGCAGGTGTAGCTACAGCATTTTCTCAGTTTATTTCGGCAATAACCTGTATTTTTTATGCGTACCGGAGTAATACATATTTCAGACTAAAAAAGAGAAATCTAAAATTACAGTTATACATTGTGAAAAAAAGCTTGAGGCTGGGAGTCCCTGTCGCTCTGCAAAATGCTTTAATTGCATTTTCTCTGATTGTTTTGCAGGCCATTGTCAACAGTTACGGAGCTGTTTTCACGACGGCATTTACGATCGTATCAAGAATTGAACAGCTGATACAGCAGCCATTTATGTCATTGGGAGCAGCGTTGTCTACTTATACCGGACAAAATATTGGAGCAAGAGAGTATAAGAGAGTCGTAAAAGGTTTTAATTCTGCCACACGGATGAGTTCTGTTTTTGCGGTTGGAGTTATGGTTATATTCTGGATTTTTACTCCGTATATTGTCTCTATTTTTGGCCATGATGCCACAGTACTTGGAATTGCAGTAGATGGTCTTAGAATTACCAGCTGCTTTTATATTTTTCTTGGATTGATTTACACGACAAGAAATGTATTAAACGGCGCAGGGGATGCTATGTTTTCTTTGTTTACAGGAATCGTGGAATGTATTGGAAGAGTGGGGCTTGCTTATCCCCTTACACTGATTCCGTTTATGGGAAGTTACGGAGTATTTTATGCGACAGGAATCACATGGCTGCTCAATGGAATGTTTAGTCTGGTACGATATAAAATGGGAAAATGGAGACGGATTAATATTGTTCAAAAAAAGGATGAATCAACAGAATAGAGGTGAGAGTTTGTACGAGACCGAGGAAAAGCAGGAAACGATAATTTTAGTGGCTGTTTCCACTGACGGAGAAAATGATATAGAGGAATCTTTAGATGAATTGGAGGAACTGGTCAATACTGCAGGAGCTGTAGTTGTGGGAAGAATCACGCAGAATCTGGAACATAGAAACAGTGCAACATATATTGGTACGGGAAAAGTACAGGAGTTAAAGGAATTGATTCAGGATGTGGATGCAGATGCAATTGTTTGTGATGATGAATTGTCCCCGGCGCAATATAAAAATCTGGAAGATGAATTAAATGTTAAGATTATGGACAGAACATTGGTTATTCTGGATATTTTTGCAAAGAGAGCGAAGACGGCAGAGGGAAAAATACAGGTAGAGCTGGCGCAACTGCGATATCGTTCTACAAGATTGATTGGAATGGCAAATTTATCCCGGCAGGGAGGCGGTATTGGGACCCGGGGACCGGGAGAAAAGAAACTGGAAGTAGACAGACGACTGATTCGGAATCGGATTTCCCAATTAAAGCAGGAAATTCAGGAAATGGAAAATCATCGACAGGTAATGCGTGCAAAGCGTCAAAATAATCTCTTGCCAGTAGTGGCAATCGTAGGTTATACAAATGCCGGCAAGTCCACGCTTTTGAATACTTTAACAGATGCAAAAGTACTGGAGGAAGATAAGTTGTTTGCTACTTTGGACCCCACGACGCGTAATTATAAGCTGCCTGATGGCCAGGAGGTCCTGCTTACGGATACAGTAGGTTTTATCCGCAAACTTCCCCATCATCTGATTGATGCTTTTCGCAGTACGTTAGAGGAAGCAAAATATTCGGATATTATTTTACATGTAGTAGACTGTTCCAATCCGTCTATGGATAAAAATATTCATACAGTCTACCAGACATTGGATATTCTGGAAGTGAAAAATAAAATCATTATCACTGTCTTCAATAAACAGGATAAACTGGAAGAAAAGCCGGTTTTGAGAGATTTGAGAGCAGATTATGTGGTAAATGCGGCAATTAAAAAAAATGTGGGACTGGATGAAATAAATTCTGTTTTGGAACAGGTGTTGGAATCCTTACGTGTGTTGATTGAGAGAGTATATGATTATGCGGATGCAGGAAAAATCGGACTCATCAGGAAATACGGACAGCTCATTCACGAAGAATATAAGGAAGATGGAATTTATGTGAAGGCTTATGTTCCAAAACAAATGCTGGAAAAACTGTAGATGTATTAAAAATAGCAGAAGGAACAAAAACACAGAAATAGTAGAAGGATGATGAAAGGGGTGTAACATAAGGTAAAAAAATATGTTTGAAATTAAAAATTTAGAATGGACAAGAAAACCAAAATGCTATTCTATTGAAAATAACCGCATTGAAGTAATAACCGCTCCCCATACGGATTTGTGGCAGCGCACTTATTATCATTTCAGAAATGACAATGCTCCGGTTTTGCAGATGCGGACAAAAGAGAGATTTTTCTCATTTTGTGTCAGGACAGCGTTTGAGAGTAAGCACCGTTTTGACCAGTGCGGCGTAGTAATGTATTTAAACAGTGACAACTGGTTAAAGGCTTCTATCGAATATGAGAATGATGCGTTTCAGCATTTGGGCAGCGTTGTCACAAATCATGGATATTCGGACTGGGCGACGACGGAGATTGACGCATCTGTGAAATCCATGTGGTATCGTTTGAGCAGAAGGGAAGATGATTTCTGTTTGGAATGTTCCAGAGACGGAGTCCGGTTTTCTCAGATGCGGGTATGCCATATGTGGGAAGCAGCAGATGAAATCCGGTTTGGAATTTATGCCTGCAGTCCGGAAAATTCTTCTTTTAAGGCTATATTTACAGACATGGAGATGACAGAGTGCAAGTGGCTGCCGCATGACGGGCAGAAACCGGACGAAGAATGAACTGTGGAAAGTGGTATAGGTAAGATCAGTTCAGATGGAGGAGGATTAAGATGAAAATATTAGTAATAGGCGGTACCAGATTTTTTGGAATCCATATGGTAAAAGAACTTTTAGAAAAAGGTCATGATGTTACGATTGCCACAAGAGGATTAACTTCTGACGAATATGGTGATAAGGTAAAGAGAATTATCTTTGAAAGGACAAATGAAGAGAGTGTAAAACAAGCGCTATCCGGAACACATTATGACGTTATTATTGATAAAATAGCCTATTGCTCGAATGACATAAAGTATGTGATGGAGGTGGTGGATTGTGATAAATACATTCACATGTCCAGCACGTCAGTATATGAGCCTAAGCATATAAATACGATAGAATCTGATTTTGACGGAACATCAAAAGAACTTATCTGGTGTGACAGATTTGCTTTTCCGTATGAACAAATAAAAAGGCAGGCAGAGTATGCTTTATGGCAGAAATACGCCGACCGTAATTGGATTGCTGTCAGATATCCCTTTGTGATAGGTAAAGATGATTACACGAAGAGATTATTATTTTATGTTGAGCATATCATGAAATCTATTCCTATGAATATAGATAATTTGGACTGTCAGATGGGATTTATACGCTCCGACGAGGCCGGGAAGTTTATGGCATTTTTAGTTGATAAAGATATCACGGGAGCAATGAACGGAAGTTCTAAAGGAACGATTTCCATAAAAGAGATTATAAACTATGTTGAAAAGAAAACAGGATACAAAGCAATGATTGATAAAGAAGGGGAAATGGCACCATATAATGGGGAGCCGGAATATAGTATAAATACCGAAAAAGCACAAGCGTTGGGCTTTCAGTTTTCGGCACTTCATGACTGGATATATGAACTGTTAGATTATTATATTGAGATAGTCAAATAAATAGTAAAAAATAATGTTAGAGAGGTCGGGAAATCGGGGTTTTTGAAGAATGATACATGAGAAATCATAGAGATACGGTTTACTTTAAGACAACCATTGCGTTATTGAAATTGGCAATGCCTATGATATGATTTTACTATAATAAATCATAAGGAGAGAGCCATGTTATATTTATCAGAGAATTTAAGGAAGTACCGTATTTTAAAAAATCTTACGCAGGAAGATGTTGCAGAATATTTAGGAATTACAGCACAAAGTGTTTCCAAATGGGAACGGGGCGAGTCCTATCCTGACATTACACTTTTACCGGCACTGGCAAACATTTTTGAAACAAGTATTGATTTGCTGGTAGGAATGGATACAATTCGCGCAGAGACAACCCGATATAATATTCACAAAAAGGCTGTTGACTATCAACGAAAAGGCGATTATGATTCTGCGGAAAAAACGTATCGGGACGCATTGCTGATTTACCCAAACAAGCCGGGAATGATTTTGGGTCTGGCAGGCACACTGGCGTTAAAAGGTAACACAGACGAAGCGATTGAGTTGATAGAAAGAGGGTTACCAATATCCATCAATGAAAAACAAAAAGCAACAATGCGGGCGGTTTTGTGTTTTTTATATCTGAAAGCAGGATTTGAGGAAAAAGCAAGCCGGCTTGCATCGGAACTCCCGCATACAAGAGAAAGCCGGGAGGTCATTCAACCGCTTATTTGTAAAGGTTTAACGGAAAGTGAAATGAATGAAAACATCAGGAATATTTTAATTGGCGATGGGAAAGGAATTTGGTAAGGAAAAGTTATGATTCAATCAGCACAAAAAGAAGATGCAGGGATATTAGCTGAATTAGCAATAAAAATGTGGAACGATAATACGATATCCGAATTAGAAAACGAATTTAGGGAATTGATTGCCAATGAAAATGCAAAATGTTTTATTAAATATGAAAATGAAACACCAGTTGGATTTGCTCAATGTCAGCTTAGGACAGATTATGTTGAGGGGACGGATAGTTCTCCCGTAGGATATTTGGAAGGAATATTTGTTGTAGAGCAATATCGTAAACTTGGGTATGCAAAACAGCTTTTATTAGAATGTGAAAAATGGGCAAAGGAAAGGAAATGCACAGAATTTGCAAGTGATTGTGAATTAGATAATGAAGATAGTTTGAAATTTCATTTGGCTATGGGATTTGAAGAAGCAAATAGAATAATCTGTTTCAAGAAAGAAATATAGAAATAAAAAAGTAGGCAATGCTGACTGGCGAAAGGGAAGATTTTATTTAATGGAAAAACATTTATAACCTGTTTGTCTAAATAGCCATTGTCACAATCATATGGAAAATTCAGAAAAGTATTTTAAATTTTTATGGAGAAAATATGAGTGAATATAAATATTATACTTTAAGAGAAAAGCCGGAATTAAAAGAGATGGTAGCCGAATGGTTTCAGAAGAAATGGGGCGTGCCAAAGGAAGCTTATCTGGAATGTATAGAAGATTATCTTAATTATAAAACGGAACTCGGCTGGTATCTATGTCTTGATGGTGAAAAAATTATAGCCGGAATGGGATTGATTGAAAATGATTTCCATAATAGGAAAGATTTATCACCGAATATCTGCGCAGTATACACCGAAAAAGAATATCGATGTAAAGGAATTGCAGGACACCTGCTTGATATGGTTGTGGAGGATATGAAATCAAAAGGAATTACACCGCTTTATCTCGTTACAGACCATGTTGGTTTTTATGAAAGGTACGGCTGGGAATTTCTGTGTATGGTGCAGGGAGATGGCGAGCCGGATATGTCCAGAATGTATATTCATAAATAATAGCATCTTTGTGAACGAGGTTACTCCATAATAAAGAAGATGAGGAGAATAAACAAATGAATCAATATCTTAAAAATTTAAATCGAATAGAATTTGTGATTACATACGCCTGTACAGGCTGCTGTAAGCATTGTTCGCAGGGAAACCATACTGCATTCAGAGAACATATTGACAATGAAAAAGCGAGAGAACTCGTAAAAAGCGTTGCAGAAAA
>CANRIV010000012.1 GCA_947630805.1 uncultured Lachnospiraceae bacterium
CTAAAGGCTTTTCAGTGGTTTTTGTCTTAGTTCCCCTTTTGTGCAATCGCTGCCTGTGCTGCTGCAAGTCTTGCAATTGGCACACGGAATGGTGAACATGATACATAATCAAGACCAATCTTATGGCAGAATTCAACAGAAGATGGATCTCCTCCGTGTTCGCCACAAATACCAATGTGAAGGTCTGAATTAACCGGCTTTCCTAACTTGATAGCCATTTCCATTAATTTACCAACACCTGTCTGGTCAAGTTTAGCAAACGGATCGTTCTCGAAAATCTTTGCATCATAGTAAGCATCTAAGAACTTACCTGCATCGTCTCTTGAGAATCCGTATGTCATCTGTGTCAAGTCGTTTGTACCGAAGCAGAAGAAGTCAGCTTCTTTTGCAATCTCATCTGCTGTCAGAGCAGCTCTTGGGATTTCAATCATGGTACCTACTTCGTATTCAAGATTTGCACCTGCTGCTTTGATTTCAGCCTCTGCGGTTTCAACAACAACTTTCTTAACATATTTTAATTCTTTTACATCACCAACCAATGGAATCATGATTTCCGGTTTTACACTCCAATCCGGATGAGCTTTCTGCACATTGATTGCCGCACGAATTACAGCGCTGGTCTGCATCTTGGCAATTTCCGGATAAGTTACAGCAAGACGGCATCCTCTGTGTCCCATCATTGGGTTAAACTCATGAAGAGAATCAATTACAGCCTTGATATCTTCAACAGATTTGCCCTGTGTATCAGCAAGTTTCTGAATGTCTGCTTCCTCTGTAGGAACGAACTCATGAAGTGGTGGATCTAAGAATCTGATTGTTACAGGATTTCCTTCCAATGCTTCATAAAGTGCCTCAAAGTCTCCCTGCTGATATGGAAGAATCTTTGCCAGAGCCTCTTCTCTTTCTTCTGCTGTATCAGCACAAATCATTTCTCTAAATGCTGCGATTCTGTCTTCCTCAAAGAACATATGCTCTGTACGGCAGAGACCGATACCTTCTGCGCCAAGTTCTCTTGCTTTCTTAGCATCAGCAGGTGTATCTGCATTTGTTCTAACCTTTAATGTTCTGTATTTATCAGCCCAGCTCATGATACGTCCAAATGTACCTGCAATCTGAGCATCTACTGTCTCAATAACTCCATCATAAATATTTCCTGTAGAGCCGTCGATTGAGATATAATCTCCTTCATGGAATTCTTTTCCTGCCAGTGTAAATTTCTTGTTTTCTTCATCCATAACAATGTCGCCGCATCCTGATACACAGCATGTACCCATACCACGGGCAACAACGGCTGCATGGCTTGTCATACCACCACGAACAGTCAGAATACCCTGAGAAGCTTTCATACCGGTAATATCTTCCGGTGATGTTTCAAGACGAACAAGTACAACTTTCTCTCCTCTTGCATTCCATGCCTCTGCATCATCTGCTGTAAATACTATTTTACCACATGCAGCACCCGGTGAAGCACCAAGACCTTTTCCCATTGGTGTAGCAGCTTTCAATGCAGCAGCATCAAACTGTGGATGCAGTAATGTATCCAGATTTCTAGGATCAATCATAGCTACTGCTTCTTCTTCTGTTCTCATTCCCTCATCTACAAGATCGCAGGCAATCTGCAGAGCAGCCTGAGCTGTTCTCTTACCATTACGTGTCTGTAACATGTAAAGTTTCTTATTTTCAACGGTAAATTCCATATCCTGCATATCTCTATAATGATTTTCAAGAATTTCGCAAACTTCTTTAAACTGAGCAAATGCTTCTGGGAATTCCTGTTCCATCTGTGCGATTGGCATTGGTGTTCTTACACCTGCAACAACGTCTTCACCCTGAGCGTTCTTTAAGAATTCACCCATAAGATGTTTTTCTCCTGTAGCAGGATCTCTTGTAAATGCAACACCGGTACCACAGTCATCACCCATGTTACCAAATGCCATCGACTGTACATTAACGGCTGTACCCCATGAATAAGGGATATCATTGTCACGACGGTACACATTTGCACGAGGGTTGTCCCATGAACGGAATACCGCTTTAATAGCTCCCATCAACTGTTCCTTTGGATCATCTGGGAAGTCAGCGCCAATTTTTTCTTTATATTCAGCCTTAAACTGTGAAGCCAGTTCTTTTAAATCTTCTGCTGTAAGTTCAACGTCCTGTTTAACTCCTCTGTCTTCTTTCATTTTGTCGATAAGCTCTTCAAAGTATTTCTTACCAACTTCCATAACTACATCAGAGTACATCTGAATAAATCTTCTGTAGCAGTCCCAAGCCCAACGAGCATTTCCTGACTTCTCAGCAATCGTATTTACAACTGTCTCATTCAGACCAAGGTTAAGAATCGTATCCATCATACCCGGCATGGATGCTCTTGCACCGGAACGAACAGATACAAGCAATGGATTTTCCTTATCACCGAATTTCTTTCCTGTGATTTCTTCCATCTTTACGATATACTCGTTAATCTGTTCCTGAATCTCATCATTAATTTCTCTGCCGTCCTCATAATACTGAGTACAAGCTTCTGTGGTAATTGTGAATCCCTGTGGTACTGGAAGTCCCAGGCCTGTCATCTCTGCCAGGTTAGCACCTTTACCACCAAGCAACTCACGCATGTTAGCATTACCTTCGCTGAAAAGGTATACCCATTTGTTTGCCATTTATTTTTCCTCCTAATTATTAGTATTTTATGTCATGAACTGAAAGCATGGCCTTGTCTCAATTCATACACTCACATATTGGTGTCCGCCCCTAAAATACTACGTTTCTTTTTGCCTTTTTTCTATCCTGACACGTAGAAAAAGGGCGCAATCGCACCTATAGGTTGATTATAACATACTGGAAATTTTAGTCAACTATAAATGTTGTGATAGAATGTGGTGGAATTTCTGTATTTAAGCCCTTTCCATCTACTGTTACCGCCAGTTTATGGCGTCGGCTTAACTCACTTTGGACCACCACTATAATTTCTCCATCCGGATTTTTATATGCTACAGAATAAATGCCTTTGTCGGAATCGTTTAAACATAAAATTCTTTTTGCTCCCGGCTTAATAAATCTGGAAAAATGTCCTATATAATAGTATGAAACATTATATATAATCTCATTCGTTTCTCTGTGAATCATAATTGGCGCTTCGCAGTAATTTCCTACATAGTTTGGTCCTCCCTGCTCATTGAGCACCAGATTCCAATCCACCCATCCTTCATTATAATTGTTGAAATCGTTAATCATATTGTGTCCATAAATTTCTCCATGTTTCCATGCACCGATTCCCGCTTTGGAACTTGTATTTCCGGACACATTGACCAATTCCACACACCCTTCCGTAAAAATCAGATGCTGGTTTGGATAGATTTCATGTGCCATGGTAAGAATTTCTGATTTATCAGAGCCGTACCAGTGATATGCGATTCCCCATACAATATCCGCCGCATTCTTGTATGCCAATGTTTCTCTGACTCTGCGAAACATAATATCTCTATTATGATCCAATATAACAATTTTAATTTTTTCTTCCAGTCCTGCTTTTTTTAATTCTTCATAAATATAATCCACAGCCAGCATAGCTTCTTCTGTGGGGTCAAACTTACAGGAAGCCCAGTCCTGCTTTGCCTCAGGCTCGTTCTGCACACTCAAAGCTTCTATTTTAATTCCCCGCTCCAGCATGCCCTGTATGTATTTCACCATATATTTTGCCCACGCGCCATAATATTTCCGAAGCAGCCTTCCGCCATTATTCATATCTTTGTTATTTTTCATAAATGCCGGAGGGCTCCATGGTGCCGACAGGATGCGGATATCCTCACCTGCCTCCTTTCCGGCAGCCTTAATAAAAGGGACAACCCACTTATCCTCTCTATCCATATGATAGGTTGTAAGTTCCGTATCTCCCTCTTCCACATAAGTATAAGGCTCTAAAGAAAAATCACATCCATTAATTGAAGTTCTTCCCAGATTGTAAGCGAGGCCCTTTTCTTTATTAAAATATGCTTCTATCACTTTCTTTCTGGTTTCTTCTGAAGCGTTTGCGAGAGTATATGCCGCTGCTTCCGTAAATGCTCCGCCAAAACCTATATGGGTCTGAAATGTCTGGCTGCTGTCCACCACAACAGTATCCATCCGAAAGCTATAATAATCCCTCAGTTCCTGGGGCTCCAATTCTCTCCATGCTTTGTCATCTCCCTGCGCCGTCTGAATAATTCTCATAATTGGCTCCATATTATCTACCTCTCCAACATTTTAATATTCTATTCAATGGTAACTCTCTAACATCATTTCAAATTTATCCTGTACTGGTAATTTACAACAAAATATTATATCATTCCTCTTTTAAAAGTATATAGGCAGATTGAAACAATATTAAGGTCCGCTTTTATGAAATATGTATAAAAACGTTTTTATATTTTAAAATAAAGCATGTCTGATAAGTAAAACAGGCATAATTCATACGGTTTTTGATATCCTCCCTTCCAAAACACACTGCAAGCTGAAAAAAGAAAACACAGTTGTGAACAATGTTTCACAACTGTGTCTATACTCTTTTACTTCTACTCTTGACAAAGAGCCATAATTTATCTTACCTTGCATAAAATCATCTGCTGATTTTTCTGCTGATTCTGCTAAATTATCGTCAGCATTTTCTCGTCGTCAGCAATTAAAATTTTATCCTTCGTTCCAAGCTCCATGAACATTGATTGTGGTCTGTTTTGTCCTTTATTATTGCCCATAAAAGCCAATTTTTTGTCAACTTTTATTTTCTTTTTACAATTTTTATTTTAGACCAAGCGCCGTATTTTTTATTTTTCCCGTCAAGATTATAAGCGCGTACCTTAACAAACAGCGTCTTTTTATTTTTAAGTTTCTTTGAAGTAATGGTGACCTTTGTTTTTCGGAACAGTTTTTTGACGATTGCTTTTTTATTCTTTCGTGCATTTTTCTTATTCTTGTAAATTGCCACCTGATAGCCGTTTGCTTTGATTTTCTTAATTGTAATTTTTATTTTCTTTACAGATTTCTTCTTTGCTGAAACCTTGACAATTTTTGCCTTGTCCGGTTTTCCGACCTTTGCAGAAGGAACTGTCGGGGTAGTAGTTGTTTCAACCGGCGTTGTGGAATCTGTTTGAGACACGCCCGTAGTAGTTTCCTGCTCTGTGTTCGAATCTGTAGTCTGCTCTGTGTTCGGATCTGTGGTTGGCTCCACTTGCTGCTTGTCTAAATCCACATCAATCTGCGGATATACCTTTGTAAAGGTAAGTATCATTCCTGTACCGGTATAGCTGCATACATATGCTTCTCTGTTTCCGAATACTGCCCCAATCGTATGCGCTCCGTCGCTTAAATTTTCTATCTTTAACAAACCGTCCGCGTCTGTTGTTCCCGTAAACGTATTAGACGCATCATCAACATAATAAAGAATTTCTTTTTCCGGTACCGGTGCCCCATTTTCATCAGAAACCTGTACACTTGCCGTATAATTCTTTGGTGTGTAATCATCGCTTTCCACCACGATTCTGTTGCCGTTGACAGGAACTTTCAGCGGCTCAGTGCCGTTGTTTGTCCGCTTCAAAATTGTATTTTCCAACATGATATCCAAAGCGCCACCCTCTGCAACCTGCGGTAAGTCAGCCAGCATCGTGTAACCATTTCCACCGGCAATCAAATAATCATTAGAGCCAAAGATTATCTGGCGGCTCTCATCTGTCCTATCCAATGGCTCTGTTTCCCCATCCAGATAAACTGCTTTGACTTTTGAGCCTTTTTCCTTATTCGGATCATAAGTAAAACGCATTCCTCCGATTTGTGGAAATCCTCCACTGGCGGTCGTCCCTGCCATCAGTCCGTCTGCCGTCAGTCCACTGTTTCCGGATACGCCCACTTCAAGAATATCATATAACAATTTTGGCGTAACTACCTTAAAGGATATCAGGTTGCCATATGGCAGGACGTTGATAATATCGCCTTGGGTAATGACTCCTTTTTTGACTGTTGCGCGGATTCCACCACCATTCTGCATAGCAACAATCGGCAGTGTCTTATATTCCTCTGCCACATTTCCATTACGGATAATATCATCTGCCGCATCAATCATACTGTCTGCTACCAGATTTCCGAGATTGGTTTCCGTGACACGTCCCTCGGCAACGTTGTTAATCGTTCCGCCCCAGAGTGTTACTGCCGTATCTGCAATTCTGGTCTTTAATAATTCCTGATTTTTTTCTGAAATTTCCGCCAGCGCCGCTTCGATTCCGGCATCAGGCACAATGTCTTTGTACGCTCCTGTATCTGCCGTAAACTCAGATTCCGGAATCAGTTCTGCCTGGATATCGACATCATCTGTTTCTTCATCATAAGTAAGTGTCATCTTTCCCAGATTTTCAAGTGCGGTACCTGTCTGGCTGATTTGCACGCCGTTGACTACCTTGTTTTCTATTGTATGACTGTGCGCATCAATAATCGCATCAAGTTTTCCTTCATAAGCGCCTGTCAGATTCTGCGCCAGTTTCTCAGCTGTATATGGTACTGTACCTGTATCGCCCAGATGCGCCAGACAGATAATAACATCTGCTCCTTCTTTTTCCAGAGCGTCAATCATTTTTTCTGCGGTTTCTATTTCGTCTTCAAAAATAATCCCTTTCAGTCCTGCCGGATTGGAAGAAGTACGGGTTTCCTGTGTTGTCAGGCCGAAAACGCCAACAGTCACTCCATTTTTCTCTAACAGGGTGTACTGTCCGTTTCCTTCTTTTTCTCCACCACTATATGTACCTTGCAAAAAGGCTGTTCCATCCTTTTTTACATTTGCAGCAAGCATCGGATAATCTGCAAGACTGCGAATTTTCAAAAGTTGCTCCTGTCCGTAATCATACTCATGATTGCCGGTACAAACAGCATCATAGCCTGCCAGATTCATCAGCTCTACGATATCTTCCCCGCTGCTAAGGGTTGCCATCGGAGCACCCTGAATGGCGTCTCCACCGTCCAGCAACAGAGCATTTTCCACCGATTTTTTCATCGCCGCTACTCTTGCAATGCCGATACCCTCGTCCATATGCCCGTGCATATCATTCGTATGAAAAATTACGACTTCTTTTTTCGACGGCTCCGCCGCCTCAGTTGTCGTGGCGACATATCCTCCGTTTATCGCCAGAGCGGCCGCCAGCACTACTGCCAGTAATCTTCTAAACATTTTTTGCATTGTCAGATACCTCTCCTTTCTTATTTTCTTATTTTTTTATCATTTTTGAACTGTGTTTATTATATCACGCATTATTTTGTCTGTACATATTTCTTTTTACACTCCCTACAATACTGTGTCCCTCAATCGTCCGACAGATATTGTAAATCCCTGTGTCCATTCGCTTTGATTTTTTTACCATAGCATTGCATCTATGTGCCCATCCGCTTTGATTTTTTACACTGTAGCATTCATTGCATCTGTGTATTACCCACGCTTGTGACAAAGGGCCCGTAAAAAAGCTGCTATGCCAAAATTTATTATTTGTACATAACAGCTCTCATTTTTTTATTTTTTAGAACTCCATTTTAGCTTCAAAATAAGCTTTCAGGTCTTCTATTTTAATTCGCTCCTGCTCCATGGTATCTCTGTCACGAACAGTTACCGCACCGTCTTCCTCAGATTCAAAATCATAGGTCACACAGAAAGGTGTGCCAATCTCATCCTGCCTGCGATATCTTTTTCCTATCGCTCCCCTGTCATCAAACTCACAATTATAATATTTACTTAATTCGGTAAATATTTTTTCTGCTCCTTCATTCAATTTCTTTGACAATGGTAATACGCCAATTTTAACAGGTGCAATTGCAGGGTGGAAGTGCATTACTGTACGCATATCTCCGTTTTCTAATTCCTCCTCATCATATGCAGAACATAAAAATGCAAGTGTAACACGGTCGGCACCCAGAGACGGCTCAATAACATATGGCACATATCTCTCGTGCTTTTCATCATCAAAATACGTCAAATCCTGTTTTGATAAATCCTGATGCTGGGTCAAATCGTAATCCGTCCTGTCTGCAATTCCCCACAGTTCACCCCAGCCAAATGGGAATAAAAATTCAATATCTGTAGTGCCTTTCGAGTAAAAACATAATTCCTCCGGAGAATGATCTCTCAGTCGGATTTCATCTTCTTTTATTCCAAGATTTAACAGCCAGTCGCGGCAAAAACCTCTCCAATATTGAAACCATTCCAAATCCGTTCCCGGCTCACAGAAAAATTCCAGTTCCATCTGTTCAAACTCTCTGGTACGGAAAGTAAAATTACCCGGTGTAATTTCATTTCGGAATGATTTTCCTATCTGACCAATACCAAAAGGAATCTTTTTTCTGGAAGTTCTCTGAACATTTTTAAAATTAACAAAAATGCCCTGCGCTGTTTCCGGTCTCAGATAAACAGTGTTTTTTGCATCTTCTGTCACACCCTGGAATGTCTTGAACATTAAATTAAATTCACGTATTTCCGTAAAATTGTGTTTTCCACAGGTTGGACATACAATTTGTTTTTCTTCTATGTATTCCGCCATCTTCTCATGACTCCAGCCGTCAATAGACTCCTCCGTCCTGATGTCGTTTTCTTCCATATAATCTTCAATCAGCTTATCAGCCCGGAATCTCTCATGGCATTCTTTACAGTCCATCAATGGGTCTGAAAACCCTCCCAGATGTCCTGATGCAACCCAAGTCTGGGGATTCATCAAAATTGCACAGTCCACTCCTACATTGTAAGGATTTTCCTGAATAAATTTTTTCCACCATGCCTTCTTTACATTATTTTTTAATTCTACACCAAGATTTCCATAATCCCATGTATTGGCCAATCCTCCATAAATTTCCGAGCCGGGATATACAAAACCTCTGCTCTTTGCTACTGCCACAATTTTGTCCATTGTCTTTTCCATTTCAGTCACTCGCCTCCTCCGGCGTAATCGCCGGATTTACTTTTCCTTTCCTAAATTTAGTATCTATTAATATATAATATAACTGATTCCGTCTTCCTGTTTTGCTGTCGTTACAATACCATCTTCGCTTACCTTGCAGTTGTCACTGACATATTGTATTTTAGCATCCAGCTGCACAAAGTATTGTTCCTTTACCACAAGTAAATTTTTATTTTCTAATTTGTTTATTTCATCCGCCTCTACAGTTTTCTTTCCGTCCGGCGATTTGAAGCTTCCTTGGATTTCACAATTCTTATTTTCACTTATACTTCCAATATAAAATTCTTTTTCATCTATTCTATTGTACTCTTTTATATATGTAGCAAAATCATAGATGGTGGCAAAATCGAGACACAATGTTGCCACTTCACTTTTTATTTGAAATTTTTCAATCGTAATTGCTCCACTCACAGAAGCTTGGCTGCTCTTATTATAATCTGCAACCTCTTCTTCTATTTTACTTTTTAATTCGTCTTTATTGTAATATTCCTTATCAAAGCTTTCCGATACCGCATACGTTACCGAGCCGTCGTCTTTTATGTAAATTGCACTCTGATTTTTATTCAAATCAATCTTACCCACAGTATGCCCACATGCTGTCATGCTCAAAACAAGAACTATTGCCATTATAAATGACATTAATTTCTTCATATTGATTTTCTCCTTTGCTTTGTTTTTCCTCAGAATAATTCTAAACTCTATGACTGCTAATTTCAACCATATTTTTATAGAAATTCCAGAGAATGAAACTTTTTATCAATATGTTTCTTCATGTAACTTTCCACAATTCTGTTCATCTCCTCCAGTATTTCCTCTGTCACTGTAAACGTAAATAATTTACCAAAAGGGGAAGTAACAATAAACTGAAGCGCATAAAGCGCTGAGTCGCTGATTATCTGGTTTTTTGGTACGGGACCGTGACATTGTTTGCATATCATTGTATCATGTAACGGGTCGTAATAGTCCAGATGTTCTGTTTTTCCACAGTTGCCACAGGTAAACAAATTCGGATATTCTCCATTAATTACCAGTGTTTTCAGTTCATAAATGCACCGGACAAGCTGATTGGAAAGCGTATCATGGGTCAGAGCTTTCATGGACAGATACAGCAGTCTTAACGTATCGGAAGCTTCGATTCCTTCTCTTCCATAGTAATCTGCCAGTTCCAGAAAGTACATTCCCATATACATACTGTCGATATCATTCATTGTATTACTGAAATATTCATGAATTTTCATTCCGGTAACAGTATAAGCATTTCTACCCTGATACAGAGTAAATTCTCCGAACGCCATCGGCTGGCTTCCTCCCAGATACTGACTCGTCGGTTTTCTTGCCCCTCTGGCAAACGCAGTAATTTTTCCCAGTTCCTTTGTCAATATCACAAGACGTTTATCATATTCACTTATAGGCATCGCGGAAATTACCATTCCCGCCACTGTAATTTTTTCTGTCATCTGTTTGTCCGCCTTCTATAACCGATAGAAAGTTTTCTCTCGCCTTTTGTAATCTTCTCTCATCTGCATATTTCAAATAATCTTCAACTTTTCCCGTTGATTCAAAAACTTTCCAGCTTTCTAAATTATCCATCTTATCCCTCCGTATTTTAGATTCAGTCTGATTTTACGGACCGATAAGATTATCATTTCCACTGCACTGTTTTGTATGCGCAGTTTCCCTTTGCAAATATTGGAAACCTATTTTTCGTCTCTATAACCATAATTTTTCATAAGCAGTTCACTATCCCTCCAGTCTTTGCGCACTTTGACCCAAAGCTGCAGATTTACTTTTTTTTCAAGTTGCTGCTCTATTTCATACCGCGCATTCATTCCGATTTTTTTCAGCATACTTCCTTTTTTTCCGATAATAATTCCCTTGTGGGATTCTTTCTCGCAAATAATAGTAGCCTCGATATCTACAATATTTCCCCTGCTTCTCTCTTTCATTTTCTCTATCGTCACGGCAATTCCATGCGGCACTTCCTCATCCAGAGCATGGAGAGATTTCTCCCGAATTAATTCTGCTACAATCTGACGCATCGGTTGGTCGGTAACCGTATCCTCATCATAATACATAGGTCCTTGCGGCAGATATTTCAGTATCTGTTCGATAATTGTGTCAACATTGTATCCTTTTAATGCGGAAGCCGGAATAATTTCATCAAAATCATAAATTTTTCTGTAAGTATCAATAAACGTCAGTACCTCCTCCTGCTTTACCGTATCTGTCTTATTAATTACCAGGATAACAGGTACCTGTACATCCGCTAACTGTTCTGCAATATGACGCTCCCCGGCGCCAATAAAAGTGTCCGGCTCTACCAGCCACATAATCAGGTCCACCTCTTTGAGTGTCTTTTCAGCAACATGGACCATATATTCCCCCAGTCTGTTTTTTGCTTTGTGAATACCCGGTGTATCCAAAAACACAATCTGCCCCTTTTCGCAGGTATATACTGTCTGTATTTTATTTCTTGTCGTCTGTGGTTTTTTGGATGTAATTGCTATTTTTTGACCGATAATCTGATTCATCAATGTAGATTTTCCCACGTTAGGTCTGCCAATCAACGCTACAAATCCTGAATTTATTTTTTCTTCCATGTTATCCTCTTTTACCTCTTGTCTATTGTCTGATAATTATATTTTTGATTTTTATGGTTTTTACCATGAAATACTTTTGGTATTATCCAAGTTCTTTTGTCTCCCGGAACAGCTCTCTTGCTCCCTGAACTGCACTCTTGCTTCCAACCACACATATATTGTTTTTGTCCAACACAGTTTTTATTAGCGGAGCGAGGTTTCTGATATCTTTTTCTGTTGTATGGAGTACTTTTTCTCTCTCTTTCTTTAAGATTGTATTGTCAATACCCGCAAAATAATTTCCAAGTTCTCTGATACTCTGGTCATATGCACCGAGCGGTGTGTCCAGATTACTGATAGTTCCTATAATAAATTTCCTCATTTCTCTCTCGTCGGCCGTAAAGTTTTCAATGTAGTCCGCTGCATTCAGATAAACATCACTGGTCTTTTTTAAATTTGGATCCCTGTAGGATGTAAAGAAAACGTCTCCGCCTCTTCCTACCAGACAGTTGCATCCATATGCGCCGCCCAGTACTCGGATATTATTCCACAAATATTCACTGCGCATAATATTTCCTAACACCAGAAGACTACCATCAAACGGTATTTTTTTACCCGGAGGATTATAATTTCCTACTCTGGCCACATACTGTACCTGACCAGGGGTCTCAAATCCTTCGTTTTTCTGACATGGAACAAACTCCCATCCGTCAAACTGTTCCTGATAAACCGCCGTATCTTCATACATTTTATTTTTCAGTTGAAGAAAACGTCTCTTTCCTTCTTCATAACTCTCTTTACTTCCAGCATAATTCAGCAACATTCTATCTTTGCGGAAAACTTTTTTTATGGTCTCAGAAAGCATTGCGACCAATTCCTGTTTTCTTTGCTCAAACGAATCTAATATCTCTTCAACAAATTTGTAAAAACTAATTCCTGCAATCTGTTCTCTGATATAGTATGCCTTCGAGTAATAAGACATTGCGCGCAGTCTTGCCGCGCTGTCTCCGGACTGCATAATCGAAGTATTCAACCGGGATTTTAATTCTTCCAGAATTTCTTTCAGTCTCTTTGTATCTTCAAATGTCGTTTTGCAGATAATTTCCTCTACCAGAGAAAAGGCCTTTTCCATCTTCGTATCCATCATTTTCGTATGAATTTCCATATTAAAGACAATCTTATCTGTTTTTTGATTTTGATACAACGCTGTATCAAATGCCAGTCCTCCTAAGTTCAAATCAATATCTGTGTTAAGTTTTGCATAACTTCTATCTGTATCCATAAATGCAAGAAGATATTTCAATAATCCAATATAGGGGTGATATTTCTGAGGCAAATCTGAACAGTCAAAAACAAAATCCAAATATCCTATTCCATTTGTGAAAAGTCCATTATAGAGCATAACTGTGTAATCCACAGTCTCCTCCTGTCGGATAGAAGGTCTTGGCTCCGGATTAATGTCCGATATTTTCAATAATGGAATGACCGACAATTCCTCCGCGGTAGAAGGCTGTTCCTGAAAAGCTTTCAGCTCTGCTGTCTCCCTCACCAGTTTTTCCAACTCTTTCTCCGTCATTGATGCTTTTTTCTGTGCCAGTTTTTCTGCCAGCTGCTTTTCTTTTTCTTCCGTTAATCCCTTTTTCGGTTTTAACACGACAACGGAACAGTGTGTATTTTCCAACAAATATTTTTTTATCAACTGTTCAAAGTAATCTGTATTTATTTTCTCTCGCAATTCTTCAAATATTCCATTGGTTTCTAAATGTATAAACGGCTGGCTGTCACTGTACAACCACGAAGACATAATTTCCAACCCCCACATTAATCCTTTTGGATATCGTCCAAAGTCCGCTTCCCTCGTCTTAAATTCCAGACTGTTCAACCCTGCCAGAAGAGCATCTTTATCAATTCCTTCAGATACAATATGAGTCAGTGTATCATTTATCAGGCGGATAAATTTTTCTTTTTCCTCAATATCCGTATATTTTGCTATAATACTGTATACGGGCTGAAGTACATCCGTCTCGTACTGTCCATAAACATCTTTACCAATTCCCGCACGAATTAATGCCTGTTTTAAAGGGGCACCCGGCATTTCCATCAAAGCATATTCTATAATCTGAAACGCAATGCTTAACTTTGCATCTAAATTATCTCCAATCACATAATTGGCAGATAGTACGGCATTTTCTTTTTCCTGCTCGCCATCTGATATGGCATACTCTCTTTCTATTTCCCTTGCCTCGGAAAAAGGCTTCTGATATGGAATATGTGAATCTATCGGCAGAGCGTCATAGTTCCCCAGATATTCTTGATCCATCCACTCAAGCCGTTCTACCATATCCATATCACCATACAGATAAATATAACTGTTGGATGGATGATAATATTTTTGATGAAATTCCAAATATTTTTCATAAGAAAGTTCAGGAATAAAATCAGGGTCGCCGCCGGATTCACATCCATATCCGTTGTCCGGAAACAGAGATTGCAAAGTGACTCTATCGTTGATTCCATCCACGGAAGAATAGACTCCTTTCATCTCATTATAAACAATACCATTATATATCAGATTAGCATCTTTATCTTCCAATTCATAATGCCAGCCCTCCTGCTGAAATATTTTTTCTTCCTGATAAATATTAGGCTTTAATACTGCATCCATATATATGTGCATAAGATTCTTAAAATCCTGCATATTATAACTTGCTATCGGATAAACTGTTTTGTCAGGATAGGTCATTGCATTTAAAAATGTATTCAGAGACCCCTTTACAAGTTCCATAAAAGGATCCTTTACCGGAAATTTTTCCGACCCGCAAAGGACCGTGTGCTCAATGATATGAGGCACGCCCGTATCATCTTTGACCGGTGTTCGGAATCCAATCTGAAATACCTTATTGTCATCATCATTGGAAAGCAGCACAACCCTTGCCCCTGTCTTTTTATGTTTTAAAAGCAGACAGCGGGAATTTACCTCTTCAATTTGCTTGTCAATAATAACTTCATAGGCAGTCACGTCTTTTATTTCTTTTTTCATCAATAATCTCCTTTTCACTGTTTCAAAAATTTTATATCTTTTGTTTTTAAACTTTATTTCATAATTCGTTAGTGTATATATTACCATATTTTAACTATTCTATCCACAACAGCTTCAGGGATTAAAAGCCCCTCTTGAGAGCATAAACAAAGAGCTGCATCATAAACTTTGTCCCCATCAGACATTTTTATGTCCAATTTTTAAGACAGATTTTTATCTGCAGCTTTTTTTCCTATTTTCTATTCTTTTATTTTTGAAAATCATGTATATACTTCTTTATGTAATACATCCGTTTTTTGATTTCATTTTATATTTATATATTCTTTTATCTAATGAAAAATTTTAACATGTTTTTTTATTCGGTTTACAATCATCGTAGCTACCAACACTTTTACCAAATCCGGGATAATATACGGAACAACACACAACGTAACAGCAGATAAAAAGTCTGTCTTCATCATTGCCATAAACCAAAACGTTCCTACCAAAAAGCAAACCATATCGCCCAGTATCATAGATACTGCGGTAATCATTATCCCTTCTGCATTTCTTTTTTGAAAAATTTCTGTCATTTTTCCGATAATCAATGCTGTAAAAATAAATCCTATAATATATCCTCCCGTAGGACCGGCGAGCACGGTCGGACCACCCTTAAATCCCGCAAACACCGGAACACCTGCCAGCCCTAACAGGATATATACCAATATTGCAATAACTCCTTTTTTTGTCCCCAGCAATGCAGACACAGTAAACACAGCAAAAGTCTGCAAAGTAAAAACCAGCGCTCCTACATTCAGACTAATCCAGGAACATACAACAATAAGTGCCGTAAATATTCCAATGAGCGCCATATCCTGTACTGTCAAAAATTTTTTCCGTTCTGCCACATCTGCTACCTTCCTTTTACTAACTTTTTCATTTATTCTATCGTATAGATTTTAAATTGTCAACCATTATATATTTTTAGCTAACGTTTTGTTTCTATAGATTGCAGCCGTATCGCAAAAATGCTATACTTTTTTCAAGAAACACATCGAAACGTCTGAGGGCAATGCGTAAACTAACTATGCACCAAGACAGAACGGAGTTCCTATGAAAATAAAAGATGCAGTATTACAACAATTAGAAGAAAATAAAGGAAGTTATATTTCCGGAGCTACATTAGCTTCCGCTTTGGGAGTGAGCCGAAATGCAGTTTGGAAATCCATAAAATCATTAGAAAAAAGCGGGTACCAGATTCATGCAGTTCCAAATAAAGGTTACTGTCTCAGCCTCCAAAACGATATTTTATCTTCTTCAAGTATTGGCAAATATCTGCAGGAAGATTTGGATATCTCCATATACAAAAGTGTTACTTCCACGAATACTGTTCTCAAAGAAAAAGCAGAACAGGGCGCCCCTCAGGGAACAGTTATTATTGCAGAAGAACAGACTGCCGGGAAAGGACGTACCGGCAAAACATTTTACTCTCCAAAAGAAACAGGAATTTATCTGAGTATCTTAGTAAGACCTGATATTCCTGCAGCGGAAGCATTGTTTCTTACAACCTCCGCCGCTGTCGCAGTAGCCAGGGCAATTGAAGATATATCCGGAAGACCTGCTCAAATCAAATGGGTAAACGACGTATATCTGGATTTTAAAAAAGTATGTGGAATACTGACGGAAGCCGCTTTTCATATGGAAACAGATACTTTGGATTATGCGATTGTTGGCATTGGAATTAATCTTTGTCTTCCCAAAGAGGGATTTCCTTCTTCCATCAAAAATACTGCTACTGCAGTATTTGAAAATAATGCAGATTCCGCTCATAAAAAAAGCATATTAATTGCGCATCTTCTCAATTACTTTTTCGAATATTACAGAGACTTTAAGAGCAAACAGTATGTAAAAGAATATATTGCCCGCTCCATGGTTATCGGAAAAGAAATTTCCATTATAAACGGTCCTGATTCTACCGATGCCGTAGCAATAGAAATTGATGACAGATGCAGATTAAAAGTACGCTTTGCAGATGGCACACAAAAATGGTTATCCTCCGGGGAAGTCAGCATAAAAATTCATGAATTCTGAAATAATGTGTTACTCATAAATTGCACACTTTCTTACAGAAATTTCTGCTTCTTTCCCATTAGGGTATTGAAATTTTTCAGTGACTGACACATCTAACATGCCATTTTTGTAGTCAACGTCAAGTACTTCTATTTCCAAACTCCCATCGCTGTTTATATTCGTACTCAATAAATTTATAAATTGCGCTATCAGCTCATCATTGGAATGAATCTCTTTTTGCTCTTTTACCTGACTATGACTTACCGCCTGTTTTACTGCAGCAGAGACAGCCCGGGTTAATTCTTCTTCCCGGTCCGATCGGCTTTCCACAGATAAAATTGCCAGCGATACAAGCATTATAATGACGGCGATTCCAACTACAGTTATTACCTGTTTCATCCTCTATTTTTTTACCTCTTCTATTTTTAATAATTTAGCTACCTGTTGATTCAGATTTTGGGTAATCTGATAATGGTTTTCTCGAATCTCCTTTTTTATTTCATACATTTGTTTAGGGTTTATTTGAATTTTATAGATTCCGTTTCCTCTTTCTTTTTCCAGAGACCTTCTCAGGTTACCATTTAAATTTGGATTTCTATTCCATTTCGATTTCTCCTGCAGGGTGTGCAGATAATTATAAGAAATATATCGGACCTGATTGTTCTGTATCATAGTATCCAGCACATACACAGTCATTATGGCATTTGCCACAACCTTTCCGCTTTTATCAGAAGATTGCAATGTCATCCTGTAAAACCCGGATTGAGCCGTTGTCATATAATTTTCTGTTGCCATATTTTCACCTTTTTGTGACACTGTTTTTCCGGCATATTCTATCTTAACTACATGGATATCATATTTTATCTGACTGTTTCGATCATCTTCTACCGTAACTTTTTTTAATACTTCCTGATTGTTTAGCACAATGTTCTGACCGACCATATAATAGCGGTCCGTCGCATAAATTGTCAGTTGCGTTATTCCTGTTTCCTTCCATTGTGCAAATAATATTCTGTTTTCATTGTCACGAAACTCTGCTCCCGGAAGAACACATTTTCCACTTCCGTCCCGGTTGAAATTCCAATGGGTTTCTTTATTTATCTCAGCATTTTCTCTCTCTATTTTTTTGTCGCTCAGACGGATACTTTCATTCCAGAACTTTATCTGAGGCTGCGGCAGATTTGCGACAGAATCCGTAGTGTTTTTATCATAGCTTATATTGTATTTTTCACTTACAATAATCCAGGAACTGTCACTTCCTGCTACATTATTCCCGGGGCGTATCAACTGGCTTGCCCGATATCCTGTAAGTGTGTATTTTTTAAAAACCAGACTCTCATCATATTCTTTCTGTGCATTTCCGGAATAATATAAATCTTCTCCTGCATTTCCACCTCCATACGACACTTTTACAATTTTTGTACCATTATTTTTATCTTCTGATTCTATATTAGCCAGATAACCTGCCGTCATACTTAACCTTTCTATAATTTCGATGTAAGTACCTGTTTTTAAATAGACTATATTTTCCGAACTTACAAAAGCACGATCTGCCATTTTAAATTTTCCATGGACAAAAACTCCGCTTCCTTTATTTCCGCTCTCATTTCTCATAACGCCGTTGTTCTTATATACCAGATCCCCCTTTGTTCCAATATATATTCCGCCGCCGTACTCGGAAGCTTTATTATTACTGACTTCCATATTTAACCCATACGCTCTTGCCATCAGTAAAAGTCCACCACCATTCTTTTTGGCAGTATTATAAGTAATACGACAATTTTCCATTTGGATTTCATCGTTGCTGACGCCTTTTGTGTTTTCCGGGATTTTAACTCCGCCTCCATCTATTTCACAGGAATTACCCGAAATAATCATGTTTCTCATCATAGCTTTTCCTGTATTTTTTTCTCCGGGTTCTCCAAACGAAATTCCGCCGCCGTACTTTCCGGAATTGTTATTAGATACTTGTCCTCCATAAAAATAAGAAACACCGCCTGCCTGTTCTCCTTTTCCTCCATTACAGCGGATTCCACCGCCACTGCCGGCTGCAGTATTGTTATATATTCTGGGTCCGCTACCGGAGGTCGTTCCTACGCAGAGGGTTGCGCCATATCCTGCAAACACACCTCCGGCACTGGCTCCCGCACTATTGTTAAAAATTTCTCCGCTATTGATATAACATTTTACTCCGCCCCGGACAAAGATAGCTCCGCCTTCCTCGCCGGCAGTACAGTTATAAATTTTCCCACCATTCATATTTATTATCGTTCCTACAGAAGCGTGAATTGCTCCACCCTCTGTCGCGGCACTGCAATGATGTATTTTTGCCGTTGATCCGATTTCTATAGTTCCGTCTTTCGACTTTATAGCGCCACCATTTTTCCCTTTCGCATAACTGATTTCTCCATTTACGATTAGTGTCCCCCGACTAAATATGACCGCATTATCATCATGCCACACATTATTTAGCAGATTTGTCATACGACAACTTTTTCCAATCGTTGCAGTCGCCGAAAAATTTACATGAAGCCATCCATTACTCTCCCACCGGTTATTTTCCATAACATCAGCACTACCATCCACCGTCAGCAGATCATGGTCCCCATAGCCCAGCACCACTTGTGCTGAGCCTGTCACTTTCATACAATATTTTGAATACAACTCCGCATTGACATCCACATTTAACTTTTTTGAACGTCGCAATGTCTTAGGTCCATTAATCGCATAAATACGAAACTTACCCTCGTCCACAGTTAAAGTTTTTGTAATTGCTATTGTGTCATTCATTGCAATATAAACCCACGAAGATTTATATTTTTCCGTAATAATTTCCCGAAGTTCTTTTTCTGATGTAATTACATAAGGTTTTGCCGATGTTCCCTTTCCTGTGTACCCCCAAACAGTATTTCCAAAACACAAAACCATAAATACTGTCAAAAATAAAATCTTTTCTATCTTACCTCGCATACCCTTCAATTACCGCCTGTTTTTCAAATTTTTCACCAAACATACGAAATGCCGGAAATACAATTTTATATTTCATTGTCACCAGTCTGCTGGGCTGTTCCTCGTATATCGTTAAATCGTCTACGGACATTTCATATCCTTTTTCTTTTGCTTCCTGAATACATTCTGCAATTACCTGCGTATTACAATTACTGTCTTCTATTCTATTGACCGCTACATTATAATAATCTCTTGCCTCAATATTTTGATTGTTACTGCTTATCATGGAAGCAAATAAAATACACCCCAGGGTAATTGCAATTATCATGGAAAACATCTCAACTGCTATTTTCATACTTTTACTCCACTATCACATTAATAAATTTTGTACATGCGAGCTGATTGTCCGATATAACCACGCATCTTAACTTGTACAATCCTTTTTTTGAAGTATCTACATTACCATAAATATTCAATCGGTCGGTGATATCGTTTCCCTGATAATCTTTTGCCGTAATAAAATCTTTACAATTAAATCTGGTATTTTTGTATTCTGTATATATAATCTCATCGGCACAGATGATGGGAAACTTTCCTTTATTTTCCTGAATAAATTTTCTGTTACTATAACTTGTTTTTGTCTTATATTCGGGCGTGATAGCCTTCCATTTTTCTTCACACAGAGCACAGATGAGAATTATCATAATAACACCGATAATTCCATATAAAAGTGCCTGTCCATGCTCTCCCAATAATATATTCAACGTATCATCCTCCCACAATTCCTGACAGCGTATAGGCTTCCATATGTGCCACGGATACCATAATCATCAGAATAATAACAATAGAGAGAACAGATACAATTCCACTCACGATAATACCTCCGTGTTCCATTACAAATTCTTCCATATTAACCTCCTGTCAATACCACTAATATTTCTTTAAATCCCGCTATAATCAATAAAAATACCACTCCAAAAATAATACACTGTCCTGTTTCTGATAATAAAAATTTCATTTACCCTCCATTAAGCACACCGGATATTGATGACGTAAAAACAAGAATCATCAATATCATGTCTGTCATTATTTTTACTACACCTAAAATCATAGGAATTGCGGTAAACATACCTGCCGCTCCTATTTTGTCCTTGTTTTTCATTTCTTCTGAACGCATCATCATTTTATTATTTCTGTCAATAATCGAATTCATTTGCTGCGCTGATTCTTCCTTTCCAAGCTCATTGATGGAATAAAACATCTTCATGGAAGATTTAATATCCCGCAAATCAAATTCTTTTAAAAAATTTTCATAAGGCTCTATTCCCACAGGATATTTTTCAAAGTCTATCAGAAGCTTCCGGATGGGTCTTTTTAAAACAAATTCCGCACTCTCATAAGAATTTTCTATAGCAGACTGAACAGTATCGTTTTGCAGATTAATTGCCACTTCCCGAATCCAGTCAGGAAACGCCTTCAAAATTTCCCGCTCTAGCGTCTTTTTTGCTTTTTTATAAGTCATTTTCTCTAACATGGAAAACGACTTTGCATTGTCATATCCCTTTTCTGCCAATACGTAATATTTCATTATCATGTTATCAGACAGCGGACTCTGTTCACAAATCCAGTTAAAATTTAACTTCTTCACAACAAGAAGATAAGAAATCAGCATTAGAAGAATCATTACCGCTGAACAGATCTGATAAAGCGGATGTCCGGTATAACGATATTCCTTTGGAATTAAATATGCCATAAAGCCACATGTCAGTAATGTCGAGGCAATCGATATCAGCACATTTCTTTTTACTCTTTCAACATCCTTGATAAACAGCAGAACTCTGTCGCTCCAGTTTTTAATATCATTAAGCAGTATATCAATATATGTTTTATACTCCCCGCCATGTTTTTCAATTTTAATTAAAAATTTATGTAAGGAACGTAATCTCTTACAGTCATACTCTTCCTGTATAATGTTTAAAGATTCTTCATAGATGTCTTCTGACATTTTAGAATCAATATTGACAACAGCTTCCTCGATAATTTCTTTCATGCAGTCCGAGCTTACTTTTGCAGCATCCGTCAGAGCCGGTCGTATTTTAGGTTGTTTCTTAAATGAATACACCATTTGCTCCATATATAAAACTACATCATCAAATCGATTCCGATTCTTTTTTCTCTTCTGCTCTTCTTTTAGAAATACCAGATGAAGCAGTCCAGCCGTCACAGTACAGATAATCAATAAAAAAACATTTATCTGATAAGCGATACAGATGACAACAACCACCAAAAGACTCTTCATTGATTTTTTTATTTTTTTCACGTATTCTCTCTCCTATCAAAAGGCTCTTTAATTCCTGCAAGCCTGAATTTTCTCTCGATATCCTCCGGGATTTTTTTTGTCAAAATTTTTCCATCTTCATATATCATAATTTTTTCATTCTCCTCATTGTTTCTGGAAAGACACATCACCTGCGATATGTGTCTTGTGATTTTTTCCCCTTCTTTTACCACAGATTGGAGCTGCACTCCGATGTCAATAAAAGAATAAACATCATTTTCATTGATATGATGTCCCATATTTCTCAGACGATCAGGGATTTTGCCTGCATCATCAAGATGAATCGTAGTGAGGCAATGAACGCCTGCGGAAATATTTTCCAAAAGATATTTCACTTCCTCTCCTCTTGCCTCTGCAAGCAAAACCCATGTGGGAAGCTGCCGTTTACTGGCTTTTAGTGCATCTGAATATCCGAAGTTTTCGCTTACTTTAATCTCTACGCAATCTTTTTCCGGATTAATTGCTGCATATCTCAGCTCTAGATTATCTTCAATCGTATAAACCCTCTCATAGGCTGGAATATAATTGGTCAGATATTTTACATATTCTGTTTTTCCTACTCCCGGTAATCCCCCTACGACCACGGTGCAGTGTGCCCGTATTGCATTCTCCATAAAAATATCTATTGTCTTTGTGCAATAGGATTCCTGAATTATTTTTTCTCTGCTGATTCTTCGTACTGCGGGAGTTTTTCTAATACTAATGCTAATCCCGGTATTCGTTACCGATTCGTGTAATATGGATATTCTTAAATTATCGGTTTCTGCTTCTAAAATCGGGCTATTCTGATTAAACTGAACATTCATCAGATTGCTGATTTTTGTATAAAACTGCTGGATAAAAACATCATCCAGATAAAATCCCTTTATCTGATATCTGCCTTTACTCAGACTATTTACCCACAGACTTCTGCTCCAATTAATATCTGTAATATCATCATCTAAAATATACTTTAATAATTTTCCAAATGCCCTGTCCGGCAATGACAGTTTTCTCATAACTCCTCCCGGCTAATTTTAAAAAATATTATAACCATATGGATTTTCCCCTGTTCGTCCTGAATTTCATTTTCTTTTTGTCTAATTGGCCACTATTTTGCCTGCAATAGCGTCAAACGTTACAGAATCTGAATAACTTTCTATTACAGTCTTTACGGCATTGCTGACAATCGGACCAATCACATAGGCCACGCCAATCAGAAGCATAATGCATACGGCAATAAAAATCGTCTTGCCATGCTCCTGCAAAAATACATCCATATCTCTGTCTCCTTTCCTTTATTCCGAAAAAAACAACTAATAAATAACAGGGAGTTAGGGAAATATGTGTTTTTATCAGCCTCTCAAAATCATTACGCGTAAAGTTCTATAAAAATCACATATTCTGAATATTTTTTATTTATACATTTTGTTGCTTTTTGTTCGGTAATGAAATAATATCACTTTTTGATTGTATAGTCAATTACTTTTTTTTCAAATTGACATTTCCTATAAATTTTAAAAAAATGTCTTTATTTTCATCTGATACAAAAAAATATCTCCAAAGGCAGCATTGATATTGCTGTCACTTTGGAGATATTGATGAAATCTCATATTTTTCTTTTGTTTTTTATGAAATTTTATCCTACAGTGGTACACAAACTTTTTAATAAACAAATAACTGCGACCAATATTTTCTTCCGGAGGCATTTTTATAATAACCTACTCCGATTTTTTTAAAATTAGGATTTAAAATATTGGCTCTATGACCGTCACTATTCATCCATGCCTTCATAACCTCTTTTGGAGAAGTTTGTCCCCAGGCGATATTCTCTCCTGCGCCATGATAGGAAATTCCATTCTCTTTTAGCACAGAGCTGAAGCTGCTGCCATTTGGTCTGGTATGAGAAAAGGACACTTCTATTTCCTTTACCCGAATCATTGCTGCTTTCTGAATCGTTTTGTCAAGAACTACCTTGCCAAGACCGGCTTTTACCCTCTCCTGATTTACCAACTCTACAACCTCTTCTATATAAGCATCGTCTTCTGAAACAGTTTCTGTTGTTGTTTCATTTTTTGTGGTTTCTTTTTCACCAGGTTGCTCTGTTTCAAAATCTTCCGGTTTCTGCGTAGAAGTTTCTGGCGGATTATCGACAGTTGGCTCTGTCTGCTGTTCCGTTTCCGCAACATCCGTATCCGGGCAGTTTGTATCAGGATTCTGTGGTTTTTGTGCACATGTTCCCGATATGACAATACTGCATTTTGTTTTTGGACATGTAATTGCAGGGCAACGGTTTAAATTACTACTTTCCACTTTTATATCACAGTCAGAAAGTGCTTTTTTTAATGCGTCTTTACAATTTTCTCCATTGCCTGAAATGATATATGTCTTTATCTGGCAGGGCTGATTCTTACAATCTTTCGTTCCCGCCTGCACCAAAGTATTTGTATTTACCACTGACATTGCAGTTATCGCTGCAATTGCTATGGCTAAAAATGACTTTCTCATAGTTCCTCCTTAAAGATTTATTTTTAATGATTATAATGCCTTATCTCTATTGCGCTTAAATGGTAACATAAAATTTTTAAAGATACTACAAGTAAATTATGTAAACCAATTTATGATTTTCAAAAATTTCCAAAATTTTCGTTTTTTTTATTTTTTTCACATGTATGATATAATAGAAGTTAATAATCCGGAGCATGCGCATGCGCTTATTTATGGCAAACGGAAAATGACAAAAGAAAGGATAATATCAATGAAAAAAAAAGAACTGGCGCTTGAAGTCATAAAACGATTGGAAAAAGAATATCCCGATGCAGAATGTTCTTTAGATTATAATGATGCCTGGAAATTACTAATCAGCGTGCGCCTTGCCGCACAGTGCACAGACGCGAGAGTCAACACCATTGTCCCAAAACTTTATGAAAAATTTCCAACGATTGAGGCACTGGCAGATGCTCCTGTAGAACAAATTGAAGAGATTGTAAAACCTTGCGGTCTTGGAAAAAGCAAGGCAAGAGATATCAGTCTCTGCATGAAAATGCTGAGAGATAAATATGATTGCAGAGTACCGGATGATTTTAATGAATTGCTGAAACTGCCGGGCGTAGGAAGAAAAAGTGCTAATTTAATTATGGGGGATGTATTCGGAAAACCAGCTATTGTCACAGATACGCATTGTATCCGTCTGGCAAACCGAATCGGTCTGGTGAATGGAGTGAAAGAGCCGAAAAAAGTAGAAATGGAATTATGGAAAATCATCCCGCCTGAAATGGGAAGTGATTTCTGTCACAGACTTGTATACCATGGTAGAGAAGTCTGCACAGCAAGAACAAAACCTTATTGCGACAAATGCTGTTTGAATGATATCTGCAAAAAGAAAATTTAATAACTTTATCTGAGGAGAACGAAAACACACATAAGGAGGAAATGAAAAACAATGCGAAAAAACAAAGAGATTTATTCTATCACGGGAAATTTTGTTACTGTAAAAGAAAATCAGATATGGCATGACTATGGTACTTTATATATCAAAAATGGTGTTATTTATGCCATGGAAACAGCCGATATGCCACTCTCAGAAGATACCGCCTGTATCCGTAATCAATGCTGTCGTTCCATCAGGCTGTCTGATAACGATATCATATATCCCGGTCTGATTGACTTACATACGCACTATCAATATAATATGTTTCCAATCTGGAAACGGCCACAAAAAACCGCATGGGATAATCGCTTTGAATGGAGAAATCACCCGGAATATCAGAAAACTATACCTTCTCTGGAGAAAAAAGTCAGTGAAAATTGGAATCGCATGCTTCCTTCCGGCAAAAATACAATGGGGGATTTATTTTTGTTTTTTAGTGAATTGCAGGCAGTCGCCGGTGGGACAACCGTATTGCAGGTCCCTTCTGCTTCCCCTCTATCCAGAGAACAGCAGGCACCACCATACTGTTATAGTTTTGCAGAAAATACCTGGTCACATCTCTTAATCCGCAGTACCGGAAATGCCGATGATTTGGGAATCACTATCGGGTCAGATGACCAGATTCTTTCTATTATAGATTTTTTTACTCCACAGCCGAGAGAAAAAATAACGAATGTTACTCCACATATTTCTACAGAAAACCTGCAGGTACAGAGCAACGAAAAATATCAGGATTTTTTGTGCAACCTTCAGAATCCTCCAAAAAATTATACTGCCTATCTGGCCCATGTGGCAGAGGGAAGATGCGGTAACCTGCGCCCTGATAATCTGGGCATGGATGCCTATACTTCAAAAGAATTTGAACAGTTAAAATTTGATATAGAAAAGTATCTGGGAAACCCGAAAAACAGTTTGCCGGAAAATCTGCATTTTGGTATTATTCATGGTTGTGGTATTAATCTGGCGAAAAAAGAACATTACGATTTTATTAAAAATAGCGGAATCGGACTGATATGGTCTCCGGTATCCAATTTGCTTTTATATGACGATACTCCTGCTTTTTATGAAAATATTACAGAGGAAGAAATTACTCTGTCCATCGGCTCTGACTGGTCTCCTAGTGGCTCAAAATATGTATGGAATGAAGCAAAATTTGCCTACAAATATCTTGAAAGCCATAATCCATCCATGCACAACATCATGTCAGACGTATTTAAGATGATGACGGTAAACCCGGCAAAAACTCTGGGTAGTGAAAAAATAGGATGTATTAAACCCGGTGCTTTTGCTGACTTTTTCATTCTTAGAAAACCAGATTTGAACTGTGACCATACCATCATGCAGCGTGATATCTCTGAGGCCTGCCTGACACCATTGTTCCGTGGAACAGATGTGCAGACCCGTCTGGTTATTGTCGGCGGTCAGATAATTTATGGTGACGAATGTTATTTCCAGCAGTTTGATATTCCTTACCAGAAACTTCCTTCTGATGAATATAACACATATAATAAAGTCGTGTATATTCCTGAAGAACTACAAATTGATTTAGAAAAAGATACAGAAGCCCTGGATAGGATTCTTGCACAGAATGGAATGATACGCAGCAAATTTCTCGCGGCAAACGACCTGGAATATCGGGAACAAATTGTCACTCTTCGCCGCAAATTTATTAAAGAACTCCAACTTGATATTTTACCATCTGCAGACCATACTACGCTGCGTCTGCGTGCAAAAAATGCTTTGATTCACACAAAAAATGCCCGGAAAGTTAAACCAGGAGAAAATCTCACTTCTTATTTTCTTGGCAGCCAGACTTTGCACATAGACAAAGTAATTGCTGAGACAGAAAACACACTATTGCTCACTTTTCGTATCGTTCCCTCAGCAGGTGATTGTATTTTGCTACGGGAAGGAAAATTACGTACTATCACAGAAAAAAGTAATCCTTATGCTCTTGTGTTTACATTTTCCACCATTTGGAGTGAATGGTAAATCGGTTTTACCGATTTTACCTTCCACAATATTTTAAATTTTTTTCACTTTTCATTTTCGTCTTAATATACTAATAAAAAATAATTAAGGATTTTTTCATGAATCAACATGATCCATTTATCAACCCACCGCTTCCATATTCCTACAATTCATTGGAGCCTTTTATTGACGCAAAAACAATGGAACTTCATCATGACAGACACCTGCAGACCTATGTCGATAATTTAAATCATATTTTAAGCGATTATCCTAAGCTGCAAAACCTGTCCTTGGAAGAATTAATCGGTTATGCCGACTCTCTCCCTGATTCCGTAAAAATCCCGATTCTTAGAAATGCCGGCGGGGTCTATAATCATATTTTCTTTTTTTCTATTTTGAAAAATCCAAGTACTGAAAAACCCTCTCAACCTTTATTGCAGTTGATAGAATCAAATTTTGGCAGTTTTGATAACTTTAAGACCGATTTTACGGATGCTGCTTTGTCCGTGTTCGGGTCAGGTTACGCATGGCTGGTTATGGACGCTTTTGGACATCTCAAAATAATTACAACAGCAAACCAGGACACTCCTCTCTCCTTGAATTTATGTCCGCTTCTAAATATTGATGTGTGGGAACACGCATATTACTTAAAACACTTCAACAAACGCATAGATTACATTCATGACTGGTTTCACGTAATTCATTGGCAACAGGTAGAAAATAACTTAATCAACTGCTTTTCCTACTATGAAAAATAACTGTCTTAATCAAAAAATCTCCATTTTAAATATCTGAGTTTCATTTTTAGTCCGGGAATTTCTCTCAAAGGTGTAAATTCTCTGGCAACACGGTCGCAATATGCCTCATATCTCCAATTCATATTCAGCCATTTCGGATTTTCTAAAAATTCGTTCAAGCATTCTCCTAATCCTTCCCATGTTCCTTTATAATTATAATCGCCCCGAACCGAATTTATTTTTGTATTATCGAAAGTTCTGTTATATAATCTGTCATATTTTATCTGCCATTTATTCCAGACTTTTTGAAGGTCCTGTGAATCGTCTATCAGTTTGACTTTTATTTTTTTACCTGTTTTTTTCTCTATGATACTGCAATAAAACTCCAATACCTCTCCCCATGTATGATACTCTGTGGTCGTAATATGAAATGTCTCACCATACGCATTTTCATTTCCAATTAAATCAACCACAGCACCAGCCACATCAGGACCATACGTCAAAGAAGTTTTTCGATTCGCAATGTCTTTGGGAAAAACTATTGTCCTTCCTTCCAGCGCTCTTTTTAACCAGTTTTCTTTTTCATATACTCCCAACTGAATCCGGTATGTGTTATATGTAATATAGGGGCGGATAATGGTCCAGTTCCTTTTTCCTGAATTTCTAAGCAAATCTTCTTCCCGGCCTTTTGCCAGTGCATATTCATCGGAAGCAATATATTCCGAATCTTTGCAGACATCGACCAGACGAGGGGAATCTTCTTTTATTGGCATTTTTGAATCTGCATAGCAGCGGGAAGAACTGAAGAAAAAATATTGCTTTGTGTGACCTAACAGAATATCAAGTCTTTGCTTCCATTCCTCTGTGTTATATACCATAAAATCAACAATGGCATCATATTTTCTGTTCATAAGGGACAGAATAAATTCTTCTTCCTTCGCATTTCCCTGAATATATTCTACATTTCTTTTATTCTCTTTTCTTGCTCTGGTAGTCACATATAATTTTATATCCTCTTTTTGCGAAAGAATTTCGACAAGAGGAACACCCATCGCTCCTGTTCCGCCTAAAATAAGAATTTCCAACATTAATCCTCCTGAAATACCATCAATACAGTCTTTCTTTTATTTTTAACGACGCTCTCTATTTTATCAAGCTTTACCCCCCCCTCTAGCTCTGAGCAGGTTTCAAAAGAAAGACTTTTTGCATAATTTTCTATCATTTTATTTCGCCTTTTTGCAATCACTATAAATAACAGAGAATCATTTACATGAATATTTCCCAATGTATTCATGTCATGAATAAATTCTTCTTCTGAGACGAGACCGATATATCGCTCCCGTTTTTTTGCCAGAGAGGCTCCTAATACATTGGAAAGAGCCCCTTCGTAACAATTCGGCATACCGCCTTTGACAATCTTGCATTGATACGAATTCTCTTCAAAATCAACCCCTTGTCCGATGTAAAGATAGTCTTTTTCACACAGGATATCCCGCAATATTTCCTGTATTTTTTCACTTTTTATTTTTTCTATTTCTTTATTTTTACCCAAAATTTCTACATGAACAGGAAATTGTTCCGTTGGTGCAAATTTTATTTCATTGAAATCTGAAACGACATAATGTTTATATATAACATCATTTAATTCTCTTGAATAATCCAATTCATTCCCCAATGTAATTAAAACAATCGGAAGATTTCTATAAAACGCTTCTGTCATTCCGGAAAAAGCACTTCTGGAAGCATTGCTGCCGTTCAGACAAACCGCAACTGCTTCCCTGTTTTGGGCACAGATACCTGTCGCTACATATACGGCAGATCTGGCATCGGCACAGGAAACACAAATTTTTCCCTGCTTATCTGCTTCTAAAATAAAGGATTCGTTCTCTAATTCAGAGGAAAATACAAGATACTTAATGTCTGCAAATTTCATTTAATTTTCTCCCTCCTTATTTTTAAGAATCTTTCTATTTTACTGCTGTGCATGAATTTATATTTCAAAGATGTATCTGTTGTTATAATTGTATTCATCCTTTTTAAAGCATCGTTTTCATCTTTATCTGTGGTAAAAGCTTCAAGCAATACCGGTCCGCTATTCTTCTTTAACCACTCGTCTCTATGAGCGAGAAATTCTTTTTTATTCGAGGCACTCATATATCTTATCCCTAAATCCATACATAAATCTCTGACTATCCGAATATTTTTAAATCCATTATGTCCCTTTGCCGCTATATATGAATCGGCATCATCTCCGAAATAGCTTGCTCTATGATTATAATTTTTAAACTCTGTTCCCACACCGTTATTAATCAACATAATATGAACATTAGGAGGAATCACATTGAACATTGTATTCAAATCATAGAAAAAAGCCAAATCTCCAATTACCATATAATGCTCTATCTCCTCATTAATGCGTGCAGAGCCTAAAAAGGATGAGAGGCACCCATCAATACCGAATCCACCGGTGTTGGCATAGCACAAAACGCCATCTGTCGTCTCAAAGTAATTCCAAACTCTGAGCGTATTTAATATACCAATATGTAAAACAGAGTTCTTTGGTATTCGACCGGCCGTTTCTTTCGCTATCCACATATTTGAGTATGGTAATTCCGGTATTTTTTGCAAAATTTCATTGGTCGTGGAAACACATTTTTTGTAAATTGTATTATTTTTTTTAGGATTGGAATAATGATTAAAAAAATCTATTTCATCCATTTCAAAAACATATGTAAGATTTTCATATGGATCCCGTATTACACCATCTTTATTCACACGCCACAATCTTTTGCCGGAAAAAGGAATATACGTACCATGTACATATCCGATATATATAATTAAATCGAAATCTTCCGTCCCGAAATCGTATTCCTGGTAATTTATAAGACTAGCTAAAAATCTGTATTTTCCACGGTAATTACTAATGTGATCGCAGATTACAACAGCATTATTACTCTCGCAGAATCTGTCAATCGCGTCTGTTTCTTCTTGGGAAAATGCAGCATGCGCTCCGACAAAAATACCAATTTTTCCTTCCGGAATATCAGGAAAACCATCCTTCACGACTCTTCGGATAACTCTGTACTCAGGAAGTTTCTTCACGGTAAAGTTGTTAGAATATGTTGTAAATAAATTAATATGCACCGGACCGGCGCTGCCATGCGTCAATTCCAAAAGCGCATCATTCACTGCAGTTATCGTATATTGTTCGTCTTCTCTGGAATATACCGTAGGAAGCTGTACACTTTTCTTCACCAAATCCGGGAACTGTTCTCTCCGGTCTATGACCTGCGCCACATAATTTCCGACCTTACCATTATGTTGTGTCGCTGTGACAGCTAATACCGGAAGTTTCCGATAATAAGCTTCCGTCAATCCCGGAATATAATTTCTGGATGCAGTGGCTCCGGTACATGTTAAAACAACCGCTTCCCCACTCTCTTGCGCCAATCCGCATGCCATAAACGCCGCAGCCCTTTCATCTACAGCAGAAAAAACTTCAAAGTAAGGGTCAAATTGTACTGACCCTACAAAAGAAATATGTGTCGTACCGGGTGATACTATAATTTTCTTTATATTGTGTTCTTTTAATAACGAAATCAATATCAATATATTTATTTCATCCGTATATCCGTATTTCATTGATTTTCCCTCCAGGATTATCTTTCTGTACTATTTTGTAAATATTTTTTGTATCAGTTTTATACAGTCCGAAAACTCTTCCGTTCTATGATACACAATCAAAAAGAATACATTCGGTACGATGCAGCAAACAATTCCCCGCATAATTAATGTCGTCCAATTACCCAGTACAATGAATCTGCATAAAGCATAAGTTCCTACACAGGCAATCAATGACACTACAATATATATAGATAATTTTCTAAGATATCCCGGCATTTGTTTCTTTTCAAACATTGTCGTAAAAAGATTGTGCATCAGCCAAGGCATCCCAACAAACAACATGGACAAAACGGTAGATAAAATAACACCATAAAGCCCCCAGAATCGTACCATGATAAGATTCATCGTAAGATTGGCTATTGCGGTAACCAGAGGCCTGAATCTGTCTTCGTGCCATATCCCGCCTGCATCTTTATATAAGTTGAGCAATTGGTTAATCTCATAAATATAATAATATATTACTAAACAAATTACACAACTGAAAGGAAGTTGAAGTTTTTCGCCAACCCAAATCTTCATAAAAGGCTGATAAAGACACAGAAAACATGCGGCACAAAATCCTGATATCCACGAAATTAAGAACGTAAATTTTTTCAAATCATTAAAATTTTTTTCCGGAGTTTCAACAATAATACTGTTACCGATTCCCGCTGTACATGAAGTAAAGATTATCGCTACAATTCCAATAACAGACATAAGAATAAAATAATAATTCTGATAAACTGCCAGAACTGTCAATCCTAAAAATGCTGAAATAACAATAGTATCAGCTGAGCCGACAATGACTGCACCGATTTTTGAGGTAAATAAATCCCTGATTCTTCTGTTTATATGCCAAATTTCTTCTTTCGGCAAATTTCCCTGTGCCTTGTAATCCGGATACATTTTTGTCACAACTCTTGCAATCATCAGATTTGTGATTGCCTGTGTGACAAGCGTTACCAAAATATATATGTAGTAATTTCTGAGCAGCCATAAGATAAAAAACTGCATAATATAATTCACTGTGTTCGTAATCAGATTGATTCTGCTCGTTATATCAATTCTCTGATAAGCAGACAGAATACTGTTCTTATATGCCAGCATCCAATAAGATAACACTGTTGCTCCCAAATTTAACCAATATAAAACATAAATATTGATATCCGCAGGGACATCTCCATTAATCAGTTTTGGAACAAATGGCGTCATGGCAATACCAGCTACTGCAATAACACCGCCAATCACATCATAGTAAGTCCTATATAATTTTAAAAGGGCGCAGATTTTTGCAGTATCATCTTCTGCAATCGGTTTGTACATGCTGTATACCATCGCTGAGCCCACGCCGAGTTCCGCTAAGTTTAATACCTGTAAAATAGACGTAAATAAACTATTCAGGCCCAGATACTGCACTCCCATAAAATAAATGAGGGCAGTCCTCATGATAAAAGGAATAATTATTTGGATAATTTTCTGAATAATACCAAATAATATATTCCGAAATGCGTTTTTGGTACGTTCGATTTTTGCCATAATTCATTACTCCTGCCATTTATCACTTATTTTAACGATAACATATCTATGAAAAATAATCAAAAAAACAGGACTGATATACAAGATAATAATATATCAGTCCTATAGTTTCATTTTGATTATTCAACTACAATGATATTATTACACTCCTCATACCCGGCTACGATACGGTCCGTTAGAAATATCGTTCCGTGAAATGGAGAAAATGTAATAGAACTTACTTTACCAAATTTTGACCCATCGCAAAGCATATAACTTTTCTTACACTGTCCCATGGCGATCCGTTTTACCATCGCCTCATTCGCATCAGGGGTGGTACATCCGTCCTTTTTTGTCACTCCATTTGCTCCAAAAAATCCCTTGGTAAAATGGTAGTTCTGAAGCATCTGCATTGCCTGACTTCCTATCACTGCTTCCGTAGTGCCTTTCAGTTCTCCGCCCACAAGCAAAACTTTCTTTCCACGCGCCGCAAGACCCTGGGCATGTGCGACTGCATTGGTCACAAAGGTAACGTTATCTTCTTTTATATAATCCAACAGATGCGCTGTTGTCGTCCCTGCGTCCACATAGATAAAATCCTCAGGCTCTATCAGCGTAGCGGCATATTTTGCAATTCTGCGTTTTTCCTCCTGATTCAATTCGCTCTTTTGCGCTACCGTATACTCATGAGTCAGTACTTTATTCTCTATCGCAACCGCCCCGCCAAATACTTTTATAAGTCTTCCTTCTTTATCGAGCGCTGTGATATCTCTGCGAATTGTAGATTCAGATGCTCCCAGAATATCTTTTATCTCTGCTACAGTTACACTCCCGTGTTTTTCCAGGAGATTTATAATTATTTCCTGTCTCTGCTTTGTCAACATTTATTTCCCTGCCTTGTATTCCTCCACATTGGTTTCCAGCACAATCTTGCGAATTGGAAGAATGCTTCCGGGAGAAACGGATAACTCATCCACACCCATGGCAAGAAATTCTTTTGTCAGCGACTGATCTGCTCCAAGTTCTCCACAGATACCGGCCCAGATTCCCGCCTTGTGTGCATTTTCCACCACTATGGAAATCATGCGTAGAATCGCCGGATGATGTGGATCATAAAACTCATCCAGTTTTGTGTTCTGGCGGTCGATTGCCAGAGTATACTGTGTAAGATCATTTGTTCCTATACTAAAAAAGTCTACTTCTTTTGCAAGCTCATCACTGATAATTGCTGCTGCAGGCGTTTCAATCATAATACCCTGTTCCGGATTATCATGTTCAATCCCTTCCATATTAAGTTCTGCCTTGACAAGAGCAACCATCTCCTGAATTTTTTTGATTTCACTTATGCTGGTAATCATAGGATACATAATTGCTATTTTTCCAAAGGCACTGGCCCTGAATAAAGCTCTAAGCTGCGTCTTGAATATTTCAGGTCTTGTCAGGCATATACGTATCGCACGATATCCCAGTGCCGGATTTTCTTCGTGCTCCATATCAAAATAGTCACACTGTTTATCCGCTCCGATATCCAAGGTACGTATAATAACTCTTTTCCCTGCCATCGTCTCTGCAACTTTTTTATAAATCTGGAATTGCTCTTCCTCTGTCGGATAGTGATCATTTTCAAGATAAATAAATTCACTTCTGAAAAGCCCGATGCCACCTGCATCATTCTGAATCACTGTAGCCAGGTCTTTGATATTACCTATATTAGCATACAACATGACTTTTTGACCGTCAAGCGTAACATTCTCCCTGCCTTTTAAGGTCTGAAGCAGATTCTTTTTCTCTGTTTCCTCTGCCTGTTTTTTCTGCATTTCTATCAAAGTATCCTCATCCGGATCAACGTAGATTATGCCCGTTATGCCATCTACAATTCCAAGCTTTCCATCTACTGTCTCGTCCAGTGGAATCGGTGTTCCAATCAGTGCCGGGATTGCCATTGTTCTTGCAAGAATTGCCGTATGAGAATTCAAGGAGCCGTGGACTGTAACAAACGATAATACCATATCCTTATCAAGCTGTACGGTCTCAGAAGGGGCCAGATCATCTGCTACAATAATCACCGGCTCTTTTGAATCTGCCGAACTGTCTTCACTTCCGCTAAGCACAGTAATCAGCCGCTCCGAAATATCTTTTACGTCTGCCGCCCGTTCCCGCATATAATCATCGTCCATTGATGCAAACATTTGCGCAAAATTATCTCCGGTCATCGCAACTGCATATTCTGCATTCACTTCCTGATTTCTAACGATATTTTCTACTGATTTATTATAATCATCATCTTCCAGCATCATTTGGTGTACTTCAAAGATAGCTGCATTCGCCTCTCCCACTTCTTTGAGTGCTTTATCATAAAGTCCCTGAAGCTGAAGAATTGCTTCTGAACGTGCCGTTTTATAACGCTCCATCTCTGCATCCGCATCATGAATTTTCATACGTTTTATCAGATGCTCATTTTTCTTATATACACTAATCTTACCGATTGCAATACCCCCAAATACGCTTTTTCCGGTATATGCTTTCATATTACAAATTCTCCTGCATAAATTTACTGATTGTCTCATAGGCTGCTTCTTCGTCCGCACCTTCAAAAGTAAATGTTACCTCATCACCTTTTTTAGCGCCAAGTCCCATTACTCCAAAAATTGCTTTGCTGTTCATTACTTTGTCGCCTTTTCCTATCTTAATATCACAGGTAAATTCCTTTGCTGCCTTTACCAACAGTCCCGCAGGACGTGCATGAATTCCTTCCGGGTCTGTAATTACATACTTAAATTCTTTCACAATTCTATTCCTCCTTTAATAATTAATAATTTTATTCCACCTTTTTCTTAAGTAGTCCAAGAAGCAGTGTCGAAACAACTGTTCCTATTACCAGCGCCAGCAGATACATTGCCGCATTTCCCATAACCGGTACTACAAAAATTCCACCATGCGGTGCCATAAGAGTACATCCAAACACCATAGAAAGTGCTCCGGCTACTGCTGACCCGATAATACAGGAAGGTAATACATGAATCGGATCTGCTGCTGCATATGGAATGGCACCTTCCGTAATAAACGCAAGACCCATAATAAAGTTCGTAGGTCCCGAATCTCTTTCTTCTTTCGTAAATTTATTTTTAAATAGCATGGTCGCAAGTGCAATAGCGCATGGAGGTGTCATACCGCCAATCATAACTGCCGCCATAATGTCATAATTGCCTGATGCTATTGCCGCTGTTCCAAATACATAAGCAGCTTTATTGAACGGACCACCCATATCAATAGCCATCATACCGCCAAGGATAAGTCCGAGTACCAGTTTGCTTGCACCGCCCATACTTGTCAGGCCATTATTAAGAGCTGTATTGATACCGCCCATAATCGGCTCTATAACAAACGACATAATCAGTCCGATAAACAAAATTCCCAATACCGGATATAGCAATACCGGCGCTATCTTTTCAATGGCCTGTGGTAATTTGTCACAAATCTTACGGAGCACGATAATCAGATATCCTGCAATAAAGCCTGCGGCCAATGCTCCAAGGAATCCGGAACTTCCGTTTGCAGCCATCATTCCACCTACAAAACCAACCGCTAATGCCGGTCTGTCACCGATTGCCATGGCAATGAATCCGGCCAGTACAGGAAGCATAAATCCAAATGCTACGCCACCGATATTTTTAAACATCGCTGCAACAGGTGTAATGGTACCAAAATTGGCTCTTTCTGCTTCTGTCAAAGCGTTCATATCTACAAATATGCCGTCAATTAAGAATGAAATTGCAATCAAAATACCGCCGCCGACAACAAACGGAAGCATATGCGAAACTCCATTCATCAGCTGGGTATAAATCTGATGTCCGATACTTCCTCCTGCTTTTCCTGAAGACTGTGGCTGTTCCCCTCCGGTTGCGCTATGGTATATTGGGACATTTCCGGAAATTGCCAGCGCAATCAGTTCATCAGCCTTATTAATGCCATCTGAAACCTGACGCTCGATTACTTTTTTTCCATCAAAACGTTCCATCGGTACCTGTGCATCAGCAGCAACGATAATACAATCTGCCTCTGCAATTTCTTTCGCTGTAAGAGTATTTTTTGCCCCACCGGAGCCTCTGGTTTCAACCTTTACATAACATCCCCGGGCCTTTGCCGCCTGTTCAATGCCTTCCGCTGCCATATATGTGTGTGCGATTCCTGTCGGACATGATGTTACTGCAAGAATTTTTACCTGATTCGCCTCTGCTTCTCCCATATCTGCCAGACGCTCATCTACACTTTTCTTTTCATCATCTGCTTTATCAATAATTGCAATAAATTCTTCTGCAGATTTTGCATTGCGCAGGTTAGATGTAAATGTCTCATCCATCAACATCATAGAAAGTTTACTCAATACATCCAGATGTACATTATCCTCTGTATTTGGTGCTGCAATCAGGAACATCAACGTTACAGGCTCTCCATCCAGAGAATCAAAATCCACTCCATTCGGTATTACCATCGCTGCAAGTCCCGGCTTGTCAACTGCGTCACACTTGCCATGAGGAATTGCAATTCCTTCTCCTATTCCTGTTGTACTTTCTTCTTCTCTCGCATATACCTGTTTGCGGTATGCTTCTTCATTGTTAATCTTTCCGCTGTTTGTCATAAGCGCCACGATTTCATCTAACGCTTCATTCTTAGTCTTCGGCGTTCCATTAAGAGATATACTCCTAATATCAAGTAAATCTGTAATCCTCATTTTATTCCTCCTGTATTTTATTTGATAGAATCTAAAACGCTTGATGCGTTTCATATTTTGCGACTTTTGAAACGGTAAAGGATAACCGCTTCAAAACTTTGCTTCGCAAAGCACGTTCCTGAAGGAACTGGTCAAGTACGAATCTGAAATACTTGATGTGTTTCAGATTTTATTCTTTTGTATCTGTTATCTGAACATATACGGATTCAATTTCCTCTTTCGTTGCCAGATTTTCAGAAAAAGCACTGGCGCTTCCTGCAGAAACTCCCATGTAAAAAGAGTATCGATAATCCTGCTTTTCCATCCATCCGGCCATAAATCCCGCTACCATTGAATCCCCTGCTCCTACACCATTGACAAGAATTCCCTTGGGGGAAGGTGCGCTGATGACCTGACCGTCAGAAGCTACCAATACTGCTCCTTCTCCTGCCATAGAAATCAATACATTTTGTGCACCCATCTCCTGAAGTTTCTTGCCATAGGGGACAACTTCTTCTCTTGTTTTTAATTCGACTCCAAAGATTTCTCCCAGTTCGTGATTATTTGGTTTAATCAGAAATGGATGATAAGGAAGAACATTCATAAGTAAATCCTTTGTTGCATCCACTATGATCTGTACCCCTCTGCCATGAAGCATCTCCATAATCTTTTGGTATATATCATCAGACATACTTGCAGGGATACTTCCTGACAAAAACAATACATCACCCTGTTCCAATCTGTTTAATTGATTCATCAGCATTTCAATTTCTTTATCACTGATTTCAGGCCCCTGACCATTAATCTCCGTTCCGTCCACTGATTTCAGTTTGAGATTAATCCTTGTAAATCCTGTTTTAATCGGAATAAATCCATTCTTTACTCCCATATTTTCCAGGCGCCTAACCACCTCAGCTCCGGTAAATCCCGCAATAAATCCCAATGCAGTGCTTTCAATTCCCAAATTCATAAGAACAGTAGATACATTGATTCCCTTTCCCCCGGGAAGCAAATGCTCTGAACTGGTCCTGTTCGTCAGACCGAGTTTAAAGTCATCAACGGATACAATATAATCCAGCGACGGATTCAGGGTCACTGTATAAATCATCCAAATCCCTCCTTTTTTTACCTATTTTGCTCGTATTTGACTTTCTAGTTATAGAATACAATCACATTAAGTCATAGTCAATCATAATAAATCACAAACATTCTATATTATTTTAGTTTAAATTGCACAAATTTAATTTTTCGAATTGTTTTTGATTATATTATACCTCCAATAAAGACTATTATTAGTATAAGAAAAAAGAGTCCGCAAGCGAACTCTTTTTCAATGTGCAAATCTTTCTTAATTGGAAATTTTATGAATTCTGTATCATGATTTTGTTCCTAATTCAATGTTTTCATGAAAGATTCTTCTTTATTTCCGTCTAAAAGATGGACATCCGTTTCCAATATATTATTTTTTTCAGATACAGTTACATGATGCTTATGCCGGCTTCCATCCTTTAATGTGACAATAAAATTAATATCAGCACTGTCATCTTCTCTTATCAGATACGCATATTCTATGTCTTTAATATTGTCAGCATACTTTTTTTGAATGGCACGATTTATATTTTCTTTTAGTTTATCTGATTTTGAAAGATTTGAGAACTGTTCTTCCGATATCACTTTTGCTTCATATTCAACAACAGTTTTCTGTTTTCGGTCCCATCTGAAATGATATTTCTGCTCTGATAAACTCATCCACTCATCAAATTCAGGCTCCAACACGGAATATGAGCCATTGTAAGCATATAATTCACCATTCTCAATGAAGAAATTTAATTTTTTCTTTGAAAACAATTTTTCTGCTTTACGTCCCGACACACCATAAATCGCAGCCCACATTTCATCGTTTTGTCTTGTCTGTGCAACATTCAACAGACAATATTTTTTATCCTCTTCTAACATTTCAATAGAAGTATCATTTTCAGCAATGAATGAATCTACTATTTTTTCGTTGCTGTCCGGAGTGAGAAACCATAATTCAAAAGCACCCTCTTTTTTATCTTTTACCAAAATAAAAGCATCCTCTTCTCCATTATTTTCAAAATCATCAATTAAAATGTCATGGATTTCTTTATTTGTCAGTTTTTTTATTTCTTCTGCATAATCCAAATTTTTATCTTCTGATTCATTTGAATATGTGCTGTATCCTTCTTGCCATGACGTCGTGTTAGATGCTGTACTTTCTACATGATTTCTGTTGCAGCCGCAGGCAAATAATACGAACATAAGTAAAATGTTTAGTTCTAATAATATTTTTCTGCTCATTCTTGTCCTTCCTTCATTCTACCCAAATTACATAATCTTTTAACAAGTCTAATACTTCCTGTTTATTTACCTCTTCTTTAGGCAACAATAAACACTCATATAACATACTCCTTGATTTGTTACTTCATAATATACAACTGGAATTCAAGTGCAATCCACGTAACGCACTTTTTTACAAACGCGGCTCCACTGCCTTTTCACATATTTCCATCTTATTCTCCGGCGACTGCTCACCTGTCGCTAAAAAGCTCATTGCTTCCCAAAATGGTCTTCCTGTAACCGGATCAGCCGTCAGATACATTTTATCCGCGCCGTCATTGATAAATAGCCACTCCAGCCGCCGGAACATCGCCCGGCCATAACCTCTGCGGCGATACTCCGGTTTCACATAGAATTCCATAATGTAGCCGTACCCTGGCTTAATGAAGCCTTTGTGAGCCTCATGGTCAATTTTTCCGTAAAGGAAACCGATTAGCATTTCACCATCATAACAAAACTCCAGATGGCGGTCAGACGGACCCTGCATGGATATGATACTCTTAATCCATTTTTGCAAGAACTCTTCCGGCATCGGATTGTCTCCATGCTCGTCCAATTCTTTGACATAAGTCGCCATCATTTTTTCAAAGACAGCGCATTTTTCCTTGTTGTCAGAAGACAACTGTACATACTTGATTTTGTTTTCCATTTGGTGATTCCTCCGTCTTTTTCAACTCTCCCTCAGGCAAATTATCCATATTTTCTCTTTGATATGTGAAGCCTGTCCTAAAAGTGGCTTAAATGGTGGATTTGCGAAAAAGATTGTTACTTACGTGTGTATTATTCTAGTCTTCTCAGGACTATCAGTTACTATGTAAAACTCAAAACTCACAACATCCTATGAATCATATTCATTAATTACAAATCTTTTTCTAACTTGCCCTGTGCAAGTGGGCAAGTTAATACTGTTTATCTTTTATTTATCCACTTTTACAATCCATCGTCCAGTCTTCTTTGAGTCTTTATGAGAAATAACTCCTCGCTCTTGTAAAGATTTCATAATTCGCTGAACTTGAGCTCTGGAAATGCTCATTTGAGCAATAATATCCTTTTGTTTTATGGTTGGATTATTACGAATCATTTTCACTATCATTAATTCATTTTCATTTAAAGCCTCATATAAAGCCTCATTTAAAGCCTCTTTTGATGCTTTATCTTTACCTATATTTTTACCTGTTTTGTATGCACTCTCTTCTGAGCGATAAAAGCACACAACAAATCCCGACTTTAATTTCTTAAATTCATAGTCTACTCCAGCACTTCTACAAGCATCTACAATACGCTTGAGCCCTGTTCCGAAACTTTCTATATCTTTAGAATAATATAAAATTCTTGCAATTTTCGGATTTCTACGAATTGGTCTCTCCGGCTTCTCTATAAAATCCTGCGGTTCAAATCCTTCCGGAAATGCACCTGGATTATAGATTTCAATTCTATCTTTATATATTGCCACTTCATTACTCTGCCCTGTAGAATAATCCTTGTGGCAGAACGAATTAAGTAAAGCCTCGCGGATTGCATCCACTGGTATTTCAGGTATCTCTTTTCTCTGCAATGCGCCTGTAAATTCTACTTTCCAATGAATGTTACTCTTAATATAGTTCTCAGCTAAATCTACCAACTTAAGTACTGGTCCGTGATGTCTCTGGATATCGTTAAAAGTTAATCTTTCGTTTGTTGCAAAAATAGCCATTTGAATATCTTGAATCAAATCATCAGCAAACAATACTTTTCCTGCATTAATAAGGTTATCTCCTTCCGATAATTCCAACTGATTTAATACCGTCTTTTTATCGGTATATTAATTGCTATCCTTCCCACCTCATGTGCTTGATTCGTATATTTTCTCAAAAGTTCCTCATCAACATCATTAATCGATTTATTTGAAACTAAATTTTCCCATCGATTTTCTTCTCTGTCATTTTTTCTTATATACTCAGCCAGTTCCTGCGGAGACATAATCAAATCTTCATCGGCCACACGTATTCTTGCCACACCTGATGTAAAATAAGGTGTATTATTACCTTCAAACTTAACATATATACAGTCTTTTCCATCTATGATAACTTTCTTCACTTCCGGATAAATCTTTGGTTCAATAGAATTTTTAATTTTTTGACTAACAGTTCTCAAAGATTCCTCTGTTACAACTTGTCCTACAACTGTGCCATCAGGTTTTACTCCAAAATATAACTCTCCGTGTTTATGCTTATTAAGTATGGCTGAAATTGAATTCATTGCTTCTTTTAATTCGCCGTAGATTTTTTAAATTCCAAAAGTTCTGTCTCTATTCCTAAATTCAAGTTAATACCTTCTTTCTATGATAAACTATATACATTACAAATTCTATTACTATAGTCTTTTATATTTTATGATATCCCCAAAACAAATTTAACATACAACTAATTCCCACGCAAATTGAAATCAGACTTACTGCATTTCTATTGCTTCAGTCAAAAAATTTGTTACACGTTTTTTATATTCACCATATATAATATTTTCTTTACTATCTGTTTCACTTCCATCTACAAAATATTTCTCTGTCTCTTTACTGATGGACAATGAATCTAGTGGCCATCCTTCGAATCTCTTTGGCGAAGCTTTGTCTATCATATAAAAAGCCCCTATCTGCTTAGAAGCTTCTATATCCATAAAGGATGAAATCTTTCCTTTATTATATACTGCTATGCCATCAAGATAGTATGCTGAAACTTTTCCGCCTAAACTTGCCACCAATTTAGAATAGTATTCTATCATTTCCTCATCTGTTAATCTTTCCATTCCCATAGGTGTCCGGATGTTTAAGCCCGGTTGTCTTTCATCGGCCAAATCCAGTTCTTCAAAATATAATCCGGAGTCATTGCAAATAACTATATCAAAATACTTTCCATAAAACACAGCCTTAGTTATCGCATTTTCCTCCGGTGTCTTGCCTATTTCCTCCGGCTCATCTACTATATTAAGATCTCTTAATGTGAATATTTCAACATTATTTCCTTCTAAAAGTTTAGAAAACCGATTTACTTTTGATGGGTTTGTTGTTCCTAATAATATCTTTGTCATAAAATGCTCCCTCTCCTCTAATACATAAGATTTATCCAATAACAATTATTTTTTTATTCTAAACTCATTTCTTCCAACACTGCTTGTTCTCAGTCCATCCAGCTCTTTACAAGTTCATTTCCAATATGATACGTGGAGCCCTTATGGTTTTATCTATTAATTACCACGATTTTCATTTCCACCTTTCTTCTGTAAAATCTATACAATTCTTCGTATTCATCATTGATGTCTTTATACATCCTTGTATCAATCAATTCAAACCCTGTTTTTTCTGCCACTTTCCAAGATGCCGTATTACTGTCTTTAATTGTAGCAATGATTCCCGATAAATCGTAATTATCAAAATAGTACTGTAAATAAGCTTCTGCTGCTTGCGTAGCATACCCTCTATTTCTGTATTCTGCGCTGATAAAATAACAGATTCCAACAGTATCTAAATCATCATAATAAGAACACCCAACAGAACCAACCACTTTTCCTGTTCTTTTCTCTTCCAGAGTGTATGCCAAATAGTCTTTCAAAGGATTATTATCAATATTTAATTCTATGGTTTCTTTTATCCAATTGTCCATCCACTGATAACAGTCCCTTGTAAAACCAATTTCCTCCAAACTTCCATCTTTTGACATATCTGAAAATGCCTTTGCATCTTTTGGAACTGGCTGGCGTATTAATAAATCTTTACTTTCTGCTATAATCATTTTTAATTGTAACATCCTTAACTATATTTAGGTTTCATTTTATCACATTTTATACATCTTCGCATTACTTAACTTCAGCAGATAGAACAGTTAAAAATATTGTCTCCTAACAAATTTAAATCCTTTTTGCTTCAATCTTCTGTTATGTTGAGATACAATAGATAGGTAACACAAAAAAATAAAAACAGGGAATTACCTTTGTATGATATATTTGTAATAACGAAAAAACATTTACATCAAGAAAACGATAGGAGATTCCCATATGAAAACTGTATTACAAGAAACCTGCCAGCGTCAACGAATGATTCAATATTCTGAAGAACATTCTTGTTAAGGTGAAGTGTAACTAATCATTGACACCTTAACACACTGTAGAATGTGAAGGAGGAAATGAATCATGAACGCATTATTCGTAAACGCATGTATAAGGGAAAATTCCAGAACAAAGATTCTCTGTGATACATATATACAAAAATACTGGCCAAAACAGAATATGGATGTGAACGAGTTGAAAGTTTATCAGGAGCCATTGTTTCCTCTTGACAGAAAACGGCTGCTGCAGAGAGATAACGATATTGCCTACGGAAATCTTTTGGGAGAAGCATACAGATATGCCAGGGAATTTGCTAAAGCAGATGAAATTTTAATCGGTGCGCCGTATTGGGATTGTTTTTTTCCCGCTTTTCTAAAACTCTATCTGGAGCAGATCTGTGTAAACGGAATCACGTTCCAATACGGGGAAAACGGATGTCCCATAAAACTCTGTGCATGTAAAAAGTTAATCTATATCACAACTGTCGGAGGCTTCCTGCCTATTGACAGTTCTCTAGAGTTGTACATAAAGGAGCTGTGCCGCCTGTTTTGCATTCCCAAAATTCTTTTTATTAAGGCAGACGGACTGGATATTCAGGGGAATGATTCAGATAAGATTATACAGGAGACAATAGAAAGCATATCAATTCATCCGAACGGATTTTGTATATAGAACAGGAGGCGAGATATGATTTTTGATAACAATACCGCATACCAGATATACAGGTGCCTTATCACACTTCATAGAGTTTTAATAAAATCCTCCAAACACCTTGAAAACAAAGGATTTATCGCAGTGTGTCCGCCTTATCCCTTTATACGATTTCACTTGCGTTTATGCTTCCCTCGCTACCTCATAAGGGCAAAAATAAGGGAAGAAAAATCTGATAACAAGTTGTAACAGCAAGTGGCAATCGGGAAACTGTGACATATGTGCAAATATATTATACTGGAAGATTTCAAGATGGACAAGTACATTTATGATGAAAACAGCGGTCTTTGGTACGAGCTGCAAGGCGAATATTATCTGCCGTGCCTTACCTTACCACCCGAAGAAGAAAAGCCTATCGGGATATTGGGCAGCGGCACAAACGCTACCTGAAAGAATACAAACCAGCAACCTACACAACACTTCTGACAAACGGTAAATTGAGCAGCTACCTTGCCGATATTGACAGACAGGCGGAGAAAATGTATCTGCGATTGATTAAGGAAATGACTAAAAGGCAGGAGGTAACGGAGCAGTTCAAAGCAGAACAGCCTATGGAATGGATTGGAAAGATGGGAAATATTCAAGCCTGCGCAAGAGAGGTAGTAAACAGAGGGGTAATTTTCGTATGAGAAAGTAAAATATTACCTATATCTTACAGCAGAGTAACGACGGTTCATATTTAACTCTTTACTCGCTTGTAGAAATAAGCTGATAGCACAAGGTAAGTAGCAGATGCAGTTAATGAGATTATGTTAAAAATCAGCAAATAGGCATATGGCGACAAGAAGGATGATGTGGTTCTTCTTGCCGCCATATTAATTTTAATACATCATTTTATCTGTCTTATATTTTCCCATTCGCTTCTAATGATACCGTAATCGGATATATCCAGAAACTCTCCAGTCGATGTTTTGAAGTATTCACGTTTTGTTCCTTCAAAAGTTAGACCACATTTTTGAGCAACTCTACCCGAGGCTGGATTCTTAACGGCGTGAGATATACCAACACGGTTTACACCAATTTCGGCAAAGAGATAGTCAATGACAGTCTTTGCAGCTTCAGACATAAAGCCTTTATTCCAATAAGCGTAACCCATACAGTAGCCAAGCTCTGCATATTCGCTTTTCTCACTCAACCGAACAACGCTGATATTGCCAATAACTGTCCCGTCATATTCCATAACCCAATTATATGTGTTTGGGTTTTCGTAGGCAGCACACCAAAGTTCCAAGAGTTGTTTTGTTGCTTCAGGCGACTCATGAGGACACCAAGTTAGGTAGCGTGTAACTCTTTCATCGTTTGCCCAATTCTCAAACATTGCTTGAGCATCGTCAACAGTAAATTTACGTAATATAAGTCTTTCAGTATGTATCGTTTGTGTTCCTTTATGTGTAATCATTTTTTAATCCTCCAATCTATATTCCATTCTGCGGATACGGTCGGTCATTCCACAATTCTCATAAAATGCAATAGCATCCTTGTTAAACCCCCAAACACCAAGTTCAAGCATTTTGCACTTCTGCTCTTGAGCTTTTTTCTTACAGCACTCGAAAAGTCTTTTTCCTATTCCGTTTCTCTGATAAGATTTTAAGACACAAATATCATCAATGTAAAAGCAGTCAAAATCGATGTATGTAGAGTGATTTCTGTAAGAAACAATCCAAGCAAAAGCATATCCTACAACCTCTCCATTATCAGTTTCGGCAATGTAGATAGTGTGTTTCGGATCATTTAACCTTTCTGCAAATGCTTCCTTTGTAAAGTAGCGAGCTTCGATTTTGAATAAGTCAGGTCTGCCTTTATGGTGTAAGTCTGCAATCTCTTTCTGAAGTGGGCGGATACGCTCGCAATCTTCTATAACTGCGTTTCGTATATTTATGTTCATTTTCTTTATTCCTTTCTGAATATATCAAGTGTGTGATGAGAGTAACCTATCATATCTTGTCTTTCACAAATGGCAAGATGGTACTTTAGATACAGTTTGTACATTCGATCATCCATTTTGTCTACGGTTTCTCTCATATGATTTGTGTAGCCATCAGTAGCGATGTAGTGGAGTTGAGTAACATCGAACTTTGAACGGAGTTTATCAATATCTTCCTTTCTATGCAGCTCGAATATGTCCCACGGATTTGAAAAAGTGTCAAATGTTTCCGTGTTGAGCATACACTTCTCAATAATGTTGTAGATTTCGCCACGAATAAAACCGTAAGACAAAACACTCGCATCGCCCATACAATATTCTGCAAAAATGATGCCACCCTTCTTTGTCACTCGTATTGCTTCTGATAATGCTTTTAGCTTATCTTCGGTTGTGAACAGATGATACATCGGACCAAGCAGCAGAGTAATGTCATAAGTATCGCTGTCAAAATCTGACAGAGCCATAGCATTACCTTGTGTAATTGTGACAGGTTTGCCTTCAATGGTATTTTTCTTGAAGATTTCGATGTTATGCTCAACTAATTCGACACAGTTTGTGGCAACCCTTAATGCGTCACAAAAAACATGACGGTAAAGAGCGCCGCAATGACCCATGTTCCCGCTTTTACCTTCCCTGCCTTTCCAGTAAACACGCTGATAAGCACATAAGAAATTACGCCGAAGGCAATGCCGTAAGAAATATTGTATGTCATAGGCATCATTGCCAAAGTCAGAAAAGCCGGAACCGCTTCTTCTGTTTTCAGCCAGTCTATACTTCTGGCGCAGTTCATCATCATGATTCCCACATAGATGAGCGCCGCCGCTGTCGCACATCCCGGTACAAGCATCGCAATCGGGCTTAAAAACATACTGACAAAAAACAACGCACCCGTTACCATGGCTGCCATACCCGTCTTTCCGCCTTCCGCAATACCTGTGGAAGCCTCTACATAAGAGCTTACCGTGGACGTGCCGCAGACCGCACCGCAGGTGGTGGCTATAGCGTCCGCAAGCATTGCCTTATCCATGTTGGGTACTTTCCCCTCTTCGGTCAAAAGATTTCCCCTTGCGCAGGCTCCATACAGAGTACCAATTGTATCAAACATATCCACCAGACAGAACGCAAGTGAAGTCGTCACAATCAATATGGCAAGTTCCATTGTGCTGTGCTCTGCCAGATATGGCGAAAAATCAAAGCCTTCTGTAAAAACCCTGCCAAATGCCTGCGTACCAAAGTCTTTAAATGCCGTAAACGGATTAAAATTCAGATTATCTGTAAAACCCTCATAAAATCCGGAAACAGTAAAACCAAGAAGATAATACAGCACCGTTCCCCCAAATATGCCCCAGAGCACAGCGCCCTTTACCCGTCTGCATGTCAAAACCGCAATCGCAATTAAAGCGAAAAATGTGACAATCATCGGCATAATATCCTTCCACGCCACATTTTCTGAAAGAAGATTGAAAGATGCAAGGTTGACATAGGTGGAGGGATCCGCCACCACGATTCCGGAATCTTTAAGCCCGATAAAGGCAATAAACAGCCCGATTCCTGCAGGAATTGCCACCCTTACCGACGTCGGAATTGCCTCAAATATTTTCCTTCTCATCCCTGTTACCGTAAGCAGTATGAACAGGACACCGTCAATCAAAATAAGTATCAGAGCATTAGCATAGCTTAACCCAAAGCCGAAACACACCGTATAGACAAAGAAGGCGTTAGAGCCCATGGCAGATGCCTGCGCCAGCGGCAGATTTGCCAGAAGTCCGATCAGCACTGTCCCGATACAGGCGGAAATTGCAGTCGCGATATAAATCGCATTATATGACACCCCCGGAAGCTCCGCAAACATTCCCGAATTAACCATGAGGATATATGCCATGGTCATAAAGGTTGTAACTCCTGCCAGAACTTCCGTTTTCACTGTAGAGCCGGCTTTTTTTATATGAAATATTTTTTCCATTGATAACATCAATCCTTGACCTCACTTTCTTTTTTTAATATTCTACCATATAAAACCGATAAAATATATCCGATTTTGCTGTGTGCTATATTTTTATAACAAGACTGTTTGCCCCGTCCGTATACGCGTCCTCTGCCACATCTGAAAGATTTTTTACTGTAATATTCTGCGCGGACATAACCTGCTCCTGTGTTACCACCACAGACGGAATCTCCAGCCACAATTCAGCATTCGTATCCAATTCCCAGTTGAATCTCGCCGCTTCATCAAAGGAAAGCTTTTTCTTTTTCCATGGTCATTTCATATCAGATTTCCTCCGTATTTTTTGACACCTTAATCTTATCAGTAATCTGCTCTGAAAAGATTTTTATTGCAAATTTGGTATCATTTTTTTGCGGATATGGTAAAAATTTTTCCTATACAAAAAAGATGGAAATCAGTTCTATAACCCATTTCCATCAATCTTCTATTTACAAGAATATCTATGAATTTTATCTCTATTCTTCTTGCAAAACTCATATAGTTTTTCTGAATCCCTTGCAGCCTTATCATCATTTTCTCCAACAAAGTAAGCAATAAATAATAGTTCAATACACTGCATTACAGTCGCTATACTCTTTGAAACGCTCGACTTGCTCCGCATTCTTTAGTATATTTTCTTGATATCACCTGTAATACCGTACCGTTTTTTAAACTCTTTAAGGTCATTTATATTTCTGATAAACATGATTTCTTCAAATGCACCGGTATGAATATCACGAAATCCTGCTACCTGCTCGCCATTACAAATGCTTGCTTTAATGATTGGTTCCTTATGATCGGTATCATATTTTACCACTTCAACCTTTTTCTTTTTAAAGAACAATTCTATCACCGCCCTAAACTATATTACAATTCCATTAACAGAATCTATCTCATGTTGAATAATTTGAGCTGTTTTGCAATCATAGACAAATATACATAACGATTACTTCTCCACGACAAACGGGAAATTGCCTATTTCTTCTTTTTCGGTTTTGGTGCTGGCAATTCCTCATACATGGCGTTAAATAAATCTGTCAAAAACTCTCTGTTGTCAACTTCCTCCACCAACAACATCTCTTTTCCTCCCTCATAGGGTAATTCATACGGAGCCGTTGGCATATAACTGATTGCTGCTTTTATTGGTTTTACAAGCAACCTGTCATCATAAATACCGCCTACGATTTTGCCACGATAATAGATGATGAATTCTCCCATCATAGCCCGATATGTAATTTCATCTAATTCGGATAATTGCCCTAAAATAAAATCTAAATATTCTTTACTTGACGCCATTATTCCTCCTCAAATACCGCTTTGCCTTAATACTTGGCTTCTCGACAAACGGGAATTTTACAATTATTTTCTAATAATCAAAAGTTTATTTTCTCCCTTTTGAAATTCATATGCCGTTTTCACAATTTCAACTTTGTAGTCTTTTTTGAAATATTCTATAACCTTTCTGGTTAAATCCGTCTTATTCGCGTCTAAGTCCACAATCGGAAAAATCCTGATTTCTTTGCATCAATCAAACTTTCCTGTCTGTACTTCGGGCAGTAGGGAGGAAAGTTTTTTAGTTCTGTATTCTGATTTGTCCCTTGTAATACGTCTTGTAATTTGATTTTTACTTGTGTTCACTTTACCGCTCATTTTATCTCTGCTCCAGTTCCGCACCATAACGGACAACCATAGAAAGTAAAATCAAGAAGATACCAAGCGTAATACCACCTGCATCATCAAACCTGTTCCATTCTGCCAGACCGATATTTTCGTAGATACCGTCTATAACCCATGTGGATATGATAGATAACAAAATCTCCATAATCCCAAGCTGTTTTATCCTGCCTGCACCTGCGTTTGTAAACGGTGTACCCTCTTTCAACTCCTCTTTAAAATAGCGATAGACAAATGCTGTGATTATAACGCCAAACAGTAGATATAACGCCGAAGCAGTCAAAATCCCCACAATCTGCCCTTTGCTCATTTTAGCTGTAACCGACAGGAAATGGAGAAACTGATTTTCCATGCTTAACACATCTGATACCACAAGAATTGCCCCGATGGACGCTAAAATTGTTCCCACGATAGCAAATATCAAAACGATTTTAGAGAGTATCTGCAACACTCTCATGCCTTTTTGGATTTTCTCTAAATTGCTCATTCTTTTATTTTCCTTTCCCTTTCTGTGCAGATGACAAGTTCGCTCTTGATTCCGTTCAGCTCAATAATGTTCTCTGCATCGGGCGTGTCGAACCGTTCCGTCTGCCGTCCGTCTTTCTCATAGGAAATGCTTGTTCCGATGCCTCTCGTAACGGCAGTAAATACGGTATCTTCTGGGATATGGATTCTTGAAGTTGCCGATATTTGATTGATGTCCACCTCACCTTTTAAGGAATGGCAGACCACTTCCATATCAAGGTTACAATCTATCTCCACTGTCCCAGAGACATTCTCCAGAACGATGTTCGGTGTCTTTACGTCAAGCTCTATGCTGTCACATTCCAGAGAACGGATTTCTACAGTTTCCGCATTAACGGCACATTCAATTCTCCCGATATAGGGCGAAGGTATTTGAACGAAAATTGTGACCGCTTCCTTTGCCGTCGCTTCGGATACGCCGTTTCTGCGGATTACGTCTACATCAATCCTTTTTCGGATGTCGTCAATTTTCACCTTAAAGTCATTCTGGAGCGTCGAAAGGGTATTTGATACCAGACGGACACGGATTTTCTCGCCCTCATAACCTGATAACAGAAATCGCTTTGCCCCACCAAACTTCATGTCATATCGTTTTGGTTCGTCAATATCGTACTCCGTGACGCTCTCAAAAAGATATTCTGCCAGCTTTTTCCCTCCCTTTTCATTGGAAAACAACTCGTCAATAGAAATATCAAACAGGGCAGAGAGCGCCATGATGTTCTCAATATCGGGGACGCCTGCGTCCGTTTCCCACTTCGTAACCGCCTGTCTGGACACGCCAATCTTTTCCGCCAACTGTTCCTGCGACATTCCTGCCTGCTTGCGGATGGATTTCAATTTTTCTGCAAATGTCATGTTCGTGACCTCCTTGTTTTAATATGCCCAGTATAAGAAAGCATATTTTACATTACAAGCAAGCATGGATTGCATTTCAGTTTTTTCTGCTACTTTGCGTGGCATTTCTGAATTTCAGGCGTTTTTACCGTTTGAAGTCCTGCATTTTAGCTTCAATCCTTTTAATCACTGTTACCTGTAAATCCTTTGCATCAATCAAACTTTCCTGTCTGCACTTCGGGCAGTAGGGAGGAAAGTTCTTGAGAACAATATCATCTCTAAGCCTGTCCCGGGTCTTTGCCCCGCAAACAGGACAGAATATCCATTCAGTTATTTCTTTTTCAATTCTGCAATGGCAGCATAATGTAGAATATCAAATTCATCAGGTGCAATTTCAGATAATAGTTTCGTATGCTCTTGCTCCCAAGCGTTTATTTCATCTTCCGATAGAGAGGCTCCGATTCCTCGACAGGCTTTCACCCTGCCATTCCAGCTTTTTCGTGTGAAATGTACATTTATGGGATATTCTTCATGGTAAACAAGCTCAAACCGTTCCTTATAACATTCAGGGATTAATATTGGGTGAATAGTCTCTCCCGCACCGCTCCAATCGGGGCTGTATTTTAACACAAGCGCCTCGCTTGCGTTTGCAATTCTATCTTCAAAAGGCAGCCATGCCATATGTAACACGAGAATGCGTCCATTCGGTTTAAGCATACGATACATCTTTGGCATAATCTGCTCATGATTAAAATACCAAAAACATTGACAGGCGGTAATGACATCAAACGAATTGTCGGGGAATTGCAGATCCTCTGCCGGCATTGCGTAATAGTCAATATTCATACCTTTGGAGAGAGGGACAGCCTGTTCGATCTGCTTTTCGGAAATATCCGTTCCAATCCATTTTGCACCATACCGATACATATTTCTCGGAAGCACACCTGTCCCCGTGCCAATATCAAGAACGGTCTGACCGTCAACGCAGAGCTTACGTTCTATTATTTTGTTGTAAAATTTTTGTGGATAAATATCACGAAATTTGGCATAATCTTTTGATGTTTTACCCCAGTCAAACGCTTTTCCGCCGTCTATATTTTT
>CANRIV010000013.1 GCA_947630805.1 uncultured Lachnospiraceae bacterium
TAGGTCGAGGGCTTATCCATGAAGGTCATGGGAGGAAAGGATGAAGGTTTTTCAGTATGTGGTTTTGAGTGTACAATGTATATTATGGCCCGGTGGCTCAGCTGGTTAGAGCGCCGCCCTGTCACGGCGGAGGTCGTGGGTTCGAACCCCATCCGGGTCGCTTATAGATAATATTTATTTATATTGAGGAGGTTGAAAGCAACCTAAGCTGGCTTTCTCAACCTCTTTTCTTTTATATATTTGATTCATCTTGAAACAAAACATAAAAGCGAATAAATACTTGGGATCTTAGCTCAGCTGGGAGAGCATCTGCCTTACAAGCAGAGGGTCACAGGTTCGAGCCCTGTAGGTCCCATTCATACAAATAAAGACATAACTTCATACGCCGATGTGGCTCAATTTAAGCTTATTGACAAAGTCAATAAGAGGGGAGCAGCAAAGCGGAGCTTTGGCTCTGCCAATTGAGCAGATATTGGTATTTTCAAACTTCATATGCCGATGTGGCTCAATTCAAGCTTATTGACTTCGTCAATAAGAGGAGAGCAGCAAAGCGGAGCTTTGGCTCTGCCAATTGAGCGGATATTGGTATTTTCAAACTTCATATGCCGATGTGGCTCAATTGGCAGAGCAGCTGATTTGTAATCAGCAGGTTAACGGTTCGAGTCCGTTCATCGGCTTTTATGGGCAGATTCCCGAGAGGCCAAAGGGGACAGACTGTAAATCTGCTGGCACTGCCTTCGGAGGTTCGAATCCTCCTCTGCCCATTGCTTTTATAAATGGTTATAATCATTTATAAAAAAGCATATAATTAAATAATATCGCGGGGTGGAGCAGTCTGGAAGCTCGCCGGGCTCATAACCCGGAGGTCATAGGTTCAAATCCTATTCCCGCAACTCAATGCCCAGTTAGCTCAGTTGGTAGAGCAGAGGACTGAAAATCCTCGTGTCTCTGGTTCGATTCCGGAACTGGGCATTTTTTATGTCTGTTTTTAAAGAGGGGGGGGAGGAATAAAACAGGTCTTTTTTATTTGATAATAGAATTAAAACATAGTAAGATATATATGAAATTAAAAGGGTATTTATGAAATGAAAGAGAATAGTTTATATACCAGATTAATTGAATATGGAAAAAACGGAAAATATCCATTTCATATGCCGGGACATAAAAGAAAGGTAAAATTTTTACAGGGAGAGGATATTTTTACAATTGACATAACAGAAATTGATGGATTTGATAATCTTCACCATGCAGACGGCATTATAAAAGAGGCAATGGATTTTGCCGCAGCATTTTATGGAACGGATAAAACATGGTTTTTGGTAAATGGAAGTTCGTGTGGACTTCTGGCGGCGATTCATGCGGTTACAAACATTGGCGATTATGTGATAATCGGCAGGAATTGTCATAAATCGGTCTATAATGCTGTAGAAAGCCGAAATTTAAAGGCGAGATATCTTTATCCGGAGTATTTGGAAGCCTATGGAATTTGCGGAGGATACTCACCTGAAAAATTAGAAAATATTTTAAAACAATGTAAGAAGAAAGAACAGAAGGTAAAGGCTGTAGTGCTCACCTCTCCTACTTATGAGGGAATTGTATCCGATATAAAAAGATTAGCAAAAATAACCCATCAATACGGAGCGGTATTGATTGTAGATGAAGCGCATGGAGCTCATTTTGGTCTGCATAATCAATTACCTGTTCCGGCTTATAAATTAGGGGCGGATTTGGTTATTGAAAGCGTACATAAGACACTGCCGGCACTAACGCAGAGTGCATTACTGCATATGTGTGGAGAAAATATAGAAATCGAAAAAATAGAAAAGAGCCTTCGTATTTATCAGACCAGCAGTCCATCTTATCCAATTATGGCAAGTATCGATAAGTGTATTAGAAATCTCAGGCAGTGTGGAAATCAGAAGATGGAGCAGTTGCTTTTGCAGATAAATGATTTTAGAAAAAGAGTAAACAGACAGAAACATTTTAATATATTAGGCAGAGAATTCATTGGAAAAGCACAAGTTTTTGATATAGACTTAACGAAATTGGTAATTTTTGTAGATAATCGTTGTATGAACGGACGAGAATTATCAGAAATATTGCGAGACAGATACAATTTTGAAATGGAAATGGATGCGGCCACATACGTTTTGGGGATTACAACGATTTGTGATGAAAAAAAAGATATTGAAAGACTGGCGGAAAGCCTGGAAGAATTAGATCGGGAATGGAAGAATGTCGGGAAAAAAGAAAAGCAGCCGGAGTTATTGTGGCAGGAAGAAAACGAAATAATATTTTCTGCTTATGAAGCCGGTTTATGTGAAATGGAGGAATGTTTGTTGAAAGATTCTGTCGGATGTGTATCCGGGGAATATTTATATTTATATCCTCCAGAAATTCCGCTATTGGTGCCGGGAGAAATCATTTCACCCAAGTTGCTGGAGCAGATAGAATGGTATAAAAAAATGAATATGAATATTAGAGGATTAAAAGATACCGAAAATCAAAGAATTCTAGTCATAAATAAAAATTTATATCAGAACAGAGAAAAGAACTGCTCAGGCAAAGAATAAAGAACAGCAGGAATTAAAATGTTAAAAATAGAGAAACAGGAAAATGTAAGTGAAAAATAAGGTTGGAAAAATATGGCAAAAATATTTTTTGTATTGGGAAAAAGTTGCAGCGGAAAAGATACAATTTTTCATTATTTGAAAAACAATAAAGAACTTAAACTGAAAACCGTTGTGGGATATACGACCCGTCCGATGCGTGAGGGAGAGAAAGAGGGAGAAGAATATTTTTTTGTTACCCCGCACAGACTTCATGAACTCAGGGAAGCGGGGAAAGTTATTGAATGCCGGGACTATAATACAGTACATGGAGTATGGAGTTACTTTACGGTAGATGACGAACAGATTGATTTGGAGAATGGAAATTATCTATATATTGGAACATTGGAATCTTACAGAGATATGGTAAAATACTATGGGAGGGATGTAGTGATACCTCTTTATATCCAAGTAGAAACGGGGGAGAGGCTTTACAGGGCAATTCAAAGAGAGCGGAGTCAAAAATCTCCGAGATATGCTGAAATGTGCAGAAGATTTCTGGCGGATGAAGAAGATTTCAATGAAGAAAATATTATGAGAGCAGGAATTACCAGACGGTTTGAAAACAATGTTTTAGAGGACTGCATTGCTGAGATTGTGGAAACAATCAAAGAAGTATGATATTATAATCTATTGGGAGGAAATGCTTTCTATGGAGTCAGGAAAAATTCTCGGACAGGAACATATTATCCGACACTTTGAAAATGCCATTCAAACAGGAAAAATATCGCATGCTTACATTATTAGCGGGGAAGAAGGCACCGGGAAACTGAAACTGGCGAGAAGTTTTGCGAAAGCACTGCAATGCGAAGAAAACTGTCCGGATATGGGTAGTTTAGGAAATGTTTTTGATGCTTCGCAGAAAGAGCCGAACAAAAAAATTACAGGAAAAGCATGTGGACACTGCAAATCCTGCAGGCAGACAGATTCTCTCAGTCAGCCGGACATTAAATATATTACGCATGAAAAAGCGGGAATTGGCGTAGATGAAATAAGAGATCAGATTAATAATGATATTGACATTAAACCTTACAGCAGCAGGTATAAAATTTATATTATTCCGGAGAGTGAAAAGATGACGGTGCAGGCGCAGAATGCACTGTTAAAAACAATAGAGGAGCCTCCTGCCTATGTCATAATTATTTTGCTGACCACAAATGCCGATATTTTTTTACAGACAATTTTGTCCCGGTGTGTTATTTTAAATATCCGTCCGGTAAAAGAAGAGAGCATTAAAAATCAGCTGATGACAGAATATGGGATAAATGAGTATAACGCCAGAATGGCAGCTGTATTTTCCGGAGGAAATCCGGGAAAAGCTCTGAGACAGGCTACTTCGGAAGAATTTAAAGAATTGAAGGACCGGCTGATAGATATACTGCAGTCCCTGGAGACCGGCGGAATGGATGTCATTTCTTCCTCGGTAAAGCAGATTGCTGAATTAAAAAAACAGGCGGAAGATTATTTTTATCTTTTGCGTCTTTGGTTTCGGGACACATTAATTTATAAAGCGACAGGGAGAAAAGAACAACTTATTTTCCAGGACAATTATAAGGCGATAGAAAGTCAGGCAAAAAACTGTTCTTATTTGGATATTAATATGATATTACAATCCATTGACCAGGCACAAAATCAAATAAAAGCAAATGTAAATTTTGATTCGGTAATGGAAGTATTGTTTTTAACAATAAAAGAAAGGATACAGGGGTAAAGTTGGAAGAGACTTTCAGCCCTGAATTTGCGTTTCAACCGAAAATAAATATATTTCGGAGTGGAACATTAGGAGGCAATTTATGATAAAAGTAATAGGTGTGAGATTCAGACAGGCAGGAAAAATTTATAATTTTGATCCGGTTTCGTTTGATATAAAAAAAGGAGACCATGTAATCGTGGAGACGACCCGGGGTGTAGAGTATGGCTCCGTTGTGGATGACATAAAGGAAACAGAAGAAGAAAATGTTGTTATGCCGTTAAAGCCGGTTATAAGAATTGCCACAGAAGAAGATGATAAAATAGCAAGGGAAAACGCAGAAAAAGAAAAAAGAGCATTTAAAATCTGCAAAGAAAAAATTGCAAAACACGGCTTGGAAATGAAATTAATAGATACGGAATATACGTTTGACAATAATAAAGTATTATTTTATTTTACAGCGGATGGAAGAATTGATTTTAGAGAACTGGTAAAAGATCTGGCATCTGTGTTCAAAACCAGAATTGAATTACGGCAGGTAGGCGTGAGGGATGAGACCAAGATGCTCGGAGGCATTGGCGTCTGCGGAAGACCCCTTTGCTGCAATACTTATTTATCTGAGTTTATACCGGTATCTATCAAGATGGCAAAGGAGCAGAATTTGTCATTGAATCCTACAAAAATTTCCGGAATTTGTGGCAGACTGATGTGTTGTCTGAAGAATGAGCAGGAAGCATACGAATATTTAAACTCAAATCTTCCGGATATTGGGGAAAAGGTTAAAACTTTTGATGGGTTGACAGGAGAAGTGACAAGTGTAAACGTTTTGCGTCAGAAAGTGAAAATTGTAATTGAGCAGAATGACGAGCGGGAAATTAAAGAATATGCCATCAATGAATTAAAGTTTAAACCGAAGAAAAAGAAATTTGATTTGGCGGCTGAGGAATTGAAAGAGTTGAAGGCATTAGAGGACGAAGAGGAATCTAAGCTGGATTAATGTGACGGAGAGACAGGAATTGGAGATTCAGTTAAAACCCGGAGAGAGAATAGACGATTTAGAGCGAAAAGGATATCGGATTATCCAAAACAGGGAAATGTTCTGCTATGGAATGGATTCCATTTTGTTGAGTGGATTTGCAAAGGTAAAAGAGGGAGAGACGGTACTTGATATGGGTACCGGAACGGGAATTATTCCGCTCCTGTTGGAAGCAAAAACTGACGGAAAGCATTTTACCGGACTTGAAATACAGCCAGACTGTGCTGAGATGGCGAGAAGAAGTGTTGCCCTGAATCATTTGGCAGAAAAAATTGATATTGTAGACGGTGATATAAAGGAGGCTTCGAAAATTTTTGGCGGGGCCTTCTTTGATGTAGTAACGACAAATCCACCATACATGACAGAACATCATGGACTGCAGAATCCGGAAGCGCCCAAAGCGATTGCGAGACATGAGATTAAATGCAGTCTGACAGATATAATCCGTGAGGCAGCGAAAGTATTGAAACCAGGTGGGAGATTTTATATGGTGCACAGGCCCCGGAGATTGGTAGAAATTATTTCTCTGATGAGAGAGTACAGGATTGAGCCGAAAAGAATAAGAATGGTGCATCCTTTTGTAAATCGGGAAGCAAATATGGTGCTGATAGAGGGATTGCGCGGCGGTAATGCCATGATGAAAGTAGAAGCGCCATTAATTGTATATAAAGAACAGGGCGTATATCATGAAGAAATACTAGAGATATACGGAAAAACCAAGAAGAAAAAATAAATGTGATGTATTTCACATAGTTTGTGGGGAAAATATGGCGGGAAAATTATATCTGTGCGCCACACCGATTGGAAATCTAGAAGATATCACCTACAGGGTGGTAAGAACATTAAAAGAAGTAGATTTGATTGGTGCGGAGGACACAAGAAACAGTATAAAGTTGTTAAATTATTTTGATATTAAAACCCCGATGACCAGTTACCATGAATTTAATAAATATGACAAAGCAAAGGTACTGGTAAAGGAAATGCTGCAGGGCAGAAATGTTGCGCTGATTACCGACGCCGGAACACCGGGAATTTCAGATCCGGGAGAAGAACTGGTAAGGCAATGCTATGAGGCGGGAGTGGAGGTAACTTCCCTGCCCGGAGCGGCTGCATGTATTACAGCGCTTACAATGTCAGGACAGAAAACAGGAAGATTTTGCTTTGAAGCTTTTCTGCCCCGGGACAAAAAAGAAAAGAAAGATGTGTTGGAATCTTTGAAAAATGAGACAAGAACAATGATTCTGTATGAGGCGCCGCATCGGCTTTTCAAGACGTTAAATGAGTTGAAGGAAGTACTGGGTGGCGACAGACCTCTTACAGTGTGCCGGGAATTGACAAAAAAGTATGAAGAGACGTTTCAGACAACATTGCAGCAGGCGATTGAAAAATATCAGCAAAAAAATCCCAAAGGGGAGTATGTATTAGTTCTGGCCGGAAAAAGCAGGGAGAGCATCCTGCAGGAAAAAAGAAGCCGCTTTGAGGAGATGACAGAAGAAGAACACGTGGAATTTTATGTAAACCAAGGAGTGGATAAAAAAGAAGCGATAAAAAAGGCGGCAAAGGACAGAGGGGTATCCAAAAGAGATATTTATAATGCACTGATAAAATAGAAAAACTACGGTTTAAAACCGAAGAGGTTTTAGCCCGTAGTTTTTTGGTGTCATCACCATTTTCGCTTGAATTCAATTATTATTTAAAATTTATATTATTAGCAAGTGTAATCACTTAACTCATTAGCAATCTGTTCTCCGTGATTCTGAGAATGAATGTTAAGTGTTAAGGGTTTTGATAAATCCAGAGCAAAAATGCCCATAATGGATTTTGCATCAACCAGATAATGACCGGAAACCAAATCAAAATCGTTTTCGTATTTTGTAATATCCTTGACGAAGGATTTTACTTTTGTAATTGAATTCAAGTTTACCGTAACTGTTTTCATTTTAAATACCTCCTATAATAAAAGCTGTTACTACTTGAATGGGATTCTTTTATCCTTCATTCGGGTACATATTAAGCGGAATTAGGGATTAAGTCAAGTAAAATCCCGGGGCAAAAATATACAAACTTTTAGTGAATATTACGTTTTTTATATTAAATTTATATAGAAAATCGGACAAGTTATAGAAAAAATGCAGTGATAATAGCGACAGAAAAGCGAAAAGACGAGAATATATGGAGAAAACAACCATAAAATATGTAAAATTTCTTAATAAAAAAAATTATTGAATAAAAGAAAAAAACAGCAAATAAAATAGATAATAATATAAATTTGGAAAAAATATGCTGAATTATATATGGGCAATCATGATAGCAATCGGAATCGTTTATGGACTGCTGACCGGACATATTGAAGATGTGGGAAACGGTGCAATAACATCTGCAGAAGAAGCGGTAAAGTTATGTATTACTATGCTGGGAATTATGAGTATGTGGCTGGGGTTTATGGAGGTGGCAAAAGCCAGTGGACTGATTGAAAAGGCAGAAAAGAAAATGGAGCCGGTGATAGGATGGCTTTTCCCTGCTTTGCCGCAGACGCATCCGGCGAGGCCACATATTATAACAAATATAATCGCAAATATTTTAGGATTGGGCTGGGCGGCAACACCGGCAGGTTTAAAGGCGATGGAGGAGTTGTCCAAACATCCTGTTCCTCAAAAAGGAGCCGTTTTTCCAAAACACATTGCAACCAATGAAATGTGTACATTTCTGGTAATCAATATTTCTTCTCTGCAGTTGATTCCGGTAAATATGATTGCATACAGGAGTCAGTACGGCTCTGTCAATCCGGCGGCAATTATTGCACCGGCAATTATTGCAACAACATTGAGCACGGTTTCGGGAATTATTTTTTGTAAAATTATGTGTAAAAAGTAAGAAGGATACTATATTAAAACTTTTTGTAAAGTGATATAATGAATATTAAATGTGAGGGAATTTTGATAGAAAAACAGCAAGATTAAAATTCATGGAGTACACAATGGACGAGGAAAAAAATATTTTAGAATATCCGGAAGAAGAAAAAAAAGAGCGGTTTTCTTTTCTTAAAAATAAGCAGGATAAAATCAGAAAATGGCCGATTATAAAATGGTGTCTGGCAGCACTCGTATTAATTGTCGGAATTGTATTTGTTCAGGCCAACAATCATTTATGTTATAACACATATACTACGGAGAAAGTAAAAGATCCGGAGAAAAAGGTGCATCAGCTCGCTACAGACAGCATATGTGAGCAGGAGATAAAAGGATACAATGGAACGCTGCAAAGAGTTTACCTGTATCTGGATAACCAGGGAATGGAAAGTGCTTCCGGCAGAGTTGTAGTCCGAGTAAAAGACAAGCAAGGCAATGTGTTGGGGAAAACGCATAGAGCAGTGAAACGGATACGGACCAGAAAATTTGTTCCACTTTTATTTGAAGAGCAACCTAAGTTACATCAGGGAAATACTTACATATTGGAAATTCGCTGTAAGAATGTCCAGAATCCACAGGGATTTGGTATTTATACTTCTACTGTACCAAATCAGTGGTTGGGAAAGGCAAGTATTGAAGGCCGTCAGCTGGAAAAGGGAACGACACTCCGGTGCATGCTGGAGTTTCGATATTATGACAGTTATTCCATGAAACTTATGATGTCGATGATGATTTTGGGAGTTATCATTATATTAATTCCTTTTGAGTATCTTGGAAGAATGATTTCAAGTAAATTCGCAAAATCCATTCATCTGGAAACGTGGCTTTCGAGAATTGTGTTTCTTCTGGCGCCGGCAGTGGCATATTTTATCATGGAAAGTCTCTCGGGATACTCTTTGGTAGAAATTGCGGGATTTTTTATTACGTGGAAAGGGTTGCTAAACCTTTTTATCTATTATGTTATTTTATTCGTTTTGTTTGCAGTGACAAATAAAACGCAGTATTCCGCAATTTTGTTGTGGATTATTACATTTGTGTTGGGAATGACAAATTATTTTGTTTTTCAATTTCGGGGAATTCCGGTGCTGGCAGCAGATATTTTATCCGTGGGAACAGCATTAAATGTGGCGGATAGTTTTGAGTATACTTATGACATATGGGTATTGTGGGCAGTAAGTATTTTGGTTACATTTACCGGAATTATGCTCAGTTTTATGCCGTATAAGGGATTCCGATGGCCAAAGCGTATTGGAACAGCGGCTCTGGCGGTTGTTCTGCTTATACTTACGAATTATATTTACATTACTTCAGATATTACCAATCAGCTGGGAATAAAAGACAGCCAGTGGAAACCGCAGCTTACCTATGAAGAAAACGGAAGTATGCTGTCTTTTACGACGTCTTGGAGATATATTAAAACAGAAAAACCGGAAGGATACTCCGTAAAAAAAGTGGAAGCTGTGGCGAAACAGTATCTTTCTGATAAAACGGACAAGTCTCAGGCAAAATCTAAAAAAATGCCGAATGTGATAGCCATTATGAATGAATCTCTGGCAGATTTCAGTTATGATGGAGAACTTTTGACAAGTGAAGATTATCTTTCTTTTATTCATAGTATGAAGAAAAATACCATAAAAGGAAAGCTGTATGTCTCCATCGAGGGTGCCAATACTGCAAATTCGGAATTTGAATTTCTGACTGGAAATTCGCTGGCATTTTTTGCACCGAGAGCAGTACCGTATAATAATTATGTCAATAATATAGTCCCATCCCTTACCAGGACATTAGTATCACAGGGATATGTAGGAAATAACGCATACCATCCATATAAAAGAAGCGGATGGAACAGAGAACATGTGTATAACTGTTTGGGATTTGGAACATTTTATTCGGAAGAACATTACGAAAATGCCCAATATATCAGGAATTTCATTTCTGATAAAACCAATATGGAACAGATTATCCAAGATTACGAAACGGCAAAGAAAAAGTCCTCGGATCCGTTTTATCTGTTTAATGTTACTGTCCAAAATCATGGAGGGTACGTAGGAAACCGTGGGTTTGTAAAGACGGACGTCAAATCTAAAAGTCCGGGAATGAAAGCATCTTCTGTGGATCAGTATCTTACGCTGGCGAAGAAATCCGATGAGGCATTTGAGCTGCTGATTACTTATTTTGAAAAGGTAAAAGAGCCAACGGTAATTGTAATGTTTGGAGATCATCAGCCACCGTTGTCTAATAAATTTTACAGCAATTTATTTGGGACCAACATAGAAAATTTTACGGCAGAACAGACTGCCGCATGGTACAGTACGCCATATATTATCTGGGCCAATTATGATATTGAGGAAAAAGAAAATCTGGATATGAGTGCAAATTATCTGTCTTCTTATCTGCTGCAACTCATTGGTGCAGATATGACCGGATACAATAAATATTTACTGGAACTTCAAAAGAAAGTCCCTGTTTTGACAGGAATGTTTTATGCGGGAGATGATGGTGTATTTCATGATATTGATGAAACGTCGCAATATACGAAATTTATCCGGGAATATGGGATTGTTCAATATAATGGTCTGCTTGACCAAAAACACAGAGTGAAAGATTTCTTTTTCCTGCAGGATGGCGATTATGAACTGCCAAAACGGAGAATATAATAGAATAAAAAGACAGGCACCAGAAGGTGCCTGTTTGACATGAAAAGAGTCATAGGATAGAATAAAAACATTCGATAAATGGAAAGGCAGGAAACAGAGAATGAATACAATGAAATACAGATTATATGTTATGATAACTACCCTGTTTATGACACTGGCCGTCACAACTGCTGTAGCGGCAGCACCGGCGCAGACGGCGGCCGGAGAGAAAAAAGCCACCGTTGTTTTTTCTATCGAAAAATTTACAATCGGGCAGGGATATCTTGTCTTACCAATTCAAGTGGAAATGGAAACAGATGCCAGTGTGGCAGATGTGTTTTTAAAAGTAGCACAGGAAAGAGGAATCACGTATAAGTCGGATGAAACTGCGTACACGTTTTTTTTAAGAAGCATTTATCATGCAGATACAGGAATAATTAACATTCCAAAAGAAATCTCGCAGATGCCGCCTTATCAGTTTTCTTTTGGATCCGGAGAGGAAGATCAGATTGTCTATAATGCCCCTTCCAATGAAAAAAATGAAGGAAATCATCTGGAGGAAGGAGCTTTGGGAGAGTCTTCCTATCACACAATGGCGGGCTGGATGTTTACAGTCAATAATGAGAGCATTTCAGAGTCGGCAGACAGCGTTCCCGTGAAAGACGGAGATGTTATCCGGCTTCAGTTTTCTGTCTATGGTTATGGGGCGGATTTGGGATTTGACACAGAGGAATGGACGGGAATCCCGAGAATTGTTTTAGCAGACAGAGATGCGTTGATGAGAGAAGTGGCGGCTACCAATAGTGATATGCAGAAAAATACAGAGATTAAAAAAGCGTATGAGGATGCGCTGAGTGTCCTGACAATATATCAGGCGTCGCAGCAGGAAATTGACAATGCCCTTGAGGCCTTAAAAAATGCAAAGAAAACATATCAGGCAATGTCGGAAACAACAAAAAAACCGCAGGAAACACAGCCTCCGACCACAGAAAATCCGACATATCCGAGCGTAAAAAGAGCGCAGATAAAGAAAATAAAAAACATAAAAAAATATAAAGCAAAGATCAGCGTTAAAAAAATCACTGGCGTTAAAGGCTATCAATATAAATATGCGAATAATAAAAAATTCAAAAATGCGACAGTAAAGATTACAACAAAGAGAACGCTCATAACCAAAAAGTTTAAAAAGAAACAGCGATGTTATGTGAAAGTAAGAGCATATGTAGAATCTGACCATACCAAAGTCTATGGAAAATGGAGTAAAATAAAATCTACAAAAATTAAAAAATAAGGATATCAGGCAGGAGCGATGCTCTTGCCTTTTGTCGATATTACCTTGTGAGGAAAAATAGATGAAAAAATATATTTCTATCCTATTGTTTTTTTTGCTGGGAATTACGAATATGTTTCCGGTGTCGGCAGATACTTCCCTGTCGAAACAGTCTGTAAAACAATACCTTTACAGTATTTATCAATATGAGACAAACCATATTCCAGAGCCTTCTTATGGAAGTGTGGGAGGAGAATGGCTGATAATCGGTTTGGCAAGATACGGAATCCGACAGGATTACGCAGACAAATACATAAAAAATTTGCAAAAGCACATAGAAGATGTGGATGGAGTACTTTCCACAAGAAAATATACAGAATATGCCCGTGTCGTAATTGCGCTGACATCTCTGGAAAAAAATCCAAAAAGTTTTGGCGGCTACAATCTTTTACAGCCCCTGGCAGAATATGACAATCTTATTTCCATGGGGGTAAATTCAGTAAGTTATGCTCTGATTGCGTTTGACTGTGGGAATTATGAGATACCTGAGCCGAAAAAGGACTATCACGGGAAAGTCACAACAAGAGATAAATTAATTACAGCAATTATAAATGCACAGTTAAAAGACGGAGGATGGACGCTCGCAGGAAAAAATGTGGATGTCGATGTGACGGCAATGGCGATACAGGCGCTGGCGCCGTATTATAAACGCAATGAAAATGTCAGGGAAGCTCTGGAAAAGGCGTTAGAAAAGCTGAGTAGTATGCAGCAAATGGACGGAGGATTTCAATCTTCGAACAACGGGGGAAATGAAAGCACTGCACAGGTGCTTACAGCGTTATCTGAACTGAGGATTGATATTGAAGATAAAAGATTTGTAAAAAATGGAAACACGGTAGTTGACGGTCTGCTGCAATATTATAAAAATGGCGGATTTAGTCATCGGGTTGGCGGAGCAGTAAATCAGATGGCGACAGAACAGTCAATGTATGCACTGGTGGCATATTACAGAAGCATTACAGATAAAAACAGATTGTTTGATATGTCTGACGGGGTAAGCCGTCTCGCATATGAGCAGAATACACAAGAAAGTTTTGCGGCAGAGAAGAAAACGGAGAAAAAACAAAAAAAGAATACAAAGAAGAAAACGTCAGACAAAACAGAAGAAAAAAGAAAAGCAGAACAGGACGGGAATTTATCGCAACAGGAAACAGAAAAACAAAAGGAAACAGAAGAACAGAAGGAAACAAAAAAAGAGGAAAAGACAGAGAACGTGCGGCAGAAAAGGGCAAAAGAAGGACAGACAACAGGGAAACAAGTGAGTGAAACAGAAGATGAAGCAGAAAGAATATTATCATCTGAAGAAACCCCATCCGAAAAACCACATGGAAAGAGCGAAAAGGAACATAAGGTCGGGGCAGCAGTCGGTGGAGGAATAATAGCCGGCTGTATCGTGGGGATGGTCGTTGGATATATTTTAGTGAGAAGAAGGAAAAAGAGATGAAATGGATGAGGAGAAAACAGTTTTTATTACTGCTTATTGTTTTGACGGTTTTACTGTCCGGCTGTAAGCGGGAGCAGCATTCTGAAAACAAAAAAGAAGGAACATGTACATTATTGGTAGAGTGTCAGTCTGTTTTGGATAATATGGATAGACTGGAACAGCAGTTAAAAGGATATATTCCCGAATCCGGGATTATTTTTTCGGAGCAATCGGTAGCGTTTTATTCCGGAGATACTGTTTATGATGTTATGAAAAGAGAACTGGAACGGGAGAAAATTCCAATAGAAGTATCCTTTACCGGAAAAAGCGCTTACGTGGAAGGAATTGATAATCTTTATGAATTTTCCTGCGGAGAGCAGTCCGGATGGATTTATAGCGTAAACGGCAGTGTTTCTTCAAAAAGCTGCAGTGAGAATATTGTAAAAGCGGGAGATGTTATCCGGTGGCATTTTACCTGTAATTTAGGAGAGGATTTAAAATAATGGCAGATGAGTTTTCGAGATTTCATCCGTTGGTCCAGATTGTGTTTTTTTGCTTTGTTATGGGAATTACCATATTTCAAATGCAGATTATACTGGCGCTTATCTCTTTCCTGAGTGCGGCAGTGTATCAGATTTATCTGAAAAGATGGAGAGGTCTGGTATATTTGGGAATAATATTCTGTGCGATGATACCTGCAGCGCTAATTAATCCGCTTTTTTCCCATAGAGGAACAACCAGACTATTTTATTTATTTACAGGAAATGCGGTTACATGGGAGGCAATCGTGTATGGATTTGTGGCGGCAATTATAATCGGCGCGGTAATGTTATGGTTTGTGGCAATTCATGAAATCGTTACAGCAGACAAATTGATTGCAGTTTTGGGAAATATGTTTCCGCACATAACAGTTTTATTATTGATGATATTTCGGTTTATTCCGAAAATAGCTGCTTTTCAGAAAAAAGTAAAAGAGGCAGACAAGGCATTGCAAGCGGACCCTAAAAGATTTTCAGAAAAAATAAAGAGGCAGTCCAGAATTATTTCCATTACTACTACGTGGGCATTGGAAAATTCCATAGACACGGCGGATTCCATGAGAGCCAGAGGATTTGGCTGTGGAAAGCGGAGTTTCTATCATAACAATTTCTTTTCTCCGAGAGATGTGGTGGTATTTGTGTGGATTATGGTTTTATCTTTACTTGTCATATGGCAGATAGCAGTGGGAAATACAATATCCTATTATTATCCCGTAATAAGAATAAAAGGACATATTTTTATTTATATCATATATGGTTTTTTGTGCATGACGCCTTTGATTGTTGATTTATGGGAGGAAATACGATGGCACAGATTGAAATCAAAAATTTAACGTTTACATACGCAGGAGAAGACAAGAACACTCCGGCAATTCGAAATATTTCTATGAATATCTCCAGAGGAGATTTTATCGTTATCTGTGGAAAAACAGGCTGTGGAAAAAGTACATTGCTCAGAAATTTAAAGCCGGCAATCAGACCTGCCGGAAGGACAGAGGGCGTTGTCTGCTATGAAAATAAGCCGATTGACGAGATGGATTTTCGGAAACAGGCACAGGAAATCGGTTTTGTGATGCAAAATCCGGAACATCAGATTGTGACGGATAAAGTATGGCACGAGCTGTCATTCGGACTGGAAAATCTGGGAATTTCAACGGCTAAAATCCGACTTCGGGTCGCTGAAATGGCAGAGTATTTTGGAATTACGGACTGGATGGAAAAATCTGTGGAAAAACTATCCGGAGGTCAAAAACAGTTGATGAATTTGGCAGCAGTTATGGCAATGGACCCGGCGGTTATGGTATTGGACGAGCCTACGGCACAGCTTGATCCTATTGAGGCAGAAAATTTTATACACACATTAAAAAAAATAAATCAGGATTTGGGGATTACGATAATTCTTTCGGAGCACAGATTGGATATCGTGCTGCCGGAGGCTGACAGGGTGTTTGTAATGAATCAGGGAGAAATTGTGCAACAAGGAAATCCGCAGCAGATTGCAGAGAAAATTGCGGAAGAAGATTTCCTACAGTTTCTGCCGGTGTCTACCAGGATTTATCATATGTGCGGGAAAACGGGTATCGTGCCAATTTCTGTAGCCCAGGGGAGAAAATGGATAGAGGACCAGCCAATTAGAAGCGCAAAGTTTTGCACATCGGAGAAAAAAAAACGGGAAGAAATCATTCGTTGTAAAAACGTATGGTATCGCTATGAAAAAAAGAGTGAAGATATTATTAAAGGTCTGGAATGTCATATTTATCGGGGAGAAATATTTGCGATTCTGGGCGGAAACGGAACGGGAAAAACAACAATGCTTTCACTGCTTGCAGGAATTAGGAATCCCTATCGGGGAAAAATAGAGAAAAAAGGAAAAAGCGGGTTTTTGCCACAGGATGTACAGACATTATTTGTTCGGGAAACAGTGGCAGAGGAACTGGAAGAAGTCAGCGGGGAAATCATAGAAGAGATGGAGCTGGCGCCCCTGAAGAAAAAACATCCTTATGATATCAGTGGAGGGCAGCAGCAAAAGGTAGCGCTGGCAAAAGTTTTTCAAAAAAATCCGGACATCTTTTTGCTGGATGAGCCGACAAAAGCTTTAGATCCTATTTATAAAAAACAGTTAGGAAAAAAATTAAAACAGTTATCAAACGAGGGAAAAACAGTTATTCTCGTCAGTCATGATGTGGATTTCTGTGGAGAATATGCCCACAGATGTGGATTGTTTGCCAATGGGAAGCTGACAGCGGTTGATAATTTTCGGGAATTTTTTTGTGCAAACCGCTTTTATACAACAACGCTGCATAAAATATTTCGCAATAAAATAAAAGATGTAGTTCGCATGGAGGATATTGTATGCGGAAAGGGAGAATAGGAAAAGGTCTTTTGATAAACGCTGCGTTTCCTATGGAAAGATGGTATTATTTTGTGGCGATATGTATTCTTCTTTTTTCCGTTCTTATATTTTTATGTCGTTTTGAGAAAAGAAAACCTCAGGCAAGAGAGGTCGTTGTGCTGGCGGTTATGACCAGTCTTGCGATTCTGGGAAGGCTGATTTTGTTCATGACGCCGCAGATAAAGCCATGCGCCGCAATTATTATTATTACGGGAATTATGTTAGGAAAGGAAGCGGGTTTTTTATGTGGAGCCTTGACGGCTTTTGTGTCAGACTTCTTTTTTGGCCAGGGACCGTGGACCATCTGGCAGATGTTTGCGTTTGGTATGATTGGACTGCTCTCGGCTGTAATCTTTTCCGGGAAAGAAAATCTTTTGAGAGAGAAAAAGTGGCTGCTTTGTCTCTATGGTTTTTTTGCTGCTTTTCTGGGATATGGATTCATTATGGATTTTTCTACGGTGCTGATGTATACCGATTCTCCTAAAATTTCCGCATTGATTGCGACATTTATTACCGGTTTGGGATTTAATTTGATTCACGGATTTTCTACCGCTGTATTTTTATGGTTTCTGGCAAATCCTTTTTTCCGGAAGCTGGATAGAATTAAGACAAAGTATGGAATGTACATAAAAGACGTTAAGAAAAAAACGGGAAAATAATCAGCCTAAAATAGAAACTGAAGTTAATTTAGAGAGAAATATTGCGAATAAAACAGCAGGAACTCTGAATAAAATAAAGTTGAAAATTAAAAAATATGGTGCTATTATGTATCAGATTAAAACAGCGCAGGGTTTGTAAGTTTTAAAGACAGGAAGAAAAATGGAGACTGTTTTGTCTGACAGAAGAAAAGAGGGGAGCATCATGGAAGAATTTGGGTACTTATGGCAATTGGCACTCATTTTGGGAAGTACCAAGCTTTTGGGACTGGTAACAAAAAAGTTTAGTATGCCGCAGGTCGTCGGGGCGCTGATGGCAGGTCTCATATTGGGACCGGCAGTACTTGGTAATTTATTGGCTGATGTATCTATTGGAGGGCATCAGATTGTCAAACTGACACTATATGAAACACCGTTTATAAATCATTTATCCGAAATCGGTGTGATTGTTTTAATGTTCTGTGCAGGTTTGGAAACCGATATCAATGAGTTAAAGAAATGTGGGAAGGCCTCATTCATTATTGCTGTTATCGGCGTAATTGTACCGCTGGTTACCGGAGGAATTTTTACCTATTGGTTTTTGGAAAACGGGTGGATAAGTTCCGCCCAGGGAAGTACAAAACTGTTGCAGGCTGTTTTTGTTGGTGTCATTCTGACGGCAACGTCTGTAAGTATAACGGTAGAGACACTGCAGGAGATGGGAAAATTAAAGACTGCGTCGGGAAATGCAATCCTGGGAGCAGCAATTATAGATGATATTCTTGGAATTGTTATATTGACATTAGTAACCAGTCTGGGAGGAGCAGGAAGTCAGGCCGGCAGCTCGGTGGAATTGATTATTGTACTGATAAAAATTATTGCTTTTTTTGCTTTTGTTGGGGCGTTTGGTTTTATAATATATAAAGGATTCTCTAAATGGAGAGCTCATGATGGAAAAGGAAAGCACAGACATGCGGTAATGGCATTTGTCATTTGCCTTCTAATGTCGTTTGCGGCAGAATATTTTTTTGGTGTGGCAGATATTACAGGCGCCTTCTTCGCGGGTGTTATTATATCCATGACTCAGGAAGACCAGTTTATTGCATCAAAATTTGAAGTAATTTCCTATTTATTTTTAAGTCCGGTATTTTTTGCCAGCATCGGACTGAAAGTAGATGGAGATGCAATCATGTCTATGGGTCTTCCGATAGTGATGTATGCTTTGCTGCTGACGCTGATAGCCATTCTGACGAAAGTAGTTGGCTGTGGTTTGGGAGCAAAAATATGTGGATATAAAAATTATCAATGTCTGCGTATTGGAGTGGGAATGATATGCAGAGGAGAAGTGGCGCTGATTGTGGCAAACAAAGGAATAGAAGCCGGACTGATGAGTCAGGAAATCGTGGCGCCGGTCATTATAGTGGTCATTGCTACGACGATTGTGACGCCGATTATTTTAAAACCTGTTTTTATGCGCAAGGGGGCGAATGGCATTGATGTACCACATGAAAGTAAATTAATTGAAAATATTGAAAAAAGAGTGGAATCTCTTATCTTTAGAAAATAAAAAAATACAGGAAAAAGAACCTGTGATGGAAGCGTTCTGTCATAGGTTCTTTTTTTGTGCCATAAAATAGAAAGAAAGAATCTGGGAAAAAGAATATGTCAATCATTGTAACAATCTCTTCGCTGATTATTCCTGCGATAATGATGTTTATTGTTCTGTACGGACTGATTAAAAAATGTAATGTCTATGATGAGTTTGTAAAAGGCGCGACGGAGGGTCTTCCGACCGTAATAAAAGTAATGCCTACGCTGATAGGACTGATGGTAGCCGTGGGCGTTTTGAGAGCGTCAGGCTTTATGGAATTTGTAGGAACGTGGATTGGAAAATTTACAAATCCTATTGGGTTTCCGGGAGAACTGATGCCGGTTACGATTGTTAAAATTTTTTCTTCCTCAGCGGCTACCGGAATGGTCATGGATATTTTTAAGGAATACGGACCAGACTCTTATCTGGGAAAAGTTACTTCCATTATGATGAGTTGTACGGAAACCATATTTTATACAATGTCTGTTTATTTTATTACTGCAAAAGTGTCGAAGACAAGATGGACTCTGGCAGGTGCATTTCTGACTACACTTGTGGGGACCGCCGCAAGTATTTTGCTGGCAAGAGTAATTTAAGCCGGAATAAATATCAAAAAAGGCAGAATATTATTAAGGGACTAAAAGTACATTAATAATGGCTAGCGGCAAAAATTAAAAGAAGATAGCATTTTAACAGAAAAAGGATAATATCTTATGAGGATTTATTATGGCAGACTCGAAAAACAGACATCTTGCAGCGTATGCGAAAAGAATGAAAAATATCAGAAATGAATACCGGATGTCTCAGGAAAAGTTTGCTGAGACATTGGAGATTTCCCTGTCCACTTATAAGAAAATAGAAAGCGGACAGATGGGTGTATCCACAGATATTTTAAAGAAAGTAAAGCATAAGTTTAATGTATCCTCAGATTATATTTTGTATGGAGATTGTGAAAATACAGAAGATGTGATAGATGTTGTTTATAATTGCAGCGAGATGGATAAAATGAAAATATTTTTGAAATTAAGTGAGCAGTTAGGAAAATGTACAAATGAAAAAGATACTTATACTGGAAGATAAAGAAATACATAGAAATGTATTAAAACAGCTTTTGCAGGAACTGGATATAAAAATTCAGATTTATGAGGCGGCAACAGTAGAACAGGCGTACAAGGTGTCCTTAGAAGAGAAAGTAGATGTGTTTCTGGTTGATATTATTTTGAATACAAAAGTGCGGGGAGATGTGTCAGGTTTAAGATTTATGGAGCAAATCCGAAAGCTGCCACACTATTTTTTTACCCCGCTCATTTTTATTACTTCTTTGGAAGATCCTCTTTTGTATGCGTATAAAAATTTACATTGTTTCGGATATGTGGAAAAACCCTTTGACAAGGAAGAAGTAAAGCGTCTTGTGCGGCAGGCTTTGACGTTTGCCGATATGGAGCGCGTGGATAAGACCTTTTATTTTCGGAGTGAGGGTGTTATTTATGCTGTGGATTCCCGCGATATTATATATATAGAAAATGTAAAAAGAAAGATTGTTATTCATACGCAAAAAGAACAGATTGTTGTTCCATATATGACGAATGAAAAATTGATACGGGAACTGGGGAGTGATAATTTTGTGCAGTGCAGCAGATTTTGCATCGTGCATAAAAAATATATTGAAACAATAGATTATGTAAACCGATATATTCGGTTAAAGGGAATAAAAGAGCCTGTTGAAATTGGAATCACAATGAAAAAAAGGCTAAAAGAAACATTTGCAAATTTATCGTGAATTTGTGGCATGAACGTATGAAAAATAAAATTAAAAGGGATAAAAAGAAAGAAAAAAGGAAAAAATCAGCTGTTTCAGGAATAAAAAATTGAGATTCAGCAACAAAGAGCCGAAATTAAATATCACATATTATAATAATATATCAGAGGTGACCAACCCATATTATTTTGTATATAAAGCGTCTGTTGGGGGTAGAAGTGCTTTATATACGGATATACCTCAAAAATGCTGTCGGTTTTATCGGATGAGGATATAAAACCAACAGCATTTTCTGTTAGATTATTTATTATATTCATATAGAATCCATTTTTTTATCGTATCAAAATCCGCAGGTCCCAGCGATAAAAGCGCTTTGTGAAATTTTTGTAAATCAAATTGGCCGCGGGTCTGTTTCTTTACAAAATCTTTTAGAGAAAGAATTTCTAGATATCCGACATAATATTGAAGATAATTTCCAGGCTCTTCCACCACAGCCTGAAAAATAGACTGGCAGACAGAGGAGTCATCAATATTATAATTTTTTAAAAAATCTATGGTATTTTCCAAGGTCCATCCCTCATAGTGAATTCCGATATCGCAAAGAGAATATAAGGCAAGAGAGTAGGAAGCGCTGCAGGCAAGAGCGCGCGCAAGCTGTTTATCGGAATATTCATAGTTATAAGACATAAATTCCACATAAGTTGCCCAACCTTCGGTATATCCGCCATAATTGATTAGCTGCCGGATAGGAAGCGGCTGGGTAGAACTGAAGTAATTTGTCTGATACATGTGCCCGGGAATCCCTTCATGTGCTATGGTGGCGTAGATATCCTGATCTTCAAAATTCTTACTGTTGTTGATATAAATAATATTATTATTTGGCGTGTCGATAGGCGGGGAAAGATAAAAAGCAGGACTCAGGTAATTTTCCAGGCTCTGGTCGACATATTTAATTTTATAAGGAATATTTTTCAGCGCGGGAAAATCAGAAGAACTTTTCATCTCTAACTCTTCTAAAATTTTCTGAGGGGATAAAGTGTTTTTACTGTTTTGATATATGGTTTCCTCCAACTCGGGATTGACGGTCAGAAGAGAGTACAGTGTTCTTATATCACTGGCAATTTGCGTCTGTATTTGCGCTTTTAATTCCAAAGGAGACTTACTGCTTCCGGTCAGGTTTTTCACAAGATATTCATAATAATCCTGACCGTTTTTTAAATAATAAAGACCGTTGGGGTTTTTACAATATCCCTGCTCTTTTAACCGGGTCAGAGTGGATATAATATTTTCATAAGCCGGAAATACGCTGGAGATAAGCATCTGTTTATTTCTTTGAATATATGCTTCTTTTTCTTTTCGGGAAAGCCCTTTTACCATCTGAATTTTTTTGGAAAAAGAGGAGAAAAGAAGATTTTCTTCTGCGTTTTTTTGATTTAAAAAATCTTTGCATTGTGCCACAATATTTTCGACTGCAGTATTTCCAATAAAACAATCGTGTTCTGCTTTCAAAGTCTGGAATTCACAGATTTGAGAAAAATATGTTTTTATCTGAGATAAAAGAACAAGATACTGCTCTACATCTTTTTTGGAAGCAAACTGGTATTCAGATAATAAAACCGGAAGCTGCGCCTGAAAACCGGTCGTGGGACTGAGCAGTTCAGAGCACAGACATAAATCAGAAAAATCCAGTTGGTTTGAAAAGTATTTTAAAATAAGGTCATAGGTAATTTTTTGATTGGGAAGAAGGTCTTCATAAGGGAATGTTTTCAGTGTATTAATTTCATTGATAAATGCCTGTTGCGATTCTGTCATAGATTTATAGGTATATTCTCCCAGAGAAGATGGGATTTCTGTAAGACCCATCTCTTCCGGCTTTTGGAGAAAAAAGTGAAGACTCAGAGCATCGCCGGAAAGCTGTGACAGGAATAATTGATTCGCATATTGGTCGAAATAATACTGGGTATTATTTTCATAATTCTGACGTTTTGTATCTGGCGAAAACAAAGAATGCAAAAAGCCTGAAATACTGAATACAATGATAAGTATGGTGCAGATAAGAGGAAAAATTTTCAACCGCTCATCTTTTTTGCGAAAAAAGGAAGGGATGTATGGAAAGGTCATAATATCTCTGCTCCAAAAGTCTATTTATAATAAAATATAAAGGAGTTCGCAAATATATGATATTCAATTATAATATGCTATAATAAAATCTTAAAGCAGGAGAGCCTGACAGGAATCGAATGGAGAATAGAAAATAAAAAAAATAGCAGATCTTCCCATGAAGTGGTGGAGTAAGGAAATTTAAGATAAGAGGACAGAATCGTTAAGATTTGCGGGAAAACCAGATAATCATATAACAGGAGGAAAAAATGCTGAGTAAAAAAATTCAAATTCAAAATGAAGCGGGTCTTCATCTGAGACCGGCAGGTGTGATTGCAAAAGAAATGGGAAAATTTTCAAGTAAGATTACAATTATATTAGAGAAAAAAAGAATTAACGCAAAAAGCCTGATTAACATTATTTCTGCGTGCATTAAAAAAGATACGGAAGTTATATTTGAATGTGATGGCGAGGATGAGGACGCGGCAATGGCAAAAATTGAGGAGCTTGCAAAGATGAATTTTGGGGAGTAGAGGAGTATCCTGTTGACAGGAATTGCCAAAAGCAGTGATTGGAGACGGTAGAGTTTCATTAGAAACGAAAGAGAGCAAATGCCAAAGGGAGGAAAAAGAGAAATAGCCAAAAACAAATAAGAAAAAAACAAGAATGTGATGGAAAAATGATGATATTTGACAAAACATTAAAAATGAAAGAAAATAGGAGCATGATATACTAAGGAGGAGAAAAGTAGTGCTAGCGAGAGAACGACAAAATAAAATCGTTGAATTGGTAAATGAAAACGGCTCTGTTTTGGTCAAGGAACTGGCAAATATGTTTAAAGTAACAGAAGACAGTATCAGAAAAGATTTAACACTACTTGAAAAGAAAGGTTTCTTAAAGAAAACATATGGCGGAGCTATAAAAGAACAAGTTTCGACGAATATTTTATTATTATCTAAGCAAAAAGAAGAAAATGTGAAAGAAAAGAAAGAGGCGGCGAAAAAGGCGTTTGAAATCATTCAGGAAAGAGATGTTATTTTTCTGGATGTATCGGCAGTCAATGTTGAATTGATGAAGCTGATTATGGAGGTAAATATACAGGTAACAGTCGTCACAAATATGATTGGTGTCATGATGGCTTACAATCCGGATACAAAAGTTAAGCTATTGTTTATTGGCGGGCTGTTAAATAAAGGAAAAGATGGCTTTACCGGCTCGTATGCCAACAAGCAGATTGCAGAATTTCGTTTTGATAAGGCTTTCATCGGTGTGGCGGGTATTGATATTGAGGGGAATCGCGTTTACACATATACCACGGAAGGAGCCCTGACCAAAAAGGCAATTATGAACAGTAGTTCGAAAGCCTACATGGTAATGGAAAATGAAAAGTTTGTAAAAAATGGCGCCTATAAATTTTCCAATGTAGATGACTTTGCGGGGATTATGCTGGCAAAGAAACCAGATGCAAAAATTTTAAAGAGAATAGAAAATTATCCAATAGGATTATTTTATTAAGAAAAGACCGGCAGGGGAAGCGCGTGAGCCATAAGGAAACATTCACAAAAATATGACTTGCGCCAAATAGACGGAAAAATGAAAACGCTATGTAATAGGTTTATCCGATTACATAGCGTTATTTTCTGTTACCGGCGAGAAAATTACTCATCCGTCGACAGATTGAAAAAAGTGCGAAAATACGCTATGATAATACAGAGGTGATGTGTGTATGTGGATTATCATGGCTTGTTTATCAGCCATATTTGCGGGACTGACCGCAATACTTGCAAAATGCGGTATCCGAAAAACGGATGCGGATTTAGCAACAGCTATAAGAACTATTGTAGTGCTTCTGTTTGCCTGGACGATGGTATTTGTGGTTGGTTCAGCCGATACCATTACTACCATTGCGCCGAAATCACTTCTGTTTTTGCTTCTTTCGGGTGCTGCAACAGGAGCCTCATGGATATGCTATTTCAAGGCACTTTCTGTGGGAGATGTCAACAAGGTAGTCCCCATTGACAAATCGAGTACAATTCTGACTGTCCTGCTTGCAATGATTCTGTTCGGAGAAACCGAACATCTGGCGGTCAAGATTATAGGGGTCGCCATGCTCACTGTCGGCATATTTATGATGATTGAAAAAAAGGATGCGAAGCATACCCCCAAAAGCGGGAACTGGATTATTTACGCTCTTTTTTCTGCCATATTTGCGGCATTGACATCCGTTCTTGCAAAAATCGGGATCATCGGTGTGGAATCAAATCTCGGCACAGCTATAAGAACAGGAGTCGTTCTTATCATGGCATGGGGGATTGTGTTTGCGAAAGGAAAACAGAGCGGGCTTAAAAATATCGATAAAAAAGAACTCACTTTTGTCGGTCTGTCTGGAATAGCAACAGGCGCTTCCTGGCTTTGTTATTACTATGCAATCCAAAACGGTGTCGTCAGCGTTGTGGTGCCGATTGATAAACTGAGCATTGTGATTACGATTGCGTTTTCCTACATTGTATTTAAGGAAAAACTGAGCAGAAAAGCACTGATAGGGTTGTTCCTGATGGTATTGGGAACTCTTATTATGGCTGTCTGGTCATAAGAACAGGAAAAAGAAAAAGAGAAATGTTTTTCCCAATTTGATAAAACAAAAGAATCGGTAGATAATATGGGATAAGTTGATTCTTGACAAAGGAAGGTAGAAATAATAAAATTAACCACATACGATAAACGCAGTGAAAGGAAGAGTAAACTGGAACAAAATCTGACAGAGAGCCTGATAAGGTGAAAGCAGGTGATGGCGTGAAAGTTGAAGATGGTCCCGGAGCGGCACAGGTGAGCGTGTTTTTTGGTAAGCCTGTGACGGGGTACACCCGTTATAGTGAAATGAGGTTTGAAATAAATTATTTTAAATGAAGTAAAGTGGTACCACGAAGTTTACTCTCGTCTTTGCAAAAAGTAAAGCCGGGAGTTTTTTGTTTTTCTGTAGACAATATATTTTATTATAAAAACAGGAGGAGATATGAGTAAAACATATTATTTAACGACAGCGATTGCCTACACATCAGGCAAACCCCACATTGGAAACACCTATGAGGTAATTCTGGCAGACAGTATCGTCCGCTTTAAGAGAAAACAGGGATATGATGTGAGGTTTCAGACCGGAACGGATGAGCATGGACAGAAAATTGAATTAAAGGCGGAAGAAGAAGGAATTACTCCAAAAGAATACGTAGATAATGTTGCCGGTGTTATTCGGGAAATCTGGGATAAGGTAAATACTTCTTATGACAGATTTATCAGAACGACAGATAAAGATCATGAAAAGCAGGTACAGAAGATTTTCAGAAAATTATATGAACAGGGAGACATTTATAAGGGATATTATGAGGGAATGTATTGTACGCCGTGTGAATCTTTTTTCACAGAATCCCAGTTAGTTGATGGCAAATGTCCGGATTGCGGAAGAGAGTGCACACCGGCAAAGGAAGAGGCTTATTTTTTCCGGATGAGCAAATATGCGGACCGCTTGATTGAGCATATTAATACACATCCTGAATTTATACAGCCGGAATCCAGAAAAAACGAAATGATGAATAACTTTCTGCTTCCGGGACTTCAGGATTTGTGTGTTTCCCGTACTTCGTTCCAGTGGGGAATTCCAGTAGACTTTGATCCGAAACATGTAATATATGTATGGATAGATGCACTGTCAAACTATATTACAGGACTGGGGTATGATGTGGACGGAAATCATGATTCTAAATATGAAAAATACTGGCCCGCAGATTTGCATCTGATAGGAAAGGATATTCTCAGATTTCATACAATTTATTGGCCAATTATGTTGATGGCGCTGGATATTCCGCTTCCAAAACAGATTTTCGGACATCCATGGCTGCTGCAGGGAGACGGAAAAATGAGTAAGTCGAAGGGAAATGTCATTTATGCAGACGATTTGGCAGACCTTTTTGGCGTAGATGCTGTCCGGTATTTTGTGCTGCATGAAATGCCTTTTGAAAATGACGGCACCATTACATGGGAACTGATGGTTGAGAGAATGAACGCAGACCTTGCCAATACGCTGGGAAATCTGGTAAAAAGAACAATAGCTATGTCCAATAAATACTTCGGAGGTATTGTAGAAAACAGAGGAGTGGAAGGCGAAGTGGATGAGGACTTTAAAAAGGTTATTCTGGAAACTCCGAAAAAAGTTACAAAAAAAATGGAAGAATTGCGAGTGGCTGATGCTATTAGTGAAATTTTTACGCTGTTTAAGAGATGTAATAAATACATTGATGAAACAATGCCTTGGGCTCTGGCAAAAGATGAGGCGCAGCAGGATCGCCTGGCTACCGTGCTTTATTATCTGATGGAAGGTATTACAATCGGGGCAAGTCTTCTGGAGCCGTTTATGCCGGACACTTCAAAGAAAATTTTAGAGCAGATTAATACAGAGGCCAGAGACTTTAATGACATGGAAGAATTTGGAAAATATCCGTCTCCAAATAAAGTGACAGAAAAGCCGGAAATTTTATTTGTAAGAATGGATATCAAGGAAGTCATGGAACAGGTAAAAAAGATTCAGGAGGCTCAGAGAGCAGAGTTTGTCGGAGAACAATATCCCGAGGTAGAAAAAAAGCCGGAAATTACGATGGAAGATTTTGACAAAATACAGATACAGGTCGGAGAGGTAATCCGGTGCGAGCCGGTGCCAAAAGCGAAAAAACTTTTGGTGTCCCAAATTAAGATAGGCAGTGAGACAAGACAGATTGTATCCGGTATTGCAAATTATTACAAACCGGAAGAAATGATTGGGAAAAAAGTGGCTGTGATTACAAACCTGAAGCCATGTAAACTCTGTGGTGTAGAATCTCAGGGAATGATACTGGCAGCGGGAGATGAGAATGGAAACCTGTCAGTGGTAACGATAGATAAAGATATAATAGCAGGCAGTGAAATCTGCTAAAACGGAGGAAGTATGATTTTTGATACACATGCACATTATGATGACGAAGCATTTGATGATGACAGAGAGCAGCTGCTGGAGCGGATGCGCAACCGGGGTGTAGAATATATTGTAAATGTAGGTGCTTCCATGGCTTCCTGTAAGAGTACCATTGGTTTGGTGAGAAGATTTCCATATGTATACGGAGCGATTGGAATTCATCCGGATGATGTGGCAGAATTGACAGAGGAAGATTACCAGTGGCTCGAGAAAAATATTCATAAACCAAAAATTGTGGCAGTGGGAGAAACCGGTCTTGACTATCATTGGAGCGACAACAGAAATGTGCAAATCGAGGCGTTTGAACGGCAAATGAATCTGGCAAGGGAGGCAAAACTGCCACTCATAATACACAGCAGAGACGCGGCGCAGGATACTTATGAAGTGATGAAAACCAACCGGGCAGATGAAATCGGAGGAGTGGTGCATTGCTTTTCCTATTCCAAAGAGATGGCCAAAAAATTTATGGATATGGGATTCTATCTGGGGATAGGCGGCGTAATTACTTTTAACAATGCAAAAAAACTTCGTGAAGTAGTGGAATATATGCCAATGGATAAAATGGTAATTGAGACAGACTGTCCATATCTTGCACCGGTACCAAACCGGGGAAAACGAAATGACTCTTTTAATCTTCCTTATGTGGTAAGCAAAATTGCAGAAATTAAGGAGATGAGCTCGGCAGAGGTCATTCACATTACCAGTGAAAATGCGAAAGATCTTTATGGGATTGGAAGAAAGAGGTTTGACTAATGGCATATCTTGGAACGCCTGGAGCAACCAGAGAGATTATAAATAAATATCAGTTTGCCTTCCAAAAAAAATATGGACAGAATTTTCTGGTGGATGCAAATATTCTGGAAAAGATTATAGAGGCGGCAGGTATTACGGCAGATGATTTTGTGCTGGAAATCGGTCCGGGGATTGGGACGATGACGCAGTATTTGTGTGAATCAGCACGAAGGGTTGTTGCAGTTGAGGTTGATAAAATGCTTATTCCGATTCTGAAAGAGACATTGTCAGAATATGACAATGTGGAAATTCTTAATCAGGATATTTTAAAGGTTGATATAAAATCTTTGGCACAAGAAAAAAATGCAGGAAAACCCATTAAGATAGTAGCCAATCTGCCTTATTATATTACTACACCAATTATTATGGAACTGTTTGAGAGCGGAGTACCGATAGAAAATATTACAATCATGGTGCAGAGAGAAGTGGCAGAGAGAATGAGAACAGGACCGGGAACGAAAGACTATGGAGCCCTGTCACTTGCGGTGCAGTATTATGCGCAGGCACAGATAGTGATGAATGTTTCCGCACAGTGCTTTATGCCAAGACCAAATGTAGATTCTGCAGTCATTCGGCTGGAAAGATACAAAGAGCCACGGGTCAGAGTAAATGATGAAAAACAGATGTTTCAAATCATTCGGGCGTCTTTTAACCAGCGAAGAAAAACGTTTGTCAACGGATTGAAAAATGCTCCGGAACTAAACTTTTCAAAAGAACAGATTGTAAAAGCATTAAGTCAAATAGGAAAGGATGAGAATATCCGGGGAGAAAAGCTGACATTAGAAGAATTTGCTGCCCTGAGCAATTATTTGGGACACTAGAAAAACCAAAAATCCGTGCAGCGTAATATATTTTGCAGATTTTTCATATATTGTAGAAAAATCGTGGATATATTATGTTAAAAAATTTGTGCGAGATTTTGAAAAACAGTGCCAGAATTCAACTGGTAATGTCTATTATTCTGCTGATAGCGATGACGACAATCGCATGTAATATGGATAAAGTGGCGCAGAAGGAAAAGGAAAGCCAGACACAACCGAAAGTGATAAATAATGGTAAATCAGTGGTAATAGATCCGGGGCACGGAGGAATTGATCCGGGAAAAGTAGGGGTCAATGGAGCAAAGGAAAAGGATGTAAATCTGTCGATTTCTCTGCAAATGAAAAAAATACTGCAGGAGAATGGATTTGAAGTAATATTAACCAGGACAGAAGATAAAGTGCTCAGTGAGGGCAGCAAATTTTCAAAAATAGGAGATTTGAATAAAAGGTGCGAGATTATTAATAATGCTTATGCGAAAAATAAGGATTGTGTTCTGATTAGTATTCATCAGAACAGTTTTTCTTCGCCAACGGTACATGGTGCACAGTGTTTTTATTATCAGCGCTCGGAAGAGAGCAGACGGCTTGCGGAAATTGTTCAGAAGAAGCTAAATGAAACAATCAATACAGACAAAGCAAAGAAAACGAAGCCAAACGACAGTTATTATATGTTAATTAATTCAAAATGTCCGGGGATTATTATAGAATGTGGATTTTTGAGCAATAGTGAGGAAGAAAAGAAACTGACCGATTTAGGTTATCAGAAAGAATTGTCAAAAATTCTAAAAGAGTGTCTAAAAGAATATTTTAGTGTAGAATAGAGTCGAAAACAGAAAAGAAGATGCTGTGTGCACAGTACGCTGACATTGTATTTTATAAATACATATGTTAGAATGTAACGAGCAGATTAGGTGAGGCGGAAGATGAATACAGTAATTGAAAAGACCGGATCAGGTACAAAAAACCGGGAAATTATTTGTCGGGCAGGAAAAGTGATTCGCAGTGGAGGATTGGTGGCATTTCCTACAGAAACTGTTTATGGATTAGGAGCGAATGCACTGGACCGGGAAGCGTCAGAAAAAATATATAGAGCAAAAGGACGTCCCAGCGATAATCCGCTGATTGTACATATTGCAGATAAAAGTATGCTGGCACCTCTGGTAAAAGAAATACCTGAGGCGGCAGAAAAATTGATGGAAGCGTTCTGGCCGGGTCCCATGACTCTGATTTTTCAGAAAAGCGAAATTGTTCCACATAGTACGACAGGGGGACTGGATACGGTAGCTGTGCGGTTTCCCAATCACAAAATTGCATGTGACCTGATTCAGGAGTCGGGAGTAGGAATTGCGGCGCCCAGCGCGAATTTATCCGGAAAACCAAGTCCGACAGAGGGACAGCATGTCATTGATGATATGGACGGACGGATTGATATGATTATAGATGACGGAAAAGTAGGAATGGGGCTGGAGTCTACGATTATAGACGTAACAGTTGCGCCGCCAATGATACTCAGACCCGGATTTATTACCTATGAAATGATAAAGGAAGTGATAAACGATATACAGGTAGATAAAGCCATTTTTATGAAACCAGAGGCTGGTTTGAAACCAAAAGCTCCGGGGATGAAATACAGGCATTATGCGCCAGCAGCAGATTATAAGATATACAGAGGGGATGCGGAAGAAGTTGCGAAGACAATTATTCTGTTAGCGAATGAAAAAGCAGATGAGGGGAAAAAAACAGGAATTATTACGGTAAATCAACATCTGAATCTGTACGAGGGAAAACTGAATCGTGATATTATTGTAATTTCACTGGGAGATTTGTACAAGCCTGAAAAAATTGCAGGGCAGCTGTTTAAAGTGCTTCGGGATTTTGATAAACTGGGAACAGAATATATATTTGGGGAAACTTTTTCTGAAGAACATGTAGGCTGGGCAATTATGAACAGGTTAATGAAAGCAGCAGGTTATAACATCGTTGATGTATAACAGTTCGGAGGTAAAATGCTAGAATATTCAAAAATTTTGTTTGTAACGGATACAGACACTTCTGCAGGGCCATTGGCAGCCGCCTTGTTAAAACATTATTTGCCGTTGGAACGTGTGGAAATTGATTCCAGAGGATTAGCAGTGCTCTTTCCGGAGCCGATGAATCCAAAAACTGTGGCAATCGCAGCTTCGAAAGGTCTGGAAATCGGACGGGCTTCCGTACAGCTGGAGGCCGGCGAATTTGGGCAGGACATCCTTGTCCTTGTATTGGATGAAACGAAAAAACAGACGGTTTATGATGATTATGCGGAGGCAGTTAATGTCTATACGTTAAAAGAGTTTATTAATGAAGAGGGAAGTATCAAAAATCCGGATGGAGGAGAGTTGGCAGATTATGCGAAACTTTATGATACGCTACAGGATCTTATTATTAAGCTTGCCACAAAATTAAAGCTTCAAAAATAATATATGGTAAATACAGTCAGATAAAATGGACAGAAATTGATAGGAGACAGATATGAGTAATAAGCGACAGGATTATATTTCATGGGATGAATATTTTATGGGAGTGGCTTCGCTGTCCGCATTGCGCTCAAAGGACCCTAATACCCAGGTGGGAGCCTGTATTGTTAGTCCCACAAATAAAATTTTATCCATGGGATACAATGGATTACCGATAGGGTGTGATGATGATGAATTTCCATGGAACAGGGAAAGCGAAGACCCTTATGATAATAAATATTTTTACTCCACACATAGTGAACTGAATGCGATTTTAAATTATCGGGGAGGAAGCCTGGAAGGAGCAAAGATTTATGTGACTTTGTTTCCGTGCAACGAGTGTGCTAAGGCAATTATTCAATGTGGAATCAAAACGGTCATATATGGGGACGACAAGTATGGCGATACGTCTTCTGTCAGAGCTTCCAAAAGAATGTTGGAGGCGGCAGGCGTTGCATATATTCCATATCAGAAATCAGGAAAAGAAATAAAAATTAAATTATAAGAAAAAGGTATATATCGAAAGCACCAATAAGCAGCGAAATGAATATTATAAAGTGACAACGATTCAGGATTGCTGCCTATGGATTACAGATATATACCTTTTTACGTTCAGGGAAATGCCATAACAGGAATGTACTATGGACAGTGGCAAATGTCGGAAGACAGAGATTTAGATTATGTAAAAGAAATGTACCCTCTGACTTTTGCCCGGCTGCAGGAACTGACAGAGCAGGAATGTAATCGTCAGGAATTTACGGGAAGCATGATGTATGATGAGTATCCGGATAAATTAGGCTTGTTAAGACTGGTAAATCATATTTTTGAACAGATAAAAGAAGAGGAAAAGACCTGTACAGGGAATGAGTGTTCAAAATATCCGGATGATCAATGGTTGAAAGATATTATTATGATCTTGCTGTTAAATGAAATTTATCGGAGAAGACGAAAAAGAAAAAAATATTATTAAGCAAAAAGCAGATGATGTACAGAGAAAGGAATTCTTTGTACCATCTGCTTTTTAATAAAAAACGAAATTAAAGTGCATATAATATAATAGCAAAAAAGTGGAGCACACTTCCGGCAATGATGAAAAGGTGGAATATGGAGTGCATCCACTTTTTCTTTTTGCCGATGCCATAAAGAATGGAGCCTATCGTGTAGGCAATACCTCCGGTAACCAGAAAAAGTGTGCCGCCAAACTGCATGACATCATAAGTCTGACGGATAAAAAATATAATGACCCAGCCCATCGCAAGATAACAGAACATAGAAAAAAATCTGTATTTTTTCAGGTCGATTGCGGTAAGGGAACATGCAAGGATTGCACAGCCCCATATAAGCGCAAAGAGTGACCAGGTAAGAATTGGATAAACAGGTCGCATTGCTACCAGAAGGATTGGAGTATAGCTTCCGGCAATTAAGAAGTAAATCGTGCAGTGATCCAAAACCTGCATGACTTTTTTTCCCATACCGGGCCTGAGACCATGATAAATACTGGACATCGTATAAAGTGTAATTAAGGTAATTCCGTAAATACAACTGGAAATTACACCAATGGCACTGTGAGAACGGGCCGCAGTAATAATACATAGTACCAGGGCGGCGACGCCCAGAGCGCCTCCCGCAATGTGTGAAACCATATTAAAAATTTCTTCTCCTTTGGAGTACGTTGGTAATTGCCTGTCTGCTAATTTTGTTCTTGTATTCATAAAAACCCTCCATTTTATTCAGTATATGTATCCATAAAAAAACTATAACAAAAATAAAAATAATATTTGTATTGTGTAACAAGAATAAAAAATGTCCAACCACAAGACGTAGTATTAAATACTACATATGAGTATAATGGTGCAAATATACTCTGTCAAGAAAATTTTTAAAAAAACTATAGACATTTTGTTTAAATACATATATAATATGTGCATATACAAAAACAGAAAGAGAGAAAAGAGTGTGAAAAAAGAAATTTTAGCGGTATGTGATGAGGATGAAGGGTATGTTAAGAGATTTATGGAATATCTTACAGAGAAAAATGATATGCCTTTTGAGTTGATTGCTTTTACAAAAAAGGAGGAATTATTGTGTTATTTGGAGGAAAATAAAGTATATATTCTCTTAATTGCAGCAGAAATAATGACGGAAACGCTGAAGGAAAAAAATATTAAAACCATTTTACTGCTATCATCTGGAGATATAAAAATGGAGCTGGAAGAATATAAATCCGTCTATAAATATCAATCCATAGAAAAAATTATGCGGACGTTGCTGGAATATTTTGTGTCCACGCAGGAGAAGGCGATAGCTGTGGCTAAAAGAGAAAATGAGATAATAGGAGTATATTCTCCGGTGGGAAGAACGGGTAAAACAACATTCGCATTTACTTTGGGGCAGGTATTTGCCACGGATTTTCAGACACTTTATATCAATATGGAAGAATTTTCAGCGTTTTCTAAAATTATGAAAGAGGATTATCCGGGAGATTTATCGGATTTAATGTATTTTTATAGGCAGAATCCTGATGTGTTACCGGTAAAACTACAGGCAGTCGTTCAACATATTCATGGAATGGATTATGTTCCACCTATGATTTTTTCTGAAGATTTGAGAAATGTTTCCATAGAGCAGTGGTTGGGATTTCTGGCTACAATTAAAAATTTTACATCATATGAAAAAATTATTTTAGACTTAGGGAATATGCTGGGCAATATTTTTCAGGTATTGGAAATATGCAGCCGGATTTATATGCCAATCTGTAAAGACCATCTCTCCCAGATGAAAATCTCAGCATTTGAAGAATATTTGTTAAAGCGGGGATGGGAGGATATTTTGAATAAAACAGAAAAAGTCGATGTACCATATCAGGAATCTTTTGAAAATGAGGACAATTATTTTGAGCAAAAGTTATGGGGAGAAGTGGGAGACTATGTCCGAAAAGTGTCAGCCGGTTTCTGCTGAAGCAGAACAAAATAAATATGATATTGAGAAAATCAGGCAGCAGGTTATTGAAGCGCTGGATATGAGTAGAGAGCCGGAAGACAGGGAAATACATGAAATTATTGACTGCATTATTGAAAATAATTATGAATATCGATATATGCCGATTCAGGAACGATATGTATTGCATAAGAGAATATATCATTCTGTCAGAGGACTGGGTATTATAGAGGATTTTCTGTCAGATGAAAATATTACGGAAATTATGGTCAATGGTACAGAAAATATTTTTGTAGAAAGAAACGGTTTCATTGAAAAAATATCTGGGAGATTTTATACGGAAAGCAGATTAAGAGATATTATTCAACAGATTGTAGCAAGGACCAATCGCAGGGTAAATGAATCAAATCCCATAGCAGATGCCCGGCTGGAAGATGGCTCAAGAGTAAATATTGTTTTGCCTCCGGTGGCATTGGACGGGGCCGTTATTACAATTCGAAAGTTTCCAAAGGAAAATATTACGATGGAGCATTTAATTCAGTGGAACAGTATTACGAGAGAAGCGGCAAACTTTTTAAAAAAACTTGTCCAGGCAGGATACAATATTTTTATTTGTGGTGGGACGGGATCCGGAAAGACGACTTTCTTAAATGTACTGTCGAATTTTATACCTTCACAAGAGCGGGTTATTACAATAGAAGATTCTGCTGAATTACAGCTAAAAGGGATTGAAAACATAATACGGATGGAAACCCGACAGGCAAACAGTGAAGGGGAAAATGAGATAACAATCAGAGATTTAATTAAAACATCTCTGCGGATGCGGCCGGATAGAATTATTGTGGGAGAAGTGCGGGGAAAAGAAGCGCTGGACATGCTGCAGGCGATGAATACAGGGCATGATGGCTCAATGAGCACAGGACATGCAAATTCTACAAAAGATATGTTATCCCGTTTAGAGACAATGGTGCTAATCGGAATTGATATGCCGCTTGCGGCAATTAGAGCGCAAATCGCTTCGGGAATTGACATTATGGTATATCTTGGAAGAGTCAGAGATAAAACCAGAAAAGTTTTGAGTATTGATGAAGTCTGTAATGTTGTTTCAGGAGACATTGTTTTAAATCCATTGTTTGAATTTGTGGAAGAAGAGTCAGCACAAATGGTAAAAGGAAGGCTGGTACAGACGCAAAACACACTGATAAACAGAGAAAAATTAAAAAGCAGAGGAATTGTAATGCAGGGGGAATATGAATAGTAACATAACAAAAAGGGAATATATTATAAATTTATGTTTTATTGTAAGTAGTCTACTGCTGGTGGCAAAATTATTTTACGGAAAATTTATTGTAGCAGTATTTTTACTTCCTCTGACGATACCGATTATGTGTGAGCGAAAACATAAGATACAAAGAAAGAAGAAGAGAGCTTTGGAAAAACAGTTTAAAGAAATGCTGATTTCACTGTCAGACGCTTTGAACACAGGCTATTCCTTGGAAAATGCGGTGGGGGAAAGTTATCGGGATATGATTTCTCTCTATGGATATCACGGCAATATTTGTGTGCAGTTAAGACAGATGATTTCTCAAATTAAGTTGAATGTCACTGTAGAAACAGTATTTCGGGATTTTGGAAAACATTCCGGGTTAAAAAATGCAGTTTTTTTTGCCAACATTATTTCTGTCGTAAAACGGACAGGTGGAAATATGACTGAATTGATAAAAAATGTCACAGAAAATATTGTCTTAAAAGAAACAGTTCGGGAAGAAATCGAAGTGATGATTCACGAAAAAAAGATGGAACAAAAGGTAATGCTGATAATTCCTTTGGTACTTATTCTATATGTAAATGTTACTTCACCGGGTTTTCTCTCTGTCATGTATCAGGGAATTATTGGTCCGACAGTCATGACAATATTTGTGATTCTATATGCTGCGGCATATTTATGGACAGAAAAATGTATTGAAAAGGGGGAACGATGGGAATAATTGGAGCAGTTTTACTGTTCTTCTGGCTGGTTTTGTATTTGTGTACAATTTCTTACAAAAAGAAACTTCGCAAAAAAATAGATAAAAGAAAACATAAATTATGGCTGCTTTATGGAATGTCTATGTTTCTTACAGATAAAATACCTGAGAAATGGATTGCAAAAAAGAGTCCGACAGATAGTTATCTGAAAAGCCTGACAGTAAAAGAAAATATAAAAAAAGAGAAGTATTTTTACCTGGTAGAAAAAATTTCGGTATGTCTTTTGGCAGTATTTTTGGTATTGGTAATAGGAAACGCAGTGTACTGGGTAGAGAACACAGAAAATTATAAAATAAAAGATTTAAAGAGAGATCAATGGAAAGATTTATCTTATACACTGACTGCAATGAGTGAAGATGGAGAGAAAGAAACGATTCAGATAAAGGTGGCAAAGAAAAAACAGTCAAAAGAAGATATTCAAAAACTTTTAAAAGAAAAAGAGCAGAAATTGATAGAAACAGTATTGGGCAATAATTCCAGTCCAAATCATGTGCAATATCCCTTAAACTTAGTCACATCAATTGGAGAAGAAAATATTTTGGTGGAATGGGAAATTGATGATAAAGAAACGCTTCATTATGACGGGACGATTTCGGAAAATGTACCAGAACAGGGAAAGCTTGTCACACTGACTGCGACATTAATCATGGAGGAAGTTTCTGAAAATGTTACCTTTTGCGTAAATATATATCCTAATAAAAAGAATGGAATATTACAGAAGAAAATACAAGATTATATAGACCAAGGGGATGAAAATCAGAATCGAGTAGCGCTTCCCCAAAAGATTGGAGAAAAAAATATATCGTATTATACGGAAATTTCTCATAATGCAGGGTATGTTTTTATTTTTGGAATGGCAGATGTCGTTTGCCTGTTTTTTCTAAAGGACAGAGAGTTAAAAACACAGGTAAAGGAGAGAAAAGAGCAGTTACAGGATGATTATCCTGAGATTGTAAGTAAAATTCTTTTGTATTATGGTGCAGGACTTTCTGTTTCCTCAGCGCTTGAAAATATTTTGCAGACATATCATCAGGAAAAAGAAGAGGGAGGGGAAAGAAGATATGCTTATGAGGAAATGGAGATGGCTCTAACAAAAATAAAAAGCGGAGTATCTGAGATAACAGCATTGATAGAGTATGGAAACCGATGTGGCACACATAGCTATATTAAAATGGTCAACATCATAATACAGAATTTAAGAAGGGGAACAAGAGAAATGACCACTGTTTTAAAAAGCGAAGCATCGGGATCAATATTAGATAAAAAACACAGAAAATTAAAAGAAGGTGGAGAAATATCAACAAAATTGCTGGGTCCTATGATACTAATGCTGATTATATCAATAGGAATCATTATAGTGCCGGCTTTTCTATCAATTCCTTTATAAAAATAAAATAGGAAAAGGACAGATTTTGGAATTAAAGTTTATATGACAAAAATTGTGATGAAAGAGAGAAAGGAAGAAAAAGAGGAATGAAAAATTTAAAAGAAAAAATAAAAAAAATATTAAAAGATGAAAGCGGAATGGGAGTAATAGAGATTGTACTGATTATTTTGGTCCTGGTAGGTTTGGCATTTGTATTCAAAAATCAGATTAGTGGTGTGGCAAACGGAATATATGATTCCATTAAGACACAGGTAGAAGCTTTTTGATTATGAAATGGAAAGGAAGTATTACAATTTATATCAGTTTAATTCTGACTGCGCTGATATTTTTATTCAGTACAATAGCAGAATCAGCCAGATTAAATGTGGTATGTGTCCGGAGCAGGGACATAACACAGATGGCAGTAGATTCTGTTATGGCAGGGTATGCGCAGCAGGTTTATGACGATTATGGGATATTACTTGTATGGGAAAATATTTCAGCAGAAGAACAGCTGAGAAAATACATACAGGCTAATATAAAGATGGCAGATTTGAATGGAAGAGGGGGAAATTTTTTAAAAACAGATTTAGAAAAAACAGAAATAAAATCCATACAATATGTAACAGAGAATTTGGGAAAAGGATTTGTTGAACAGGTATGTAATTACATGAAGTATGCCGGAACTGCGCAGGCTGCGGATGAACTTAAAAAACAATATCAGAAGTATGAAGAGAAAAATACAGATACAAAAGAAAATGTTACAAAGGTAGTCGGAGATAACACCGGGGAACTATGCGAACTGGTGGATAAAATAAATGATATCTGTAAAGAACTGAAAGATACAAAAGATTTGGAACAAAAGGAAAACACGGTCAGACAAATGCAGGAAGGAACAGAAAATTATGTAAACCAGGAAAAAGACGGACAAATGATAATGAAGTTCCGAAAAGAGTGGAAAGAATTCATCGCATTGTTGGAGAGTAAAGCGGACATTGTGGATGAAGCCATTAGATTTTCTGAAAATTACGAAAGAAAAAAAGAAATTTTTTTAAATGAAAATGGATACACTGCCGGGGAAAAAGATTACATCAGCGACAACCTGAAAATTTTGGAAAACATAAGAGACAAAATAAAGGAGAGTAGAGAACTTAATGTTTTAGAATTTTCAGAAATTGCTTTAGAAAGTAATACAGAGTTAAAAATATTTTTTAACAATATAAAGGAAATCATACAAAATATGAAGTCCCTTACTGTTCAAAAATCTGAAAAAGAAAATGTAAAGGACAAGAAAATTTATGATACTGCCGTACAATTTTTAAATACCCAGATATTGTCTTTGGTCATAGAAAATGTGGAACAGATATCAAACGCTGCTCTCTTGAATTCTAATCTGCCATCAGAAAAACAAAAAGAAAAAGACAGTAGGAAAACTGGTTGGAACGAAAAAAGCGCATTAATTTTATATGCAAATAGAAAATTCGGGAATTATTTAAGTCCTAAAAAGGACACAGTGTTGCAATACGAAATAGAATATATTCTGAATGGACAACAAAATGATAAAGAAAATCTGGCAAAAAATATTGAAAAAATAGTAGCGGTAAGATGTGGATTAAATATGGCATATCTTATGACGGATAAAACAAAAATGGCAGAGATTACAGCGGTAGCTTCCGGTGTTTCTACAGCGATAGGACTGCCTTTTTTGGAGCCGATTGTCAAAGGAGTGTTGACCACGGCGTGGTCTACGGCAGAAGCTGTCAGTGATATAAAATCTTTGCTCAAAGGAAAGAAAATCCCGCTGATTAAGAAAAAAGAAGAGTGGAAGACTTCCCTGTCAAACTTAAATGCAAACACTTCGTCAAATGAAAAAAGAGGATTGGACTATCAGGCTTATTGTAATGTTTTACTTATGATGGGGGATTTTCAGAAATATATTTATCGGGAGATGGATTTAATACAACAAAATATACAAAAACGTTACCAAAAAGAATTTCTTATGGAAAAGTGCTTTACCCGGATAGAGATTCAGGCAGATTACTATACACAGCCATTGTTTGTGGCATTACCATGGAGTCTTCGCCTGCTCAATCATAATTACGGCGGATATGAATATTCTGTGGACGGACAGGGAGCATATGAAGAATCAAAAGAAAAATAATATAAATCCAATACAAAATAATAATAGTATTTTTGATTGGGAGATAAAAGACGTAAGGTGTATGGACACGTCCTTTTTTCAGCCTGCAAATAAAATAAAAATAAAAAAAGATTGTGTTTCTCTCCAAGTACATAAGTCAATAAAATTAAAAGAAAAATTAAATATGCAAAAAGAGCAAAAAAGGGCGTGTCTATGCACCTTACGTGGAAGTATTACTTTAGAAGCGGCGATTGCCACTACAATTCTGATATTTTTTCTGTTTTTCTTTATAAGTTTTTTAACAGCATTATATATGCAGGCATCTGTTCAGATAAAAGTAAATAATATATCTACCGCTTATGCAAAAAAAGCATTTTACTTAAAGAGAGCGAAGGAAGCAATTCAGTATAAAGAGGAGACGGAGAATACGGATGAAACAATAGAACAGTTTCAGCAAAATTTAAAAAATTTTTCTTTTTTTATTTTTCAGGCAGACGGATTAAATTTTATGGATAGCCGATATGAAAATGGAATGGTGGATGTTGTCGTAAAATACCAGATAAAAGTACCTTATGTAAACTTATATTACAGTATCAGGCAACGCTCTTATCTAAAAGATTGGAGTGGAACGGATATTGCAAAAAAGAATAAAATTGTCTATATCACAGAGACCGGAAAAGTATACCATACAACGAAAAATTGCAGCCATCTGGCAATTCATATCAAAAAAACCAATTATGAAAACATACAGTGGAAAAGAAATAACAGTGGAGCAAAATATGCAGGATGCAGTCTTTGTGCCAAAAATAAACTGCAAAGTGGAACGATAGTTTTCTTTACGGAGGATGGAACAAAATATCATACGACGCTTATGTGCAGCAAAATACGGCGAACAATTATAGAGGCAGATATGGAAGAGGTAAAAGACATGAGGGCGTGTTTGGATTGTGCGCAGGAGGGAAAATAATGTACAAAATATGGGCAATAGGATTTTTACTGATATGTGCATTTTCCGATCTGAAAGAAATGAAAGTATATTCCAAGGTTTGCGTTTTTCATTTGATGGCAGCGGGAATCGTACATTCTGCATGCAGGGATATGGCTGGCCGGACATTTTTTTTCGTTGCAGCAATGGGAGGATTGTTTTGGATCATTAGTATAATTACAAAAGATGCGCTGGGAAAAGGAGATGCACTTGTCATTGTGACAGTGGGTGCTATTTCCGGGATGACGTTTCTGATTTCGACAATGATTTTGGGATTTTTCTTATGTTCTCTATTTTCGCTCGCAGTACTATTATCTGGAAAAGCCAAAATGTGCAGCAGTATACCGCTGATTCCGTTTTTATTGATTGGAGCAGTTTTGTCATACTTTTTTTAGAAGAGAATCTACTTGTAAATAAATATTCGTGAAAAAGGAGCGCGTATGAGAGAAAAAAATCAGAAAAAAAGTAAAAAATTATCCGCTCAAATTACACTTGAAACAGCAATTATATTTCCGATTGTGATTATAATAACTGCAATGTTTATTTACCTGTCGTTTTATATTCATGATTTTGTGTCTGTTCAAAGTATCGCATGTGATTTAAGAAGGCAATATAAAATGACGGCGGCAGAAGAAATGTCAGAAAATGTTCAAAACCGATTGAATAAAACGGGACTGTTTTTATCAAAACCGACAGTTGTAATTGATAGTAAACAGGATAAATATATTGTTGAAATTAAAATGAACTGGGGAAAAAAGAACAATATTTTCCAGCACTGGGAATCCGATAGTGGGAATAGAGACGTGGAAATAGAAAAACAAATGCAGCCGGATATTATGTATCTGTGTCGGGTCGTGTGTGACGAAATAAAAAAGAGAAAGGAAAAAGAATGAATTTATCCTATAGAAAAGATGGAAATGAAAATTTTATGATTATAAAGGAGAGGAAGATTGATGAAAATGATTACAAATTCCAGATGATTACAAATAACAAAATAGAAGGCATTGTGCCAATGAGTATAAAAAAAGTAAATAATCAGGCTGAAATTTATTATAATGTTTCATCTCTCGTGCCTTTGGGAAGTCTGTTTACAAGAAAACAAATGACAGGGGAACAGTTATATGATTTTGTGAGAGGAATAAAAAATCTGTCGGAAACCATTCGGGAGTTTCTTATCTCTATGAATGATTTTATATTGCAATCAGAGTTTATATATTTCAATCAAAAAACAAAGAAATATATGTTTTGTTTTCTCCCGGGGCAAAAACAGGATTTTCAGGAACAGTTAAGAGATCTGTTTGATAAATTGTTAGAATATATAAATCACAATGACAGGGAAGCTGTTCTGATTGGCTATGGGATACAACAAATAACAACAGGTGCAGATTTTACAATAGAAGATTTAATTTACTGTGCTAATAATAACAGAATAAAAAAAGTATCAGAGGAAGAAAAAAGACATTCTGTAGTAATTCCGAATGTACCGATTGTGGAAGAGGATACAAAAAAAGAAACAAAACAGGGATTTTTTGAAAATCTGTTGCAGTTTTTCCGGGGAAAATCAAAATATCAAAGCGAGAGTGAAATAGAAGAAGAAAAATATAGTATGATACCAAAAGTGAATTATGGGCAGGAAGAGGTGCAGGATACAGATGATTTAGAAGAGGAAACCAGATTGCTCACAGCGACAGGAATGATTCCGTACATAGCACTGACCTGTATGGAGGAAGAGAATTCTTTCAGAATTATGCCGGCCACATTTCCCTTTATTATCGGGAAAAGTAAAAAAAGTTGTGATTATCCAATCGACAATCCGGTTATTAGCAGAGTTCATTTGAGAATACTGGAAAGAGAGCAGGAATTTCTGGTGGAGGATTTAAATTCCACAAATGGAACGTTAATCAATGGAGAAAGACTATATCCACATCAACCGCAAGTGATTACTCGTGGAGATAAAGTTACTATTGCAAATTTAGAATTTATAGTGGAGTAGATTTTTGTAACGTGCTAAAATATAAACAAAAAGGTTGATAGGGAGGGCATGTATGGACGATAAAATACAACAGTTAAAAGAATTGATTGACGCAAGTGACAATATTGTGTTTTTTGGCGGTGCAGGGGTTTCTACAGAGAGCGGAGTGCCGGATTTCAGAAGTGTAGACGGTCTTTATCATATGGATTATAAATATCCGCCGGAGACAATCTTGAGCCATACCTTTTATCAAAGAAACAAGGAGGAGTTTTTCCGCTTTTATAGAGATAAGATGCTGTTTCCGGATGTAAAGCCAAATGATGCCCATAAAGTATTGGCAAAGTTAGAACAGATGGGAAAATTAAAAGCAATTATTACGCAGAATATAGATGGTTTGCATCAGGCTGCAGGAAGTAAGACGGTATATGAGCTGCATGGGTCGGTACATAGAAACTACTGTGAAGTATGTGGTACATTTTATGGACTGGAAAGAATATATCAGAGTAAAGGCGTTCCAAAATGTGATTGTGGGGGAACGATTAAGCCGGATGTTGTGCTTTATGAAGAGGGATTGGACCAGATGACAATACAGCGCTCCGTGGAGGCAATTTCCCGTGCAGATGTGCTGATTATTGGAGGGACATCTCTTGCGGTATATCCTGCTGCCGGGCTGATTGATTATTACAGAGGAAATAAACTGATACTTATCAACAAAACCGAAACGCCGAGAGATGAAAAAGCAGATTTAGTAATTCATGATGCAATCGGTAAGGTTTTTCGTCAGATTTTGGCATTATAAACAGCAATTTGTTTAATGGAAGGCACTGATGTTTCATCAGTGTCTTTTTTGTCGGTAAATTTCTTCCATGGGATACCCGGTTTTGACAAATTAATACAGTGCCCCTGTGATATCATGGACTAGCAATAGAAAGAAGGAGGAGGTCTCATGATAGAAATGGTCTATAGCGGCAAAGAGCCGGAACAGCAGGGAGAAGTAAGAATTCCAAAAAATATACGTCAGATAGGAAACGGCAGCTCAGGCAAAAAAGTATATATCGAAGATTATGTAATGACTCAGCTAAAAAGAAAGCCTGAAAAAGAGCAGGATATAAGATATGGAGTTCTGCTGGGCGAAGTAAAAAAGGGCAAAGGAAATACTTACATATTTATAAAAGGAATGGTCGAGGTGCTGGATGTTATTGAAAACAGTCTTATATTTAATGATGATATCTGGTCCGGAATTTATAAAGACATAAAGCAGTTCTTCAATAAACTGGATATTGTGGGATGGTTTGTCTCTGTTCCGTATAGAGTAAGTGACGATATGACTGGAATTCGAAAACTGCATTTGGACAATTTTGCCGGAAATGATAAGGTTTGTTTTTTAAGTGACAGAACAGAAAATGAAGACGGGTTTTATATGTACGAAAAAGGCAATCTCGAAAAACAAAGCGGCTATTATATCTATTATGAAAAAAATGAAAAAATGAAAAAATATGTTAAAAATCAGAACAATGCAAAAAAGAGTCAGTCCCAGGAAACTTCAAAAAAATCAGTTGATACGAGACCGGAACCAAAACCTAGTATTGTAGAAGAACCTATAAAGAATAAAGAATCTGCTCCAAAAAGTTTTCGTCAGATGCTGAAAGAAAGTGGAGAAGAAAATCCGGGCAGACAGGGAAGAATGGCGTATGGTATCAGTGGATTATTAATTGTAGCGTTGCTGTTGTCCACTGTAGTCATGCTGAATAATTACGGAGAGCTGAAAAATATTAAGCAGACGCTATCCGATTTCAGTATGGAGAGAGAAGCAAAGGCTGTCAATCAGATTTTAGATTCTTATAACAGCACAGAATCTCAGTCGCAAAAACAAAAAGAAAGTCAGTCGCAGCAGAGTACAACACAGCAGCAGACAGTGGAAGAAAAAGGGACAGAACAGAACACAACAAATCGGGAATCTGTCACTTCTTCGGAGCAGATAACGCCTCAAACAACACAAAAAGCGGTAAAAAGTTCTTATTCCGGTACATACCATACAGTAAAGGCAGGACAAACTTTATACGATATTAGCATGAAATATTATAATACCAGCGAAATGGTGGATGAGATTAAAGAATATAACGATATTGATGATGATTACACCATTATCGAGGGGCAAAAAATATTACTGCCATAACCGTTAAAAAAATAGTGCCAATCCTGAAAAGATATTGTATAATCGTTTTAGATGAAAGCGAGGAGGCAGATTGTGGCACGAAAATACGCTAGAAAAATGAGGCGCCTGAAAAGAGCGGGAGAAAATTCCGATGCTGCAGTATTTGCGCGGTCAGTGCTGAAGAACACAAGAGTGCGGATTGTGATTGGAGTTCTTTTGGCAGTGGCTCTTGTAATAGGCGGATATCTTTGGAATAAATACAAAACATATGATGGATATAAAGTACTTGAATCGATTGATATAGAAAGCGGGAATGGGAGTCGTTACGTTCCTTTTATGGATTTTGTAGTAAAATACAGTAGCGAAGGAATTTCTTATATTGATGGAAATGAGACTGTATGGGATGAAGCATACGAAATGAAAAGTCCTATTGTGGATGTATGTGATGAATATCTGGTAATTGCAGATAAAAATACAAATGATATTTTTCTCTATAACGAAGAGGGCAAGCAGGGAAAAATTACGACAAGTTATCCGATTGTAAAAATAGAGGTGGCCAGACAGGGGGTAGTGGCAGCTCTTTTGGAAAACAAAAAAACAAATTATATAGAAGTATATAATAAAGAAGGGAAAAAACTTGTCTCGCATAAGACATTAATTGATGAAAACGGGTATCCACTGGATTTTTCATTGTCGGAGGACGGAGTAAAGATGGCAGTATCATATCTTACTGTCAATAATGGAACAATGAAAAACAAGATTCAATTTTACAATTTTTCAACTGCCGGAAAAAATGCAAAAGGACGCGTTGTGGGAACGTTCGAACAATATAAAGAATCGATTGTCCCACTTGTACAGTTTGTTTCCGACAAAGAAGCTGTTGCGCTGGGAGAGGATATTTTTTCCATTTATAAAGTGAAAGATAAGCCCGACTTAAAAAAAGAAGTTTCCCTAAGAGATGAAATACAAAAAGTATTCTTCAGCGAAAAATATATAGGCTTTGTTTTTAATAATCACAACAGCGAAAAACCATATCGTATGGAAGTGTACAATATGAGCGGAAACAGAGTGATGAAAAAAGACATCGAAATGAACTTTAATACAATTTTGTTTGCAGAAGATAATGTACTTATGTATGATGATATGAATTGTCAGATTATATCCTTAAAAGGCGTGAAGAAATTTGAATATACGTTTAAAGGACAGGTAAATGAAATTATTCCGATTGACAATGACCGCACATATTTATTTATGACAAATTCTGCAATAGAAAAAGTCCGATTGAAGTAACGGAGGATAAAATGGGGAATATACTTTTAATAGGTGTTGGAATATTTATGATCATAATGATTATTATGGGAATGAAAAGAGGATTGGTTAAAATGGCATTTTCATTTTGTTCCATTTTTATTATTCTTATTTTAGTCAATATTCTTACGCCGTTTACCAAAGAATTGCTGAAAACAACGCCAATCTACACGAATATTAATCAGAATATAGGAAAATATGTGGAATCACAAATGGAATCTTCTTCGAAAAATCTTACGCGGACGGGAGTGAAATCACAACAGAAGATTATTCGCGAGCTGCCATTGCCACAACAGGTTAAAAAAAGTCTGGAAAAAAATAATACGCAGAAAGGTTACGAGGCTTTGCAGGTAGATTCTTTTGCTTCGTATATTGCAAACTCATTGACAGATATGGTAATGGGGGCGCTGACTTTTGTTCTATTGTATATTGTGCTTACAATATTGGTCAGAATTCTGATTCATGTTCTGGATATAATAACAAAACTGCCGGTGATTCATGCCTTTAACAGTGCGGGCGGGGCTCTTATCGGGCTGGCAGAATCTGTTGTTATCCTGTGGATTGCCTGTATTGTTGTGACGATTTTCAGTACGACAGAGTGGGGTCAGACAGTGTGCCGAGGTATTTCCGAAAATGGAATACTGAGTTTTATTTATGATAACAATATCATTCAGAAAATAATAACAGGAATTTTTACCGTTTAATTGTTGACAAAGTAAAATCTATTTGGTACATTATAAAAGCTGTTTTTGTAAGTGGATAACTCCACTATGGCTCCATGGTCAAGCGGTTAAGACACCGCCCTTTCACGGCGGTAACAGGGGTTCAAATCCCCTTGGAGTCATTTGGCAAAGGCGTTTTTCTGAAAAGAAAACCTCTGCCTTGACGATAATTTAAACCCTTGTTATAATAAAGGGGCTTCAATATGGCGCAATAGCCAAGTGGTAAGGCACGGGTCTGCAACACCCTGATCACCAGTTCAAATCTGGTTTGCGCCTTTATAAAGAAATCCATTCATGAAAATGAGCGGATTTCTTTATTTTTTTTTCTAAATATGATATGCTTAAGAAACAGCCAAGAAGAGAAAGGGGAATATATATGAATAAGAAAATAGTATCTGTTATGACAATAATAGCGTTGATTGCTACCATGATAGTTTCAGTACCCGGCGATAATGGGGACAATACCGGACAGGATAATATGCCTTGCACCACAGAAATTCCAAATTCTTTTCTTTTGGGAGATTATCAGCTTGGGACGCCAAAGGAATTTATTGTGCGCATATGGGCTTCTTCCAGTGCAGGAAAAACAGTAAAAAAGGAAATAGAGATTACCGGAGAACATGAAGTTTCCGACTTTGAATTTAAAGATACAGATAATCAGTGGAAAGATGCTTCATTGTATAATACGGAGATGATTTTGAAAAATAATACGACGGATGTAAGAGTTACGTTCCAATATGCAGGAGTGTATAAAATCAAAGCATCTCTTTATACTTTAGAGGGGGAAGAAGTTTATTCGGCAGAAAGAAATATTCGTGTTTCCGATACGGAAATTGCTTTATATGTGCCATCGGTAACAGATGAGTCAACAAGTCCGGATCAAAGTGTTGACCCGGATGAGCCAACAAGTCCGGATCAGAGTGTTGACCCAGATGAGCCAACGACACCGGAAAAGGATATAGACCCGGACGAGCCAACGACATCGGAAAAGGATATAGACCCGGACGAGCCAACGACATCGGAAAAAGATATCAATCCAGACGAGCCAACGACGACAGAGAAAGTGAAGGAGCCGGAAGAACCAACAGCAAAAGAAAATATAACCGGAAAGGAACAGCCAACATCCGGAGCAGATAAGATGACGACAAAACCTGAGGTATCTGAAGTTACGACAAAGGCATCCGATACACCAAAAGAAACTGTTTCCGTGAAAACAGCAAAGATAAAAAAACAGACAAAATCTCTGACTTCAAAAAAAATAAAAATTACACTGAAAAAAATAAAGGGAGCAGACAAATACCAGATACAGATATCAAAGACAAAGAAATTTAAGAAACCTCTTGTGCAAAAGACCGTAAAAAAAGTAAAGGCAACAATCCGCAGTAAAAAACTTGTAAACAGGAAAAAGCTATATACGCGGGCAAGAGCAGTTGTGCTGTCAAAGGGAGTACAGTATTATGGGAATTGGTCTAAAGCAAAGAAAGTTAAGATAAAAAAATAAAAGATAGAAAACGGTGTATTATACCCGCACGCAAAGCCCTTGTGCAAAGCGCAGGGGCTTTTGTGCAAAATGCAACATAATATTCTGAAGAAAAGAAGAAAATATAAAAGAAACTTTTAACTTTAGCGTGCGCTTTTATCAAAAATATAAAAATTTCAGATGAAAGTATTAGTCCAGCGGTGATATGTCAAGAGTAAATTGAAATTGTTTTTGAGTTATTTTCATATCATTTGCTGAAAAAAGG
>CANRIV010000014.1 GCA_947630805.1 uncultured Lachnospiraceae bacterium
TTGTACATCTTTCCTTCACAGTAGTATCCATATTCTGCATCTTCTGGAAGTTTGTATGTACCGCCTTCTTCTACCTGGGCTTTTACGTCATTGTCTACTTTTACATCATATTTTGTCTCTTCCGATATACCAGGATCTTCATTGTATCCTGTAAGACTTACATTGCTGATAGTTACTGAAGATGCCTCACATGGAGTGTTATTAACATAACCCATCATAATACCGAATAAGACCTTGTTGGTCGTCTCACTTGCCTGGAAAACAACTTCTATATTTTCTGTTTGTCCAGCTTTAACAGATGTAAATTCTTCTTTATAAACTGACCAATTTTCTGAATTCTGAATTAATAACTGGAATGTCTTGTCTGCACTTGACGTTACTGTATACTCTGCTTTATACCATTTTCCGGCTATCAGATTAATATTATTCTGTTTCAACTGAGTACCCCAATTATCTCCCTCTTGGTAAGCAGGTACTTCCACTGACACTGAGCCATCACCATTGTTTGTAAATTGAGCTCCGCTATTTGTAAATTCAATCCACAGATTATTGCTGCCGTTTTGCTGATCTTCATCAATATCGGAATCAGCAAAATTTGTTCCATTCAGAAGTTCTTTCCCTTCCGTAAATTCTGGCTCAGGAGCTGTTGGTGTTGTAGTCTCAGGTTCTACTGTTCCATCTGGAATCACAATTGTATATCCTTCTGATTTTTCAGATTCGCCTGCTTCATTGACACCTGTTACCTGGAACAAATGGGAGCCTGGTTCAAATTCTGAAATAGGAATATTCTGTCCATTTGTTACTGCTCCGTGGAGAACTCCATCTACATATAAATTGTAAGATGTTGCTCCTGCAATAGTATCAAGACCTGCTACGTAAATAACATTTCCCTGACCAAAATCAATCAACTGAATTAATGGATTTGAATTCATTACTGGTGCCTTAACTTCTGGTGCTTCTGGTGTAGTTGCGTCAGGATCAGGTGTTGTTGTCTCCGCTGGTCCTGTTGAAGTAGGATTACCATATTTAATTGAAAAATGGTATGTGCCACCTACTGCATCTTCAATCTCAACGATATTATACGCATCCTTTACTAAAACTGACTGAGGAATCCAAAAGTTTGCTCCATCTCTAGGAGGCTCCTGTACATTTCCATTACAGGAAACTTTTTTGTAATTCGGTTTTACTGTAGCTGCGCTTAATGCAACATAATAATCTGTAGCTTCCCACACACTATTCGTAATGTTGCCTTCATTATCGCCTTCTACAAAAGCTACCGATACTTCCGGATTATTTACACATACTACGTAATCCAGTGTAGAATAATCCACATCAGCTTTTGCAGTTATGTTGTTGACCGTAATAGAGGTCACAACCAATGCGATTGCAGATAAAACTGCAACCATTCTTTTGAAACGTTTGCTCATTTCAAATCTCCTTTCCCTATTATTTAAAATAATGTATTAGATTTTATGAATAAATCCCCTTTGCATAGTTTGTATAAGTCATTTATCCATAATATATTTTTATTTTAACAGACACGCTTTCTTTTTTTAGTATCTATTTTTTAGTTCAGTGTCATTTTTTTATAAAAATTGTTTTTATTGTATACTATTCCATTTTTTGCAAGTAATATATGGTGGGCCAAAACTATCTTGCTCTCATTTTTCTGATTTTTGACCATTCAGTATATATCTTTTCGCCGTTTATTGTCCGGTAGGCTCTAAATCTGACATAGTATTTCTTTTTCTTTTTCAACTGTGAAAATTTATAGGTACTCTTTTTTGTCTTTTTGAATGTCACATTCTTTTTCACGCGTTTATCATCAGAATATGCAATCTGATAACCCTTCGCCCCGGAAATTTTTTTTATTTTTATCTTGCGGGACAATACTTTTTTAAATTCCGGCTTTATCAACATAAAGATGGCCTTTTCACTATTGGCGGAACGGCGCTGCAATGTTTTGCTGTCATAATCTTCTGCCGCCATCGGATATTGGAAGTAAAATTGGGCTGTACGATACTCCTCCATTCTCAAATGATCTATAAAATTATCCCCTTTTAAAAAATAACTGTATGTTCCGTTTTCTTTTAACAGAGCAGAATCCCATGTGGCATCTATATTATAATAGTAATCTCCCAGCTGCACAATATTCCAACCGTGCATTTGAGTTGTATAATCTCCAAATCCCGGAATCAATCGGACAGATATTCCCAGTTCTTTTAACATTCTATATATAAGCTGGGCATATCCCTGACATACCGCCTTTCCTTGAAACAGTGCGGCCCATGAAGTATATATCTGGTCATCCTTTATGTTTTCTGAATATGTTACATTTTTACACACGTAATCATAGACTGCCTTAACCTTTTCATAATCTGTTGTAGTCTCTGTAAAATGAAAACTTTGAATAAGTTCATCTACTTTATCATCTACCTGTTGTTTTTGTTCTAAGGTCGTTAAGTACCATACTTCTAATTCATATTTATAATAGTAGTAGGTCGTTTTTCCTTCTTTCACACTTTGTCTGCTATATCTGGGAAATTCTCTGTCTATATCCCAGCGCATATAATCGCCCTCATCTGGTTCATTCGTAATCTTAAATACTTTATTTTCCAGCTGTTCAAAAAGTTTCAGAGGGTCTTTATTTTTCGTCCTTATGTATGTACTGATATGAGCTTCATGATTTAGCATTGCTTTTCTGATATCTTCTGCCGCTTTCGACAATGATTTGTATTGATATCCGGATAACCCTGCCTCCAGACGGGGAGGGGCTTCTACAGGAATCCTCTTATTCCGAGACAATCCACATAAAGCCGTATTATTTTCCACACTTTTTGAAACTTTTGCCGGAGTACTAGACACACTCGATGCACTGATAAGTACAGCCGTCAACAGGATGGAAATTATTTTTTTCAGTTTCATCTACTCTCCCACTTTCTTTTATATCTCATATAATATAAATTATGAAACACTTGATGTGTTTCTTTTTTACGACTTTTGAAACGGTATAGGATGACCGTTTCAAAACTTTGCTTCGCAAAGCACGCTCCTAGCGGAGCTGGTCAAGTACGATTATGAAACGCCTGATGCGTTTCATAATCTATGCTTATTTTACTTTTTTCTTATATTTTGTTTTGTAGGTCTCTCCACCATATTTCAACTGGCGAATCATTTTTTTGCCGCCCTTTAATGTAAACGTAAACTTCTGGTCATGGAATTTCTTTAACTTAAAGTGCAGCTGATAAGTACCTATCTGTATCTGAGTCACTCTGTTCTTAGGACTGATAACCGTCTCATATCCCAGATAATCATTGTTCTTATCTTTAATCTTTAAGCACATATCTCCCTGATATAAGACCTGAGAAATATAAATACGATACGTTTTTTTCTTGCCTTTCACTTTTCCGTGATGTTTCCACAGACCCAGCCAATACTGTACCTTATCATTAAACTTATACATTTTCTCATAAAGTTTATTTGCTTTATTATAATTTTTCTTAATATCAGAAAGCAGTTTCATTGCCTCTGATATTTTGCCCTGTTCGCCAAGTTTGATGGCCTGGTCATATACACTCTTGTTCAGGTTTTCTGACTTCGTGTACTTAGACACAGTATTGTAAATTTCCATACCCTCTTTTACTTTTCCGCTATCTACGAGAGATTTTGCATAACTGTATCCATATGTTCCATATTCTGCATGATAGGATTCGTCTTTCGCAAATACATTTTTAATTGTATTCCATGCTTTTTCATAATTTTGCTGCGTATGGTAAATTTTCGCCATACCGGCGCTGGCTTTATTAATCAGGTTAATATCTGTCGCAGCATCCTCACTTGCCTGGAACAATTTCATAGCCTGTTCATAATCATTTTTCTCAAGTGCCTCCATTCCGGCATAATAGTCCAGGAAGGAATCAGACATCTGTCCATGTTTAGAGTTTTCGTCTGCATCCGTTCCTTTTTTAAAATATTCCGATGCTTTTTTCTCATCCTTATTTTCCAGTGCCATAAGCCCCAGATTGTAATAAGCTTCTGCCAGATATTCCTCACTCTTTAAGAAGCCATTCAGCTGGTCAAACGCTTTCACTGCTTCTTCGTATTTTTTATTTTCTAATATTTTCTTAGCCTCTTTGTATTTTCCATTTGGAATAAAAAACGCAAAAACAGCTGCGACAACAATCAGTGCGGCAACAGCGACAGCTATAACCCCCATGATATATCTCTTCTTAACCGCTTTCTGTCTCTTCTCTTTCCGGCTCTCGCTTGCCTGTCTGCGCTCTTCATTCTGTTTTACAATTTCATATTTTCTTTTCGCATCTCGAAGAATTTCCGAAGCGTCTTTATACCAATGAATACGTTGTAAGATTTCTATTCCATTGCCCACGCTTGCCGCATCATCTTTGGACACTTCTTCTACACCGCTGGTATAACTGCCATCGTAATCTTTCAATTTTGTCTCCGCAAAATTTTCTATATCTTCTATCGGGCCAATGCTCTCATATACGGCGTCTTCTTTTTCCCACGTTCTTCCGTTTTCAAAGTCAACACGGTCTACCCGTATTACAAATTTGTCTGCATTTTCATTATGTATTGTAATCTTTGCAGCTCTCCCTTTGGTGGACAGATATTTTTGTCCCAAAGCGGCATAAGTATGCTCAATCTGCTCTGTATTGCCTTCCTCATCACTGGAAAAAACTGTAATGCTTAAATTACGGATTTCTTCATAATATATATTGGTAAATTTTAATGTCAAACGGTTTTTTCTGCTAACCTGGTCTCTCTCCAGTACTCCGCTTTCAATCAGAATCGGGCTTCCATAAGTCCAAAGATTTTCTTCTAAGTCTAATATTTTTTTATAACGTCCCTCTTCTTCCGTATTGTGCGACGATTCTTCTCTATCAGAATCTTTTGTGAAAATTTCTGCTCCAGACTGTTTTTCTTTATCTGTAACCATATCGTCAGTTTTATTTTCTGTCTGTTCTGACTGGGATTCTGCTTCAGCATTGATAGCTGTAGGTTGGTCTTCTACCTGTGCTTTCTGGATATCTTTTTTCTTTTTATTTTCTTCCATTGTAATCTCCCAACTTTTGTACTTTGGATACTCTTTTTAACAGATTTATTTTAACATATATTCGTGTAAATGAACACCTTTTTTATATAGAAGAACACTCTAAATATCCAATTTATTTCCGGATATTCAGAGTGCTCTTTTTATTCTTTATCAGCTTCCGAATTATTTTTTAATTTTAATTTTTTTCACCTTAGACCATGGGCCGCTGATTGTCTTTCCGTTGTACTTCTTATACGCTCTGACTTTAACCCAATAAGTCTGTTTTTTGTTTAACTTCTTTATGGTAATACTTGCCTTCTTCATATTCTTTTCTGAATATCCGAAGAATTTTTTATTATCACAATAACGAACTTTGTAGCCGCTTACTCCTTTTATCTTTTTCACGGTAAGCTTAATTTTTTTCTTCTTTACGTTCCTTAATGTCTTGATAACTGCTTTTTTAGGCTTTGCAGGCTGGGTAGATGTCTCCGATGACTGCTGCTCTGCTTTCTGCGTGGATTCTTCTACTTTTTTGCTGGATTCTTCAGCAGCTTTACTTGCCTCCTCTGCCGCAATATCTTCCGGTGTCTTATCTACATAATACCTTACATAATCTACTTCCATTGAAGCCGGAAGATTTGATTCCGATGGCTTGTGGTTTGAGGCCAGATTTCCTCCACACGCAACGTTTAACAGGATATAATAATCATTGTGTGCTTCCGACTTTACAGGATCTGTAATATCTATTACTTTAGAAGCCCTCTCACCGTCATAATAGAACGTTAAAGTGGTTTCAGTTTTTAATACACCATATGTATGCCAGTTTGTTTTCCCTATGTTCCATCTGGACGCTACATTCGAATAATCATCTTTTCCTTCTGCATTTGCAAAATGGAAACAGTTCTGAGCAAAATCTCCCAAATTCCAGGATTCAAGAATGTCTATTTCTCCACAGAATGGCCATCCTTTTGGCTCATTTGCACCCAGCATCCAAAATGCCGGCCACAGTCCATCTACCGATGGTAATTTGATTCTGGCTTCCACATATCCATAACCGACTTCTACTTTACCGGCTGTTTTTAATCGTGCTGATGTATAATCAAAACTTCCTGCCTTCTGCGCACGTGCTGTGATTTTTAATGTTCCATCACTTACATTAATATTATCCGGACTATCCTGATAATATTCTAATTCATTATTTCCCCATCCCCAGTTTCCGTTTCCGATTTCAGGGGTCCAAAAGCTTCTGTTTAATTCTGTGCCATCAAATTCATCTGACCAGGATATTTTCATACCTGATTTATCTAATACCATTCCCGGCTGCGTAGCACCAAGCACTCCTATGCTCATGCAAAGAGAAACCGTCAGAACAGATGCCAGCATAAATACTTTTGACATAAAATTTTTCTTCATTTTTATTCCTCCTATTTCCCATAATCTCTCTTGTTAGCATAGCAAAAGAGAGATGTGAATTGCAATAGAGAACAAAAAATTTACACCCGATAAAAAAACAATACCTTTCTTTGTATTTGCAGGGTACCGGCACAAAAGTTCTCCCTGCTCATCTCGCGCTGGCGCACTATCACGAAAAAAATGCTCCACAATTGGTACAAGTACCATTGTAAAGCATTTTTGTTTGGTAAACCGCTTGGATATCAGGCTCTTCCCATATTTTGCAGGAATCACAGACTATCCCGCTGCTTATAGTTTCACTATGTTTTGTTCTATAATATTTCCTTCTTCAAAAGTTTTTGCATTTTCTAACGTAATATAGCTGATTGCTTCCAATGCCTCCTCTGTCAGAAATGCCTGGTGAGAAGTCACAATGACATTGGGAAACGACAAAAGTCTGGATGTGATTGAAGTTTCCAGAATATCATCTTCCCGGTTTTCGAATACATTTTCTGTCTCTTCCTCATATACGTCAAGCCCCACGCTATGAAATTTATGATTCCGGATTCCTTTTATCAAATCTTCCGTGTCAATCAGGGCTCCTCTGGAAGTATTGACCAACACCACTCCGTTTTTCATTTTCGCAATAGTTTCCGCTTGAATCATATGATAGGAATCATCTGTCAGTGGACAATGCAGTGAAATCAAATCGCTCTCTTTTAAAAGTGTATCCAAATCGACATATTCTACAAAATCCAAATCCGGATTTTGATAGATATCATAAGCGATTACTTTCATTCCAAAACCATGACATATTCTGCACATAGCGGCGCCTATTTTTCCTGTACCTACGATTCCCGCTATCTTGTGATGAAAATTCACTCCTGTAAGCCCTACCAGACTGAAATTATTTTCTCTTACTTTGATATAGGCTTTATGAATATGACGGTTACTTGCAAGTGCAAGCGCCATGGCATGCTCCGCCACGGCTTCCGGAGAATATCCCGGTACGCGGAGAATTGTTATATTATTTTTGGCTGCGGCTTTCAAATCTACATTATTGAAACCGGCACACCGCAAAAGAATTAATTTAACCCCTTTCTGTCCCAAAATATTTATTACTTTTTCACTCAAATCAGAGTTTACAAAAGCACAGATAGCATCATACCCGGAGGTATATTTTGCACTTTTTTCCGAAATATCTACTTCTGTATACTCGATTTCAATGTTTTGATATTTTGGCAAAAGTTTTTCAAAAAATTCTTTGTCATATTTTTTTGTGTCAAAAAATAAAATTCTCATATTTCCACCCTTCCATAGTACAGCACACATCATCTTATTTCTAATCTATCAGGGAGAGCAGAATTACATGCGGTCTGTTTCTGCCTTTCTTGCCTGTACCGCTTCTTCTACCATCATGTCTTTCACTTTCATAAGACGTATCTGTGTACTGCGCTCATTCTCATCCAATTTCATTGTTATATACTTTATATTGTCCAAAGCTTGTGGAATTATTACATGTTCCAGCGCATTTACACGTCTTCTTGTCTTTTCAATTTCTGCGGCCATAAGCTGGCATGATTTTTCCACTTCCGCCAGTTTTAACATATCAGAAAATACTGTGGACAGAGAATAGACTGCGTCATCCAAATCTCCCGCCGTAAAAGCATATCCGTAAGAATAAATATCATTACCGCTGATGTCATTATCTGTCGTAAAATGAGGGATTTCCACGCTCATAACGTTTCTGATTTCCTGTTTGATTTCAAGTGTCTTGTTAGACGCCATCAGGGCGGTATTGAGAATTTCATCGCTCATACCGGCTCTTGCCACTGCAAACTCCATGTTAGCTGCTTTTAATCCCTTTTCTACCGTTAAGCGGAGTTCCATATTTTCCTTAATTAAATCCATAAACTGACGTACAAGTTCATCCCGCTTATCTTTTAACAATTTATGGCCTCTGGTGGCAGAAACTAATTTCTTTTTCTGTTTTGTCAGTTCCATTCTGGTTGGATTTACCCGTGCCTGTGCCATAAAACCTCCTAATTATCCGGATAATATTTCTCTAAGTATTTATCATCAATTCGTTTCAGTTCCGACTTTGGCAGCATGGAGAGAAGTTTCCATCCGATATCCATAGTCTCTATCACGGAACGATTGGTATCATATCCCTGAGATACATATTCCTTTTCAAATTCATCAGCAAATCTTGCATAAATCAAGTCAATATCTGACAAAGCTGCCTCTCCCAGAATTGTCATCAATTCTTTTGCATCTTTTCCACGGGCATATGCAGAAAAAAGCTGATTCATTACATTGCTGTGATCCTCTCTTGTCTTTCCCTCTCCTATCCCTTTATCTTTCAGACGGGACAGGGATGGCAGCACATCAATCGGCGGCGTCACGCCCTTACGGAACAACTCACGGCTCAATATAATCTGTCCTTCTGTAATATAACCTGTCAGGTCAGGGATTGGGTGCGTCTTATCATCCTCCGGCATGGTAAGTATTGGTATCATTGTAATACTTCCATCCCGTCCTCTCTGTCGTCCTGCACGCTCATAAAGTGTCGCAAGGTCTGTATACATATAGCCGGGATATCCACGTCTTCCGGGAACTTCTTTCCGCGCTGCGGATACCTCTCGCAGTGCATCTGCGTAATTGGTAATATCTGTAAGGATGACAAGTACGTGCATTCCTTTTTCAAAGGCAAGATATTCTGCTGCCGTCAACGCCATACGCGGTGTGGCAATACGCTCTACCGCCGGGTCATTGGCAAGGTTAATAAACAGAACTGTTCTGTCAATCGCTCCGGTTTCTTTAAAACTGTTTATGAAAAAGTTTGACTCTTCAAACGTAATACCTACTGCTGCAAATACAACGGCAAACGGCTCGTCTGTTCCGATTACTTTTGCCTGTTTTGCAATCTGAGCAGCCAGATTGGCATGAGGAAGTCCCGAAGCCGAAAATATCGGAAGTTTCTGTCCCCGGACCAATGTATTTAGTCCGTCGATTGCAGAAATTCCTGTCTGAATAAATTCGGAAGGATAATTTCTTGCTGCCGGATTCATGGCGATTCCGTTGATATCCTTTCTCTCGTCCGGAAGAATTTCAGGTCCGTTATCGATAGGATTTCCCAATCCGTCAAACACTCTTCCCAGCATATCCATGGAAACGCCAAGTTCCATGCTTCTGCCTAAAAATCTGACTTTACTGTTGGAAAGGTTGATTCCTGTAGAATCTTCAAAAAGCTGTACAAGAGCATTATTTCCGTTGACTTCCAGCACTTTACATCGGCGCACTTCACCGTTTGCCAATTCAATTTCTCCCAGTTCATCATAGGTGACGCCTTCCACGTCTCTTACCATCATCAGCGGTCCTGCCACTTCCTGAATTGTTCTATATTCTTTTGGCATTTTAGAATTCCTCCTTCCTTAAAGTATCTGCTATTTCCTGTTTCAGCTGGCTGTTAATTCTTTCGTATTCACAATCCAGATTATCTTCCGGTGTGTATTTAAAACGGCCAATCGCCTCACGGACAGGCATTTTAATCAAGTCTTCCACATCAGCTCCATTCTTTAAAGCCTCTGCAGATTTATCATAGAATCCTAATACCAGTTCCATCATCATTTTTTGTTTTTTCAAGGATGTGTACGTGTCAATTTCATGGAAGGAATTCTGATGCAGATAATCCTCTCTGATAGAACGGGATGCTTCCATTTTCAGTCGGTCGGGTGCTGAGAGCGCATCCATACCTACCATTTTTACAATTTCCTCTAATTCTGCTTCTTCCTGTAACAGGCGCATCAGTTCCTGCCGAAGTTCTAACCAGTTTTCACTGACATTTTCCTGAAACCATGTGCCTATGCTGTCTACGTACAGGGAATAGCTTGTCAGCCAGTTGATTGCCGGAAAGTGTCTCTTATATGCCAGATTGGAATCCAATCCCCAGAACACTTTTACAATGCGCAGTGTCGCCTGAGACACCGGCTCCGAGATATCTCCACCCGGAGGAGATACGGCACCAATAACAGATAAGGCTCCGTCTCTTCCTTCTTTTCCAAGCGTAATGACGTCTCCGGCACGCTCATAGAACTGTGCCAGACGGCTTCCAAGATATGCGGGATACCCTTCTTCTCCCGGCATTTCTTCCAAACGTCCTGACATTTCACGGAGAGCCTCTGCCCAACGGGATGTAGAATCTGCCATCAATGCTACCGAATATCCCATATCTCTGAAATATTCTGCGATTGTAATACCTGTATAGATAGAAGCCTCTCTCGCTGCAACAGGCATATCAGATGTATTGGCAATTAAAACTGTTCTTTCCATCAGGGACTGTCCGGTTTTAGGATCTTTTAATTCCGGAAATTCATTCAAAACATCTGTCATTTCATTTCCCCGTTCGCCACATCCTATATATACGACAATGTCTGCTTCAGCCCATTTTGCCAGCTGATGCTGTATTACGGTCTTTCCACTTCCAAATGGTCCCGGAACAGAAGCCACGCCTCCTCTGGCAATCGGGAATAACGTATCTACTACTCTCTGACCTGTAATCAATGGCTTGTTTGGTGCCTTTTTTTCTTTGTAAGGACGTCCTTTTCTTACCGGCCACTTTTGCATCAGGGTCAGTTCCTTTTCTCCCTCGTCGGTCTTTACTTTGGCAATTACTTCTGTTACATCAAAGCTGCCCGCCCTGATATCCGTGATTTCTCCTTCTATTCCATAAGGCACCATAATTTTCTGTGTGACGACTGCTGTTTCTTTTACTGTCCCAATAATATCTCCGGATTCAACAATATCTCCCACTTTCACAGTCGGAACAAAATCCCATTTCAGTTCTCTTTTCAGAGATGGTACCTGTACCCCTCTCTTCAAGAGATTTCCTGAAATCTTCATAATATCATCCAGTGGCCTTTGGATTCCATCATAAATACTTCCTATCAGACCCGGTCCCAGCTCCACAGACATTGGCGCGCCTGTAGATTCTACCGGCTCTCCCGGTCCCAATCCTGCCGTCTCCTCGTATACCTGTATGGAAGCCCGGTCCTCGTGCATTTCAATAATCTCGCCAATCAAATGCTTATCGCTTACTCTCACCACGTCAAACATATTGGCATCTCTCATGCCGTCCGCAATAACCAGAGGTCCTGCCACTTTTCTAATTACGCCTTTGCTAAATTCCATGTTCTTATCCTTCCTATTTATTTCCAAAAACAATATCTGAGCCGATTGCCTGTTCTACACTGTCTTTCACTCCCTGAACACCTGCGCCTGTATTTCCCTGAACACCTGGAATCAGGATAATGGCAGGTGTTACCTGCTCTTTATATTTTTCAATTTCATTTTCTATCTGTTCTGCCAGCGATTCCGTAATGTATATGATTCCATAATCTCCTGTGGCAAGCTTGCGGAGCTTTTGCGCGCCCTCTGCAGCGTCTGCAACAGGAAATATATCCAATCCCAGTGCACTGAAACCGTATATGCTGTCGTAATCGCCTATTACCGCTATTTTACGCATACATTACCCTTACCCTTTCCTGAATAAATTCATTGTCAAAATGATTCAGCTTTCCTGACAGAATAATTTTAACTGTCTTGATTTCGTTTTCTCTCGCAATGACATATGCGATAATCGGTCCTAACGTAAACGCGTTGTATTTCTGTGATTGAATCTGTTCCATTATCTTATTATCGCACCAGCACTCGAAAACAGATTTGGATACCTGCAATGCTTTCACCGCTTCTCCATATCCTGCACTTTCGAGATAACCACAGACGCCGTCTATCCCATTTTCCACTGCGGCAATCAAATCCGTAACGCTGATTCCATTGCATCTTACCAGACACTTTCTGACAAATTCACTGTCTTTTCCGGTAGAAGCACAGCGCACCGCCATCTTAATATCTGCAATCGTAATCTGGATGTCAGCATATTTCTGTATCAGTTCATTTTGGGAATTGCTGCCTGCTTTACGAATTGCTTCAAGCGCCGCTCGGTCGATAATAATATCGCACAGTTGTCCGCTGCCTGTCCGAAGCAATATTTCCGTAGCTTCTTTGGCTGCTGCTCCCATATTGTCCGGCAAACGGGAATACTGTCCCTGTCTGATACAGTCTTTTAGAAATTCGGTATCCAGACTACAATGTGTATAAAAAACATTTTCTGTCTCATCTTCTGTACACACCTGCTTGATTGCAGCTTTCAGATTGTGAAATTCATCCGGAATTGTCAATATTTCATATTCTTTCTTATCTTTCACAATATCATAAAGAACTTTCCATGTGCGGTGCTTTTCCTCGAGCAGCATCTCTTCTGCTTTTTGTTCCGGATTACCATTTCCCCATCCTTTATCTCGCAAAAAGGCCATACACGCATCATAACTATCGCACTGAATCAGCTGGGATATTGTCTCATCCGTAAATAAAGTGCTCTCCAAGGCCCTTATTCTGGCAACACCATACGTATATTCCTGTTCCATGGCATTACCTCCTATCCAAACAATTCTTTTCCTACGATATCTTTCAGTCTGTCTGTGTTAGAATCAAACAGCGCTTTTATGGTACAGTTTTCTTCTATTTCGCCGTAAGCAAGCACAAAACCATCGCCAATCGAAACAGCATCCGGATGGATTTTTATCGTTCCGCCTTTTGCTTTAGCAATTTCTTCTACTCTCTTGGAAAATCCTTCGGGAATTCTGTCAATATCTCTCTTTCCAAAATACATAACGCCGTCCCCGGATTGAACATTTGCTTCAAGAATTTTTTCAAGAATATGAAAATACTCTTCTGCCGGAAGATTTTCGATTTTACTTTCTGCCTGAGAAATTACACTGTCGATACATTCCTGTTTTGCCCGTAATATGGAATTGCGTTCCAGAAATTCTGCGCCGGACTTTGTTTTTTCTTCCAGCAAATTTCTTTCTGCCTTTGCCTTTTTCTCATATGCTTCTATTTCTTTTTGAACGTTCTTCTTTACTTCTTCCATATAAGCGTCACAATAGTCATCTGACTTTTTTAAGATTTCATCTGCCTCTGCTTTTGCCTGTGCCTGAATTTCCTCCACAATCTTATCTAATCCGCTCATAAAATTTCTCCAATTAATTATAATTTAATTCCACTCACTGCAAGGAAAGAAATCAATAATGCAAGGATTGCGTAGGTTTCTACCATTGCAGGGAATAACATTGCCTTTGCAAACTGGTCCGGTCTCTTTGCCACAATACCAATACTTGCAGCTGAAGTTTTCCCCTGATATTTTCCGGATACTAATCCCACAATAGCAATCGGAAGACATGCAGCCAAAATCTCCAGACCCTGAAGCGCTGTCATCTCCACTACGCCGGAGCCGATAATCCCTATCTTTGACAAAGTGACAAATCCAATCAGCAGTCCGTAAAGTCCCTGGGTACCCGGTAAAAGCTGCATGATTAATACTTTTGCAAATTTGGTAGGGTCCTCTGTCATGACTCCGGAAGCAGCCTGTCCTGCCGTACCTACACCGATTGCCGAGCCCATGCCTGACATCAGTACGGCAAGGGATGCACCCAGAAGTGCATAAAATAATCCTAAGTTGTTCAAAAATGTTCCCATATCAATTCTCCTTTACATTTACGTATTTTGTATTTGCTTTAAATGGTTTAAACTCTCTGCCGCCGCCCTCATAGAACTTTCCAAAAAATTCTACAAACTGCAGCCTGTTCGTGTGAACATAAGCACCTAAGAGATTAATTGCCATATTGAATGTATGACCGAAAATAAATATTGCAATGAATAGGACAACTCCAAGAACGGATTTTCCGGTCATTGCCGCCATCGTATTGATAACCTGCGCAATAACTCCTGTCGCCAGTCCTAATGCCAGAAGTCTGGAATAGGATAACAAGTCACTGAGCCAGCTCGTCGTATCATACAGACTGTAAGCGCCCAGCATAAGACGCTTTGCAGGATTTTTTGCCCGCCGTCCTGCCATCAGCAAAATTCCCAGCATACCGCCCAGCGCCATCATTTTCGCCACCAGGTTGAGCCATGATGGAAAGGTTATCTTGGTTTCCACCAGAGAGCCGAAGATATCTGTCGGAATCAGCATCAATATCAACCCGATTAAGAATACATACCAGAATACTACATCACATACAAATGCCATCACATCTTTCTGCTTCAGCATCAAATATCCTTTTATTCCCAATCCGGTAAACAAATGTATAATACCAAATATCATACAGTACATTAACATTTTCATCGGTGAATTAATTGGCGTAAACCACAGCGCCGGAACAGCGACATCCACATTGAAAAAGGTCTTTCCGATAACAGTCACTGCATCACCAAAGTATCCACCGAAAAGAATTCCCCAAATCAAGGTGGATATTCCACAATATTGGAACATCCGAATAGACTTCTTCATCGATGCTTCCATGTTTGGAAACCTTCTAAGGACAATGAAACATGCCACAGCCATAATCAGTCCGTATGCTGCATCACTCAGCATAATTCCAAACAGAAAATAATAGAAAAATGCAGTGACAGCTGTGGGGTCAATTTCCAGCTTATTCGGATAACCGAATGCGGTAACGACGCCTTCTACGGCTCCTGTGAAATTACCATTGGTCAGAAGTACTGGAATATCTTCGTCTTCTCCCGGCTTTTCTACGTCAAATGCTGTCATTCCAATTTCTTCTAATTCGTTTTGAAGATCTTCTATCTGTTTTTCAGGCATATATCCGGTAATGAAAAAAGTATGACGGGACTGCAGAATATCACCCAGCACTCTGTATTTATCCGCTCTCATTCTGTAATAATCAACTATTTTTTTGATTTCATATCTTCTCTCAGAAGCAGCAGTAATCTCAGTTTTTATTTCTTCGATTGCTTTTGTGTATTTTCTAATTCTGTCTTCGCGATTTTTTGCCGACTGTTTTGGCTCATGATGCGCCATGACCGGTGGTCTGGCAAAGCCCAGCTGACGGAGCGCTTTCTCTACTGTCTCCTGCTCTCCCCTTAAAAACGTACATGTCACATACGTTTGATACTTATCTGCCGATACCACCTGCATATAGGCAGCCTGTGGAAATTTCTCAATCGTTTCCAGCTTTTCCACTAAAGTTTCCTGCGTATAACTTCCTGCAATACTTCCCACAAGAAATCCGGTCTTTCCAGTCCCCCGGAAATTCATCGGCACATCCAGACTCATCCACGGTTGCAGTGCCTCTATCTCTTCTCTGCACTTTATGATTGCCGCCTGATTATCATCTATTGATTTTTTCTGGCTGATTAACTGGTTTGCAAGTGCCATAATCTCTTTTTGATTTTCTGCAGACTGTTCCTGCTCCCGGATACTGATATTCTTTTTCCCTTCCAGTGGAGAAAAAAGCGACGTATCTTCCGGCGCGATAGAATTTATAATCTCCAACGCATGGTCTGCCAATACTGCATTTCTATCATAGAGTGAAATCTGTGGCGCCGTGTTCATTTTTTCAAACACGGTATCTTCTTTGATTTCTTCATGTATTTCCAGACATCCTTTCCGCTGGAGAAGTTCCAATATCTTTTTTCGATTTTTTTTCATTGCGCAAATATTTATTTTGCACATATTTAAAACTGCCATAATTTTAGATTCTCCATTTCGTCATCATTTCGTCATATGGTTTCTATTTTCGTATTTCTTCTTTCATAGTTTCCATACAACTTTTATAACAGTACATTACAATATTTTCTGATTATATCAGTGCGCGAATGACAGCATCTACTGCTGCATCCGACTTTTCAGCAGCCTGATTTCTGATATTTCCTATTTTTTCTTCAACCGCCTGTGCCGCATTTTTGCTGTATTCATCGCAGCTCTTTTGCATTTCTTTCATGACATTTTCTTCTTTTTCTTTCGCTCGCGCCAAAATTGTTTTCCGATATTCTTCTGCTTTTATCTTTATCTGATTATTATGGTCTAAAGCGTTTTCTTTTGCAGTATTTACAGTTTTTTCCGCCTCCAATTCTGCCACTCTTACTGCATCTATTGTCTCTTTAATCAACCTGCCACCTTCCTTTCCGGCTTTTACAGCTCTGTTTTCTAAACGGAATTTTTCATTTCAATCTCTTCCTTCGACTTTTGAAACGGTATCGGATGACCGTTTCAAAACTTTGCTTCGCAAAGCACGCTCCTGTCGGAGCTGGTCAAGTACGATTATGAAACACTTGATGTGTTTCTTTTTTGCGACTTTTGAAACGGTATCGGATAACCGTTTCAAAACTTTGCTTCGCAAAGCACGCTCCTATCGGAGCTGGTCAAGTACGATTATGAAACACTTGATGTGTTTCTCTTTTGCGACTTTTGAAACGGTATTGGATGACCGTTTCAAAACTTTGCTTCGCAAAGCACGCTCCTGTCGGAGCTAGTCAAGTACGATTATGAAACACTTGATGTGTTTCATAATCTATACTATACCACACTGAGAGGTTAATATGTTAAATTTTTCTATTTTTTTTGTAACTATAAAATATCATCTATCGGCTTTTTTTACTTATTATTACCGGCTTTTTTCTATATTATAATATCAGGCAGCGGTCAAAGCGGTCTTTTTTATAAAATAAAAAAAGTGCCTGTTGAAAGACACTTTTACTTTGAAGCAGGGGTGGAAGGAATCGAACCCTCCTCTGGAGTTTTGGAGACTCTTATTCTACCGATGAACTACACCCCTGTATGTGATTTTGCACAAGGATATTTATATCATAAACACTATTATATGTCAAGCAAAAGCCCTTCTATTCCTCTCCTGTTATATAATGTCTGCCGCCTCTTTAATATTGTTGACACCTTCCAATAAAATCCCGTCTGCTTTTTGGATATTTTTTACGCATACAGCCGGAAGAATACATCTCTTAAATCCCAGTTTTTTTGCTTCCAGAACTCTCTGTTCCACTTGGGAGACGGCACGTACTTCGCCCGCCAGTCCCACTTCGCCAAACACAATCGTATCGGCATCTATCACTCTGTTCTTATAGCTTCCAATCAGCGCCATTACCAGAGCCAAATCCATAGCCGGCTCATTAATTTTCATACCGCCTGCCACGTTGACATAAGCGTCATAATCGCTCATTTGTATTCCCACGCGCTTTTCTATTACCGCCATCAGCAGATTGACTCTATTGTAATCCGTTCCCACGGATGTCCTTCTCGGAATTCCAAAATTTGTATGGGTAATTAATGCCTGAATTTCTACTAATATAGGGCGCGTCCCTTCCATAAGGCACGATACAACGGACCCGGAAGCATCTTCGGGTCTTCCCTCCAGCATAAACTCGGATGGATTAAGCACTTGCTGCAGCCCGTCTTCCCGCATCTCAAATACTCCGATTTCATTTGTGGCGCCAAATCTGTTTTTTACAGTACGGATAATCCGGTATGCTGCATGCCGGTCTCCCTCAAAATACAGTACTGTATCCACCATATGTTCCAGAACTCTTGGACCTGCCACAACGCCTTCTTTTGTCACATGCCCTACTATAAATATCGGTATGGCACTTCCTTTTGCCATCTGCATTAAAGTATTTGTGGATTCTCTCACCTGACTGACACTTCCAGGTGCAGAACTGATGTCTTCCCGGAATACTGTCTGAATAGAATCAATCACTACAGCATCAGGTTTTAACTTTTCTACCACTGACTCAATGACATCCAGACTGGTCTCTGATAAAAGCTGTAACCGGTCAGAAAACTGTCCCATTCTGTTGGCACGCAGCTTAATCTGCTTCAAAGATTCCTCGCCTGATATGTATATAATATTTTTACCATCATTAGACATATTGCGGCACACCTGCAACAATAATGTAGATTTTCCGATTCCCGGATCACCTCCTACGAGAATCAGTCCACCAGGTACTACGCCGCCACCCAAAACTCTGTCCAGTTCGCAAAAACCTGTGGATATGCGTTCTTCATCCTTCGCACTGACTTCATTAATTGTTACTGGCTGACTATCCCAAAGAGGTTTTTTTAACCGACTGTTTTTTTCTCTCACAGGCTCTTCCACAAAAGTGCCCACTTCTCTGCATCCGGGACACTGTCCCAGCCATTTCGAGGACTCATACCCACATTCTCTGCAGAAAAATACTGTTTTTCCTGTCTTTGCCATTGCATCTCCCATTCTACCGCCTGTTATGGTAGCACAAATCGTTACTTCAGTGTCTTTCCGTCACATTTTCAAAAATTTTTTGTTTTTAAGAAAATAGCAAAGGCCCGTCAAGGCCTTTGCAACTGTTCATTATCCTATTAAGATACAGCATTAATTTTTATCTGCGTCATTGTTCCTTTTTGTAATTCTACATCAAAAGTGATTTTACCCCCAATGTCGGTTTTTGAAATTCCCATATTTTTTTCTCCTGCCACAATCTCATAATTCCGATTGGACTCGAGTTCCAAAGTAATCTGTGTATTTCCATCTCCATCTACAAAAAAACTAACTTTGTCTGCTGTTTCCTGAAATACACTAACTGCTGTTCCGGGAATTGATTCATAAACAAAAGTTGAATTTCTCTCTAACTTTGTCATACCGTTCCATGTTTTGACCTTATATACATCTCCTGACACTTCAAAATCAGCTAATTTCTTTTTTTCCGGTAAAGTGTAGTCTCCAAAACTAATTGTTCCGTTACTCTCTTTTCTGATTAATTCTTTGATTACTGTCATTTTCATCCTCCTGTTTTTTGATGTCTCATTGCAAGTTTCTCTTAACGTTTCCATTGTATCATAAAAATAGAGTGAATTATTATTTTTTTGTTATTTTTTTAAACAATATTTTTATAACGCTTACTGTCACCATTTGCTCTGCGGGCACAGGGCATCTGCTACTGCGCCACATGGAAAACGACTTTATTATTTTTGTAAGATGCAGATACTACATCACCGTTTTTTACATTTCCTGCGAGAATTTCCTCTGCCAGTGCATCTTCCACTTTATTCTGTATCATTCTTCGCAGCGGTCTTGCGCCATACTTTTTATCATAACCTTCTTTTGCGATATTGTTCTTCAGTGCAGTAGTAAATTTCAGTTCAATCTGCATCTGCTCTTTTACCTGCTTGGTCAAAGATTTTAACATGATATTGATAATGTTTCTAATGTCTTTTTCCGTCAGGGCATGGAACACAATAATGTCGTCAATTCTGTTGAGAAATTCCGGCTTAAACATCTGCTTTACTTCTTCCATCACGCTGGATTTCATTTTTTCATAGTCCTGTTTCTCACTGTTTGCACGGCTGAATCCCAGATTTTTCGGATCTACAATTCTGTTTGCTCCTGCGTTAGATGTCATAATAATAATCGTGTTTTTAAAGCTTACTTTTCTTCCTTTAGAATCAGTAATCTGTCCGTCGTCTAATACCTGAAGCAGTATGTTGAATACATCAGGATGCGCCTTCTCGATTTCATCAAACAATACAACAGAATATGGATTTTGGCGTACTCTGTCGCTGAGCTGCCCTCCTTCTTCAAAACCTACATATCCCGGAGGGGATCCAATTAATTTGGATACGCTGTGCTTTTCCATATATTCTGACATATCTACACGAATCATGGAATCTTCTGAGCCGAACACTGCTTCCGCCAGCGTTTTTGATAATTCTGTTTTTCCCACGCCGGTCGGTCCCAAAAACATAAAAGAGCCAATCGGTCTGTTTGGATTTTTCAGACCTACTCTTCCTCTGCGCACTGCTTTTGCCACTGCACTCACAGCCTCTGTCTGACCAACCATTCTCTTATGAAGAACGGATTCCAGCTTTAACAGTCTCTGCTGTTCATTCTTCGCCAGTTTTGTGACAGGAATTCCGGTCCACATTGATACAATATCCTCGATAGAACTTTCATCAATCGTTGGGCGGTATGCAACGTCTGTACCTTCCCACTTTGCAATGGCTTTGTTCAATTTTATCTGCGCTTTGTCTAATGCTTTTTTCGTCTCTGCCGCCATCTTAAAATCAGAATGTCTGATACACATTTCAAGCTCCAGATTCAATTCTGCCACATCCAGTTCTTTCTCCGTTACTGATTTTGGCTTCGGTACTTCTCTGATTCTTATTTTAGAGCATGCCTCATCTATCAGGTCAATCGCTTTATCGGGCAGATTCCGGTCATTAATATATCTTATCGATAATTTCACTGCCGACTCGATTGCTTCATCCGAAATATTAACATTATGAAAATCCTCATAGGAAGTTCTTAATCCTTTTAAAATATTTACTGTTTCTTCTGCTGTCGGCTCTTCTACATTTACCGGTTGAAATCTACGTTCCAGTGCCGCATCTTTTTCAAAATATTTTCTGTATTCTGAAATGGTTGTAGCTCCTATTATCTGTAATTTTCCTTTTGTGAGCGATGGTTTTAATATATTAGAAGCATCCATAGATCCTTCCGCACCGCCGGCACCGATAATGGTATGAATTTCATCAATAAATAATATAATATTTCCCGAACTTTCTACTTCGTCAATAATTTTTTTCAGACGTTCTTCAAATTCTCCTCTATATTTTGAGCCTGCCACTGCACCGGATAAATCCAGACTGATTAATCTTTTTCCCATCATCGTTTTTGGCACGGTAGATGCCACAATTCGGCTGGCAATCGCTTCTACGATTGCTGTTTTTCCCACGCCCGGCTCGCCAATCAGGCAAGGATTATTCTTTGTCCTTCTGCTGAGAATCTGTATAATTCTCTGTATCTCATTTTCTCTTCCCACCACGGGGTCTAATCGTCCTTCAGCTGCCTCTTTTGTCAAATCTCTTCCGTATTTATCTAATGCAGGTGTTCCGGTCTGGTTTTGGTTTCTTCCGCCTCTTTTGTCCAGAATCATATATTTTTTTACTTCACTGGCATCCCGATTTGTCAGTTTTAAAATATCAATACAGATTTTTTTCATATTAATTCCAAAACTAGCCAAAATACAGTGAGCCTCACAATCCGGATCTGCAATCATTGCTAACAGTAAGTGTTCTGTTCCAATCTGGGCAAGTCTCTGCTCCGAAGCCTCAGAGGCTGCTCTTCCTAAAAGCGTATGCGCTCTGGCTGTAGGGAGTATTTTATCTTTGTTTCCTCCTTTGGTGCGCACCTGGGATTTTATGCCCATATCTTCTTCGATTGCTCTAATGATATCATTGTATACCAGATTGTAATTATATAATATATTAGCCGCCACACCGTCTGTTACTTTTGCAAGTCCTGCCAGAATATGCTCGGTCCCAATGTAATTCATACCAAAACTTATCGCTACATCCTTTGCATAACCGATTGCTTCCACAGTCTGTCTGGTAAATTTCTTATTGTCCATTGCTTTTCCTCCATTTACCATTTTATATCAGATAATATTTATTATTTTATATCCTATATATGTCTATTATTTTAAATATTTTTTAAGGAGAGGTTTACAAAAGACTGCTCTTTTGAAATCTCTCCTTAGTAACTTGCCTATTAATCTAAATCAATAAATTCAAAGTCGTCATCGTCATCATCTTCCTCTTCCTGCTCTTTTGGAAGCATTGATTTTAATGTTTCTCTCAAATCTTCTTCTGCTTCCTGCTGGGCATTTTCTGTCTCTTTCTCGATTTTTTCCTGCTTTTCTGATGACATGGTATCATCTGTCAAATCAATGAGGACCTCTGCTTCGCTTTCTACTTCACCGCCATAAAAACCTTCTTCGGATTCCTCTTCCGTTCCAAAAGTCGGTTTATCTCCATATGGGATGTCTGCATTTCTTCTTCCAAACAATTTATGCTTTAAAGCAATTTCTTCTTCATCATTTTCTAATGTATTTTCATTTTCCTCAGGTTTTTCTGATTCCAAATCTTCTTCCGGATTATCGGCTTCCTGTACCTCATCCGGGAGCACCGCTGCATCTTCTGTCTCCTCAACAGGCTCATTTGAGATGTCCAGATCCTCCTCAACTTCCTCTAATTCTTTGAGGTCATCTTGCTCATCTGCAGCGACTTCCGCATCAAATTCCTCAGCGATAATATTATCTTCCAAATCGTCTATCTTATCTGATTTTTTGTTTTTTGCCTTCTTTACTTTTTTCTCTTTTTTATTTAATGCAAGGTTTATAATAACAAACACTAATATAATAATTACAACAACCAGACCACATAATACGCGTAACAGAATATTATATTTATCTACCAGCTTATTATAATCTTTCTGAAGATTTTCATAGGCTGTTGCGGCAGCCTCGGACTGCTTATTGGAATCCAGAGATACCAGATATCTCTGAAAACACTTTTCATTATCGTCATAAGAGTAAAGGGATGTTTCTCCATTCCAGTTCATAGCATATACCAGATACATGCCCTCTTCATCATCTAAAACCCATGCGTCCACTTTCTGGTCTATGATAGTGACGGTTTCCTTGTCATAATTTTTCAGGATTCCGTCTGTTTTCTCAGGCTGGACAATGGTATACATTCTGCTTTTTACCTGAATATTATTCATGACATAAAATTTATCCGACGACTCGTCATAAATATAAAAGCCCTCTGTCTCATCATCATACAGATAAAACGCTGTTAAATCCTTTACTTCTCCCTTAATACATTTATATTTTTTTCCATTATATTCTGCTGTAGTTTTCTTAAATCCTTCCGGAATATCGTTTTTATCAAAGGACGTGGAAATTTTCATTTCCTTTTTCCCTACTGTAACTTTTGTATCTTTATCTTTTTTTACAGCAGCTGTATCATCCTTCTTGGTAACGGATTCTGTCTCGTCCGCCTGATAAGTTGCCTGTTCTTCTGCTGTCAGTTTGGTCGTATTTAAAGTATATTTCTGAACGGCTCCACTGGCTGAGGTAACGGCCACTTCTGTCAGATTCTTTCCGACATCCATCCGGGTATTTGCCCATTCTTTTTCCACAACCCACTTGGATGAGCTGTCTGCCGGTGTAGCTTCTATTTCTATTTTAACTACGTCAGACATTACCGTTAAATCATAAGTATATGTAGTGGATTCAAAATTCATTGCTACTTCTGTCTTTTTTCCACTCCCATCTACCGCATAAACTTTCATGTCGGAAAGGTCGGTTGCGGTATCAGCGCTTACCAGCACACTCCATCCTGTTGTCATCGTAAGAACAACAACTAAAATTAACAGTTTTCTCAATGTTTTCATATCGTTTCCTTCCTTATATCAAAAATTTTCAGGCTTTATCTGTCGCTATCAACTTTAAGCTTCATCTATGGCTTTGCCAATATCTTTACGCATATATTTATTGTCAAAATCTATCCATTCCACAGCTTTATAAGCATTGGCTCTTGCCTGTTTTAAATCTTTTCCTTTTGCGGTCACTCCGAGAACTCTTCCTCCGTTTGTCACAATCTTCCCATCCTGCATTTTTGTTCCCGCATGGAAAACATAATAATCTTCTTTATCTTTAAATGTTTCAAGTCCCTTGATTTCAAATCCCTTCTCATAGGAAACCGGATATCCGTCGCTTGCAAGCACTACGCAGACAGCCGCGTTATCTTCAAACTGCAAATCAATTTGATCCAAGGTCTGATGAATACACGCTTCAAACACTTCCACAATATCGTTTTTCATTCTCGGCAGCACAACCTGCGCTTCAGGGTCTCCAAACCTGGCATTATATTCCAGTACCTTTGGTCCCTCTTCTGTAAGCATCAGTCCAAAGAAAATAATTCCTTTAAATTCTCTTCCTTCCTTTGCCATAGCATCTACCGTTGCCTGATAAATATACTTTTTACAGTACGCATCTACTTCTTTTGTGTAGAAAGGACTTGGAGAAAATGTTCCCATTCCCCCGGTATTCAATCCCTTGTCTCCGTCCTGGGCACGTTTGTGATCCTGGGCAGAAGTCATAATTTTAATTGTCTTCCCATCTACAAATGACAGAACAGATACTTCTCTTCCCGTCATAAACTCTTCTATAACAATCGTATTACCGGCGTCTCCAAATTTTTTATCCAGCATCAGTTCCCTGACGCCTTCCATTGCCTCTTCCTTTGTATTACAGATTAATACTCCTTTTCCCAGTGCCAGCCCATCTGCTTTCAATACAATCGGATATTTCGAAGTCTCCAGATATTCCATTGCTGCTTTTGGCGTATCGAAATTTTCATAAGACGCTGTTGGAATATTATATTTTTTCATTAAATCTTTGGAAAATGCCTTGGAGCCTTCTAATATTGCCGCATTTTTCCGGGGACCGAACACCTCTAGACCTGCCGCTTCAAATTTGTCTACGATTCCGCCTACGAGCGGATCATCCATTCCGACCACCGTCAAATCAATTTCCTTTTCCTTTGCAAAAGCGACCAGTCGGTCAAATTCCATTGCTCCAATGTTCACACACTCTGCAATCTGTCCAATTCCCGCATTTCCCGGTGCACAATAGATTTTTTCTACTTTTCTGCTCTTTGCAACTGCAGCTGCAATGGCATGTTCTCTTCCTCCACTACCAACAATCAGAACTTTCATTTTCAACCTCTTTCTAAACTTACTCTGTATCAATGTTACCTGATAATTTGTTTAACCTAGTTTAATTTTTCCGTTTGCAATATCGTTGATTGCCTGAGGAAGTATTTTCCACTCAGCCTGTTCCATGACACGCTTCTGCAATATTTCCGGTGTATCTCCTGCAATCACTTCTACTGCTTTCTGATATATAATCGGTCCCGTATCCGTACCCTCATCTACAAAATGTACTGTAGCCCCGGTTACTTTCACGCCCCGCTCCAGCACCTTCTCATGCACGCGAAGTCCATAAAACCCTTCTCCGCAAAAAGAGGGAATCAGCGATGGATGAATATTTATAATTCTATTTCTGTATTTTCGAATTAACTGTGGCGGAAGCACGACCAGAAATCCGGCAAGAACAATCAAATCAAGATGATATGTATCCAATCTTTCCAGCAATACATCATAAAACTGTTCTCTGGTATCATAATCTTTTATGCAGATGCTTTCTGCCGGAATATTATTTTCCCTTGCCCGCGTCAGTGCGTAGGCATCTTTTTTATTGCTGATAACCACTTCCAGACTGGCATTGGTAATCTTTCCCGCTTTTATTGCATCTATAATTGCCTGTAAATTTGTTCCTCCTCCGGAAACAAGAACGCCAACTCGCATCATAATTCCTCCTAACGCAATAGAAACCAATGATTTATTTATATTAAAGTAATTCCTTTGTCACCCGCTTCAATATACCCTAATTCATAACAGGTCTCTCCCGCTGCCTGCAGGGCCTCCATCGTTTTTGCACTATCTGCCGCATCTACGGCAAGAACCATTCCGATTCCCATGTTATAAGTATTGTACATCATCTCTTCTTCAATGCTTCCTTTTTCTTCCAGCAATCTGAAAATGGCAGGAACTGTGTAACTGTTCTTTTTCACCACTGCTCTCACACCTTCCGGCAGCATTCTCGGAATATTTTCATAGAAACCTCCACCGGTAATATGACTGCAGCCTTTCAACGTCACGCCGGCCTTTTTTACGCACTTTAATGCCTTAACATAAATTCTGGTAGGAGCAAGAAGCGCTTCTCCCAGAGTTTTTCCCAATTCCTCATAATATGTATCAAGGGATTCTTTGGAAATATCAAACACTTTTCTTACCAGAGAAAATCCATTGCTATGAACTCCGGAAGATGCAATCCCGATTAATTTATCTCCCGGCTTAATATCTGCTCCGGTAATCAAGTCCTTTTTATCCACAACACCTACTGCAAATCCTGCAAGATCATATTCCTCCAATGGCATAAGTCCCGGATGTTCTGCCGTCTCGCCTCCTACAAGCGCTGCCTCTGACTGCTTGCATCCCTCTGCTACACCACTTACGATTGTAGCAATTTTTTCCGGATAATTTTTGCCACATGCGATATAGTCAAGGAAAAATAAAGGCTCTCCTCCGGAACAAATAATATCGTTTACACACATTGCAACGCAGTCAATACCGATTGTATCATGCTTATCCATGACAAATGCCAGCTGCACCTTTGTGCCGCACCCATCTGTTCCCGACAGCAATACAGGCTCTTCCATATCTTTTATTTTATTCAGGCTGAAAGCTCCGGCAAATCCGCCAATACCTCCCAGCACTTCAGGTCTCATCGTCTCTTTGACATATTTTTTCATCAGTTCTACTGATTTATAACCCGCTTCAATATCCACGCCTGCCTTTTTATAATCCATAATATTCCTCCTAGTAATTTTTGTATCCTACTTCCTGTAATCTGCTGTCCTTTGCCTGCACTTCGGCCTTCATATTTTCTGTATAATCTTTCAATTTATTTAAAAGAGTATCATCGGATGTTGCAAGTATTTTGGCGGCCAGCAGTCCCGCATTTTTGGCTCCATCAATCGCCACTGTTGCCACAGGAATTCCCGGAGGCATCTGTACAATAGAATACAAAGAATCTCTTCCGCCCAATGATTTGGTGTGCATTGGAATTCCAATTACCGGCATTGGGAAAATTGCCGCGCACATTCCCGGTAAATGCGCTGCCATTCCCGCACCCGCAATAATTACCTTATATCCTTTTTCTTCTGCAGATTTCGCATAATCAAAAAATACATCCGGCTCTCTGTGTGCTGAAATAATTGTCATATCATAGTCAATTCCAAGCACATCCAAAACCTCTGCTGCCTTGCTCATTACAGGCATGTCAGAATCACTGCCCATCACAATACCTACTTTTGCCATGTTTTTCTCCTTTTTGTTCTCTTTTTTGACATTTTTTATTCTACCTATATTTATTATTGTAGTCAATGTAATACTGACAACATTTATTATTTTTTATCTATCCTGCAGTTTCTGTTATTCAAACTCAACTTTGTTCCATCCGAAGTACTTTCATATATCTTTCTGTCCGGACAAAATCATTCTTTTTCATCAAACGGTTTATTTAAAAACTCCGTCCCTGCCAGAACAAATCTTCCGTCCCGTATGATGGTAATTTCTTTTCCCTCCGGTGTGACTGCTGTGATTTCTCCAAGTTCATCATAAGGAAGCGTGATATCTGTATGGCATCCAAAATATGCCTTGGACACATCCGTTTTTCGGAGTACTGATATTTCATTGTCTCTCGCCACAATTTCCTTGCCATCCGGATTATATGTTTTCACTTCTTCCTGCCAGCTGTAACATGTATCTCCCACTGCAAAATGAGGACCCATCTTTTCCACAATTAAAATCGGAAGCTTATATACAACATCATACCGGTTTGCAATAACGTATGCTGTGGTGTTTGTCCCAATGGCAAATTCCCCGATTGGCAGTGTCTCATGATTATACATTACATTTTCTTTTATATAACTCCGGTTTTCTTCTTCTGTGGAAAAATTATTGCAGGTATAGTCTGCAATTTTTCCATCCCGGAAGGTTATTTCCAAATCAATATATTTAAGCCCATTCAGATATACCTGACTTACATGAAGTTTTCCATTCGTGCCAGTCAGTCGTGGAGAAGTAAAAACTTCTCCCAGAGGAATGTTGACATCTGCCAGACAGTTTTCAAAATTTGTCTCCTTTTCCGGATGCTTCAGCAAATTCATCTGTACTGTCATATCCGTCTTATTTTTTCCTCTGCCAATCACTTTCACATATTCTGCCTGATCCAAAACATCAATAATCTTCTGTTGCACATTTTTGTATTTTTCCACATCCAGTGTATTAATCTTTACCGTAGCGTCAAACATTTCCTCAAAATTTTCCCCAAATTCAGGAATTGGAAATGCAATAATTGTGAAACTTCTCTCATCGCCCCGAATGTATTCCTGCACAATCTGTTGATAATCTGTCATGTATTTTACATTCAGTTTCTGCTGTACATCATTCAGATGGAGTGCTTCTTTTTTATTTTCCGGTGCAAAAGGCATCTCTCCAAAGACTTCTATCACGGCGGGACCTGCCATCATTTTTGCAATTTCTTTTTTTGCTTCATAAACCTGGCGGACCACCTCAAGTTTTCTCTTAATATAAGCCTTATCCAGATAGAGTGCCTGGTCAAATTTATGGTCGTACCGGTATTGCCTATTACAGCCGGTCGTCTCATATCCTCCCGGATAAATTACCGGCTTTAAGCCCATTTGTGCAAAGTTTTTAACTGCTGCTCTTATGATTCTCTCAAAACCGATATGATACCGGATGTCAACCGTCCCTTTTTTGGATAAATCTTTTCCGGTCTGAATAAAGCCGGTCCGATACCCTTCTGTGTAGACAAAGGCAAGTCTGTCTATCTGCTCCTCAGACAGCGTATTCAGATATTGCGCCATCCCGGTTTCATTGGGTCCAATATACTCTCCATAACGATAGAGATATCTTAAATCTTCAAGATCACTGTCCATAACAATATTCGTAGCAAAATCATTGGACGGATTGATTCTCTCATCAATTATATTTTCCATAAAAATTTCTGCGTTATCTTTTTCAAAAGAATATAGTGTATTTCTGATATTGTCATAAATAACATCCTGTGGGTTTTCAAAATAATTGTACACTTCAATAAACAGTTCCAGCCATAACGTCACAAGTTCTAATTTATCCCGGTATATATTTCGGATTATATCTGCTCCTGTAACACTGTCAAAAAGATAGCACAACAGTGGTCCAAAAGTCTCTCCCAGTTCTTTTACCGCAAAAGCAGGATTCGAAAAGTCCTTCTCATAATGCTCCGGGTAGAGATGGGAAAACAGCAAATCATTCCTCTCTCTTAACTGTTCTAACGTAAAATCCTCCGGTTTCTTTTCTTTCAATAGACGATAAACCCGGTCCAATGTTATAATTTTTCGGGCTGCTGTCTTGAAAAAAAGAGCGAAAGGTGCTTCGACCTTACTTTCTTCCGGCATCTGTCGGATTCTTTCTATTGCTATTTCATAACGTTCTACTATAATATTCATTCCTCTGCTTCCTTATATATCTTATACATATATTAAATATATTCCCAATATTCCAATCCAGATGGCTGCATTGGATATGGTACCTATGTATGTATATCTCATAAATTTATTTTCTTCCTGAAAGCTGTTGATTCCCACAACAAATCCCACAGCTGCCATTACCAGAATCATCAGCATAATTATCCCTACATAAATTCCGGCATTTCCTTTTTTCACAATAGAAATTGAAATGGTCAGAATCATCAGAAAAATATTTATCAGAGCTATGACAGAGGATATCTTTCCTCCTTTTGAATATTTGTACAGGGGAATATGTTTTCTGTTTTTGTCTACTTTTTCATCTAAAATAATTTTTTTGTTTTTCTTTAACATTTATCTTTTTCACTCTCTAAATATGCTTTCTTACCTTAGTCAGCTTCATTAATATATATCCAAGAAAGCCTCCTATTGTATTCAGCAGAATATCATCTACATCAAAAGCGCCTACCTTTGTTATCAGCTGTGCAGTCTCAATACACATACTAAAAACCATTGTAAGCAATGTGACGCTCGCAATATTTTTTAATATTTTATTTTTTGAGATTGTGGGAAGCAGAAACCCAAACGGCATAAAACACACTACATTTCCTAACAAATTGACAATCGTAACATGCCATCCGTAATTATTTCTCATTTCCCAAAATCTTGATATTTCCTTTAAAAATGTAAGATTATACCGGTATTCATTACTAACCATCGTCCTATCCAGTGTTTCAGAGAAAAACATAACATAAAGCGCCAATATCATATACAGCACAAACAATAGCCTTCCCCAAATACGGACTTTTCTATCTGTTTTTGTCAACTTTATTCTCCTGACGATTTTACTACTGACTATTTTGCTCCATATTGTTCATAATACTTATCAATAGCAGTTTTTATTTTATCATCAATTACTACCTTTCCATTGTATTCTTTCTGGTAGAGGTGTTCTATAACATCCGCCATGGAAACAATAGCATTTGCCGGAAATCCATATTTTTCTTCTATTTCTTCTAACGCGCTCTTATCTCCGTTGCGTCCTTTTTCCATTCTGTTTAGGGAAACCATCAGTCCCAGAATGTCAACATTTCCCTGTGCCTTAATAATTGGAAAAGTCTCTTCAATGGATTTTCCGGAAGTTGTAACATCCTCAATGATTACCACTCTGTCGCCATCCCGAATAGGACTTCCAAGAAGGATTCCGACATCGCCGTGATCTTTTACTTCTTTCCGGTTTGAACAATATTTAATGTCTTTTCCATACAGCTGACTGAACGCAATACAGGTAGCAACACCCAGCGGGATTCCTTTATACGAAGGTCCAAAAAGAATATCAAAATCGTCTCCGTAATGTTCGTGAATTGCTTTTGCATAATACTGTCCCAGTTTGTAAAGCTGAGAGCCGTTCACATAAAGTCCTGCATTCATAAAAAATGGAGATTTTCTTCCGCTTTTCAGAGTGAATTCCCCAAATTGCAACACATTACTTTCCACCATAAATTCAATAAATTCCTGCTTGTAGCTTTGCATGCTTTCAAATCCTCCTTTACTTATCTGCAAATATTTCTGCTCTCTTATTTTTTACTTTTTATTTTATTATCTGACCAGTCCTATCAGTTCCTGTATATCCTGTACGTGATGTCTTCTCATATAGTCTTCTATTCCTTCTATCACTTCCATTGTCGTGTTCGGGTTATTGAAGTTGGCTGTTCCTATCGAGACGGCAGTAGCCCCGGCAAGTATAAATTCCATTGCATCTTCTGCATTTGCAATTCCTCCCATACCAATGACCGGTATATGTACTGTGTTGGCCACCTGATATACCATTCTTACGGCAACCGGTTTAATTGCAGGACCCGAGAGCCCTCCGGTCTTGTTGGCGAGAACAAATTTTTGCCGCTCGACATCAATCTTCATTCCGGTTAAAGTATTAATCAAGGAAAGTGCATCGGCGCCTCCTGCCTCTGCTGCTTTTGCCATCTCTGTAATATCTGTCACATTCGGACTAAGTTTCATAATAACCGGCTGCTTTGCAGCTTTTTTCACTTCCTTGGTAATCGCCTCTACCGCCTTTGGGTCCTGTCCAAAGGCAATGCCTCCATGTTTTACATTCGGACAGGAAATATTAATCTCCAACATATCTATCTTTTCATTTCCCAGCTTTTCTACGACGTCCACATAATCTTCCGTTGTTCTTCCACATACATTGACAATAATATTGGTATCATATTGCTGAAGGTAAGGAATATCTCTGCGGGAAAACAATTCATAGCCCGGATTCTGCAATCCTACTGCGTTTAACATTCCGCCGTAGGTCTCTGCGACCCTGGGCGTTGGATTTCCTTCCCATGGAACGTTTGCCACACCTTTGGTCACGACAGCGCCCAGCCGGTTTAAGTCTACAAATTCTCCATATTCCGCACCGGAGCCAAAAGTACCCGATGCCACCATGACAGGATTTTTAAATTCTACACCTGCAATCCGGACTCTGGTATTTATAGAAGAAAAATCGTTTCCGGTAGCTGCACTTTTATTCTCTCTACTCATTACAGTTCAACCTCCTCTGCCGAAAATACCGGACCGTCTTTGCATATCCGCTTATTTTTCACATTGGTGTGATGGTCTTTCTCCTTCGATTGGCAGACACAGGCAAGACATGCTCCAATGCCGCATGCCATCCGTTCCTCCAAAGACAACTGACATTCTATGTTATTTTCTGCTGCATACTCTTTTATCGCTCTGAGCATCGGTGTCGGTCCGCAGGCGTAAATCACATCTCCCTCCACTGCCTGAGTGCGTATTGCATCCAGTACCGTGCCTTTTGTTCCTGCACTTCCGTCTTCTGTCGCAATATATAATTCTCCGTTATCTTTCAACTCTTCTGTGAGGAATAATTCATCCCGATATCCCGCTACAATCCGTACCGATACCATCTCTTTCAATTCCCGTGCGAGCTGCACCATCGGAGGAATTCCGATTCCTCCTCCGATTAAAACTGCTGTTTTCCCCTCTCTTTTCATAAATCCGTTTCCAAGCGGTCCTATCAGTTCTATGCTGTCTCCTGCTTTGTAAGTGGACATTTCCCGGGTCCCTCCGCCTACAATGCGGTATACAATTCTAAGTGTGCCGCTTTCCTTTTCTATCTCACATATGCTGATTGGTCGTGGCAGAAGTTTCGTCCTGTCTTTACAATATACGGAGATAAACTGTCCTGCCACTGCACTCTTCGCTGCTTCTGTCTTTATTATCATACTGTAAATATCTGTGCCGATGCACTTTTGTTCTACCACAGTTCCTGTCTCTTTTTTTCTCATTTCTGTTCCTTTCCCTGAAAGAAGGATTTTATAGATTCAACTACCTTCCAAACTTATCCGGAATCTTCTTTTTATTTTAAAAGATTGATGTGATATCCTGTATCATATCAATCACTGCCTGTCTGGATGCTTCAGCATATCCCTCTGCGCCAAACCCGGCATATTTTTCCTGCTGATATGCGCAGATAATACCTCTGGAAGAATTTACGATTGCTCCCAGACCGTCTTCATTAAAATATGGTCTCAGTCCTTCGGCAGTGCCTCCCTGCGCACCGTACCCCGGTACAAGAATATAGCTCTTTGGCATCACTTTTCTCAAAACCCGTCCCATTTCAGGATATGTGGCTCCTACTACAGCGCCAACATAACTATAAGAATCACCCATATGTTCAGCACCCCATTCTGCCACCTGCTCTCCTACCCACTCGTAAAGAGGTCTTCCATCTATTATTCGGTCCTGAAATTCTCCACTGGATGGATTGGATGTCTTTACCAGAATGAACAATCCTTTATTTTCTTTCTTACACACATCGATAAATGGCTTGATTCCATCCGTACCAAGATAGGGATTCACAGTAGCGAAATCTTCATCAAACAAAGAGTAGTTTTTTGTACCTATCTGAATTTTCCCAAGATGTGCCGTGGCATATGCAGCAGAAGTGGATCCAATATCACCCCTTTTTACGTCACCTATTACCACAAGATCTTTTTCCTTTGCATATTTTACGGTTTTCTCAAAAGCTGCAAGTCCCGGAACACCAAATTGTTCATACATGGCAATCTGCGGTTTTACTGCAGGAATCAGGTCATAAGTGCTGTCTATAATTCCTTTATTGTACTGCCATATTGCTTCAGCTGCACCTTCCGGCGTTTCTCCAAAGTTGTCAAACGCCTTCTTTCTGATATGTTCCGGCACATAATTTAACATAGGATCCAGTCCCACCACTATGGGTGCGTTTGTTTCTTTAATTTTTTTCACAAGTTTATTAATCATTGTACACTACCTTTCCGTTTAATATTGTATATTTTACATTTCCGCTTACTTTTTTTCCTGCAAACGGAGTATTTTTTCCTTTTGACACAAAAGTGGCCGGGTCTATCACATATGTTTCCTCCGGATCTATAATCGTTATGTCCGCCGTTTTTCCCTCATCCAGCGTTCCTTTTTCCAGACCAAGAACTTTCGCCGGATTATAGCTCATCTTTGCTGCCATCTGCAATGGAGTAATATGTCCCTGTTTTACCAGATTTGTAATCGTCAGTGCTACAGAAGTTTCCAATCCTACAATTCCAAATGGAGCACCTGTAAGATTTTTCGCTTTTTCTTCCGCGCTGTGCGGTGCATGGTCAGTTGAAATGACATCCATAATATCATCCTTTAATCCCTGAATCAGTGCTTCCATATCTTCTCTGGTCCTCAGCGGTGGATTCATTTTATAATTTCCATCATCACTTACAATATCATCCGTGCACATAGAAAAATGATGCGGGCAGACTTCCGCCGTTACTTTTATCCCCTCTGCCTTTGCCTGTTTTACCATTTCTACACTGTCTTTTGTAGAACAATGGCAAAGATGAAGCCTTGCTCCGGTTTCTCTGGCCAGCAAAATATCCCGCAAGGCTATAATATCTTCTACTGCATTGCTGATTCCCTTGACCCCCAGCTGTTCTGACTTATCTCCCAGATTAATAACTCCACCCTGCACAAGATTAATATCCTCACAGTGTGCTAAAACCGGAACATCCGCTTTTGCAGCGGCAATCATTGCTTTCCGGTAAACTCCCGAATTCATCACTGACTTTCCATCTTCACTGACAGCGCAGATGCCGGCAGCCTTTAATTCATTGATATCCGTAATTTCCTTTCCTTCCATGGATTTTGTCACAGCCCCTACAGGAAGCACATTGGTAAGTCCGGTCTGCTTTGCCTTGTCTACAATATATTTCACTGTATCGGCGTTATCGACCACAGGTTTTGTATTCGGCATACAGCATACCGTTGTAAATCCGCCTTTTGCGGCAGCCATACTGCCTGTCACAATATCTTCTTTATAAGTCTGTCCCGGATCCCGAAAATGAACATGAAGATCAATCAGTCCCGGCATGACATAACAGCCGGAAGCGTCAATCACCCGGTCTGCCGTCACATCAATATGTTCTGCCTTTTTTTTAATGATTCCATCTTCTATCAGAATGTCCAGAATCCGGTCTATGTTTTCTGACGGATTTAAAACCCTTCCGTTTTTTATTAATATCGTCAAATCAAACTCCTTATCTTTTTTCAAATATCTTCTCATTTTTTTGCCGAAAAAACGGCATAATATACCACATAAAAGTATATCAAAAAAACACACCCCTTTCAACACAGGGATGTGTTTTTATATGAGATTTTCACGCATTATTTATCACTTTTTATGATAAATTACGATATTATTTGTCTTGTATATCTGCTGATATTTTCCACTGGAAATCAGGAAATTGAATTTTTCTTCCGGAGTGCCATATCGGGTATCAATCGCCAGATATTCTGCATTTTTATCTTCCCCATCTTTCAGATGTCTCTGGTCCCACAACTGTAGATGATTGCTAAGATGTGGCGTCAGGAATCCCGAGGCGCTGACAGTAGCTTCCTTTGGTATGGTAGAAAGCGCAGTGTTCATCTCCTGCAGTACTGCTTTATTCTCATAATAACTGGACATATAATGCGACAGCTTTGGCAGATTGTTTCCTGCAAACATGATTCCTGCACAAATGAGGGATACACACAAAACTGTATTCGTTTTATCTGTTTTCATTTCGGCCAGATTCATTATGATAATATATAAAAACAGAGCAATGACACCAAAATTATATTGAAATGTTATATCGTGCATATACTGATATACCGGAAGAAGATTAAAAAGTATAAAAGGTGCCAGCAGAAGATATCTGGAATATTTTTTTCCGGTCGCAAATAACATTCCCGCCACCGGTACCATCATCAGCATAATGTACTGCAGTTTTCTCATTTCATCAGAAGGTGCATCTGCAATGAGCTGGGTCATGGCATAGGCCGGATTTGCCAGAATTGTCTGAATAATCTGGAACATGCCTCCCTGTGAATCTACATAGAGATTACTCCATCGGTTTTCTGCTACTCCGAGTCCATAACTTTTTACAATGGAGACGGCAATCAGAAAATAAACTGCCGATGCAATTACCAAAATTGCACCCCTCTTTTTATCTTTTCTGGAAAATATATAAAATACGCCGAGTATCATCAGATAAATCGCGGCATCTTCTTTTACTAAGAATGTAAAGAGAACAAAAACAGCCGTCATGATATTTTTGTTTTTCTCTATGGCCCACACACACATTAATATACCAAAAGTCAAAAAACAATTTTCATGGATATCGTAAAACGCACCGGCTGATGTCGCAGGATATAGGGCATATAATAGGGCAAGTCCCACGCTGACCCAACCGGACAGTTTAAAATGTCTGCAAAGCAGAACAATCGGAATCAGCGGAAGGGCTATCATGAGCGCCTGTATCAGCTGTACAGTAACCGGAGACGGAAAGATAAAATAAAACGGCAGTCCCAGATAATAAATCGGAGAAAAATGCACTCCAAAATGGGACAGAAGATAATTTCTCTCCAGTGTAGTTTCCATTGTTCCTTTTTGTCTCATATACTCATACATTTGCGCAAAAATTCCAAAATCAAATGTAGAACTGCTGTAAGTCAGATATCGCAAAACGGTAATGGCTCCTACAAACGCAAATAATAAGATTCCTATTATCATCACAATAACATTTATTTTTTTTCTGCTTAATCGGAATAATTTCAGCAGAGCATAGATATCTTCTTTTACATACAAAAATGCCAGCACTCCCATAAAGCACAGAATACCCTGATAACATACATTTCCTATCGTATTGTTGGAAAATGTTTCCCAGGAAACACCATATCCATTGCAGGCGCATAGTATCAGAAATAAATAGACGATTGTAAACATACTAAGTCTTGCTACGTTGTCTTTCAAATAAAACAAAACGGCAAAAACTGCTGTACATATACAAAAAAATATGACTGTCGTCGGGAATGATAAGAGCTTGTTATCATTTAACTGGCTGATTTGTCTGGGGATGCCCCGCAGCATCGCGCTCAAACACCAGCCGCCTACCAGGCTGACAAAAAATCCCTGGATAAGCCATTCCTGATTTTTCCGTATTTTCTGTATGATATTCACCGTTTTTCCTCCTCAAAAAAGATTAAATTCTGTTATATTGTAGCATATATTATGGAATAATAAAATTAGTTTCAGGGAATTATAAAAAATGACTTGATTTAATTTACATACATGTTATACTTATGTAGTAATGAATACTACATAAAGGAGTTATTGGAAACTATGTTTAAGATTATGAGTGACAGTGCATGTGATTTATCAAACAAATATGTAAAGCTGCATGATATTACCATTGTTCCTTTACTGGTCTCTTTTGATGGAGAAAATTTCATGCGTGATGCTGTTGATATAACACGAAATGAAGTCTATGAGAAAATGATTCAGAATCCCGGATTTTATCCCAAGACTTCACTGCCTAGTATTGAAACTTATTACAATATTTTTAAAGAATACACGGACCAGGGAATCCCTGTTGTCTGTTTTACTATCTCGATGATTTTTAGCGGCTCTTTCAATTCAGCAAATAATGCCAAAGACTTAATTCTTGAAGAAAATCCGGATGCAAATATTGCAATCATCGACTCTAAACAAAACACAGTAACCCAGGGATTGGTAATTGACCAGATGGTGCGGATGAGAGATGCCGGAATTCCTTTGGAAGATGCCTTAAAGAAAATGGAACGTCTAATCGACTCTTCCAGAATTTTCTTTACCGTGGGATCTCTGGATTATCTTCAGATGGGCGGACGTATTGGAAAGGTTGCCGCCGCTGCCAGCAAAATTGATGTAAAACCTGTTATTATTATGAAAAACGGCGATATCGGGCTGGGAGGTATTGGAAGAAACAGAAACAAATTAAAAACTAAAGTTCTCAATGTGGCAAATAAATATCTGACGGAAAAAGGAAAAGATAACTTTATCGTATCCGTCGGATATGGATATGATGCGGCAGAGGGAGTAAAATTTATGAATGAAGTCGAGGAGACGTTGGGCGTTTCCTTAAACTCTGAAACCAATGTAGCGATTGGGATTGTATCTGCAGTTCATACGGGACCTTACCCGATAGGAATAGGTGTTATTCAGAAATATGAAACACTGGATTTGTAATTCAATCTGTCCATTCAAAAAGAGGATACCGAAAAGAGTAAGTGCTTTTTTTGCACAGACATGTCTTTCGGTATCCTCTTTTTATCTGTCAGAACAGATAATTCTACAGCGGTCTTCCAAAAATCGAAACATTTTATTTCTTTTACAATACAAACGTTTTCCTTTCTAATTGACTTTAAATTCCACACACTTTAAAATAAAACTGATATACAAAATATAGTGAGGTATAATTCATGAAAATTTTTATTCGCGAAAAACTATGCCGATTTTTCATTGTTTCTTTTATTATCATCTTATTTGCTGAAATTTTTATTTTTAACTATAAAACATTTATAATAAATCCATTGAACACATCCAAATATAGACGCGCCAGCTATACCCTGGAAAACGCTACGATAACAGGATTGACCCATACGCCGGGAAGTGATTTATATACCGTTACCTCCTCTGAGCCAACAATTACATTTTCTGTCAATGCTCCGGTACAGACTATGTTTTTGGATATTTCTCCTGTGACAGAAGATGGAAAAGAATTAGAAATTTCCATAAAATATGCCACAGAAAGTTACAAAGATTTCAAAACAAGCCCCAAATCTTTTTCTATCGTCAGTTCTGTTCCTTCTTCCAAGTATGTGACATGCAGTTACTTTGGGGATGTAACACAGATAAAAGTAACATTGAACAGTGATATTTCCACGCAGTATTATATTGGAAATATGGAAATCAATAAAGCAATTCCGCTGCACTTTTCTCTGTTAAGAGTTTTATTTTTACTGTTGCTCAGCTGTCTGATTTATACTTTTTTACGTTACCCGGTCTTTGACAGACCTTTTAACTTAAAGATTCATTCACATCGCTATTTTACGATATTTGTCATTGCCATTTCCCTGCTTTTTATTATTTCCGTCTACACGATTTATGTAGGAAATTCTCAGTGGTTTGGGAATACTTCCGGCAATCAGCTGACGCAGGAACTGGTAGATGCTTTTGAGCACGGCCAGGTACATTTGATGGATCCTGTTCCGGATAAACTATTAAATCTGGAAAATCCCTATGATCTCAGCGAGCGTTCTAATGCCAACATCTCATACAAATGGGATCACCTCTTATTTGAAGGAAAATACTACTCCTATTATGGAATCGCACCGGTAATCACCTTATTTTTACCATATCATATGATTACCGGACATTACTTTTCCTCATCTCTGGCATGTCTGATTTATACACTGCTGGGCTCTTTATTTATCGGCCTATGCTTTATCAGTATTATAAAAAACTGGTTTTCAAAAACGCCTTTTAAGGTTGCGCTTATGGGACTGATTGTCACACTGTTTGCATCCTGTGCGGTAATCAATGTAATGTCTCCACAATTTTATGAAATTGCGCAAAGCTCTGCACTTTGCTTCTTTGCAATAGGATTTTATTTTATGATAAACAGCGGAATTTTTATGAAACGGAATATCCGGCTAAGTTATCTGTTTCTCTCAGCACTGTTTACATCATTATCTGTATTATCCCGGGCCACCTGCGCTCTCTATGCAATGATTATGGTAGTGTGGTGTATTTATGGATTTTTCCAGTATCGGGAAAAAAATAAAAATCATTCAATGGCCATGGTAAAATACATTTTCGCGGCACTGACTCCTTATGTCATTTTTGCTATCATACAAATGACATATAACTATCTGCGTTTTAAAAATCCTTTTGATTTTGGCATTGAATATACACTGACCATATATGATTTTTATAATATTGACTTTCATTTCAGCATGGTTATGATTAGTCTTATCAATTACTTTTTGGCAGTACCTGTCATCAACACACAGTTTCCATTTATTCATAGCAATTTTGACAATCTTGCTGTCAACGGCTATTACTTTATAGCGACAGTGCCTACACTGGGAATCATCCCAATTACTCCGACTGTACTGTCTTTCTTCTATTCGCCAAAACTGACAAAACTGTTTGCTTCCAAAGATAAAATTAAATTTTTCTTCATATGGTTTTTACCGGGAATTGTATTCCCTGTCATTTTTGCAGCAATGACATGGCAATATGGATACGCAATGCGCTATATTGCCGATTTCGGCTGGGAGATGAGTACCGCCGCATTTGTTGTTATTTTCTTTGTCTATAACAGATTAAAGAATACTACAATCAAAAAATGGCTTGTGCGACTTCTCTTTATCTCGACTGTATGGAGCGTACTGTGTTATATTTCTGTTGTATTGAATACCACTCCTATGGAAGCAATCAACCATTCCATCCATGGAAGTTATATCTATTATTATTTAAGAAACCTCATTGCTTTCTGGTGTTAAGCAATAAGTAAAATCGAAAGAGGATATTCTGACAATATGTTCGTAACATTATCAGAATATCCTCTTTTTTATTTTTCACAATTTCTTTTATATACTAATTTTCATTATTCGTCTAATATTTCTATGTCATCCTCGTCTACTTTTACTTCAACATCTTCATTATCGCGAATCCATCTCTTTATCTTTCCGGATACAGACAATGTTGTTATCAAATCAATCAGTCCCGTAACAGCAAAGACAACTCCTGCGCTCTGTATCATAAAATCTCCGGCAGTCCGCGTTCCGTTGTCATTATCGTTCATCGGCATCATCAGAACAGAAATACCCAGCAAAATACATAAAATGGAAAAAATCATCAGTGTCTGCCAATGGCAGTCCATTCTTTTCAAGTCTATCGCATTTTCAAGTTTCATCAGTCCACTTACTATAATAATGACAGCAATTACATATGTGATGATAGATAAGATTGTTTTCATGCAGGCCAGAACTACAACCGCTCCAATCAACAATAAAATACCCGTTACCAATTCATATCGGTAAAAACTTCCCATATATACTTTTCTTTTATATTCAATCAGATAGCGGATACCCATCAATACCAAAATGGCTGCAAGAATAATACACATTGCTGTAATAATCTTATTCGGATATTTCCACATTAAGATTCCTACTACAATACTGGAAACAGAAAATAATACCATTTCCCACTTCAAATTTTTCAAATAATTTATCATATCCTCACTCCTTCCTACAACTTTATATTTATTATACAAGGTCAAAAATTTTATTCAAGCGTATCAATGTGCCGTAACTCAAAAAACTTCGTTTTTTTCGTTTCGGGCTGCGACACTCTTTTTCTTCCTTCGCAAAGCCGTAACTCAAAAAACTTCGTTTTTTTCGTTTCGGGCTGCGACACTTTTTTTCTTCCTTCGCAAAGCCGTAACTCAAAAAACTTCGTTTTTTTCGTTTCGGGCTGCGATACTTTTTTTCTTCCTTCGCAAAGCCGTAACTCAAAAAACTTCGTTTTTTTCGTTTCG
>CANRIV010000015.1 GCA_947630805.1 uncultured Lachnospiraceae bacterium
TGAATTTAATTTAGCTTAATCCAGCCTTTACTATATTCAGTTTTTAAAAGCACCGGCAATGATGCTTTATTTCTTATACACTTTTTTAGATATAAAATAGTCTAAATATTTTTGATTTTTGCTATTGACTATTCATAGTTGGTCTCCTAATGATATTTTGCACCCCATATCAGGTATCCTATGATGACTCCCACAAGCACACCGATAAGCAAGTGCACAATACGCATAATATCCAGGGGTTTTGACTCCTGTTTATTCCCTGTTATTTTTTTCTGTTTCCGATTAAACAGCACAATATCTACCATAATGACAATACTTCCCAAAAATGCAATCAGGAATGTAAAGAATGTTACAACCAATATCTGCACGGGTCCGAACAAAGCAATCATGACGGTAATAAAAGATATCAGAGCAGACGGAACGGTTATAGCAATGGCAATTTTTCCTACAGTTCCCGGCGTATATTTCTCATATCCTGTCTGCATCTGAGTGCTGTTTTTACGCCCTTTGTACATATAATCATAATTCATTGGTTTCTTACTCATTTTTTCACCTACTGAAACGCATTAAAAGCAGACACTCCAAGTGCGCTGAGCGTCCCCATAATCACGCCTGCCAGAAGTACTCCTCCCATACAGGCAATTACACTTCTTCTGAAATCCATATCCAAAAAACTTGCAGCCAGTGTTCCGGTCCAGGCTCCGGTCCCTGGTAATGGGATTCCTACAAATAAAAGCAGCGCAACATAAAGCCCTCTTCCTGCTTTTTCTTTTAATTTTTCACCTCCGTGTTCCCCTTTTTCAATGCACCAGCTGAAAAATTTTCCGATATATTTTTTATCGGCGCCCCAAAGCAGCACTCTTCTGGCAAAAAAGAAAATGACCGGAACAGGAAGCATATTTCCGATGACACAGATAACATAGGATTGCACCATAGGAAGTCCCCACGCCGCTGCAACCGGCAGAGCGCCCCTCAATTCAACGATTGGCACCATAGATATCAGAAATACCAAAATATATTTTATCAGCATATGTTTTCCTCTTTTCCAATTTTTTCTTTAACAGTATATCATTGGTACGATTATAAGACAATGCAATAATTTATTTTTTATCTGCACTTTCGTCATTCCGAATAATTTTTATGCTGTCCAGCTGGTCTACGGTAACAAATTCATATCCTTTTTCCTGCAGTTTATCAATAATCTTAAACGCCGCCTCTACAGAAGAATTAAAAATATCATGTAGCAATATAATATCTCCCGGTCCGGTGTTTTGAATGACGCGGTTTGCCACAATATCTGCATTCTGGTCTTTCCAGTCTTCCGGGTCGACACTCCACAATACTATTGACATATCTGTCTCTTTCAATAATCTTTTATCCCAGTCACCATACGGTGGGCGAATATACTGTGGAAGCACTCCTGTTACGTTGCAGATAGCTTTATTGGTATCCTCTATTTCTTTACAGGCTGTAGGATAATTTGTTTTTGCCAAATCCGTATGAGAATATGTGTGATTTCCTATCAGGTGTCCCTCCTGATACATTCTCTGAATCAGTTCTGTATCCAATGAAACTCTTTCTCCTATCAGAAAGAAAGAGGCTTTTACCCCTCTTTCTTTTAATCCGTCTAACAGTTTTTTCGTATACAGAATACTCGGTCCGTCATCAAAAGTAATCGCCACTTTGGGCTTTTCTGTTTTTTGCTCTCCCGCAGCAAACGTTACTTCCACAATTTTTTCTACTTTCTGCTTTGATTGGTAAGTTTTCTCATCCAGCTTCATGCAGATGAGAACAGTAAGTATGATAAAACTAATGAAAAGAACACAAATTTTTACTATCTTCAATGTTAATCACTTTATATTTTATTAGTCATTGTATGAATAAAATGTGTTTTCTATTCAATCCAATTATTTTTTCAGGACTCTCATGGCATTTAAAATTGCCAGCACACATACTCCGACATCGGCAAAAACCGCAGCCCACATTGATGCAATTCCAAACGCCGCAAGAAACAGCACTGCTATTTTTACTACAAGCGCAAAAACAATATTTTGTTTTGCTATTTTCAATGTTCGTCTGGATATTTTCATGGCTTTTGCTATATTCATCGGATTATCATCCATCAATACCAAATCTGCCGCTTCAATGGCAGCGTCGCTTCCCATAGCACCCATAGCAATTCCCACGTCCGCTCTGGCAAGGACCGGTGCGTCATTCACACCATCGCCCACAAACGCAAGCGTTCTGCTTGTTTCCAGAAATTTTTCCACATATTCTACTTTATCCTGTGGAAGCAGTTGTGTGTAAACCTGATCGATTCCTGCTATTTTCGCTACCTTTTGGGCGATTTCTTCTTTGTCTCCGGTAAGCATAACCGTATTTTTCACACCCATATTTTTTAACTGTTCTATCGTATCTTTTGCGTTTTCTTTTATACTGTCTTCAATGAGTGCATATCCCAGATACTTCCCATCTTCTGCTACATGCACTACGGTAGCCTCCTTGTTTACTTCATCACAAGATATCTGATATTCCTCCATCAGTTTATCATTTCCTGCCAGAACAGTTTTTCCTTCCAGTTCTGCCCGAATTCCTTTTCCATGGATTTCCTCCATTGCAATATTGTTCTGCTGTCCTGCCAATTCTTTATAAGCATCCGGATTTTCCTGTATTAACGCCTGTTTCAAAGACTTTGCAATCGGATGATCCGAGTATATTTCTGCTATTACTGCTGCTTTCAAAAAATCTTCCCGTGAACTATTTGTATGAATCTCACTGACTTGAAAAACACCTTCTGTAATCGTTCCTGTCTTATCAAAAACAACGGTATCGCACCCTGCCATTAATTCAAGATAATTGCTTCCTTTAATTAAAATTCCTCTGGTAGAAGCCGCACCAATCCCTGCAAAAAAGCTCAAAGGAACGGATATCACAAGTGCGCACGGACAGGATATTACAAGAAATGTGAGGGCCCTGTATATCCAATCATTCCATGTTCCATAAAAATCTCCTATTGATGCGTTCAAAAACATCACACTGACTAATGGTGGAATAATGGCAAGCGCCAATGCCATACCGACAATAATTGGCGTATACACTTTTGCAAATCTCGTAATAAATTTTTCTGTTTTTGCTTTTTTTTCACCTGCATTTTCTACCAATTCTAAAATTTTTGATACGGTAGAAGCGCCAAATTCTTTCGTTACCTCTATCTTCAAAACTCCATTTAAACTGATAGTTCCACTTAAAACAGTATCTCTGATTTTCACTTCTCTCGGAAGACTTTCTCCGGTAAGTGAAGATGTATCCAGACTTCCGTTCCCCTCTAAAATTACACCATCCAGAGGGATTTTTTCGCCGGGCTTTACCAGAATTAAATCTCCTGCATGAACATTTTCCGGATTGGTCTTTTCTATTGTACCATCTTCTAAAATCAAATTTGCATAATCGGGTCTGATATCCATCAAATCTGTAATAGAGTCTCTGGATTTATCCACTGCGTAATCCTGAAATAATTCACCGACCATATAGAAGAGCATTACTGCACATGCCTCGGGATATTCTCCGACAAAAAAAGCTCCGAGACTGGCAACCGTCATTAAAAACTGTTCATCTAATGCCTTCCCTTTCAACAGATTTTTAATTGCATTTAATACAATGTCCCTTGCAGTCACCAGATAAATCAATAAAAATACAATTAATTCCACCGTATCGACTGTTGACTCGCCCCACGACTGAAACAGACCCGGAATATGAAAAACAATAAAGGAGATTAGAAATACAACAACTCCCGCAATCGTTTTCCTGAATTTAATTTCTGCTCCGTCTTCACAGCAGTCACATCCATGGCCATGGTCGTGTGTATGGCAATGTTCGTGCACATGGTCGTGTGTGTGGCAATGTTCATGATTATGGTCGTGTTCACTTCCATGGTTATGACTATGTCCATGACTGCAGCACTTTTCGTTCTGCTCTTCTTCATAATTTATTTTTTCACGCATTATATTTTTCCTCCAGACATATTTATTCCATGACATGTTCCAGTCCCTGACTTAAAATAGACTGTATATGCTCATCGTCCAATGAATAATAAATTGTTTTTCCCTCTTTGCGATATTTGACAAGTCTCATCTGCTTTAAAATTCTAAGCTGATGCGATACTGCCGACTGGGTTAATCCCAGACTCTGCCAAATGTCACACACGCACAATTCTCCGTCCGCAAGCGCATATAAAATTTTAATTCTCGTAGAATCTGCAAAAATTTTAAAAAATTCCGCCAGGTCACAAAGCGTTCCTTCTTCCGGCATTTTTAATTTCATTTTTTCCAATACATCTTTATTATGATGCTCTGTTTCGCATTTCTGTAATTTTTCCTCCATCCAATCTCCCTCTCTTAGTTATAATATATGAACTATTGTTCATATATTATATTAATATGTTATTGTTTTCATGTCAACCCTTTATTTTTTCACAAAAAAAGAATGTTCCACAAGATTGCAAGCAACCCGGAAACATTCTTTTTTATATTTTTCTTTTACTCTCTGACAATTAATTTATCCTGCTGAACATCAAACATAATTGTATCTCCCATGCTGACTTTACCTTCCAGAATTACACGGGCAGCCAGCGTTTCCACATTTTTCTGCAGATAACGTTTCAAAGGTCTGGCACCATATACCGGATCATACCCGTTTTCAGCCACATATTTTTTTGCGGCATCCGTCATGGCAATTTTTAAATCTCTGTCGGCAAGCCGCTGATTCAGATTTGCTATAATCAATTCTACGATACCGCGAATATTTTCTCTGGTAAGTGGTTTAAACATTACAATTTCATCCAGTCTGTTTAAAAATTCCGGCCTGAAATGATTTCTCAAATCATCCATTACCATTTTCTGGTTTTCCTCCCGGATATTTCCTTTCTCATCAATTCCTTCCAGAAGATATGAGGAGCCGATATTGGAAGTCATAATTAAAATTGTATTTTTAAAATCTATTGTTCTTCCCTGAGAGTCTGTAATTCTTCCATCATCAAGTACCTGTAACAACACATTAAATACATCCGGATGGGCCTTTTCCACTTCGTCAAACAAAACAACGGCATACGGTTTGCGGCGCACTGCTTCTGTTAATTGTCCGCCCTCGTCATATCCTACATATCCCGGAGGCGCTCCAATCAGTCTTGAGACGCTGTACTTTTCCATATATTCACTCATATCGATTCGAATAATATTACTCTCATCATCAAATAAACTTTCTGCCAGAGCTTTTGCCAGTTCTGTTTTTCCAACTCCTGTCGGACCAAGAAACAGAAACGATCCAATCGGTTTTCCGGGATCCTTAATTCCGGCTTTTGAACGGATAATGGATTCCGTAATTTTAGTGACGGCCTCATCCTGTCCAATAACTCTCTTATGCAGCTGTTCGTCAAGATGCAGTGTCTTATTTTTTTCAGTCTCAGTCAGTTTGGCAACCGGGATTCCGGTCCAGCGGGAAATAATTCTTGCAATTTCCTCATCTGTTACACTTTCTCTGACAAGAGACAGGTCTTTCTCTTTCACTTTGCTTTCTTCTGCCGTCAGCTGTTTCTGCAATTCCGGCAAAGTACCATATTGAAGTTCTGCGGCCTTCTCCAAATTATATTCTCCCTGCGCTTTTTCAATTTCCTTTTTCACAGCCTCCACTTTTTCTCTTAATTCCTGCAGCCTGTTGACAGAGTTTTTCTCATTCTCCCACTGTGCCGTTCTATTATTCAGTTCGTCTCTGCTCTCTGCCAGTTCCTTCTGAAGTTCAGCGAGCCTTTCCTTGCTCAGGTTATCATTTTCCTTCTTTAATGCAGCTTCCTCAATTTCCATCTGCATTACTTTTCTGCGCAATTCATCCAATTCTGTCGGCATGGAATCCATTTCTGTCTTAATCAGCGCACACGCCTCATCCACTAAATCAATCGCTTTATCCGGCAGAAAACGGTCTGTAATATAACGATCAGACAATGTCGCAGCACTTACAAGCGCACCATCCTGAATTTTCACTCCATGAAATACTTCATATCGCTCTTTCAGCCCGCGTAATATGGAAATCGTATCCTCCACAGTAGGCTCCTGGACCATAACAGGTTGAAATCTTCTTTCTAACGCCTTATCTTTCTCAATATACTGTCTATATTCATCAAGTGTCGTAGCGCCTATACAGTGTAATTCACCCCTTGCGAGCATTGGCTTCAGCATATTTCCTGCGTCCATGGCGCCATCTGTCTTTCCGGCACCTACGATGGTATGCAGTTCGTCAATGAATAAAATAATCTGTCCTTCGCTTTTTTTCACATCTTCCAGAACAGCTTTCAGCCGTTCCTCAAACTCGCCTCTGTACTTAGCTCCGGCAACTAAGGCGCCCAAATCCAGAGAAAAGATTTTTTTGTTTTTTAGTCCTTCCGGCACATCTCCCTTTACAATTCTCTGTGCCAGTCCCTCTACTGCTGCTGTTTTTCCTACACCGGGCTCTCCAATTAAGACCGGGTTATTTTTTGTCTTTCTGGACAGAATACGAATGACGTTACGAATTTCAGCGTCTCTGCCGATGACCGGGTCTAATTTTTGATTTTTTGCACGTTCTACCAAATCCTGACTATATTTTGACAGTGCATCATAAGTATCTTCCGGATTATCGGAGGTTACTCTCACATTTCCCCGCACTTCTTCCAACACACTTAAAAACTTATTCTTTGTAATTCCAAATTCCCGGAAAAGTTCTTTTACTTCCCGGTTAGGCTTCTCCATTAACAGTAAGAACAAGTGCTCTACCGATACGTATTCATCCCCCATGCGCTTTGCTTCATCCTCAGCATGAATCAACACATTGTTCAATGCCTGGCTCATATACATATTGCCGCCCTGAACTTTAGCCTTTTTATTGATATAGTCTTCCACTCTGTCTCGGAAATGTTCCGGCTGAATTTCCATTTTTTCAATCAGTTTCAAAATCAGGCTGTCTTCCAGCTGAATCAGCGCATAAATTAAATGCTCCTGATCAATTTCCTGATTTCCATAATCGCTGGCAATTTTTTCGCAATTTTGAATTGCCTGTATGGATTTCTGGGTAAACTTACCAATATTCATATGCCCACCTCCTAACATTTTCCTATTATCTTTATTTTACACTTAATTTTAATAAATCTTTAGATATTAAATTAACAATTTGTTACTTTTTTATTTCAAACCACAAAAAATACACCCAAATATCATTTGGATCATTCACTGTGGACATGATTTATAAATCATACAACCATTCCGGCCTGATTTTCCTATGACATTTCAGGTGTCTTTTATGTTTCTATTTTCCCTTTACAAATAATGTTCCAGCAGCACTTTCACTCCGATAAAAATCAGAATCACGCCTCCTAAAATTTCTGCTTTGGATTTCCATTTTGTTCCAAAAGCACTGCCAATCAATACTCCCATAAACGATATTACGAAAGTAGTAATTCCTATAATCAGCACATCTTCCAGAATCGGAAGTTGCAATTTGTTTCCCATGGTACCGAAACTCACGCCTACTGCCAGAGCATCAATACTGGTGGCTACTGCTAACAGTGTAAGTTCTTTAAAATTTACAACAGATGTATAACATTCATCCACTTTCTCTTTGTTTTTCACGGATTCCAGAATCATATTTCCCCCGATTGCCGCCAAAAGAAAGAAAGCTATCCAATGACTGTAACGGTTAATATAACTTAAAAATTTAACGCTTAACAGATATCCGGCAAGTGGCATAAGTGCCTGGAACATTCCAAAGAAAAAAGCAATCAGAGCACCCTTTTTCAGTTCTGCCGTACTCATGCGAAGTCCTTTACAGATAGATACTGCAAAAGCATCCATAGAAAGTCCTACTCCTATAAAAAATATGTCTATTAATCCCATATTTGTTATCCTCTTGCCTTCTGATACCGTTTTCTCGTTTTTATTTTTTATACTTTTATCCTTTTTGTACAATTTCCTTTAGCGCGCTGTACAAAACATTCATCTCTTCTTCTGTGCCAATCGTTATTCTCAGATAATTATCAATTCTTGGTTTTTTAAAATATCTCACATAAATATTTTTCTTCTTCAATTCCTCAAATATTTTTTCTGCCGGAATTTCTCTGTGACGGGCAAAAATAAAATTAGCCTTGGAATCTCCAAATAAAAATCCCAGTTCTCTCAGTTTTTGCTTTGCATGTTCTCTTGTAACAACAATCTTTTCTACAATCTCTTTAAAGTACGCATCATCTTTAATTGCTGCCACTCCCGCATAAATAGAAGGCATATCCATAGTATACGAATTATAAGAAAATTTCACTGCCTTCAATGCTGCAATTAATTTTTCGCTCCCGAGAGCATACCCGATTCTCATTCCCGCCATCGCCCTGGACTTGGAAAATGTTCTGACTACCAGAAGATTTTCATATGTTTCTATCAGACTGAGCGCTGACTTTCCGCCAAAGTCAATATAAGCTTCATCTATTATAACAACAACATCACTATTATGTTTTACAATGGCCTCAATTTCTTCTAACGGCATTTCCAATGCAGTCGGAGCATTTGGATTTGGAAATACAATTCCTCCGTTTTCTGTATAATAATCTTCCTTTATAATCTTAAAATCACAATCTAGCGGTACCGTGCGATATGGAATATGGAATAATTCGGCCCACACATCATAAAATGAATACGTGATATCCGGAAATAAAATAGGCTTTTTAGAATTAAAATAAGTGAGAAACGCCATTCCCAGCACATCATCGGAGCCCACTCCCACAAAAACCTGTTCCGTTCGCAAATTATAATATTTTACAATCGCTTCTACTAAAAGACCTGCATTCGGATCCGGATAAAGACGGAGTCTGTCAGAATCCATCTGTCGGATTGCCTCTGAAACTTTTGGAGAAGGGGGATATGGGCATTCATTTGTATTCAGCTTTATTATATTGGAAATTTTAGGCTGTTCCCCCGGTGTATAAGGAATAACCTGCCTAATATTTTTTTCCCAGAGATTCATGTTTCCTCCTATCAAATAATAACCAGATAAGCAGCAAAAATAGTGCGCCAAAAAATCCTCCGGCTGTATCTATTATCACATCAAGAACTTTTGGACTGCGTCCATCGACAAAACCCTGATGTATTTCGTCGCTCATTGCATAAATCATACAGACAGTTGTGGCCAGCAATAATGGTATGGTCCCCTGTCGGAAGAAATACCGCACCCGTTTAAATGTCATAAGAAAACATATCCAGAGAAACCCCAGAATTCCGTATTCTCCAAAATGTCCTGTCTTTCTGACATAAAAACTTACCTGATTAAAATAAATCTCTTGTTCTTTCACGCTTAATAAATCATAGTCCGGTTTCATAATATGTACGACCTGAATGGTAATTCGGTCACTAAGAGACTGGGATTGTTCCCCATTCTCCGCTGAAAATCCAAAAATCGTTACCATCCAGAAAATAATCAGTACGATAAGAATTCCCCGGGCTGTCCACAGCATTATAATCTGTTTTTTGTCCTTTTCCATTTAAACAGCATGTCCTTTTTTCTTAATCACATCTATTACCTGATCTACATAAGTTTCCGCGAGCATATCTGTTTTTGCTTCCACCATAACACGAATCACAGGCTCTGTCCCGCTCTCCCGAACAAGAATTCTTCCATCGCTTCCCAATGCGTCTTCCACAGCTTTCACTGCTTTTTGTACATCGGTATCCTGCTGAGCCTGTGGTTTATCTTTTACCTTGATATTTTTCAGGCATTGCGGATAAATTGTAACCGGACTTGTCAGCTCTGACATTTTTTTCTTAGAAGAAATCATAACTTCCATCAGTTTGATGGAGGTAAGAATTCCATCGCCTGTGGTAGCGTATTTGCTAAAAATAATATGGCCTGACTGCTCTCCTCCCAGGCAATAATGCTGATTTCTCATACATTCATAAACATACTTATCGCCTACGTCTGTCTTTTCATATTGAATTCCCACTGCATCAAAGGCTTTATACAAACCTATATTAGACATCACAGTGGTAACCACTGTATTGTTATCAAGCTCGCCGTTTTGCTTGAGATAAACGCCCGCAACATATAAAATAAGATCTCCGTCTACCAGATTACCCATTTCATCCACACAGAGACACCGGTCAGCATCTCCATCATAAGCAAAACCGATATCCAGATGATTTTCTTTTACGTATTGTTGAAGTACCTCTATATGCGTCGACCCACAATTCATATTGATATTTGTTCCATTTGGCTCATTATGAATCACATATGTTTCTGCTCCCAACGCATCAAACACACTTTTTGCAATGGACCAGGCACTTCCGTTAGAACAATCCAGCCCTACTTTAATATTTCTAAAAGAATTTTTTGCCAGAGTCATCAGATATCCCATATAACGGTTACGTCCTGCAAAATAATCCACTGTTCTTCCGATTTTGTCCATTGTGGCATACGGAATGGAATCAAAATCTCCATCCAGGTATTCTTCAATTTCATCAATCACTTTCTGCTCTAACTTTTCACCTTTTCCATTAATCAGCTTGATTCCATTATCATAATATGGATTATGACTGGCAGAAATCATAATGCCACAGTCAAAATATTCTGTCTTAACCACATAGGATACACTCGGTGTGGTAGTAACATGCAAAAGATAAACATCTGCTCCGGTAGAAGTCAGTCCTGCAGAAAGCGCATCCTCAAACATATAGCTGCTCCTTCGGGTATCTTTCCCTATGGCAACAGAACATTTATGATAACGTCCATAATACCATCCGAGAAATCTTCCCACTTTAAAAGCGTGCATCGCTGTAAGATTAACATTTGCCTCGCCTCTGAATCCGTCTGTTCCAAAATATTTTCCCATATTATTTCCTCCTGAATCAGGGATATCTCTCCCTTTTTCTAACTTGTTTTATTATATAATAGCATGCAGATATTTACAATAATTTCTATTTACAATTCCTCGAATTTTCCTTTGCGACGAAACCTGTCAATAAAAGTCGATAAGATTTTTACACAAAAACCTCACATAATGTTATAATTTTGATGTAGGGAATTATAGATAAGCTTTTGGGGGAAGGTGATTGTATGAATAATTCCAAAAATACGTTGTTACGAAAGGATACGGAGTTGCTGCTTGTTGAAATTGAAGATTTAAAGAAACAGCTCAACTATGAGCGGCAACAACATAAACATTGGGAAGAATTGGCTATGATTTTTCATGACGCATTGTGGCAAGAATTGAAACCGGCACACAACGTTCGTGCTGAATAATATTTCGATTTTTTCTGAATGTTTACACAATATACTCTAACGAAAAAGGGGATTAAAATACAAAAAAGGGCTGCCATGTATGGGATAAAATATCCTTCATATGGCAGTCCTAATTTTTCACAATATTTTTATTTTTCTATACAACTTAGCTTTTTGTCGGCAATGACAAACTCCCGATTGCACACTTTCAATGCCGCAGTTTTATGTGTAATAATAATACAGGTCTTTTTATTTAATTTTTTCATACGTTCCAGCACATGTTGTTCTGTGTTCGCATCTAACGCAGAAGTTGCCTCATCCAAAAGCAAAATTGGCGCTTTACTCAAGATGGCTCTGGCGATGGCAAGACGCTGTGCCTGTCCTTCTGAAATTCCGAGTCCTTTTTCTCCAATAACCGTATCCAGTCCCTCCGGCAGGGTCTGTACAAAATCATAAATATCGCTGATTTCCAGCGCTTCTCTGATTTCTTCTTCTGTAGCTTCCGGACAAATCAGCAAAATGTTTTCCCGCAATGTTCCACTAAACAGATAATTTCCCTGAGGAACATAAGAAAATAATGTTCTGGTATCTGCTCCGGCCTCCACAAAACTTCCATCTTTCTGATACAGACGAATCGTTCCCTGTGCAGGTTTAAACACACCCAAAAGCATTTTCATCAATGTACTCTTTCCAATTCCGGATATTCCACGGATTGCCACAAAATCGCCCTTTTTAAAAGCTGCATTTCCCTCTTCCAGTACCTGTTCTCTTCCATAATGAAAACGGATATTCTCAAATCTTGCCTCTGTAAAATCACGATAAAACGAAGCGGCATCCATCGCATGTTCCGATTTTTTCTCCGGTAATATCTGCTCAATTTCTATAATTCTTTCCGCCGATGCTAAGATTGCATAATACTGTGGTATGACTCTCGTAATGTTTACAAACGGTGTCTGTATCTGGCTTATCAGCTGCAGCACTGCTGTTAAAGTACCATAAGTCATCACACCGGCACACACCTTGAGAGCACACCATATCAATGCAAACAGATATCCCGCATTAAAGACAAAAGAAAATCCGGCATTTGCCAAAATGCTGATTCGTCTTCTTTTCATTTTTGCATCATAATTAATCTGCTGCAGTGTATCTCCTTTTTTTGAAAATTGTTTCTCCACTCCAAATGTTTTTACGACCAGCAGACTTTCGATGGCTTCCTGGAAAAAGGAACGCACCTTTCCATCTGTCTCTTGTACTCTTTTGTGCAGATTTTTCAGTTTTCCCCGAAACAACAAAGTAACAAAGGATATAATAATACCTGCTACAAGAAACAGCATCGTGAATTTCCAGTCAAAAAAGATAAGGACAGCAAATGCTCCCGCAAATTGTGTAATAAAATACAACATATTAGGAACAATGGTGGTAATTCCATCCGTAACTATCTTTATATCACTGGTCATTCTGTTCATCAATTCGCCGCTGTGATATGTATTAATTTTGTCAAATTGCTTTTCCAGAATTCCCAGAAACAATTTAGAACGCATCCTCATTTCCAACTGCGCCTGAACTTTAATCTCCATACTCTGAACATATATACGCAGCAAAAATCTTCCCAAAATGATTGCGAGTATAATAACGCCAAACAAAATAATCAGATTTCTGTCATGCACAAATTCTGCATGACTCTGTGCATTAGCAGCCCTTTGTGCTGCATCAATCGCATACTTGCTGACAAGCGCAAGGGAAGTAGAGACAAGCGCGAGAATAATATTGGACATACTCAATATGAATATTTTTATAATCTGTCCTCTGCTGTTATTTGCAATCCATCTGACACTATTGAAATCTTTCATTTTATTATCCTTAATAATTTTCTTTTTATTTTTCCCCCAAATCGTCTTAGAAGCCGCAGCGCCTTACGCAGGTGAACTGTGCCTGTCCAGACAACACAATACAAACGATACATTTTGTCTGTGCACTGATACTTTTTCCCTTTCCGGGTAAAACTTTCCATTACCGCAATAATCTGATTTTCCTGTATACCGTCTTCATTAAAAAACTGATTATCGCCCCGCAGTACATATCCATCCGGCCTGACCTTCACAATTCTGTGAAGCACATAACTTCCATTATTTCGAATATAAAAAGGAATGTCATATTTTTTTAAGGGAAATACCGGAGATTTTAGCGTTACGGTATCCTTGTTATGCCGAAGCATGGGAAGCATACTAATTCCTTTCGGCGTAAAAGTAATCTGTCCGCCTTGGTCGAACTGTTCTTTCATCAGAGGAATCATATCTTCAATGGCTACTGTTTTATTCAAACAATCCCTCACTTTCCACCTTAGCAATAAAATCATCTACATCTTTCCGTGCCAATGCTTCTTCAATCTCGTATTCTTTCTTTAAAGCTTCTATCAATTCTTCTCTTGTCGTACCCTTTAACATTTTTTCAAACAGAAATGCCCCTGTTTCATTCAGACTCATCATACCATTAAAATCTATGGTTGCCTGCCCGATTGGAACAACCACATTATTTCCTGCTACATTTCTTAAAATAAAACCTTCTTTAATCTTCATCTAAACTCTCCTGATCTTCTCATATGCCATTTTTACGGCATCTTCACTTATATTGCAACCCATCCGATAAATCGGACTAGTCATCAATATTTTCTCCATTTGATTTAATACTTTATCCATATTTTCTTCTTTATTTAATTTTCGCACTGTCTGTTTTAAAAATTCCGGAATTGCCTCAGCCGGCGTTATTTCTCTGATATAATTTTCCTGTGCACGCTCTAAAAATACAATCGCCCCCAGTTTTACTTTCACATTGCAGTTTTTATCTGTTTTTCCGCTCCACGGAGTGCCAAAAACATACCATTCTCCATCCATCATTCTTATAACAGGCTTATCATCATTGATAATAAATGCTCTATTACCAAAATATTCCATCCAAAGCTGCGTGTGCGTAGACTTACCCGTTCCGCTATCTGCCGAAAATAAGTACGCATACCCATCTACTACCACCGCAGATGAATGGAGCATACATCCGTTATAATTTAAAAGAATTCGATGAAACAAGGCTCCGGTACACATATATTCAATACTGTTGTAAGTATTGTAAGGTCTCTCCTGATATATCTCTTCATAATATTCCTGACCGAAATCAATTACTCCATCCGCTTCTGTCTCATCCCAGTCCTCTGTCGCGATATATTTTTCTGCTCGCTCCATAGTCCCCCGGTGATATGTTGTCATTAAAATTTTTAATCCGGCAATATTATACTTTCGTTTTCTAATTGTTAATTCATGCTCTGCCACTATTTTAACTCCATAATCTCTAAAATTTTATCATGCTCGCTGGTCTGTTGTCTGCCTTTTTTTAACAGACGAAACCACTGTAGTATACCGTCTCGCTCTCTGGCATTTCTAAGAAACCGCTCAATATAAGCAACCGGTAGTAAAATGGCCGGTTTCTCTGCAAACCACAGACTATGCTGCCTCATTTTTTTGTAAGAAGGAAATGCCCATCGCAAAACTGACACAATATAACATCCGCTTTTTTGATTTTTTATTTCCATGGCATCTGCACTCATATTTCGATAACCAAATACGCCGCCGGAAAGAATATACTTTTCTGCGATAGAAATATCCGGTTTTTCTTTATGCTTTTCTAACATTTGAATTCCAAACCATTGTTCACAAAGATACAAAATATTTTCTGCAAAAGGCTTCAAACCCATTTTTTCTAATTGCTTCCAAAATGTTTGCCAATCCAAGGTCTCCTTGTAATATTGAAACATGACTGCAATATCTGTAATCATTCTAACGCCACAGCCGCCATTATAAAAATGCTTTGCCAGATGATACAAAGCATAAATCATATTATCCATAGGACACATCTGATAAGTGAACGGCTGTATCTGACAGGCCCGGGAAAAAACCGGTGCAAAATACTGTTGATAATTATATTTTCCCGCAAAATCTTCATCACAGGCTAATCCTGTATGTATCTCGATACAAATTCTTTTCCATCGGAATACCCGGACATGCTCATTGCTGACCTCGACTTCATACATCGCTCCCATCTGTTCTAATAATTCCGTTATTTTTGAGATGTTTTCCTCATCCACCAAAAGATCAATATCGTTCATGGTCCGCACTTCTTCCTGCGGATACAGAGAAGCAATCGACATTCCTTTCATAATCAAATGGCGAATCCTATTTTTTTGTAATTCCTCCAGAAGCTGGTAATAAACCGTCATCCGTTTAGAATAAACCATCAGCTCTGTATAAAATCCCTGTTCATATAGCGCAGTAATGTCCGGCGGAACATTTGGTACATTTTTAAGTCCCACGTAAACGACACCTACATTATCATGAATTTTGCATAAGTGTACCAGATAATCCAAATCTACTTTAGAAAAATCTATGCTGATTGTTTTTTTACGAATAAAAGCAGATATTAAATTAATATATGCTTTTTCAGTTTCGTTCATAACCCTCCACAAGTGAATGAGGGTATCCGCAACATGATAGATAAAATATCTACGACTTTTGGAATACCCTCATTTTTTATTTGTAATAACCTTTTTCGTAGCCGTAACCGTAGCCATAGCCCTTCTTATAATATCTTCCGTAGTATCTTCCGTAATATCCGCCGTAGTAACTTCCCTTTCCTTCCGGATCAACTTTATTCAGTACAGCGCCCAAAATCTTACATCCTGATTTTTTTAATTGTTCAATCTGTTTCTGGGCATATTTATAACTGATGTTTGCCTGAGATACAAGAAAAAGTACTCCGTCCGTCTGCTGAGCTACAATCGCAGGGTCAATTACCTGACCAATCGGTGGTGTATCAATAATAACATAATCATAATCCGCTCTTACCTGCTCGAGTAGTTCATTAAATTTTGCATTTGCCAGCAATTCGGCAGGATTCGGAGGTACCGGTCCGGATAAAATCATATCCAGATTTTTGACATTCGTACCATACTTTACATTTTCCAGCACTTCTACACCGGATAAAAACTGCGTTAAACCTTTTATCGCTTTGTTAATTTTATATCGTCCAATCAATACGGATTTTCTTAAATCCGCATCTACAAAGAGTACTTTTTTTCCGGATTCAGCCATAGATACCGCAAGATTGAAAGCTACCATAGACTTACCCTCATTCGGTACACAACTGGTAATAGATACGACTTTGATATCATCACCACAAAACTGAACATTTGTCCGTAAAGTCTTATATGCCTCTTTTGTTTTAAAATCCAAATCTGATATTTTTTCAAGATTAATGGTCAGCATTGTGCTCTACTCCTTTCCCTCTTCCGTTTCTTTTTTATTTTCTTTTTTCTTTTTCTTCTTATTTTCCTTTTTTGTTTTATTCGGATTTCCGTAATATCCAGTGGAGCGGCTGCTGACACTCTTTAACGGAATAGAAGCAAGGACACTGACACCCAGACGCTTTTCAATATCATCCGGCGTCTTAATTGTATCATCTAAAATAAACATTATAATAACGATGAGCAGCGAAATACCAAATCCAATCACAAATCCAATCATTGTATTTTTTTCTACATTCGGACTGGTTGGACTTTTCGGCAGCGTAGCCTCATCAACAGAGCGGACAGGCTCCAGTCCATCCATAATCACTTTCAGACGTTCATTTGCTACTTCCCGGACAGAATCAGCTATTTTTTTTGCCAGTTTTGGGTCTGTACTGGTAACTGAAATATCCATAATACGTCTCTCCTCTTCCAGTTCTACAGAAATCATAGAAGCCAATGCTCCAATCGACTGGTCCAGGTTTAAATCATGTTTTACTTCCTGCAATACCGGCTCTGTAATCAACAACCCCTCATAATCTTTCGCCAGATAAGATGCAAACGCAATATCCTGTGTCGTCAGTGTTTTCTGATCAGGATCCTGTTTGCTTAATATATAAACCTTCGTAGTAGAAACATATAAACGTTCTACAAAGTACTGGGTGTATGCAAATGCAATACCACCTACCAGGATACCCACCAGAATAATAATTGTCAGACGGTTTAATATTGCAGAAAATAAACCTCGGATATCAATTTCTATTTCATTTCTAATATTTTCTGTTTCCATTTTCTATCTTATGTCCTTTCGTTTATATGTACTCACTACTTAAAATCTTCTTTGGATTTTTAATCAATAACCACTCAATATATTCTTTATTGTATTTTTTTTCTAAATATTTTATACATTCTTCCCAGAATATATTTCTATGTCCCAAATCATGTGCATCACTCGCGACCAGATGCAGATAGTCTTTTTCTATTAACTTTGCTACAAATTTTTTATCTTTTCCATATACACTGGTAACATTTACCTGCAGATAGGCCCCCATTTCCACCAGATGCCGGATAGCGCTTCCTTTTATCACTTGAAACATTTCTCTGAGACATTTATATCTTTCACAGTGCGCTATTATCGGAATATATCCGTTGTTTAAAAGATTGCTGACATAACGCTCCATCCCCGAATAGGAAACACTGGGATAAAATTCTATCAGCACATACCGGCTTTCTGCCAGTGTAAACACCTTTTTGCTTTGGAGCATTTCTATTATGTCATTGCATGCCATAATTTCATTTCCCAGATAAAGATTTAGGTGCGGAATTTTTTTCTGCGTTTCTTCCAGTATCTTCTGAAAATGTTCTTGAATCGTCCGGGTATCGGGCATACATGCTCCTATATGATAGTGCGGAGTCAATATAACATTCCGTACCCCCTGGTCATACTCTTTCTGCAACAAAGTCATTGTTGTTTCAATAGAATCTGCTCCATCATCAACCTGATACAAAATATGATTATGAATATCTGTAATCCCCGTCATCGACAGTTCCTCCTTATACACAATCAATATTTATTGTATCAAAAAAAACGCAAGGATACAATATATAAAATCTCTTTAAATATCTTCCCGGGCCAGCTTTGCCGCCTGATCTGCTGCAATACAGTTGTCAATGATTTCATCAATATCACCGTTCATAATATTTTCTAAACGATGGGAAGTAAATTTAATTCTATGATCAGTCACACGTCCCTGTGGAAAATTATATGTTCTGATTTTTTCTGAGCGGTCTCCTGTTCCAATCTGGCTTCTCCGCGCTTCTGACTCTGCATCCTGTTTTTTCTGACATTCCAGTTCGTAAAGTCTGGCCCGCAATACTTTCAGCGCCTTATCTTTATTTTTCAACTGAGACTTTTCGTCCTGACAGGAAATTACGATACCGGTTGGTATGTGCGTTAAGCGCACTGCTGAATCCGTCGTATTGACACACTGTCCGCCATTTCCGGAGGCACGGAAAACATCAAACCGACAGTCATTCATGTCAATTTCAACATCCACTTCCTCGGCTTCCGGCATAATGGCCACTGTTGCTGTCGATGTATGAATTCGTCCGCCGGATTCCGTTACCGGAATGCGCTGTACACGATGCACTCCACTCTCATATTTCAACCGGGAGTAAGCTCCTTTTCCGTTAATCATAAATACGACTTCTTTAAATCCTCCCAGCCCATTCTCATTCAGGGAAATCATTTCTGTTTTCCACTTCTGACTTTCCGCATACATGCAGTACATCCGATATAATTCTGCTGCAAACAGGGCCGCTTCATCTCCTCCGGCGCCGCCCCGGATTTCTACAACGACATTCTTATCATCATTTTCGTCCTTTGGAAGCAGCAATATTTTCAACTGCTCCTCCATATCCGGTATCGATGCTTTTGCCTCATTCATTTCTTCTTTGGCAAGTTCTTTTATCTCCTCGTCATTCTCTTCTTCCAGAATCAGAAGACTATCTTCTATGGTCTGTTTTGCTTGCTTATATTTCCGATACAGCTCTACAATAGGAGTTAAATCGCTCTGCTCTTTCATAAGTTTACGAAAATTTTCCTGGTCACCGACGACATTCGGATCATTCAGCTGCTTCATAATTTCATCATATCTCTCTGCAATTCCTTCTAACTTGTCAAACATTTTTATTCCTTTCCCGCAATGACAACTCGGTCCCTGCGCGATAAATCCTTTAAGACAGTAATGTCTTTCCAACCTTTTTCCTTTAAAATCTCTGATACCTGCTCTGCCTGATTCCATCCGATTTCCAGATAAATCTTTCCTTGGTCTTTTAAATAATCTCCCGCCTCATCTGCTATCCTGCGGTAAAATTTTAATCCGTCTTTCTCTCCATCCAACGCTATGCGCGGCTCATAATTTTTCACCTCATCCATCAGATGATTTATCTCCTCTGTAGGAATATAGGGAGGGTTGGAAACAATGATATCAAATTTCTTTTTAATATTTTCAAACAAATCCGATTTTATCAGTGCCATATGCGTATGATTTATCTCATTGTTTTCGCTGGCTGTTTTTAATGCCTCTTCCGATATATCTGCGCCGGTCACATTTACATTCCGACATATTCTATCTATCGAAATCCCGATACAGCCTGAGCCGGTACACAAATCCAGCACTTCAGTTTTTTTCTCTCTGCTCCGGATATCCTGCACAACCGTTTCAACCAGGAGCTCTGTATCCTGTCTTGGAATTAGTACATGCCGGTTTACCCGGATGGGAAATCCCATAAACTCCTGATTCCCGGTAATGTACTGCAAAGGTATCCGCCTGGAACGCGTATCAATATAATCTATATATTTTGCCGCCAATTTTTCACAGACTGTGACAGACATATCTTTATAATAATCAGCTCTTGTAATACCAAAAACATATTCTGCCAGAAGCCAGCTGTCATTTTTCGCATCTTCAATATGCGCTTGCGACAATTTTGTTTCTGCCTGCTCCAGCAATTTTTTTACTAAAACTTCCAATTATAACCTGACCCTTTTCTTATTTGTCTGTATTCCTTTGGCAAAGGTATATTTTTCCTTTGGTCTTCGGGAAGTTCAATCCCATTCTCTCTTAAATATGCTTTCCAGTCAAATACAGCTTCCACCGCTTTTATTGCCACTTCTATCATGTCATCATCCGGCTCTCTCGTGGTAATTTTCTGCATCCACAATCCCGGCTTGCTGAGTGCGATGATTATTTTATTGTCCGAAATCCCAGCTTTCTTAATAAATTCATAGGATATCCCGGCGATTACCGGAATCAGCAGAATCCGGACTGCATACTTGAGCCAGACAATCTTAGTCTGTATTAATAAAAATAAAATCACGCTGAGAATCAATACCACGAATATAAAACTGGTCCCGCATCTCTTGTGAAACCGGGAACTGCTTCTCACATTTTCTACATTTAATATTTTTCCGTTTTCAATACAATTAATACACTTATGCTCTGCACCATGGTACATAAACGTCCGCTTAATTTCCTTCATCAGCGAAATTAAGAGAAGATATGCAATAAAAATTAAAATCTTAACAACGCCTTCGATAACCGGCACATGCGATGGTTTCACCCATGGTACATAATGTTCCATAAGATCTGCAATAAACAAAGGAAGTACCATAAACAAAGCCACTGCAATTATCAGAGAAAGAAATACCGTAAATCCGATAATGATTTTTTCAGCTTTCTCTCCAAATTTATTTTTCAGCCATAATTCAACTTTATCTTCTTCCACAATCTCTTCGTCTTCCAAAAATTGCGCAGAATAAGTTAAAGTTTTCACACCTAAAATCATGGCATCAAGAAAATTAAAAATCCCTCTGATAAAAGGAATCTCCATAATTTTTTTCCCATGGAGTATTCCTTTATATTCTTTTACCTCTAATGTTATGGTATGATCCGGATTTCTGACGGCAATCGCATATTTATCCTGATTGCGCATCATAATGCCTTCCATGACAGCCTGGCCGCCAATGCCGGAAGCCCGCAATTTATTCTTATAATTTTTCATCACAATTCACCTTTTGTAAAATAATCAAACTTATTTTATAAGAAAATAGGTTGAGAATCTCTTCTCAACCTGCTATCCTCAAACTTATTTGATACCATATTTCTTGTTGAACTTATCAATTCTGCCTCGTGCAGAAACTGCTTTCTGCTGTCCTGTGTAGAAAGGATGACATGCTGAACAAATTTCAACATGAAGTTCTGACTTTGTTGAACCTGTTACGAATGTGTTACCACAGTTACATGTAACGGTTGCTTCCTGGTAATCTGGATGGATTCCTTTTCTCATTACATTCACCTCTTTTTATTTTTTATGTTTATTGGCAACGCCAATCCGTTTCTGCTCTTAACTGTCGAATATCCCGAACTACGTCCGACAACTCAATAGCTTTGCTATTATATCATAGGAATATACTAATATCAAGCATTTTCTCCGGTAATATTTCTTCTGAATCTGTTCTTATTCTTCTTTATCAATATTTTCCATTTTTTAATGAATATTTATCCGTGATTCTTTTATCCAATATGCCTGTATCGAGGGAGAAATTTTCTATTCTCTTCCGATTGTAAATAGTAATTAGATATTATCCACACGACTACTGACTCGTATAGTTTATCCGGATTCTCTTGATTTTGTCTATAAATTCGCGATTATTTTTCGTATGCGTAAATAATTGAAGAATCTGTTCTGCAGCCTCTTCCTTTCTCATAACGTTCGTCTCTTTTCGAATAATATAGGATGCTCCCAGTTCATCAGAATCAAGAAGAAGATCCTCTCTTCTCGTTCCTGATTTTATAATGTCTACCGCTGGAAAGATACGCTTCTCTGACAGTTTTCGGTTAAGCACCAGTTCCATGTTACCGGTCCCTTTAAATTCCTCATAAACGACATCATCCATCTTACTCCCGGTATCGACCAACGCAGTGGCAAGTACCGTCAGACTCCCTCCTTCGCGCATATTTCTTGCCGCTCCAAAAAAACGCTTTGGCATATGCAGCGCTGCAGGATCCAGACCACCGGAAAGAGTCCGTCCACTCGGTGGGACTGTCATGTTATAAGCTCTTGCCAGCCTTGTAATACTATCCAACAGTATAATGACATCTTTTTTATGCTCAACCAGTCTCTTGGCGCGCTCGATTACCATCTCAGAAACTCTTTTGTGGTGTTCCGGCAATTCATCAAACGTAGAATATATAACTTCTACATTATCTCCACGGATAGCCTCTTTGATATCCGTAACCTCCTCCGGTCTCTCATCAATCAGGAGAATAATCATGTGCATCTCCGGATTGTTTTTCAGTACTGCTTTCGCCGTCTCTTTCAACAGCGTAGTTTTTCCTGCTTTTGGCGGGGAGACAATCATTCCTCTTTGCCCTTTTCCAATAGGACTGACCAAATCTACAATCCGCATGGCCGTACTATGTCCATCCGTTTCCAGATGTAATCTTTCCGTAGGAAATACCGGAGTCAGGTCTTCAAAATTTGGTCGGGCAAGTACTTTATCTAACGATTCATCATTTACTTTATCCACATAATAGAGGGCTCCAAATTTTTCATTCTCCCTCTTTTCCCTCACTCTGCCGGTAATAATATCTCCGGTCTTCAATCGGAATCTCTTAATTTGGGAAGGAGCGACATACACGTCATCTTCTCCCGGAAGATAATTATCACACCGGATAAACCCAAAACCATCCGGCATAACCTCCAGAATTCCTGTCTTAGAAGCCCCCTGTTCATTTGGCACTTCATCTTTATGCTCTACTTTCTGTTCCGATTTCTGCTCCTCTGTGTTTTTCTCTCTCTTATGGTGGCCGCCATGACTCTTTTTCGTGCTTTGAGCCTCCATTTCTGTATTATTTGCCTCTTCTTTTTTGGTTTCCGGCTTTGCAATCGTTTCTAAAATCATGTCTACCAGTTGCTGCTTTCTAAGCGTAGTGACAGATTTGATTCCATTCATCTTGGCAATTTCTCTCAGTTCGCTTACGGGCAATGACTGTAATTTTTCTTTCATAATACTCCTTTCAAAGAAATCCTTTTTCAGGTAATGTATATATTATTTTAGTAAAAACTGTAATCTGTGGAATATATATGGGAAATCCATTCAGAATATTTAGAATACATCAACGGAGATATTCTAACATATTTCTTCAAAAAATAATAGTGTTAATTTTCAAAATGTGATATGCTTTTACTTGTGAGTTTTAACACAATAACAATTCATAAGTTAAAAATTTATTTCCATATTTTTTTCATACAAAAACAAAGGAGGATAAAATGACAACAGATGAAAAAGCATTAAAGCTTCATGCCGATTTAAACGGTAAATTAAGTACCGAGACAAAATGTCCCGTAAAAACCAGAGAAGATTTATCTCTGGCATACACACCGGGCGTCGCTGCACCTTGCAGAAAGATTGCCGATCATCCGGAAGATGTTTACAAATATACATGGAAATCCAACACTGTGGCAGTCGTTTCTGACGGGAGCGCCGTATTAGGTCTGGGAAATATTGGTCCAAAGGCCGCCATGCCGGTCATGGAGGGGAAAGCAGTCCTTTTTAAGGAATTTGGAAATGTAAATGCTGTTCCTATCTGTCTGGACACACAAGATCCTCAGGAAATCATTGATACCGTAGTCCGAATCGCTCCGGGTTTTGGTGGAATTAATCTGGAGGATATTTCTGCGCCAAGATGCTTTGAGATAGAAAATAAATTAAAAGAACTTCTGGACATTCCCGTATTTCATGATGACCAGCATGGAACTGCTATCGTTGTTCTCGCCGGTATCATCAATGCTCTAAAAGTCGTAGGCAAAAAAAAGGAGGAATGTAAAGTTGTGGTAAACGGAGACGGCTCTGCCGGCATTGCCATCTCAAAACTTTTACTCCGATATGGCTTCAAGGATTTAACCATCTGTGGTCTTTACGGAATTCTTTCCAAAGACATTGAGAATCTAAACTGGGCACAGGAAGAAATGATTCCTCTCACAAATCCGGAAGGCAAAAATGGAACACTTGCAGACGCAATGAAAGGTGCCGATATTTTTATCGGAGTCTCTGCTCCCAACATCGTGACAGCTCAAATGGCCGCATCCATGAATCCAGATGCAATTATGTTTGCCATGGCAAATCCTGTACCGGAAATCATGCCGGATGTAGCAAAATCTGCAGGCGTCAGAATTGTCGGGACCGGACGTTCTGATTTTCCAAATCAGGTAAACAATGTCGTAGCCTTCCCTGGAATCTTCAAAGGAGCATTGGAAGGCAGGGCAAAACAAATTACTGAGGAAATGAAACTTGCTGCGGCACTTGCCATCGCTTCTTTGATTCCGGAAGAAGAATTGAACGAAAATAACATTCTTCCGGAAGCGTTTCATCCGGATGTAGCAAAGGCCGTAAGTGAAGCAGTAAAATCACATATAACCAATTCATAATAAACAAAAAAGGATATTCCAAAAGTCTCTCCCCGACTCTGTCTCCATCCTTAGATTTCATTCTAACTTTGAGAGCCGGTATAACGCTCAGACTTTTAAATATCCTTTTTTTATTTTTATGATTTGGTCAGACTGTCAATAATATATTGATAAATTTTCTGACTGGTATCTTTATCTTCCCAATTTGCACACATCTTTGATGCAATGCTTCGATCCGGCGTGGAAATATTTACTTCTACCAAGGTACTTCCTGCCTCTTTTACCTGACAATGCACAATATAATCTCCATTGGACGCCCTGTAATAATCTGAGACAGTACCAATCTCATTTCTCAATTCATACTTGTTTCTGCTCAGAAACATATACACATCATCCACAATCGGTGCTGGGATTTTACTCTCAAAAAAATCAAGACTTTCTCTTCCCTCTGAGGTCAAATGATAATATGATGTGTTACGATTTACATTAGAGAACACAAAGCCATCTTCGATTAATTCATGAATGGCTTTCTGCACTGTGAAATAATTCGTATATTCATTTTCCAGAAAAAACTGGGAAATCTGTGAATTGGTCAGAGGAAATTCTACCTTATTTAACATGTGCATAATAATTAATTTATATAATGTTTCTGCATCAAGTGCCATATCTACTCCCTCGTAATTTCTTCAATCAGAGTAAGTATCTCCTCTTTTCCCTGTTTTGTCTGTGCCGAAAATGGAAGTATCTTTGTTCCGGGAACAACATCCAGACCGACTCTGATTAATTTTAAATTCTTTTGTATCTGACTTCTCTTAATTTTATCCAATTTTGTAGCTATTATAATAGGTTTAAATCCATTTGCCAAAATCCACTGATACATTGTGATATCATTAGCAGAAGGCGCGTGTCTTATATCTATCAGTAGAAAAACTGCTCTTAGCTGGTGAGAAGAATGAAGATAATTCTCAATCATATCTCCCCACTTCTCTTTTACACTTTTTGATACATTCGCGTATCCGTATCCCGGTAAATCCACAAAATAAACTTCTTTGTTGACGTTATAAAAATTAATCGTCTGCGTCTTACCAGGCTGTGAAGAAGTCCTTGCAAGAGATTTTCGATTGACCAGTCCATTAATCAATGAGGATTTTCCCACATTAGATTTTCCCGCAAAAGCTACTTCCGGTAAATTGTTTTTGGGAAGTGTACTTGTAATACCGCATACCGTTTCCAATTCCACAGTCTTAACAATCATCCCGTTATTCTCCTTTATTGTTCCACTGCCTTTTCCTGTATTGCAGTGACGAGTCTTTCTTCTTTTTAGTGCACCAGCGCATTTTCCAATACCTGATTCATTTTATCTACAAATATGATTTTGAGTCCGTCTGTGATTTCATGAGAAATTTCATCCACCGCAGGCTCATTTTTTTTAGGGACCAGTACTGTGCGGATTCCCGCATTTTTGGCCGCCAAAAGTTTTTCTTTTAATCCGCCGATTGGCATAACGTTTCCCCGAAGATTGATTTCCCCTGTCATAGCGACTTTACAGCTGACCGGAATTTTTGCAACTGCGGAAAGGATCGCTGTCGCCATTGTAATTCCTGCGGAGGGTCCATCCTTTGGCACTGCTCCTTCCGGCACATGAATGTGAATATCATTCTCAAAGAAAAATTCCTTTTCCACTCCATAATCAGCAGCAATACTACGCACATAGCTCAATGCAATCTGGGCAGATTCCTTCATTACATCTCCCATTTGCCCGGTCAGTTTTAAGACACCTTTGCCAGGCATTGTATTTACTTCAATCTGTAATGTAGTGCCTCCTACAGCAGTCCATGCCAGTCCTCGCACAATCCCTATATCATCAGACGCATTGGCCAAATCAATATCGAATTTTTTTCTTCCCAAATACTTTTCAATATTTTTTGATGTGACCTTGAGATGTTTTTTCCCATCTTTCACAAGGCTTCGAGCTACCTTGCGGCAAATCTCTGACAATTCCCGGTCCAGCTGCCGCACTCCGGCCTCTTTTGTATAATGACGGATGATCATAACCAGCGACTCATCTGTTATGGTCAGCTGACTCTTCTTGATTCCATTTTTATCTAATTCCTTTGCCAATAAATGTTCTTTTGCAATATGAAATTTCTCATTTTCCGTATAGCCTTCCACTTCAATAATTTCCATGCGGTCCAGTAAAGGCTCCGGTATCGTATTTATATTATTCGCAGTAGCAATAAAAAGCACATTGGATAAATCAAGCGGTACTTCTATGTAATTGTCCCGGAACTTGTTGTTCTGTTCAGAATCCATCACTTCCAACAATGCGGAAGCAGGGTCTCCATGAATTCCTCTGCCTAACTTATCAATCTCATCCAGAAGAATCAGCGGATTAGATGTGCCGGCCTGTTTCAGTCCCATGGCAATTCTTCCCGGCATGGCTCCTACGTAAGTTTTTCTGTGACCGCGAATTTCGGATTCATCATCCACACCGCCCAGACAAATACGAACGTATTTTTTATTTAACGCTTCCGCTACGGAACGGGCAATCGAAGTTTTCCCTGTGCCCGGCGGTCCAATTAAGCACACAATCGGACTGCTCCCCTTTGCCTGAGTTAAAGTTCTTACCGCCAGAAACTCTATAATTCTCTCTTTCACTTTTTTCAACTCATAGTGGTCTCTGTCAAGAATTTCCTGTGCATTGTTCAAATCTGGATTTTCCACAGACATCTTATTCCATGGCATTTCCAGCATAGTATCCAGATACGTCCGGATAACATTGGCTTCTACTGCATTTCCGCCAAAGTTCTTATAGCGTGACAGCTCTTTATGAAGCTTTTCTTTCACTTCATTGTCTGCATCCAATTCATTAACTTTTTTCTCCAGTTCTTCTGCATCCGCCAGGTAATCTTCTCCCAGTTCCTCCCGGATAACCTGTATCTGTTCTCTTAAAATATGTTCTTTCTGATTTTTATCCAGGCGCTGTTTCACTTTTTCTACAATTCCCGCACGAATTTCTCCAATTTCATTTTCTTTTTTCAGAAATGAAATCAAAATTCCAAATCTTCCAACAATGTCTTCCTCTTCCAGAAATTCCTGTTTTGTGCGGTATCCCACTTTAATCCGCATTAATATCTGAAGCATCAATGTGGACAATACGGTAATTCTCATCAGGCTTCTTATTCCGGAAGGCGTCAGTTCATGCGTTGTTGCATCATACATTTTTACCATGTCTTTTAATTCACGAACAAATGCTTCCTCCTGATTTTCCGTAAGATAATTTTCTTTTTCTGTTATTTCAGAAATTTCTCCCTCATAGTATGTTCCACTGTTGTAAAAGGATAATATTTTTCCTTTTTGCTTTCCTTCCACCATAATTCTGACAATATTGTCAGGAAGTTTGTTCATCTGTTTGATTGTAACGATTGTACCCGTTTGATATATGTCATGAAAACCCGGTGTCTCTTCCACCGGGTTTTTCTGTGCTGTGACAAACAAATTCTGGCCTCTTACCATTGCCGCCTCTGCTGCTGCAATCGACGATTTTCTGCTCACGTCAAAATGCACTGTAGTTCCCGGTAATATGGCAAGTCCCCGCAAAGGTATGACAGGAATTGTGTATATGTTATCTGACATTTTCTCTCCTTTTTCTAATGTATCTGATCTCAGGCAGATTTTCCCTTTGTTTTTTTACTGTTTTTCTTTCGTATTACAGAATTATATTTTAGTTCCGGCTCTGCAAATCCTTTGATTACATCTTCATTGATAATACACTCCGTGATATTCTCATCCGATGGTGTCTCATACATTACATCCATAACGGCATTCTCTAAAATAGAACGGAGACCTCTGGCACCGGTTTTTCTCTCCACCGCCATTTTCGCTATCTCATGAATTGCATCTTCTGTAAAAGTCAATTCCACACCGTCCAGCTGAAACAGTTTCTTATACTGCTTTATCAGTGCATTTTTTGGCTGCACCAAAATCTGTTCCAACGCCTTCTCATCCAGAGAATCCAGCGTGACAGTTACCGGAACTCTTCCTACAAACTCAGGAATCAGTCCATATTTACTTAAATCCTGGGGCATAACCTGCCGAAGCAGCTCATCTTCTTTCTTCTCTGTCTTGACGTTGACTTCTGTATGAAATCCAATAGAGCTTTTATCCAATCTTCTCTCTATGATTTTATCCAATCCGGAAAATGCTCCACCACAAATAAATAGTATATTCGTAGTATCAATAGGAATTAATTCCTGCTGTGGATGTTTTCTTCCTCCCTGTGGCGGCACACTGGCTTCTGTTCCCTCGATAATTTTCAAAAGAGCCTGCTGTACTCCCTCCCCGGATACGTCTCTGGTAATGGAAACATTCTCAGATTTCTTTGTTATCTTATCTATCTCATCAATATATATAATTCCATGCTGCGCCCTGTCTATATCATAATCTGCTGCCTGAATAAGTTTTAAAAGAATATTCTCTACATCCTCTCCCACATATCCAGCTTCCGTTAAAGTTGTGGCATCTGCGATTGCAAATGGAACATTCAAAATTTTTGCCAGCGTCTGGGCGAGATAAGTCTTTCCTGAGCCGGTAGGTCCCAGCATAAGAATGTTGGATTTTTGCAATTCCACATCAAAATCTTTATCGGCCAGTACTCTCTTGTAATGATTATAAACAGCTACCGACAAAACTTTTTTTGCTGCTTCCTGTCCAATAACATATTGATCTAAAAATTCTTTGATTTCTTTTGGCTTAAGTAAATTAATCTCTTCTGAACTTTGCTGATTCCGGTCGATATACATACCTTCCTCTACAATTTCTGCACATATCTCCACACACTCATCACAAATATAAGCATTGGCAGGACCTGCAATCAGCTTACGCACCTGTTCTTCTGTTTTTCCACAAAAAGAGCAACGACGTTTTTCATCGTTCATATTTTTATTTGCCATAAATACCTCTCCATTTTTATACACAAGGCACCACATAACAGTGGTGCCTTAATTGATTATCTCTGCTTGATTACTTCATCAATCAAACCATATTTCTTTGCTTCCTCGGCGCTCATCCAATTATCTCTGTCTGTATCTTTTTCCACAACATCGATTGGCTGACCCGAATTTTCTGCCAGAATTTCATTTAATTTTTTCTTTGTTTTCAAAATATGCTCCGCTGCAATCTGAATCTCTGTAGCCTGTCCCTGGGCGCCGCCAAGTGGCTGGTGTATCATGATTTCAGAATTTGGAAGTGCATATCTTTTTCCCTTTGCACCACTGGATAAAAGGAAAGCACCCATACTGGCAGCCATACCGATACAAGTAGTGGATACATCACACTTAATATAATTCATTGTATCGTAAATTGCCATGCCGGCAGTCACAGATCCACCCGGACTATTGATATACATATGGATATCCTTTCCGGGATCTTCTGATTCCAAAAACAATAACTGTGCAACCACTGTAGATGCTACCGCATCATTGATTTCTTCTCCCAAAAACACAATACGGTCCTTTAACAATCTTGAATAAATGTCATAGGAACGTTCTCCTCTGGAATTCTGCTCTATGACATAAGGTATTAATGCCATGTTATGCCTCCTTTGCTATTATTTTGCTTCATCTACTGCCAGTTTGGCAGCCTTTCTCATGCAAATATCACTCTTAATATTTTTCTTGTCTGCATCAGACAGCAGCTCAGAAACTTTATCCGTTTCCATCTTGTATTTTACTGCCATATCCTCGATTTCTTTCTCATATTCCTCGTCTGTCGCTTCAATATTTTCTGCCTTGACAATAGCCTCCAGAACAAGACTGGATTCTACTCTCGCCTGTGCCTGTGGCTTTACCTGTTCTGTCAGTTGCTCTATCGTAGCGCCGGTAAACTGCATATATTGCTCAAAAGAAATGCCCTGCATAGCGATGTTCTGCGCAAATTCTTCTATCATCTGCTGACACTGTGCCTCAATCATTTTTTCCGGAATATCCATCTTTGAATCTTTTACGATTGCCTCAATTACTTTACTTTCTTTTTCTGCCTGTGCATCTTTTTCTTTCTGTTCCTGCAGATTTTTCTTAATGTCGGCCTTATATTCCTCTAAGGTATCAAATTCAGAGACATCCTGAGCAAAATCATCATCCAGATTTGGATATTCTTTTACCTTAATTTCCTTGACGGTCACTTTAAACATTGCCGGTTTACCTGCCAGCTCTTTTGCCTGATAATTCTCAGGGAAAGTAACATTGACTTCCACCTCGTCTCCTACTTTTGCACCAATCAGCTGCTCTTCAAATGTATCAATAAAAGAATGTGAGCCGATTGTCAGAGGATAGTCTTCTCCTTTTCCTCCTTCAAAGGCTTCTCCATCTACGAAACCTTCAAAATCAATCGTTGTCTGATCGCCGTCTTCCACTGCCTTATCATCTGCTGCCACCAGTCTGGCATTCTGCTCTTTGACTTTATCCAGCTCTGCCTGTATATCTTCCTCTGTCACTGTGATGTCCGCTTTTTCTACTTTAACACCTTTATATTTTCCCAGTTTGATTTCCGGTTTTAATGTAACTTCTGCCTCAAAAATAAATGGCTTTCCTTTTTCAATCTGAACAACATTGATTTCCGGACGGGCAACAATGTCCAATTCACTTTCAGCTGCTGCATCTGCATATGCTCCCGGAATCAAATCATTGGCAGCGTCTTCATAAAAAACAGCCGCACCATACATTTTTTCAATCATTGGATAAGGCACTTTGCCTTTTCTGAATCCCGGAATATTAAATTTACTCTTATTTTTCTGATAAGCCTTCTGAATTGCCTTATCTAACTCGGAAGCCTCGACTTCTATTGTAAGCTTGGCCGTATTGTTTTCCAATTTTTCTACCTGTAAACTCATTGCGTTTCCTCCTTAATATGCAAACGGGCATATCAGACCCATTTCTTTCCGTCTGTCCTGTGGCTTTCGCCACACAAAAGGACTATATGCCCTTTGACACAGAAAATTATTATAGCATAAATAACATATATTGTCATCTATTTTTCAATTTATCTGACATTATACTGAATTGCCTCTGCAACTTGTCTGGAAATTTCCGGTCCCACAAGAACACTTATCATTTCAAGTCCCATTTCCAACGCCACACCTAAGCCTTTCGCAGTAATAAAATGCCCATCCCGAACTACACTTCCACCATACTCTTTACAGTTCATCTTGTCGGCAAAAGTCGGGTAAGATGTAGCCTTTCTCTCTTTGAGCAGTCCCAGCTGCCCATAGATACTTGGGGCTGCACAGATAGCAGTCAGCCATTTTTTCTCTTTGTCATATTTTATAATCTGCTCTGTCAATTTCTCACATGCGGCCAGATTTGGTGTCCCCGGCACGCCACCTGGAAGAAAAATACAATCTCCCGCTTCAAAATCAATTTCTTCTATGTTTTTATCTGCATATAATTTTATTTTGTGAGAACTTTCTATCAATTTTTCTTCTTTAACAGATACTGTTACTACATTTAATTTTTTTGTTCTTCTGAGCAGGTCAATTACCATCAGCGCTTCCACTTCTTCCATTCCATCTGCCAGAAAAGCATATACTGTCTTCATTTGTTTCCTCCATTTTATTTCCATATTTTTGCTGAATTTCATTATATCATATCGTCAAAATGTGTCCAAGTAATAAAACACTATTCAGACAAAATTTCAGCATATTTTTAAAATTATTATTATTTTTTGTCGATGATTGCCTTGCAAATATTTCCTGACGCCCCTACAATTAATATAGTATAAATTTCATATACTAAAGAAGAGGTGATTTTATGGAGATAGAAAGAAAATTCATTCCTTTGGATTTACCCGAAGATTTAAATCAATTAAAACATCATAAAATAGAACAGGCTTATTTAAACACTTCCCCTGTCGTCAGGATTCGCAAGCAGGATGATTCCTATTATCTCACATACAAAGGAGGCGGGATGATGGCCCGGGAGGAATATAACCTTCCGTTAAATGAAAAAAGTTATTACCATCTTTTAGAAAAAGCAGACGGAAATATTATTACAAAAACCAGATTCCTGATTCCACTGGAAAATAATCTGACGGCAGAGCTGGATATTTTTGAAGGAAAATTTGCAGGCATGGTGCTTATAGAAGTAGAGTTTGAATCTATAGAACAGGCTAAAAATTTTATTCCTCCGAAATGGTTTGGAGCAGATGTCACAAATGACCGTCGATACCACAACAGCTATCTGTCCGGCTTATAGTTCCTATCTTGTGGAACAGAAAATAAATTCTACAAAAAGAGGACCAGGCCTTTTATAAAAGTCTGGTCCTTTTCTTCTGTCATTCTTCTCTTCCTTCTTCGTATAATTTCATTGCTTTTTCTCTATATATCTTTGCATTTTTGTACCATAAAAACAAATATTCTCCTATAATATTTCCAACGGATTCCTGATATAACGCCCACACATACCAATAATAAGAAGCAATCCCTACATAGGCCAGATGATGTCTCAGCTCTTTTACTGTCAGTTTCCGATTGTAGTATATCTTTAATACCTCTAAGACTTCTTCATACGTATAATCCGAACAACAGATAAACGTGCCCAAATCATATGCGGGGTCATTATTTCCAGAATATTCCCAATCGATTAATACCATATTATCTTTATCATCCAGTACAAAATTTGGTGCGTAGCAATCGCAGTGACACAAAACTTTAGGAACATTGTCTTTTTTCACATGTTCATACAACATTTCCATATTTGTATAAAGGTTTTCGAAATCTTCAAAATCTTTATGTGAATTATCAATTTTCTGAATCAAATCTAATGTCTTTTTCCAAATATCAGAATCATATTCTGACGGAATCGCCGCATTGTGCAGTTTTTTCATTATTTTCAATGCCTGTACCACTTCTTTTGCATTATGATAATCCATACATCTGGCATTTTGAATAAATCGGGATATTTTCCACCCCTCTTTTCCATCTATTTCAATCATCGTATTATCAAGTCCAAGCTTTTTTGCCACCTGCGTAGAAAACGCCTCACTCTTTCGGGAAATATACTTTTCTGTCCCAATCCCGGGATGACGATAAACATACTCCGCTCCCCTGCAGGAAAAATGAAACGAAAGGTTTGTGAAGCCCTGCTTTATCACAAAAATATTGCTGATTTCTCTTTCTTTGCAATGAAATACACTACATATATTTTTAAAAATCTGTGAATTGCTGTTTTCCAGATATCTTTCATCAAAATCTCTCAGTTCCTCCAGCGAATCAAATTCCAGCACTTTTTCCCTGTCATAACAGCGTATATACATATCAAGCCGATTAAGATGTTTTTCCATCAGGTCTTCCCATAACTGTTTTTTTACACTCTCTTTCTCATACTCTTTTAACAGTATTTCGGAAAAATCCGATGAAAATTTTCTGGAAAAATATACATGTCCAAGCATAACCCACATATTTTCAGGCTGATGATTAATTCCTGTAATTTTTCCTTTTTTATCTGTAATCAATCCATATTCATTACATTTTTCCGAATAAAATACAGCGGAATAGTAGGCATCATATACATACTCCTCAAAAACATTATCTACAAAATAATTATCTGAGGAACAAATATAAGTATTCTTTAAACGGTCAATAACTTTTATCAATGTCGAAGTGTTATTGTATCGATAATAATCTTCATTTACCACAATATCTACATGGAACGCATCCTGCAAATAAAAAAATTTTTCTTTCATATACCCCACGACAACTGTGATATCTTTGATTCCTGCCGCCTGAAGCTGACGAATCTGACGCTCAATAAGCACTTCTCCTTTTACCACCAACACTCCTTTGGGGGTTTCGTAAGACAAAGGGGCAAACCGAGAGGACATTCCTGCCGCCATAATCACAGCATTTTCCACTTTGTAAGGATGAAGCTGCTCATACCCGGCCTCTGTAACAGAATAATCTGCTCCAATCCATCCTTTCATACGCATGTCTTTTAAAAGATAGTTTACCTTTCCAAGCGAAACCTGCTGCCTTTTTGCAAGCGCCCTCTGGTTTTTATATCCATTGCGATGTAAATCATACAACACATTGAATTGATCTTTTGTAAGCATACTTTCTCTCCTCTTTGTTCAAAGTCTATTTACTCTATCATTTTTTTGAACAAAAATCAATATTGCGTTGCCGCATAGAAAAAAGGCTTTGGAATCTATCCCTTCCCAAAACCTTTCTCTTTACACGAATTTCCAGAAATTTTTAGACAATCACTGCAAATCTCTAAGATATGCAGAAACAAATGCGGGTGACAGGACTTGAACCTGCACGGTCTCCCACTAGAACCTAAATCTAACGCGTCTGCCAATTCCGCCACACCCGCTTATCATCATCCGGATTTTGACCCGCGCTTTATTATAACACTTTTATTTACAAAATACTATAAAAATTATAACGCTTTCACTTTTTTATTTCTGCATACTCTTTTTTACAGTTTTCCGCATTAACTTATCCTTAAGCAACCATAATTTAAATTTTATGACCGCAAAAGCAGTATTTGTCAAAAGATTATCATAAATTATTTTATGCTCCGGCTTCATCCTTGTATATAGATAAGAATTATGTATATATTCTTTTGTTTCTCTGTCTAAATATTTTTCCTTAATTTCCTTGATATTTCTAATTGCACGGATAACTGGCTCTCCATAACATTCGTTCAAAAAATAATTTATTGTTTTTCTATAGTTCAAATATATATTTACTTGTTCCAACTGCCCTTCTGTCAATTTTTTTTTGAGTAATTCCAGTATAAAATTCCAAAAGCAAGTATTTTTTGCATCAAAATCTTCGATATACCTTTTCGTATGGCTTTCGGAGGATAAATGTTCTCTCCAATAATATAAATTTTCTTTTTCCAAATAAACTTTATGACAATACACTAAATAATTAATTAAAAAAATAGTATCGTCTTCAGCATTAATAAAACTATGGAATTTTATTCCAAATTTATCTATGATATCCTTTTTAAAAATACAATTCCATATTGACGTCCAAATCAGTCCATTTTCCTTTTCATCCACAAATGTATCACCTGCAATTACTTCTAAACACAATTTACCGATATCTGATTCAATCTTTGATTCAAAAATAGAGTTATTCTTTAATTTTTTTTCTTTAATAATACTTCCAGGATTAGAAATGACCATATCTACGTCTTTTGTTTCCAAATCATACAATAAAGTTTTATAGCAATCTTCTGTCACATAGTCGTCCTGATCATGAAAACATACATATTTCCCCGTTGCAACTCTTAATCCACAATTCCTGGATTCTGCGATGCCTCCATTCTCCTTATGAATAACTTTTACTCTATTATCACTCATCTGAAAAGATTCACAAATTTCATAACTTCTATCAGTTGAGCCATCATTTACTAATATTAACTCAATATCTTCCTTTGTCTTTAAAATATTTGTAATTGACTCTTTCAAATAACGTTCTCCATTGTATATAGTCATTATAATACTAATCATTTTCAGGTCTCCTCATCTTTGAACTCGTCCATTTCCACCATAACATAATAAATCTTCAACTTCCTTCACAGTAACTCTGTTGAAATCCCCTTCGATTGTATGTTTTAAGCAGCTTGCGGCAGTGGCAAATTCAATTATTTCTTGATTTTTCTTCTTTAATATAAGTCCATAAATAATTCCTGCTGAAAAACTATCTCCACCACCGACACGATCTATAATTTGTATATCATATTTTCGTGAAAAATATGCTTTTTTTTCTTTGTTGTCATAAAGCATTCCACTCCAGCCATTAACACTCGCCGAGTAACTTTCTCTAAAAGTAAATGCTACGTATTTACAATGATATTTTCTACAAATCTCTTTTGCAACCCACTCATATCCTTCTTTATTTAATTTTCCTTCCGATACATTGTTATTATCAGGTCTTAAATTTAACACTTGATCTGCATCTTCTTCGTTGGCAATACATACATCTACATAAGGCATTAACTTAGACATGACACGCTGTGATTTTTCACTATCCCATAATTTTTTTCTATAATTTAAATCACAAGAAACAATCACTCCTTTCTTTTTTGCTATTCTACAAGCTTCCAGACAAATATTTTCTAAATTTTTTGAAAGAGCCGGAGTAATGCCTGTCCAGTGAAACCAATCAACATCATCAAATATTTCATTCCAGATAAATTCATTTGTACCTGCTAAAGAAATTGCAGAATCATATCTATCATATATTACTTTAGAAGCCCGCTGTGAAGCTCCTTTTTCTAAATAATAGAGCCCCATTCTTCCATTCCCATATATAATTTTCGAAGTGTCTACACCAAAATATCGAAGTGCTTTTTCTGCGGCTCTTCCTACATCATTATTGGGAACTTTTGTTAAAAAAATTGAATTCAGGCCAAAATTGGATAAAGAAACTGCAACATTTGCTTCGCTCCCACAAAATGTTGCCTCCAAACTTTCTTTCTGAAACAATTTGGTATATCCAGGCGATGCCAGTCTTAACAATATTTCTCCAAACAATAAAACTTTCATTGTAACAAACCTCTCTATCTTTAAAATTCTCCTCCTTATTTTCAAATTAAAACGTATTTTGGCGTAGTTAAAAACGTTATACTAATCTTATCTTTATAGTCTTCCAAAACTTTTGTCATACCTAAATTCATAGCATCTAACACGGCATTTTTAGTAATAAATTCTAATTGACTATAGGCATAATTGTTCTTTACATCATGGGAATATCCATCAAATCCTGCAAGATATACTTTTTTAACTCCCAGTTTCATTAAAAATCTGATAGCCATCATACCAGCATTATCTTTCACAGCTTCTTCGTTATTCAATAAATCTCTATATTCTGTCTGTAAATAAATATTATTAGCTGAAATATTTGAAGTAACAATACATTTTTCTCTCTTGTTAATATCTAATTCTCTTAGTCTCCTGAGATTGCTTAAAAAAATAAAATCAGTGTCAGCATACTGATATTCAAAGTTAATACTTATCGTAACCACTGAATCTGAATTAGAAAAATTAATAATTTTTTCTTTTTCATCAACAGAACTTTTCCCGGGTGCCACTAGTAATACTTTTTTTCCTCTCAATTTATTCTTTAATTCATCTTGATGATCATTATGAACACTTTCTTTAATCATATATCGAAGATATAAATCTTCAATATATGTTTTGTTGAATTCGTTCTTTTCATCTTTGCTCATCATATAAAACATTTCATCCATATCTTCAACCGTTAAGGTCTTTTTATCATCAAGATATCCCGCATAATTTGGATGTGCATTATGCTTGGCAGCTAAATAATTAGGAAGCGAGTATCCCCAATAATTTCTTTGATAAAATTCATTTATAATCTCATCTATCATGTTAAGAAGCGGTTTTAATTCATAATCTGCTTCTTTATTGTCATTTAAATATTCAACAAATAGTTCTGTATTCAAATTACCTGCTCCACGTCCCATGCCATAAACGGAGGAATCAATAATTAAATTGCTATTTGTACATACCTCCACTAAACTTTGTGCATTGGAATAAGCTAATTGCATATTATTATGAGAATGAAAACCAATCCATATATTTTTTTCAAGATTATGCTCCACCATATAAAACAACCGAATTAAATCCTTTCGTTTCATCATGCCAAAGCTATCAACGATGTAAAAAGCATATGGATTTATGCTGTTTACTTGCCGAATAAGTTCTAAGAAATCTTCATCAGAATAACTCAGAGAAAGCATAGCCTGAACAAAAACTTTATACCCTTTGTCTTTAATTTCACGGCATACCTCCAACGCCTCAGGTAAATATTTTTTATGAAACGCAACACGAATTCCATCAATAGATGTACCATCACATGGTGGCAGTTTTTTGATATCATACTCTCCGTAATTCATCATTGCGACAAAAATTTTCCCATTTCTTTTATTGGGTATTACTGTTTTTAACTGCTCTATCGTTGTAAACTTCGTTATATCATAATTATATTCGACTTTATTTGTCAAAAAGCCACATTCTATAATATCAATATTGGCTGCTACAAGACCTCCAATAATTTTTTTTATGTTATTAAAACCAAACTCCCACTGATTGCAATATCCTCCATCACGAAGAGTGCAATCCAATATATGTACTTGACTCATCAGTTTACCTCTCTTTGTTACTACTTGTCTTTTTTTAAAGCACAACTTTTGAAACAGTAAAGGATAACTGTTTCAAAACTTTGCTTCGCAAAGCACGCTCCTAACGGAGCTGGTTAAGTACGATTATGAAACACTTAATGTGTTTCATAATCTATAGTTAAACACTGCATCTGCAATTTCAAAATCTTCTGGTTCATCAATATCTATACTTTCAATTTCACTTATTTCCACAATAAATGGTTCTTCGCCTATACGACGATTCATCTTTGTCATAACCTCTTTTTTATAAATATAAAAACTGCTGGTCTCCTGGTATAATGCCGGCAAATCCTGTGTCCGCGGAATATTATCTAATTCATAATTAAAAGGTTTTCCATCTTTCCATAAAAAATCCTGCACTTTTTTTACTGCAAAGGAAGAATCATATTGCTTATATTTTACAGCCCTTAATCCTTTTTCTATGGACTCTTTTTTAATAAAGGGCGCAGTTGTATGCGCCATTACATAGATATCTGCAGAAACTTCTTGTGCAAAACACTGCAACACTTCATTTATTTTTGTTGTATCCTGGTCAAGTGATACGGAACGTTGCAAATATTTAACACCTTTTGGAATAAATTTCTGAATATCGGGATTGCTACAGTAAACATATATATCATCAATTTCATTTACTTTAAGCAGGGTTGACAAAATGTAATAACAGAGAGGTTTTCCATTGGTAAAACATTTTGTATTTTTATTCGGCAGTCTTCGGTTATTCAATTTCATTGGCACAACGGCAACAGTTTTCATAAATCTGCTCTCCTTTGCTAAAAATTTATAGATTATGAAACGCATCAGGCGTTTCATATTCGTATTTGACCAGCTCCGTTAGGAGCGTGCTTTGCGAAGCAAAGTTTGGAAACGGTTATCCTTTACCGTTTCCAAAGTTGTAGATTATGAAACGCATCAGGCGTTTCATATTCGTATTTGACCAGCTCCGTTAGGAGCGTGCTTTGCGAAGCAAAGTTTGGAAACGGTTATCCTTTACCGTTTCCAAAGTTGTAGATTATGAAACGCATCAGGCGTTTCATATTCGTATTTGACCAGCTCCGTTAGGAGCGTGCTTTGCGAAGCAAAGT
>CANRIV010000016.1 GCA_947630805.1 uncultured Lachnospiraceae bacterium
CCTTAGTTTTTAGATAAAATTTATTACTCGATGATAGTTGCAACCTTTCCAGATCCAACTGTTCTACCACCTTCGCGGATAGCGAATCCAAGACCCTGCTCCATAGCGATTGGGTGAATCAGTTCAACTGTGATTTCTACGTTGTCACCAGGCATGCACATTTCTGTACCTGCAGGTAAGTTACAAACACCAGTTACGTCAGTTGTTCTGAAGTAGAACTGTGGTCTGTAGTTGTTAAAGAATGGAGTATGACGTCCACCTTCGTCTTTTGTTAATACGTAAACCTGTGCAGTAAATTTCTTATGGCATGTTACTGTACCAGGTTTAGCAAGGACCTGACCTCTTTCGATCTGGTCTCTGTTGATACCTCTTAAAAGGGCACCAATGTTATCACCAGCCTGTGCTTCGTCAAGAAGCTTTCTAAACATTTCAATACCAGTTACAACAGTCTTCTGTGTCTCTTCCTTAACACCAATGATTTCAACTTCATCATTTAAGTGAAGTGTTCCTCTTTCTACTCTACCTGTAGCAACAGTACCACGACCTGTAATTGTGAATACATCCTCTACTGGCATAAGGAAAGGCTTATCTGTATCTCTCTGAGGATCTGGGAAATAATCATCAACTGTATCCATCAGTTCCATGATTTTGTCTCCCCATTCTGATGATGGATCTTCAAGAGCTTTAAGAGCTGAGCCCTTAATAATTGGTGTTCCTTCGAAACCATATTCTTCCAGAATCTCTGTAACGTCCATTTCTACTAATTCTAATAATTCCTCATCGTCTACCATGTCACACTTATTCATGAATACAACAATTTTTGGAACACCTACCTGACGTGAAAGTAAGATATGCTCTTTTGTCTGAGCCATAACACCGTCAGTAGCTGCAACAACAAGGATAGCGCCGTCCATCTGAGCAGCACCTGTAATCATGTTCTTAACGTAGTCAGCATGACCCGGGCAGTCAACGTGAGCATAATGTCTTTTTTCTGTCTCATACTCAACGTGAGCTGTAGAAATTGTAATACCTCTTTCTCTTTCTTCCGGAGCTTTGTCGATATTTTCAAAATCTGTAGCTGTATTACCTGCAACTCTCTCAGCAAGTACCTTTGTGATAGCTGCTGTTAATGTTGTTTTACCGTGATCGACATGTCCGATTGTACCAATATTACAATGTGGTTTTGTTCTTTCAAACTTAGCTTTTGCCATTTCAATAATCCTCCTAATTTGATTAAATTTATTACTACCTTACATTGGCATTTCTATCATGGTAAAACATCTAGCCTGTTTTCCATGATTTTCGCGACTTCAACAAATGTCGATATTATACGACATTTGCAATGTTGTCCGCGTAAAAAGGCTATTCACATTATATTTTATAATGGAAATATTTTCAACCCTTTCATGATTAATTTTTACTATTTTGCTTTAGAAGCAATAACTTTCTCCTGAACAGATTTTGGTGCCTGCTCATATTTTTCAAAGAACATAGAGTAATTACCACGACCCTGTGTTCTGGAACGTAAGTCAGTGGAGTATCCAAACATTTCAGCAAGAGGAACATATCCTCTGACAATCTTACCACCGCCAAGGTCGTCCATGCTCTCAATCCGTCCACGACGTGAGTTCATATCGCCGATAACGTCTCCCATATACTCTTCTGGCATTGTTACTTCTACTCTCATGATAGGCTCCAACAGCACTGCATCGCCCTTAGACATAGCGTCTTTAAATGCCATAGATCCTGCAATGTGGAATGCCATTTCCGAAGAGTCGACTTCATGGTAAGATCCGTCATAAACAGTAGCATGCACGCCCAATACAGGGAATCCTGCCAGAATACCTGTCTGTGCTGCTTCTTCAATTCCTTCACCAACAGCTGGGATATACTCTTTTGGAATATTACCACCAACTACTGTAGAGTCAAACTTGAATGTTTCTTCACCGTTTGGATCCATAGGCTCAAAAATAACTTTACAGTGACCATACTGACCACGACCACCAGACTGTTTTGCATACTTGCTGTCAACATCCACTTTCTTAGTAAATGTCTCCTTATAGGCAACCTGTGGTGCACCTACATTTGCTTCTACCTTAAATTCACGAAGAAGTCTATCTACAATAATCTCCAGATGAAGTTCGCCCATACCTGCAATAATGGTCTGACCTGTCTCCTCGTTTGTATGTGCCCTGAAAGTAGGATCTTCCTCGGCAAGTTTTGCCAAAGCCTCTCCCATTTTACCCTGTCCTGCCTTTGTCTTAGGCTCAATAGCCAGCTCGATAACAGGCTCTGGGAATTCCATGGACTCTAAGATAACCGGATGCTGCTCATCGCAGATGGTATCACCTGTTGAGGTAAATTTGAAACCTACAGCAGCGGCAATATCTCCGGAATAAACCTTATCCAGTTCCTCTCTTTTATTTGCGTGCATCTGAAGAATACGTCCAACACGTTCCTTCTTGCCCTTTGTCGCATTTAATACATAAGAGCCGGAATTCATCGTACCGGAATAAACTCTGAAAAATGCAAGTTTACCAACAAATGGGTCCGCCATAATCTTAAATGCAAGAGCAGAGAAAGGCTCTTCATCAGAAGAATGTCTCTCTACTTCATTTCCTTCCTCATCAACACCTGTAATAGCAGGAATATCTGTTGGGGCAGGCATAAATTCAAGAATTGCATCAAGAAGCTTCTGTACCCCTTTGTTTCTGTAAGCAGATCCACAACATACAGGGACTGCTGTACATTCACAAGTAGCTGTTCTCAGCGCTTTCTTCAATTCTTCCTCTGATGGTACCTCGTCTTCCAGGAATTTCATCATGAGGTCTTCATCTAATTCACAGATTTTTTCAATCAGTTCCTCTCTGTATACTTCTGCCTCATCCTTCATATCGTCAGGGATATCGACAATCGAAATATCGTCACCCTTCTCATCATTATAGATGTAAGCTTTCATCTCAAATAAGTCGATAATTCCTTGGAAATCATCTTCTTTTCCGATTGGCAGCTGTGTAACAATCGCATTTTTTCCCAAACGCTCTCTAATCTGCTTCACAGCGTTATAGAAATCTGCACCCAGGATGTCCATCTTATTGATGAATGCCATACGTGGTACATTGTAAGTATCAGCCTGTCTCCAAACGTTTTCAGACTGAGGCTCTACACCACCCTTTGCACAGAATACACCAACAGCACCATCCAGTACACGCAGGGAACGTTCTACTTCTACTGTAAAGTCAACGTGACCCGGTGTATCAATAATATTAATACGATGCTCTAAAGCACCGGGAGCCGGCTTACAATCCTTCTGTTTTGTCCAGTGGCAGGTTGTTGCTGCAGATGTAATTGTGATACCTCTTTCCTGTTCCTGCTCCATCCAGTCCATTGTAGCAGTACCTTCATGAGTATCACCAATCTTATAATTAACACCGGTATAATACAGGATACGCTCTGTCAATGTAGTTTTACCTGCATCAATATGCGCCATAATACCAATGTTTCTGGTTCTCTCTAATGGATATTCTCTTCCAGCCAAGGTTTTTTCCTCCTCTTTTTAATGTGCGAAACTATTCGTAATATGAAACTAGAATCTGTAATGTGCAAACGCCTTGTTTGCTTCTGCCATCTTGTGCATATCTTCACGCTTCTTAACGGAAGATCCTGTATTGTTGGCCGCATCCATAATCTCGTTTGCCAATCTTTCTACCATAGTCTTTTCACTTCTCTGACGAGAATATAATGTAATCCAACGAAGTCCTAATGCCTGTCTTCTCTCAGGTCTGACTTCAAGAGGTACCTGATAGGTTGCACCACCGATACGTCTTGCCTTTACTTCGAGTGCCGGCATAACATTGTTCATAGCTTCCTCAAATACCTCAAGGGCGTCCTTACCTGTCTGTGCTGCAACTTTTTCAAATGCACCATAAACAATCTTCTGAGCTACACCCTTCTTACCATCTAACATAATGTTATTGATAAGCTTTGTCACTACAACACTGTTGTACATAGGATCCGCTAAAATTTCTCTTTTTTGAGTATGTCCTTTACGTGGCATGTTACTTCCCTCCTTAATCAATTTTGACAGAATTTCCAAAAATATACTTTGGAAACTCCAATATTGCAGACCCTTTAATATCCGGAGTCTGCGATTAAATCTTCGGTACTCACAAAAGTTGTGTCCTTGCGCACGGTTTTAGACAATCTATATGAAACACTCACAGAAAAATCTGTTTTCATGTTATGGGCTGACGTGACATCTAAATATCCGTCGGCCATACTTCACGAATATTCTAATAACCGTTACAAATCATTCAACCTGTGATTGACTTTTTATAAGTCATTCCTACTATTTGCCTGCTTTAGGCTTTTTAGCACCATACTTGGAACGTGCCTGGCGTCTGTTTGCAACACCTGCAGTATCAAGCGTACCTCTAATGATATGATATCTTGTACCTGGTAAATCTTTTACTCTACCACCACGGATAAGAACAACGCTGTGCTCCTGAAGATTGTGACCTTCCCCTGGAATATAGCTTGTTACTTCAATACCATTAGAAAGACGAACTCTGGCAATTTTTCTAAGAGCTGAGTTAGGCTTCTTAGGAGTTGCTGTCTTAACTGCTGTACAAACACCACGCTTCTGTGGGGAAGCTGTATCGTTCATCTTCTTATTTAAAGAATTATAACTCTTTAATAAGGCTGGAGCAGTAGACTTCTTAACTGCTGTCTGACGTCCTTTTCTTACTAACTGGTTAAATGTAGGCATTCCTTTTTCACCTCCTGTTATTAGAATTCTGTGTTCATTTCTTACACATACACACATTTGGGCATAGTAATCCCGTTAAGCATGCCTATCAATTATAAAAAACGCCCGACTAATTGTCAAGCGTTTTTTATACAAATTGTTCCATTTACAAAGGAACTCTTTTCCTTTTGTCCGGAAAATTGTCTTCTATTTTTTCTCTTCCATATTCATCAAAATGACAACTTTAAATAAATCACCATCGAGAACGATTTCCATTCTGCCTCCCTGGCGCTCAATGATTGTTTTTGCAATCGACAACCCCAGACCGCTTCCTTCTGTCGTTCTGGAAGCATCTCCTCTTACAAATCGCTCCATCAATTCTTCCGGCGTAATGTTTAGCGGAACTTCTGAGATATTTTTTATGGAAAGCATAGCCACACCATTCATGTTTTCAATATCAATATAGACTCTGGTATTCTTCATGGCATATTTATAAATATTATGATAAAGATTATCCAAAGCTCTCCATGTCTTTCTTCCGTCGGCTATAATATATAATGGCTCTTTTTTTACAGTCCGGATTACTTCAAGCCCCTTCTGACTGAATTTTTCGTTGTATTCTCCCAGGCTCTGCTTTACCAGTTGTACAATATCTATTTTTTCCTTTTCAAACCGGGTCACACCGGAACTCAGTTTCGAAGCCTCCACGAGATCTTCCGTCAATATTTTCAGCCTTTGAGATTTATCATCCAAAATCTTCAGATAATCCTTTGCCCTTTCGCTGTCCAGTCCTTCTGTCCTTAATAAATCCACATAATTAATAATTGATGTGAGCGGCGTCTTTAAATCATGCGATACATTGGTAATCAGTTCCGTCTTCATACGCTCATTACGCATACTGGAATCAACTGCCTCCTTTAACCCCCGGCCAATGTTGTTTGTCTGCTCTTTAAGTATCTGATTACTGTGAAATGTCATTCCTTCTTCTATTTTATAGTCAATATTTCCTCTCGCTATGTTTTCCATCCCATTTGTAATAACTTTTATCTCAAAAAAATATTTCCAGACAAAAGCAGCTGTCAGAAATGCCGGGCCAAACAATATAATAAGAAACAGCAAATCCTGATCATTATAGGCGCACCAGTAAATAGCAACGCCCCATATCACAATCATCCCCGATAAAAAAATTACTTTTACGGAAAGGGAAAGATGGTGAAAGAACTGCAGTGCAATTTTTTTTAGTCGTTTTATTGCTTTAAAAGTAAATTTCTTCAGTTTTAAAAGAATAGTGCCTGTAAGAGTCGTAGAAATAAAGCATCCACATTTTATTCTGCGCACAATACTTTCACTCATAAGGACTATCATCTCTATCACAAACAGATTCAATATTGCCCACATAATCATCAGATAATTAAAAGAAAACAGGTCACTGAGTTCATACTCTCCCAAGCTGAGTAAAAAGATATAAATACCAACTAGAAATACAATACCCAAATCAATCCATAATTTATCTGCCGGCACACATTCTGCCTGATCACCTTTTGTGCGGTGTCCGGCCATAAACATCAGTTTTATATACAATAATAATGCTATAACAACTCCTGCCAAAGCAATTCCAAAACGGATAAATAACTCTCTTTTTGCATCCTTTATTTCATCTGACGTAAAAGAATTATCTATACTTTTTTGTATGTCTGCAAACAGTCCATTGCTGTTCTTTTTTACAGCAAAAGTAAGCTGCATATGATTTTCAGAAACATAGTCATAAATTTTTTCATCTACATCAATCAAATTCTCAAAAAAATATTCGTCACCCTGGTACTCCAGATAGCAGTCCTTTTTTCCCGTATCTTCAAAATTCCATTGCTGTCCGTCATAAGTTGCAATATTACAGAATTTAGTGACATCTGTTATTTCATCGCCATCCTGTAAATTGGTATCGATATATGTTTTTCCATTTTTCTGATAGACAATATAATATTGAAACTCTGTACTAAACGCTTTTTCATTTATTTTTGGAGTTTTGCCTCTTTGTACTTTCTGCGCCATATCCTTTTTATATATGAATCGAAAAGCACTGTCGACACCCTGCGCATAGTTCTCCATATACTCAAAAACATTATCTTCTTTTTCCTCATAACCAGTAATATATTTGTAATTTTTCGCAATTGAAGTCCCTATCAGTGTCATTGAAAATACTGCCAAAGCCAGAATACTGATATGCAGAATAATTCTTTCCATTTTCATTTCATTCACATCCTTTTTATTTTTCAATTTTGTATCCAATACCCCATACCACTTTCAGATATCTCGGTTCCTTTGGATTTATTTCTATTTTTTCGCGGATATGTCTGATATGTACAGCTACTGTATTGTCAGCGGAGATAGCCTCTTCACTCCACACAGCTTCATAAATCTGATTGATGCTGTAGACCCTTCCAGGATTTTTTATCAGCAGCAGTAAAATATTATATTCATATGGTGTCAGTTTGACCGGCTCCCCGTCCACAGTTACCTGTTTCTTCCCATCATCCACCTGAAGTCCTCCCACGGTGTAAACATCGCTTCCCGGGGCAGCAATGTTTCCCAGCTGTGTATACCTTCTGATTTGGGATTTTACCCTGGCAATCAATTCAAGGGGATTAAATGGTTTGGTAACATAGTCGTCAGCTCCGACGTCCAGTCCTATTACTTTATCAGAATCCTCCGACTTTGCCGATAAAATGATAATTGGAATACTGCTGTCACGACGAATTTCCAGTGTCGCCCTCAGTCCATCCAGCTTTGGCATCATGACGTCAATGATTAACAACTGAATATCCTGATGTTTTAAGATATCGATTGCCTCCGTTCCATCATAAGCTTTCAGTACTCTGTATCCCTCTTTTGTAAGATAGATATCTATGGCCTCCACAATTTCCCTGTCATCATCACACACTAAAATATTGTACATACATCCCTCCACAATTTCTGGTAGAAACTTTTTGGTGTCCGTACAGACTCAAATCATTTCTACATATGTAATCTATCTCATTCTTTTTAATAAATCCGTACGAAATTTATTAAGATTTTCTTAAAATTTCCAATGAAATTAAAATGACCCATGATGCAGTTTACTGCAAAGCATTGCGTATTCTGCATCACAGGTGCATAATCACTCTCCGGCATAATATATCCCTGTCCTATCGGACCTGTCTTAAATCTTTCGTTTTTGAAAAATTATAACTCACAATTTTTTACCGTTCTCGGAAACGGTATGACATCCCGGATATTGCTCATTCCCGTCAGGTACATAATCATGCGTTCAAATCCCAGTCCAAATCCTGCATGTCTTGCCGTTCCATATTTGCGAAGTTCCAGATAAAAACTGTAATCCTGTTCTTTCAGATTTCGTTCTTTCATTGTTTCTTTTAGAACATCAAGATTTTCTTCCCTCTGGCTTCCTCCGATAATTTCACCAATTCCGGGTACAAGACAGTCCATCGCTGCCACAGTCTTTCCGTCTTCGTTTAACTTCATATAAAACGCTTTAATCTCTTTTGGATAATCTGTGACAAACACCGGTCTTTTAAAAATTTCCTCTGTGAGAAATCTTTCATGCTCGGTCTGAAGATCAACGCCCCAGCTTACTTTATATTCAAATTTATCATTATGTTTTTCCAGAAGTTTTACGGCCTCTGTGTACGTTATACGTCCGAAGTCCGATGTCATCACATGATTTAACCGGTCCAGGAGACCCTTGTCCACAAAACTGTTAAAAAAATTCATCTCCTCGGGAGCATTTTCAAGAACATATCGGATAATATATTTTATCATTGCCTCTGCCAGTTCCATATCATCTTCTAAGTCAGCAAAAGCAATTTCCGGCTCAATCATCCAAAATTCTGCCGCATGCCGTGTGGTGTTAGAATTTTCCGCTCTGAACGTCGGTCCAAATGTATAAATTTTTTGAAACGCCATAGCATAAGTTTCCCCATTCAGCTGGCCGGATACAGTCAGATTCGTCGGTTTGCCAAAAAAATCTCTCGAGAAATCTACTGTTCCCTCCTCTGTCTTAGGTATTTCTTTTAAATTCATTGTCGTGACCTGAAACATTTCTCCAGCGCCTTCGCAGTCACTCCCGGTAATCAGTGGGGTATGAACATATACAAATCCCTGTTCCTGAAAAAATTTATGAATTGCATAAGCGCACAGGGAGCGCACACGGAATACAGCCTGGAACGTGTTTGTTCTCGGTCTTAAATGGGAGATTGTTCTCAGATATTCAAAACTATGACGTTTCTTCTGCAGTGGATAATCCGGTGTACTCTCTCCCTCTATATACACTTCAGATGCCTGGATTTCAAACGATTGCTTTGCCTGAGGGGTGGCGACCAGCACTCCTTTTACAATCAAAGCTGCTCCGATATTCATCTTTGATATTTCCGCAAAATTGTCCATCGTATCATGATAGACAACCTGAATTGGTTGAAAACAAGTTCCATCATTTAGGACAATAAAACCAAATGTTTTAGAGTCGCGGATACTGCGAATCCATCCTCCCACTTCTACCTGTTTATCTATATACTGGTCTGTATTTTGATACAGCTCTCTTATCTCTGTCAGATTCATAATTCGCCTCCTGATATTTCTATTGATAAGTATATCTGTTTTTTTCATTGTTATCAAGAATCGGTTGAAAGCAAAAAAATATGAAACGCATTAAGCGTTTCATATTTTACAATTTTTGATTATTTTATTACAATGTTTCTGCTATTTTGAAGCTTTCTTTTTCTCTTTTTCTGCTTTTATTAGCGGTTGGAATCTTTCCACCTCTTTTGCAATTACACCACTCAATGCAAGCATACAGATTAAGTTCGGAATTGCCATCAAAGCATTTGCAATATCAGAGAAGTTCCATACCAAATCTAATGTCTGTGTTGCTCCAATATATACAATCAGAGAAAAGAAAATTCTGTATATCATATTGAATTTATGCGTATTGAAAATATATTCAAAAGCTTTTTCTCCATGATATTCCCATCCTAAAATTGTAGAAAATGCAAACAATGTGATTCCGATTGTTATCAGCCATGAGCCGAAATTACCAAGAGAATCGTGAATCTTAGTGAAAGCCCTCTTAAATACTTCAATCGTTAAATCAGCGCCCTGTACATAATCTGTTTTACACTGATAGCTTCCATCCTCACCAAAAGTGTATACATTTCCGTCTTTATCCGTCCACTCACCTACGATACTGTCAGCTGCTGCATCTTTTTCTACTCTTGTCAGGGCAAGGTCTTCTTTTCCATCGTTCAGCGTCAGTTTATTTCCTTCAAACTCATATGTATAATCTGCACTGGCATCTTTTTCCTTATAGTCATTGTATTCTGCAACTATAGCAATTTTATCATTCGCTGCGCTGTATGTTCCTGCAGTGTCATTTGTAATACCCAACACACCGGAAGATGCAATACACAGACCTGTAATTGTACAAACAACGATTGTATCCCAGAAAGTTCCTGTCATATTAATATAACCCTGTCTTACCGGATCATCTGTCGTAGCTGCTGCTGCGGTAATTGCGGCGGAGCCCATACCTGCCTCGTTAGAGAATACACCACGGGCTACACCAAAACGCATTGCATTCATCATAGATGCTGTAATCGCACCGCAGAGTCCGCCGCCCACTGCTGTAGGGCTTACTGCCATTTTGAATACCATAGCAAGACCGGATGGAAGATTTCCTATATTTAATACAATAACCACAAGACCTGCGATGACATAAAATATTGCCATAACCGGTACAACAATAGAGGAAACTTTAGAAATACTCTTAATGCCTCCTACAATGATAATCAATGCCAAAACGGTAAGAATAACACCTGTAACCCATGTAGGAATACTAAATGTGCTGGACAGCGCACTGGAAATAGAATTTGCCTGCGTCATATTTCCAATACCAAAGGATGCCATGACGGCAAAAATAGCAAACAGCATACCCAAAACAGCTCCGACTGTTTTATTTTTTAATCCCTTTTTCATAGTGTACATAGGGCCGCCGGACATTTCCCCTTTTTCATTCACCTCGCGATATTTAATTGCCAGCATACATTCGCTGAATTTTGAGGTCAGTCCAAAACATGCGGATACCCACATCCATACCAGAGCACCCGGGCCACCTGCTACCATAGCTGTAGCCACACCTACAATGTTTCCAGTACCGATTGTAGCTGCCAGCGCAGTCGTGAGCGCTGAAAATGGTGAGACATCACCGGTACCTCTGTTTGTTTTTCTCGCTTCTTTACTCAATGTACTTTTCAGGGCATATCCAAGATTTCTCCATGGTCTGAATTTTAACCGAATCGTCAGAAAAATACCGGTACCTACCAGTAAAATCAACATGACCGGACCCCAGACAAAGTCATCGATTTTTGCGATTACATCTGAAAAACTCATAATTTTCCTCCTGATATTTTAATTGGAAATGTTTGTACTTTCAGGGAAAGCACAAGCCGAAAGATTGAAACTTTTTTCAAATCTTTCTCCTGTTGTATTTTCCCAAGAGCATAAATTTTTTATCCTTTTTTACAATAGCGTACTAAAGTGTGACAATAAGAAAAAAGGGGTAGTTAAAAAACTACCACCCTTGGTAACTATTATTATAATAAATTACAATGCACATAATGTCAAGTTTTGCAATAATATCATCCGCTGCTCTCAATCTGTTAAATTGGTAAGAAATTCTTTTAAAATTGTTTTTGCGGGCTTGGATTTTACCTGCACAACTGCCACGACAATTAACAGCAGTATTGCGGCAATTCCACACAAAAACATATTGCTTTTTTCTCCCTGCAAAACAGACCAGACAAATCTTGACACAATCAGCAGAGCCGCCATAATCTCCATAAAATACAGATAAAATCTACAGGAGATTCTCCCGGAAAGAATACAGCCGTCATCACAGGATTTCAATTTTCCCTGAAATATCACCGGGACTGCATCTTCTCCTCTGGCAAATTTTCCGGAAATCAGAGACAAAACTACTTTGTCTCCGGCTGTTTCTGCACACAAATGTTTCTTTTCCGCTTTCCATTTCAGAATTCTGATAAACTCTTTCGGCTCTTTTTTACAATGAATTACCATAGCCCCTCCATCAGACAGTCTCTTCTGTCTTCCATCCGGTCTTTTTTAGAATATGAGGCTTATCTGCTGCACTGAAACAGCAAATCATCCCATCTCCGATCCACTTCTTTCTGATACTTTTCAATAAGGTGTTCATTCTCCGGACGGAATAAGTGTTTGAATCTGCCCTGTGTTTTGAGGAAATCTTCAATCGGAAGCCTGTGTTTTGGCTCATAATTAAGAATCCATCTGCCCTCAACTACCTCATAGAGCGGCCAGTAATTTGTCTCCACTGCCAGTCTGCAGATTTCCATAATATCATCTGTCTTATAATTCCACCCTGTAGGACATGGAGCCATAACATTTAAAAACGCTGCTCCCGGTGTATAAATGGCGCGTTCTGATTTTGTATGTAAATCCTTAAACCCGTTAAAAAATGTCGTCTGTGCTGCATATGGAATGTCATGCGCTGCTAATATTGCCGCCAAGTCTTTTCGGTATTGTTCCTTTCCGTTGGACTGACTTCCTACAGGCGTGGTCGTCGTATCCGCATACATTGGAGTTGCAGAAGAGCGCTGTGTTCCGGTATTCATATATGCGCCATTGTCATAGCACACATAAGTATAATCCGTGCCACGCTCCATGGCGCCGGATAATGACTGAATACCGATATCATAAGTACCACCATCGCCGCCAAATACAATAAATTTATAATTTTCCTTTAATTTCCCTTTGCGTTTCATAGCCTTATAAGCGCCTTCCACACCGCTCATCGTGGAACTGGCATTCTCAAAAGCACTGTGTATATAGCTGTCTTCCCATGCCACATATGGATATTGGAAAGAGGAGACATTCAGGCATCCTGTAGCACAGCCGATAACTGCTTTATCTTCCTCATGAAGACCTCTCAATACATTTCTTGCACAAATAGTAGCGCCACAACCGGCACACATTCTATGACCCGGGGCAAATCTCTCGGGCTTATTCATAATCTCTTTAAAATTGTAACCCATCTTATTTTGCCTCCTTGTCTCTTAATCCCATATAGCGGTAAACTTCTCCGGTCTGTCCTGTTTTTGCAATATCCTTCAAAGTCTCATAAACATTTACCATATCTTCCACTCTCACATCACGCCCGCCGATTCCGTACATGATATTAATTGCTTTTGCCGTACATCCACCCGTGTACATGGCCTGCATGGTCTCTGCTCCTACCGGTCCGCCGTTTGTGGAGAAAGACTCCGAGCGGTCCATCACTGCCACCGCTTTACACTTCTTGAGTGACGCAGCAATTTCTTTCCCTGGAAATGGTCGGAAAGAACGGATTTTAATCAATCCTGCTTTTTCTCCCTTTTCCCGCATGAAATCAATGGCATCTTTGGTCGTACCTGCTGCTGAGCCGATAATAACTACAGCATATTCTGCATCTTCCATTCTGTATTCTTCAATCAGACCGTATTTACGTCCTGATATTTTTTCAAACGCTTTGGCTACATCCAGAATTACCTGCTTCGCATTTTCCATCGCATGTGCCTGTGACTTTCTGGATTCCATATAATAATCAGATACTGCGTAAGGTCCTACTGCAAAAGTCTCTTCCGGATTTAAAAGATATTCTTTTGGCTCTCTTTCTCCTACAAATGCTTTTACAGTCTCATCATCCAAAAGTTCCATATTCATCATAGCATGACTTGTAATAAATCCATCCTGACAAATCATAATCGGAAGCATTACATCTTCATGTTCTGCGATATTAAATGCCATTACCATATTGTCATAAGCTTCCTGGTTGTTTTCTGCATACAGCTGAATCCATCCGGAATCTCTGGCTCCCATCGTATCAGAATGGTCGCAGTTAATATTTAACGGTCCTGTCAGGGCTCTGCAGACGGCAGCAAGCGCTACCGGAAGTCTGCTGGAAGCTGCAACCCCCAGTACTTCCCACATAAATGCCAGACCCGCAGACGAAGTGGCCGTCAGCGCTCTCGCACCTGCCGCAGATGCTCCCATCGCAGCACTCATAGAACTGTGTTCTGACTCTACTGTAATAAATTCTGTATCTACAAGACCATTTGCTACATAGTTGGAAAAATATTGAGGTATTTCCGTAGATGGTGTAATCGGAAATGCCGGAAATACATCAGGATTAATTTGGCGCAGCGCTGTGGCTACAGCTTCATTTCCTGACATTAACACTTTCTTTGGCATACTACTTCACCTCCATTTCAATTGCATGAAATGGACATGCTTTTACGCAGATTCCACACCCCTTGCAATGATTGTAATCAATGGCCTGTCTCTTATAGTCTTTTACAGGAATTGCGCTATCCGGACAAACCGGAACACACAAAAGACACTGCCTGCATTTTTCTTCATCAATGACCGGCGCTATATTGGTCCAGTCTCCTGTCATAAACTCCTTGGTCGTTCCACAACCCACAATCGTGTTGCCTCGTGTGATATCCTGCCATGGAACATTCTGGTCTAATTTAGTAATATCTGATTTTGCCATTTACTTTACCTCCCTCAAAGCCATTTTCAGAGCCTGCATATTTCCTTCCACCACTTCCGGCTTTTTTGCAAATTTATGTCGGAAAGATTCTTCCATCTCTTTCAAAAATATTTCATCCTCAATGACTCCGGTTACTTTTACAACTGCTCCAAGCATTGGCGTATTCGGAAAATTTTTCCCCAGCGTATCCATTGCTATTTTTCTGGCGTCAATCGTATATACTTTTCCCGGATACCCCTTTAAGGACGGCATAATCTCTTCTTTGCTTCTGGCAGTATTAATCAATATCGCGCCATCTTTTCTCAGACCTGCTGTCACATCTACAATATCCAGCAACGTCTCATCCACCACAACGACAAACTGAGGGTCATATATATTGGAATGTACTCTGATTGGCCTCTCACTGATTCTGTCATAAGCTGTAATCGGAGCGCCCATTCTCTCCGGACCATATTCCGGAAATCCCTGTGCATTTTTTCCTGTCTTAAAAGCTACTTCCGCCAAGAGAAGTGCCGCTGTCTTAGCGCCTTGTCCGCCACGACCATGCCATCTGATTTCAAGCGTATCCTTCATTTTTCTATTCCTTCTTTATCTGTTACTTTATTTCATCTGACTGTCTCTGCGCAGCATATCTGTCAGATGTTGTCTTCATCGTGTCATATCATGTAAACACGTAATTTTTATTATAGCAAACCCTGTATCATTTTCAAGTGGTTTGAAATGCCAATATTTCCTTTCATTCCATGAAATTTTAATGCAACAGTTTGTCAAATATAGTACACTTTATCTATGTAAGGAAGCTTTCTAACACAAAGAGGTTGCAATATGAATTACAAAAAAGAGAATCTGATATTATCTATGGAACAGAATAAAGAAGCCTTTTCCCGTCTGTACGAAGAAATCTATGCGGATTTATATAAAATGGCTCTGTACATGATGGGAAATAAAGAACAGGCAGAAGATGTCGTGAGTGAAACCATTCTGGATGCTTTTTACGGAATTGGAAATTTGAAATCTGCTGACAAGTTTGAACATTGGATTTTAAAAATCCTTACCACAAAATGCAAACGTGCTTTCAAAAAAAGATATTCCAGTTTCAATGTCTTCCACCCGGATAATGTACAATGGACGGATACTTTTTCCGTCACTTCCGGAAATATGGAAGATCAGGTACTCATGACGGATATCTTAAATGCCATGTCCCGTCTGATTGCAAAAGATAGAATTATTATTTCACTGTGTATTGTACAAGGATACAGCAGTTTTGAAGCCGCTCAGATTCTTTCCATGAATCCCGCAACTGTTCGCTCAAGACTGAATCGAAGTCTTGCCAGATTAAAAAAAGATTTGGAGGGAAAGCAAAATGCGTAAAGACCTTTTAAATGATATTGAAAAAGAAAACAGAGATATTGCCAATTTGATTGCAGAAAGCAGTTCCAAGATAAAAGTTCCTGATACTCACATGCCTTTGGATGAAATTTTAAATCATTCTGCATACAAAAAAGAAAAAAGAAGGCACAAATCATATCGTCGTACCCATAAATCTGAAATACATCGCTATCGAAAATCCACTGTTACGATTGCCCTGACAGCTGCCTGTTTTGCCATAATATTGATTAGTTTTGGGGCATATCAAAATATTTCTTCAGAGCACCCACAGCCTGCCACAATCCATTCCGATTCATTGATGTCTCAGAAGAATATGCGCACAGCTTCAACTTATCAACAGATTTATCAGGTATTTCAGAAATCTTTCCGGACAAATCAGGCTTTCAAAGAAGATTTTGGTACGGTCAATACATGTAATACAGCATTTTCCGAAGATGGCATCAACACGAATGATTCTGATACAACAAAATCTTTCAGTGATACAAACGAGCAGACAGAAGGCGTTCATGAAGCAGACATAATAAAGACCGACGGCAATTATATCTACACACTCAAACCAACTTGGGATAAAAATCTTATATTGGAAGGATACCGCCTTTATATTTCTGAAGCACAGGGGACAAAGGTAAGACATTTATCCCACATTGATTTTCAACAGACACGCAGCAAAAAAAATAAACAGATTTGCGATTATTATAATGAAATGTATTATTACAACAACAAACTGATTCTTATCGACTGCAGAACTGTGGAAACGTTGAAAAAAAAGGATTCTGAGTCTTATAAATATGAAAACTTTACTTTGATTTATATTTATGATATTTCAGACCGTTCCAATCCAAAACTGATTTCAAAAAACCAGCAGGAGGGACGCTATATTTCTTCCCGCATGTCTGACAATTATTTATATACTGTCACTTCCAAACAGCTCCATTCCATGACATATAAAGAATTGATTCCTAAGGTGAATGGAAAAGCAATTAGCTGCGACTGTATCTATCTTCCTGAAACGATTGACACTCCGGGGTTTTCTATTATTACTTCACTGGATGTTAATAACAGCTCACAGTATCTTCACTCCCTGTCTGTGGCAGGAAATTCAGACTTTATTTACACCAGTGCAGAAAACATTTACATTCTTAATAATTATACAGATATAAAAGACGTCAGTCAGTCTACTGATTTTAAGAAGACATTAAAAAAGAAATATCAAGAGCCGCAGACCGGATTGAAAAAACTGACAGACAAAGCCTTTTTAGATTATATCAAGGAGTGCTCTCCAAAGAGCGATATCTCCAAGGTGTACCAGTCAGAAGAATATTACTCTTATGTATACACGAGTATGTTAAATATTATAAAATACACATTTCACGAAGGCGCAATAAATTACATTGGAAGCAGCAATGTCAAAGGCCTTGCAAACCAGAATCTTTTCTTTGACGAAAAGGACGGTTATCTCCGGTTTGTATGCAGTTACAACGCTTATACAGAGACTGGATTGAAGACAAATTATTATGACAAAAATAAAAAATTAATCAGCGAAGAGATTTTCTCCCTGAATTCTCTCAAAGAAAAGTATGAAGATATTTCTACAAGTCTGTTTGTCTTAGATAAAAATCTGAGCATCACTGCTTCTATCAATGGTATAGCAAAAGGTGAATCTCTGTATTCTGCCAGATATTTGGGTGATTTTGGATACTTTGTTACCTTTGAGCAGATAGACCCGCTCTTTTCCGTAGATTTTTCTGATATGAAGCATCCAAAAATTATTGGGGCATTAAAGATTCCCGGAAATTCCAACTACCTGCACTTTTATTCTGATTCTCTTCTTCTCGGAATCGGAAACGAAACCATCAAAAATTCCGATTATTTGAAATTGGAAATGTACACGCTAAAAAATGGCAGCGCGAAACAAAAATCCAAATTGCTTTTAAAAGATTGTTCCTCCTTTACGGATAATTACAAGGGGATTCTGGTAGCTCCGGAGAAAAACCTCATCGGATTTGCAGTTACACAGACAATGAATACTGACATCTACAATAATGATTATGTTCTGTACACCTACAAAAATAATAAATTGAAACAATTTGCAAAAATCCGTCTCGGTACAGAAAGCGACTCTGATGTGCGTGGTTTTTATATTGACAATTACTTTTATGTCGTTGACACAGAAAACGGTATCTACAGTTTCAATTTAGAGACTTATTCCAAAAATCATACTGTCACGCACACTGCTTTTGATAATTAAGCTTTTTTTGCAATTTTCCTTGCAAGATATATAAATGGGGTATCCGCAAGACTGGTAACCAAAAAAATAACATAGCCGGATATGACAATATTCCATATTGTTCCTATGCTGTAGATACCCCAAAATGCTCCAAGTACAAATAACAGATTGTTTAAAAACTGGGAAACCATTGTCGAGCCATTATTTCTTAGCCACAAAAATCTCTTTTCATCTCCACAGTATTTTTTTGTAAAATCCCACCATTTGTGATAAGCCCACACGTCAAACTGCTGTACAATGGCATAGACTGCAATACTGACAAACATTAATCTCGGCGTATTAGAAAAAATTGTTTTCATTGCCGGCATTGCAAAATCGCTCTGCGCAGGAAGGTACAGAAGCCACCACTGGGAAAAAGCAAGGAATATAAGAGACGCAACAATTCCTATGTTGACAGCTTTTTTTGCATCTTCTTTTCCATAGATTTCACTGATGATATCTGTCACTAAAAAGGTGGATGCAAAAAGCACATTTCCCAAAGTCATTTCCATGTGAAACGCTCTTATCACAATCAGCACTTCAATATTAGCAGCAATCGTCGCCAAAACCGTAAAGCAGTAAAGTCCCTGCTTTCCAAATAATTTGAACATGAGCAGTTCGCTTCCATATATAATAAAAATAGATAAAATTAATAAAATTTCATTTTGCATTTTTCTTTCCTTTCAACATTCTTTCGTATTTTTTATGTGTCTCAATCTTAGAAAAAAAGAGCACCCTAAGGTGCTCTTTTTACATATCTAATAAACCTGTTATTTCAGGTTTCTTTGTATGATATTTTTTGCCCTTAGTTTTGTTTATAGACAGGATGGTTTCGAACTGTCTTTTCTTAAAGAATTTCCTTAATTCCGATACAGGTTTATTCTTCTATAATTTCTATCATTTCATCATCTTCAATGATAGCTGTGTTTTCCTGTGGTGATATAGCAGGCTCTCCGATATCTTCTGATATGGTCAGAATATCGCTTTCAGCCAGATTTGCTATATTATCATCGGTACTTAATTTTACAGTACTGTATCTTTCCATACCGGTACCTGCAGGAATCAGTTTTCCTATGATTACATTTTCTTTCAGACCAACCAGTGGATCTACCTTTCCGCTAATCGCTGCCTCGGTAAGAACTCTTGTCGTCTCCTGGAAGGATGCCGCTGACAGGAATGAACTTGTAGCCAGAGAGGCTTTAGTAATACCAAGCATAATCTGCGTACCGGTAGCCGGCTCTTTTCCCTCTTCTATCAGCTTCTCATTTACTTCATTAAAGTCGAGAACTTCTATTGTAGTACCCGGCAGGAAATTAGAATCGCCGGCAGTATCAACTTTAATCTTTTTCAGCATCTGTCTGACAATCACTTCAACGTGCTTATCATTGATTTCAACACCCTGAAGACGGTAAACTCTCTGTACCTCGCGAATCATATAATCCTGTACGGCACGCAGTCCTTTAATCTTGAGCAGGTCATGTGGGTTGATACTACCCTCTGTCAGCTCATCTCCTGCTTCCAGCACTGCTCCATCCATAATTTTGATTCTTGAGCCGTAAGGAATCAGATATGCCTTAGATTCTCCCGTCTCCTCATTGGTAACAACAATTTCACGTTTTTTCTTTGTCTCTTTAATTTCGGCTTTTCCACCAAATTCAGCAATAATTGCAAGTCCTTTTGGTTTTCTTGCCTCAAACAATTCCTCAACTCTAGGAAGACCCTGCGTAATATCATCGCCGGCAACACCACCTGTATGGAATGTTCTCATCGTAAGCTGTGTACCAGGCTCTCCAATAGACTGCGCCGCAATAATACCGACTGCCTCACCTACCTGCACTCTCTGACCGGTAGCCATATTTGCACCATAACATTTTGCACATACACCTACGTGAGATTTACAGGTAAGAATTGTTCTAATCTTAACTTTCTTTACGCCGGTGGCAACAATCTTTGCCGCACGCTTTGGTGTAATCATATGATTTGCTTTGACAATCATATTTCCATCTGCATCATACATGGATTCTGCAGCTGTTCTGCCTGTGATTCTCTCTTCCAGGCTCTCAATCACTTCATTTCCATCCAATAATGCCTCAATCTCCATATAAGGAATGGATTTGCCTTCGCAGCAATCTACATCACGGATAATCAAATCCTGAGATACATCTACCAGTCTTCTTGTCAGATATCCGGAATCGGCTGTACGAAGTGCTGTATCGGAAAGACCTTTACGTGCTCCATGGGCTGAAATAAAGTATTCCAGAACATCAAGTCCCTCTCGGAAGTTAGACTTGATAGGCAGCTCAATCGTCTTACCTGTTGTATCTGCCATCAATCCACGCATACCTGCAAGCTGTTTAATCTGCTTGTCAGATCCACGGGCTCCGGAATCCGCCATCATATAGATATTGTTGTACTTATCCAGTCCGCCAAGAAGCGCGCTGGTAATCTGGTTATCTGCATTCTGCCATGTCTCAATGACTTCTTTATATCTTTCTTCATCCGTCAGGAATCCTCTGCGGAAATGTTTTGTGATTTCTTCTACCGTCTTCTCTGCATCAGCCAGAATCTGTTTCTTTGCTTCCGGCACAGTCATGTCAGAAATAGAAACCGTCATTGCTGCTTTTGTGGAATATTTATATCCCATGGCTTTAATGTTATCCAAAACTTCGGCAGTCATTGTTGCACCGTGGTTGTTGATAACCTTTTCAAGAATCTGCTTCAACTGTTTTCTTCCTACATGGAAATCAATTTCCAGCTGAAGATAATCTTCATCGGTCTCTCTCTTCACAAATCCCAAATCCTGTGGAAGAATTTCATTGAAAAGACAACGTCCCAATGTCGTATCAATGATTCCAACAACTTCTTCTCCATTGCCGTTGAATACTTTTCTTTTTACTCTGATTTTCTGGTGAAGAGAAATATCTCCATTCTCATAAGCTAAAATTGCCTGATTTACATTGCTGAAATAGTGCCCCAGCACATCAATCGACCGACAGATGACAACTCTGTCTTCTGCCTGATATTTTATCATGTCATGAGCGCCTATTTTTCCTTCATCCAAAGCTTTTCTGATTTCTTTTTCAGATTTGTATGTTTTAATCCTTGCCGAAAGTTTGGACACAATCTCTTCGTCCTCTGAGTAGTCTCTCATCTTCTCCATCGTAAGGTAATAAATACCCAGTACCATATCCTGAGAAGGTACTGCTACCGGCGCTCCGTCAGATGGTTTTAATAAGTTGTTTGGAGAGAGCAGAAGGAATCTGCACTCTGCCTGAGCTTCCACAGAGAGTGGAAGATGAACAGCCATCTGGTCACCGTCAAAGTCAGCATTGAATGCGGTACATACCAATGGATGAAGCTTGATAGCTTTTCCTTCTACCAGTACCGGCTCAAATGCCTGAATTCCTAATCTGTGAAGCGTAGGAGCACGGTTTAACATAACAGGATGTTCTTTGATTACCTCTTCCAGCACATCCCATACTTCCGTCTGAAGTCTTTCTACCATTTTCTTTGCACTCTTAATATTGTGTGCTGTACCGTTTGCCACCAGTTCTTTCATGACAAATGGCTTAAACAGTTCAATCGCCATCTCTTTTGGAAGACCACACTGATAAATTTTCAATTCCGGTCCTACTACAATAACAGAACGTCCGGAGTAATCCACACGCTTACCCAAAAGATTCTGACGGAAACGTCCCTGTTTTCCTTTCAACATGTCGGAAAGAGATTTCAAAGCTCTGTTACCCGGTCCGGTGACAGCTCTTCCTCTTCTTCCGTTATCAATCAGAGCATCCACCGCTTCCTGAAGCATTCTCTTCTCGTTTCGCACGATAATCTCAGGAGCTCCCAATTCCAACAATCTCTTCAGACGATTGTTTCTGTTAATAATTCTTCTGTATAAATCATTTAAGTCAGAGGTAGCAAATCTGCCGCCATCCAGCTGTACCATAGGTCTTAAATCCGGTGGAATGACAGGAATAACATCCATAATCATCCATTCCGGTCTATTTCCGGAACTTCTGAACGCTTCAAACACTTCCAGTCTCTTTACAATTTTTGCTTTCTTCTGACCTGTAGCGTCGTATAATTCTTCTTTTAATGCTTCTGCTTCCTTATCAAGGTCAATGGCTACCAAAAGTTCTTTAATTGCCTCAGCGCCCATTCCAACTCTGAAATTTCCGCCGAATTCTTCATAAGCCTCCCGGTATTCTTTCTCTGTCAATACCTGCTTATATTCCAGTGTAGTATCCATTGGATCCAGCACAATATAAGAAGCAAAATATAATACTTTTTCCAACACTCTTGGTGAAATATCAAGGATTAATCCCATTCTGGAAGGGATGCCCTTAAAATACCAGATATGAGAAACCGGTGTGGCAAGCTCTACGCTTCCCATACGCTCACGACGTACACTGGCTTTTGTAACTTCAACGCCACATCTGTCACAGACAACACCTTTATATCTGATTTTCTTATATTTACCACAGTGACATTCCCAGTCTTTGTTTGGTCCAAAAATCTTTTCACAGAACAGACCATCTTTTTCCGGCTTTAACGTTCTGTAATTGATTGTTTCAGGTTTGGTCACTTCGCCTCTCGACCACTTTCTGATTTTTTCAGGTGATGCAAGACCAATTTTTATTTTATCAAATGATACCTGCTCACTTACGTTTATGTCTGCCATGATCAATCTCCCTTCTCTTATTCTTCACTCTGACCAGCATCGAATACTTCACCAGAAGCGTCCACCGTCTGCAGTTCTTCGCCTACGAACTCCTGCGTCTGATATCCTGCCTGTGCAAAGGCCTGGCTATCTTCTCTGCTTCCATTGTAATTCTTATCACTGTTCAAAATTGCATTGAAATTCGTCTCACCATAGTCCGTGCTCTCTTTCAGTTCCACTTCATTGTTGTCTTTATCTAATACTTTGACATCCAATGCCAGTGACTGAAGTTCTTTAATCAGCACCTTGAAGGATTCCGGAATACCAGGCTGAGGAATATTTTCACCTTTGATGATTGCCTCGTAAGTCTTGACACGTCCTACCACATCATCTGACTTAACCGTCAGAATTTCCTGCAATGTGTAAGATGCTCCATAAGCCTCCAGCGCCCAAACTTCCATCTCACCGAATCTCTGTCCACCGAACTGTGCTTTACCTCCAAGAGGCTGCTGCGTTACTAAGGAGTAAGGACCTGTAGAACGGGCATGAATCTTATCATCAACCAAATGATGCAGTTTGAGGTAGTGCATGAAACCAATCGTAACCGGACTGTCAAAATAATCTCCGGTCCGTCCGTCTCGCAGTCTTACCTTACCATCTCTTGCGATTGGAACACCTTTCCACTCTTCTCTGTGTTCCAGATGTTCTCCCAGATATTCCATAATTTCCGGTCTTAATGTGTCTTTATATTTTTCCTGGAATTCTTCCCATTCCGTATTTGCATAGTCGTTGGCAAGCTCCAGCGTATCCATAATGTCATACTCATCTGCGCCATCAAATACAGGCGTTGAAATATTAAATCCCAGTACTTTAGCCGCAAGACTTAAATGAATTTCCAATACCTGACCAATATTCATACGGGAAGGTACACCCAATGGATTTAATACAATATCAAGCGGTCTTCCGTTTGGAAGAAATGGCATATCCTCCACCGGCAGTACACGGGATACAACACCCTTGTTTCCGTGACGTCCTGCCATCTTATCACCAACAGAAATTTTTCTCTTCTGTGCAATGTAGATACGGACAGATTCATTGACGCCCGGCGCCAGCTCATCCCCGTTTTCTCTCTTAAATACCTTTGCATCTACGACAATACCGGATTCTCCATGAGGAACTTTCAGGGAAGTATCTCTGACTTCTCTTGCCTTTTCTCCGAAAATTGCCCGCAGAAGTCTCTCTTCCGGTGTAAGTTCTGTCTCTCCTTTCGGCGTAACTTTACCTACAAGAATATCTCCTGCACGGACTTCTGCACCGATTCGGATAATACCTCTCTCATCCAAATCTTTTCTTGCCTCATCGCCCACGCCCGGAACATCATTGGTAATCTCCTCAGGTCCCAATTTTGTATCTCTTGCTTCTGTCTCATATTCTTCTATATGAATCGAAGTATACACATCATCCTGGACCAGACGTTCGCTGAGAAGTACGGCATCCTCGTAGTTATAACCTTCCCATGTCATAAATCCAATCAGTGGATTTTTTCCAAGGGCAATTTCACCATTCGATGTAGACGCGCCGTCTGCTATCACTTCTCCTGCTTCTACATGGTCGCCCTTTAATACGATAGAACGCTGATTGTAGCAGTTGCTCTGGTTACTTCTTGCAAACTTAATCAGGTGATATGTCTCTTTTTCACCGTTATCATCATATCGGATTGTAATCTCCTGAGATGTGGAACGTTCTACCACGCCGGCTCTCTTTGCCACAACACAGACACCGGAATCCACTGCAGCTTTCGCCTCCATACCTGTACCTACTACCGGAGCTTCTGTTGTCATAAGCGGTACTGCCTGACGCTGCATATTAGAGCCCATCAGGGCACGGTTTGCATCGTCATTCTGCAGGAATGGAATCATGGATGTAGCCACTGAAAATACCATTCTAGGGGATACGTCCATCAGGTCAATCCTCTTTTTATCAAACTGAGAAGTTTCCTCTCTGTAACGTCCGGAAATATTATTGTTAATAAAATATCCGTTTTCATCTAATGGCTCATTTGCCTGCGCTACTGTATAATTATCTTCTTCATCTGCCGTAAGATATACGACTTCATCTGTAACTCTTGGATTTTCGGGATCCGATTTGTCTACAACTCTGTAAGGAGCCTCAATAAATCCATATTCATTTAATCTCGCAAAAGATGCGAAAGAGTTAATCAGACCAATGTTTGGTCCTTCCGGCGTCTCTATCGGACACATTCTTCCATAATGCGTATAGTGAACGTCGCGGACCTCAAATCCTGCACGATCTCTGGAAAGACCGCCAGGTCCCAGTGCTGATAAACGTCTCTTATGTGTCAATTCACCCAGTGGGTTATTCTGATCCATAAACTGTGACAACTGTGAACTTCCGAAAAATTCTTTTACAGCTGCAGTTACTGGTTTTATATTAATTAATGTCTGTGGAGAAACGCCTTCCAAATCCTGAGTTGTCATTCTTTCACGTACAACTCTCTCCATTCTGGAAAGACCAATTCTATATTGATTTTGGAGTAATTCGCCAACGGCACGGATACGTCTGTTTCCCAGATGATCAATATCATCCTGCGTACCGATACCATATTCAATGTTCATACAATAATTGATGGAAGCAAGAATATCTTCCTTTGTGATATGCTTTGGTACAAGCTCATGCGCACGTCTCTTAATGGCATCTTTCAACGCTTCCTCTGTCTCATTTTCTTCCAGGATTTCTGCCAGAACAGGGTAATATACATCTTCGAGAATTCCCAGTTCTCTGCAGTTAAAATCAACATACGCATTGATGTCAACGGTCATGTTGGAAAGTACTTTTTCATTTTTCACATCCGTCTGAATCATAACAGAAGGAATGGCAGCATTCTGAATCTGTACAGCCAGCTCAGCAGAAACGGTAGTTCCTGCTTCTGCCAGTACCTCTCCTGTCGTCATATCAACGACATCTTCTGCCAGCACATGTCCTTTGATTCTGTTCTTATAGGCCAGTTTTTTATTATATTTGTAACGTCCCACTCTTGCCAGGTCATATCTTTTAGGATCAAAAAACATACCCGTAATGATAGATTCTGCACTATCCACACTGAGTGGCTCACCGGGACGAATCTTTTTGTAAAGTTCCAGAAGTCCCTCTTCATAGTTCGTACTTGGATCTTTCTCAAAAGTGGCAAGAAGTTTTTCCTCTTCTCCAAAAAGTTCCTGAATTTCTGCATTGGTGCCCACGCCAAGCGCTCTAATCAATACTGTGACCGGAACTTTTCTTGTTCTATCCACGCGGACATAAAATACATCGTTAGAATCTGTCTCATATTCTAACCATGCGCCTCTGTTTGGGATTACCTGAGATGTGTACAGCTCTTTTCCCACTTTATCATGTGCAATTACATAATAGATTCCGGGAGAACGTACCAGCTGGCTTACAATAACACGCTCAGCACCGTTAATTACAAATGTACCTGTCTCTGTCATCAGAGGCAGATCACCCATAAAAATATCATGTTCGGTAAATTCACCAGTCTCCTTATTATGAAGTCTGACTTTCACTTTTAATGGCGCCGCATAAGTTGCATCTCTGTCCTTACATTCTTCAATCGAATATTTTTTGTCTTCTTCGCATAATCTGAAATCGACAAACTCAAGACTAAGATTCTGGCCATAGTCTTCAATCGGAGAAATATCTTCCAATACTTCTTTCAAACCTTCTGTAAGAAACCAGTTGTAAGAATCTCTCTGAACTTCAATAAGATTAGGCATTTCCAGAACTTCTTTCTGTCTGGAATAACTCATACGCATGCCTTTTCCTGCTTTCACAGGGCGAATTCTGTTTTTCTCCATCGACGTTTTCACTCCTTGTCTTAATTTTGTTAGAAATATCGCTATAAAAACTTAATTTTATTAAGTTTTTTCGGCTTTTTCAAGGAAAAAACCACGTTTTTGCCTGCAAAAAGGGCGCACTATGCCCTATTTTCCAGCGTAGCAAATTTTACTATAACATTCCAGAGAAACAGAGTCAAGCACTTTTGAAATTATTTTGTTTTTACTGCTTTTATTTTACTCCACTTTTTTGATAACACCTGTTTTGTACCGTACATCCGGTATGCTTTTACCCGGAAATAATACTTTTTCTTTGATTTCAGCCTTTTTATTACAGATTTCAATTTTGTTGTATACGTTTTTTCTGCTCTTTTAAAATTCTTTTTGACAGAATACTGGATATAATACCCTTTTGCCTCTTTTACCTTGACCAGTCTGATGGTTACTTTTTTCTTTCCTCTTTTAATTTTTTTAATTTTTGCTCTGGCAGGAGCTGTTATGGAAATAGTACTTTCTTCCTGTTTTTGATTCTGATTCTGATTTTGGTTTTCTTTTTCCTTTTCCGGCTCTTTTGTCGTTTCTTTTTCTGTCCGCTCCGGAAGTTGTTCTCCCGGACTGTATTTTTTTAATTCCAGACTGTTTGTATATCTGTAAGGAAGTTCTGTAAAAATATTTCCGTACGAATCACTCCATATTCCTTCCGGCAGTGGTGTCCGACAAGGCACATTTTTCGGAGTGTAAATCCAAGATAACTCATCACATCCTTCCAACATGAAATCCATATCACTCACATGCTCCGTATCGAAATTACGAAGATCCAGCACAGATAACGCTTTGCATCCAAAAAACATGGACTCCATATCCGTGACTTGCTCCGTCCGAAAATTGTTTATTCGCAGGTCTCTAAGGTGGCTGCAGTCCTCAAACATGGAATACATATATTTTACATTTTGAGTCTGAAACCCGCTCAGATTCAATATTTCAATTCCGGTACATCCATAGAACATAAATCCCATATCCGTGACATTTTTTGTATTAAAATCATTGCACCCACATTCTGTCAGGCTTTCACAGCCGTAGAACATTCCGTACATGTCTGTCACATTTTCTGTATTAAGACCGGACAGATTTAATTCCTGCAGGGCAGTACATTGATAAAAAAGTCCTGACATATCTGTTACTTTTTCCGTATTCATATGGCTTAAATCCAGGGATTTTAAATCTGCGCAGTCGGAAAACATATAAGACATATCTGTCACATGGTCTGTTTTTAACGCACTTAAATCCAAGGATTTTAATTGTCTGCAGGAAGAAAACATAAATGCCATATCCGTCACATTTTCCGTATTGAGCCCGCTTAAATCCAGACTGGTTAAATTCGAACACCGATAAAACATTCCATGCGTACTTTCAATTTTATCTACAATGACTCTGGCGCTCTTTATCTCTTCTCTGTATTTGCACCATTCCGGCGCATTTCCCTGAGTATCCGCCGCATAATTTCCTTCTCCGGTAATCAAAAGGGTCCCCATTCTGTCTATACTCCAGTTCAGATTTCCGCTTTTTCCTTCGTAAAGAATTTCATTCTCTGCTTTTACCCGTTCTGTTTCTGCCGGTATCAGCGTTAGGACCATACAGATAACCAAACTCACTGATATCAGTATTTTCATTAATTTTCTCATAGTGTTTCCACCTCTTCCCTGTCTTTTCTTTCATTTGTTTTTTAGAAGGTTTACCGCTATTTCTCTGTCGAAAAACGCTTCCTCTATTCTTCACGTACATTACTCTCTTGAATTTACTATACATTACGGAAATTATTTGTCAATGCTTCCAACCTTCCTCCTGATTTCATGACCTGCCTCCCGGCACCTCATTCCGAAAATGCTGTGCTAACAGTATTTCTCAAAAAAGGATCTGTCTGCGAACTCTCTTGCAAGATGTGAATTTATAACAATCAATCATTCCCTCCCTCACGCCTGCAATTCCTGCGTAACATTTTTTATAAGAATGGAAAAACAATTTTTATAAGACAAAACAAGCGCCGGAAAACTTTCGTTTTCCAGCGCTTATCATCATACGATATTTATTATGCCTGCGATTATTTTAATGTTACAGTAGCTCCAACTTCTTCTAACTGTTTCTTAAGAGCTTCTGCTTCTTCTTTGCTAATGCCTTCTTTTACTACCTTAGGAGCTCCATCAACTACTTCCTTAGCTTCTTTCAATCCTAAACCTGTAGCATCTTTAACAGCCTTGATAACCTTAACCTTCTGATCACCAACTTCTGTTAATTCAACATCAAACTCTGTCTTCTCCTCAGCTGCTGCGCCGCCTTCAGCAGCACCTGCTGCTACTACAACGCCTGCTGCTGCAGATACGCCAAATTCTTCTTCACATGCTTTTACTAAATCGTTTAATTCTAAAACTGTTAATCCTTTAATTACTTCAATGATTTCTGCTGTTGTCATTGTTTATTCCTCCATACATTTTAATTTTTTTAATATTCTGATATTTCTATCTGAAACTTAAGCTACATCTTCTTTGTTATCAGCAATCTGCTGAATAACACGAGCGAAGTTTGCAACCGGTGACTGTATCGATCCAAGTAATTTGGAGAGAAGAACTTCTCTTGATGGAATCGATGCAATCTGACTCATTCCTGCTGCATCATAGTAAACGCCGTCTACAATACCGCCTTTAATTTCCAATGCTTCTGCTGTCTTTGCAAATTTGTATAACACTCTTGCGGCTGCAGTTGCATCCTCTTTACATACAGCGATTGCAGTTGGGCCTTCCAGATGCTGAGCCAATTCTGCAAATTCTGTGTCTTTAATCGCAAAATTAATCATAGTGTTCTTGTATACTTTGTACACAACATCTGCGTCTCTGAGCTGTCTGCGGAGCTCTGTATCTTCTGCAACAGTCAGTCCACGATAGTCAACAACTACAGCAGTAGCAGCACCATTCAATAATTCTGAGATTTCTTCCACAATCGGTTTCTTTAACTCTACCTTTGCCATGAATGTCTTGCCTCCTTTTTAGATTTTCGCAGTGTAATCTGCAAGGTTTGCAACCTCATGCACTTCTCTCTTTAATATTCCAATCTATTGAAATATAAAAGCCTTTCTACCGAAGCAGAAAGGCATAACTCGTCATAAAACATGTTTACAACTTCATCCCTCGGCAGGCACTTGCGTTTACTCCTTACGGAACCTGCTGTCTTCGGCATTTGGTCTTAAACCATCTTGTGCATAATAACACAGCTCTATTAAATTGTCAATCATTTTTTAAGTATAATACTGTGCCTGCGCATTCCACATTTCAAAATATCTGCCGTCAGTATCCTTTAACAACTGCTCGTGGCTTCCCCTCTGAATCAGTTTCCCCTGATCAAAAACAATAATGTCATTGCAGAATTTACAGGAAGATAAGCGGTGGGAAATATAAATTGCGGTCTTCGTACCGACAATCGCATCAAAGCTCTGATAAATTTCATTTTCTGCCAACGGATCGAGCGCCGCCGTCGGCTCATCTAATAAAATGAAGGAGGATTGCTTATACAGCGCTCTTGCAATGGCGATTTTCTGCGCTTCCCCGCCTGAGATTTCCACACCGCTTTCATCATAGCCTTTATATA
>CANRIV010000017.1 GCA_947630805.1 uncultured Lachnospiraceae bacterium
TTAATTATACCAAAAAACAGCTATGAGCGCGAGCTCATAGCTGTTTTCCTTTTAGAGACTTTTTTTACAGCCCCTTTATTTTGGTGTTGTTGGAAGTTGGAAAATAAAAAATGAATATGTTCCTAATATATTATAATTCACTATATCCGTATCCATTGACTAACGCTTCTACCCGCTGTCCTGCCTGGCACATCGGACAATCATTGTGAGAGAATGCGTTGTACTGTGGAATATCTTCTGCGTGGAACAGGGCATCAATTCTATAGCCGTCTATAGAATCCACTGCGCTGAATATGGCAGAAATTCCCTGGAGCATACCTCCATAATACTGAATACATTCAATGCTGTTGCGAACGGTCTTTCCTGTGGTGGCAGAAGCAAGGAGCAGTAATACATTTCTTCCCTGGACTTCCGGTTTCAGGTTATCTCTGAAAATCATCTGACCGTTTGCATTAAATTCCGGTGTTACCACATAAATTGTCTTATGTGCATTCATAGATAAAACACCGGAACGGCTCAACTCACTGGCCAGAAATGCACCGATTACTTCACAACCGTCCAGACATACAATCGTATCAATCGGTTTCCCCATAACATTGTAATAATCTTTCATGGCAATAGCAATCCGCTCCGCCTCATTCTGACGGGTTTTCATAGTAGTCATGTCAAGATAATAATTCAGATGGGAGTGTGTCGTTGCAAAATGCCCCGGAATTACTTTCAGAGCAATATTCGGGTCTTTTCTGGCATAATATTTTACGATTCTGTTTTGTATCATATGGGTACCTCCTTATAAAATATTTTCCGTTCAAAAATATATTTTTATTATACTATAATATTGTTTCATTTAAAAGAAATTTTTCTTTTTAAAGTTCAAAGGTCCAATTATTGACTTTTAATCTTATATTCTTTAAGATATTGTAAGAGTGTTATAGACAGAGCAGTTGCCGCAGATATTTTATGATTTGCGATTGAAGATGATAAATATTTATTAGGAGGTCATTATGGCTAACATTATTTCAGACGAGACAATAGAATACGTAGGGATTTTGGCAAAATTAGAGTTATCAGAGGAAGAAAAAGAAAAGGCAAAAAATGATATGGGAAAAATGCTTGATTATATTGATAAATTAAACGAATTGGACACCAGCAATGTTGAGCCGATGAGTCATGTTTTTCCAGTCAGCAATGTGTTTCGGGAAGATGTGGTTGTAAACGGAAACAACAGGGAAAATATACTCAAAAATGCACCGGAACAGAGGGATGGAGCATTTGTAGTGCCAAAGACATTTGATTAATATTAGCAGATATAAAAAGAGATTATCGGCCGCAGGGCGGACAATCTCAATTACGGAATGAGAGGAGAAGTCATATGAATCTGATGGGTCTGACAGCTGTGGAATTGGGAAAAAAAATCAAATCCGGCGAAGTAAAAGCAGTGGATGCTATCAAAGATGCTTTTGATCAAATTGATGCAGTGGAGCAGAAGATAAACAGCTATGTCACAGTGTTAGAACGGGAAAAAGTTCTGGCAAAAGCAGAGGAAATTCAAAAGAAAATAGAGAAAGGAGAATTGACGGGACCGCTGGCAGGAGTACCGATTGCAATTAAAGACAATATGTGTACAGAAGGGATTCTCACTACCTGCAGTTCTAAGATTCTTGAAAATTTTTATCCGACTTATACGGCTGAAGCAGTGCGCAATCTGGAAAAAGCGGGAGCTATTATGATAGGAAAGACCAATATGGATGAATTTGCCATGGGAAGTACGACAGAAACATCTTATTACGGCGCAACAAAAAATCCATGGAATACGGAACATGTTCCGGGCGGATCTTCCGGAGGCTCCTGTGCAGCAGTGGCCGCGCAGGAATGTTCTTGTGCGCTGGGATCTGATACCGGGGGGTCTATCAGACAGCCAAGTTCCTTTTGTGGAGTTACCGGAATTAAGCCGACGTATGGCACGGTTTCCCGGTATGGCTTAATTGCTTATGGCTCTTCTCTTGACCAAATTGGACCGGTGTCAAAAGACGTGACGGACTGTGCTACAATTTTGGAAATTATCTCCGGTTATGATGCAAAAGATTCTACATCCGTAAAAAGAGAGAGTTATGATTTCACTTCAGCCCTGAGAGATGATGTGAAAGGAATGAAAGTCGGTATCCCAAGAGATTATTTTGGAGAAGGTCTGGATTCGGAAGTAAAAAAGGCGATTTTGGATTCTGTGGAAGTGTTGAAAGAGAAGGGAGCCGTTGTCGAAGAATTTGATTTGAGTCTTGTAGAATATGCAATTCCTGCTTATTATGTTATCGCAGCGGCGGAAGCCAGCTCAAATCTGGCAAGGTTTGAGGGCGTTAAATACGGATACAGGACACCGGAATATCATGGTCTTCATAATATGTATAAAAAAACACGTTCGGAAGGATTTGGAGAGGAAGTCAAGAGAAGAATTATGTTGGGCTCTTTCGTTTTGAGTTCCGGATACTATGATGCGTATTATCTGAAAGCACTCCGGACAAAAGCGTTGATAAAAAAGGCCTTTGATGAGGCGTTTGCAAAATATGATGTAATTATCGCTCCTGCCGCACCGACGACAGCTCCAAAATTAGGCGAGAGTCTGGTAGATCCGATAAAAATGTACCTGGGTGATATTTATACAATTTCCGTAAATCTGGCTGGCCTGCCGGGAATTACAATTCCATGTGGAAAGGATAAAAAAGGACTTCCAATCGGCATGCAGATTATTGGAGACTGTTTTCAGGAAAATAATATCATAAGAGCAGCGTATTCTCTGGAACAATCCAGAGGATACCAGCCATGTAAAATTGCTGAAAAAAATTAGGAGGAGCAGAAAATGAAACAATATGAAACTGTCATTGGACTGGAAGTCCATGTAGAGCTTGCAACAAAAACAAAGATATTCTGCTCCTGTTCCACAGCGTTTGGAGGAGCACCAAATACACATACATGTCCTGTATGTACAGGAATGCCGGGCGCGCTTCCTGTGTTAAACAAACAGGTAGTCGAATATGCCATGGCCGTAGGATTGGCTACCAACTGTAATATTACACAGAATGGAAAGTTTGACCGGAAAAATTATTTTTATCCTGATAATCCGCAGAACTATCAGATATCACAACTCTACAAGCCAATCTGTACCAATGGGTATGTTGAAATTAAAGGAGATAACGGAGATACGAAGAAAGTCCGGATTCACGAGATTCACATGGAAGAAGATGCGGGGAAACTGATTCATGATGATTGGAACGACTGTTCTCTGGTGGACTTAAACCGTTCCGGTGTGCCGCTGATTGAAATTGTGTCAGAGCCAGATATGCGTTCCAGTGATGAAGTAGTGGCATATTTGGAAAAACTCCGGTTGATTATTCAATATTTAGGAGCCTCTGACTGTAAATTAAATGAGGGGTCTATGAGAGCAGATGTCAATCTTTCCGTCCGTGAAGCAGGATCAGACCAATTAGGAACGAGAACAGAAATGAAGAATCTCAATTCCTTTAAGGCGATTGCAAGAGCGATTGAAAATGAGACAGAGCGACAGATTGATTTGCTCGAGGCCGGAAAAAAAGTAATTCAGGAGACCAGAAGATGGGATGATACAAAAGAATATTCTTATGCGATGCGTTCAAAGGAAGATGCGCAGGACTACAGATATTTCCCTGATCCGGATCTGGTACCGGTAATCATCAGTGATGAGTGGATTGCAGAAGTGAAAGCTAGGGAGCCTGAATTTAGAGATGAAAAAATGTCACGTTATATTTCAGAATTTGAATTGCCCGAATATGATGCCGACATTATTACACTTTACAAACCATTGGCGGATATTTTTGAAAATACCGTTGCCATGGGAAATAAACCAAAAGAAGTAAGTAACTGGATTATGGGTGAAACAATGCGTCTGTGCAAAGAGCACAGTATTGATCCGGACCAGATAAAATTTTCAGCAGAGAATCTTTCAAAACTCATTCAATTAATTGAAAGAAATGTCATTAATCGGGGCGCTGCAAAAGAAGTGTTTGAGGAAATATTCCTATCCGACATTGACCCTGAAAAATATGTAGAAGAGCACGGAATGAAGCAGGACAATGACGAGGAAGGCCTCAGAAAGATTGTGGAAGAAGTGATAGCCAATAATCCGAAAGCTGTGGAGGATGTTCGCAGCGGAAAAGGAAAGGCCATTGGCGCCCTGGTCGGTCAGACAATGAAAGCCACACAGGGGAAAGCCAATCCGGCATTAGTCAACAAAATCTTAAAAGAATTATTGTAAGTACGAATATGAATCGCATCACGCGATTCATATTTTGTAACTTCGCAAAGCACGCTCCTGACGGAGCTGGTCAAGTACGAATATGAAACACTTAATGTGTTTCATATTCTAAAAAGAGACAGTTTGTCTCTTTTTTTTATATCAACGAAATAAAACAGGAACGAAATACGTTAAATAATATATGATAAAGATAGTATTCAATGACCTATGAAAAATGAATCAGAAAAAAATTATGAAGGGTATTGAAATGAAAAAAATAGCAAAATTATTGATATTTGTTAGTGTTATTCTGCTATCTGTTGTTACAGCAACGGACAGTGTACAGTCGGCTTCAAGCAAAGCGGATGAAAAATCAAAAGTGACATATTCTCTGAAAAATGGAATTTTAACCATTCAGGGAAAGGGCAAAATGCCAAAAAACACGACGATTAAAAATAAGAAAAAAATTAAGAAGGTGGTAATAAAAAAAGGAATAACATCCATTCCGAAAAAAGCTTTTTATGGGTGCTGTCGTCTGGAACAGGTGTCTATTCCAAAAACAGTGAAAAAAATAGGAAGAGAGAGTTTTGGTGGAACAGCAATTCGAAAAATAAAGATTCCGACTTCTGTTAAAACCATCGGAGAATATGCCTTTATTAACTGTAAAAATTTAAAAAAAGTGACAATGCCCGGAGATATAAAAGTGAAATATGGTGATGAAGGCTCAGATTCTCTGTCATGCAATATCATCGAGACAATTAAGTTTAATACAGATTTTAATCCCAGAAGCGCAGCATATTTTAAAACGAATAATTTAGAAGTCATGAAAAATGATTCTAAGTTTCAAAGTATTGACGGAGTAGTTTATAGCAAAAATGGAAAATCCATTGTCAGAGTGCCAAATCAAAGAAAAAATGTAGAAATTATTTCCGGATGTACAGAATTTTGTATTCAGTCAGTAATCTACTGTGGTTATTATTGGGAAGGCAGCGGAAATAATGGCTGCCGCAAATTGGAGACAATAACCATACCGGAAACTGTCAATAGCGTCAACAGTAAAAAGTACAAAACAGATTATCTTGAGAGAGAAGATTATTCTTCTATGACACCAATTTTAAGAACAAAAAAATTAAAAGGGGAAGATTACTCAGAAATTTTACATTATTTTTCTGCTCTGGATGCAAATAAACTGGCAGAACAATTACCGGACCAGATTAAGATTGCAGATGAAATGTGCATATCCAAGGATGGTGTACTGTTAAAGTATCTGGGAAAAGACAGAATAGTGACTGTTCCATACGGTGTCAGACGAATTGGCTCTTACGCATTTACAGACTGTTCTGCAATATATGAAAATGTAAAAACAGTAAATTTGTCGGATACCATAACAAGTATCGGAGCATATGCGTTTTATAATACAAAGATTGTATTTTCTAAATTGCCAAAAAATCTAAAAAAAATTGAGGTCGGAGCTTTCATGGAAAGTGGAGGATTTGAAAACAATGAAATCGTAATTCCTGATTCCGTCCAAGAAATAGAAGCGTGGGCATTTGGATATATCCGATGGAAAAAATTAACAATTCCTGCAAGTGTGAAGCGCATCGGAGATTATGCTTTTAGTTCCTATAACAATAAGAGAATGGTTACAGTGCAGGGGAAAACAAAAAATATCAGTAGTTTTGCATTTTGCGGCTGGTATTGGGAAAATAATAAAAATGGTGATAAACTGTTGATTGATTTTGAAAAAGGAATCAAAAACAGCCAGACGTGTTTATTTATAAAAGGTTATAAATTTTGTGAAGGGGAAGAGGAAACAGTAATGCAGCTGAGATGGGCAAAAATCCGAAATATAAGCGGATATCAGATTCAAATCAGCACAAATAAAAAGTTTCAGAAAAATACGGATATAATACTTGCAGGAAAAGGTGAAACCTACTATCATGCAAAGATGAAATTGAACAAAGGGACAACGTTGTATGCAAGAATAAGGCCTTACAAGGTAGTGAAAGGGAGAAAAACCTTTGGCAAATGGACCTCTGCAAAAACAGATTAAATTTTATACAAGTTTTTTCTACAAAATAGAATATTTCAGCAAATATGCAAAAGAGAAAATCAAAAGTTGATTTTCTCTTTCTTTAGTTCTATAATGAAACTCGACACAGGGTTTCTTTTAGCCTGTCACAATCAGAAAAAATGAAAAAGGAAGGGTGCCATCATGCAGAAATTAGAACAACTTTATGAAGGAAAAGCAAAAAAAGTGTACAAAACAGATGTGGAAGGTATTGTCATTGTAGACTATAAGGATGATGCTACAGCCTTTGACGGAACGAAAAAAGGCAGTATTATGGGCAAAGGTGTTGTCAATAACAGAATGACAAATCATGTTTTTCAGATGCTTGAAAAAGAAGGGATTCCAACACATTTTGTAGAAGAGTTGAGTGACCGGGAGACTGCGGTAAAGCAGGTAGAGATTGTACCGCTTGAAGTCATTGTAAGAAATGTTGCAGCAGGAAGCTTTTCCAAAAAACTGGGAATTGAAGAAGGTACACCGCTTCTGGCGCCTACCCTTGAATTTTCTTATAAAGATGATGATTTACATGACCCGATGATTAATGATTATTTTGCGATTGCCATCGGTGCAGCCACAAGAGAAGAAATTGAAGTGATTACTGACTATACTTTTAGGATTAACGAAATTTTAAAAAAATATTTCTTAAATGCAGGGATTAAATTAATAGACTTTAAGATAGAATACGGAAGACTTCCGGATGGAACAATTATCCTCGCAGATGAGATTTCGCCAGATACCTGCAGACTCTGGGATGCCCAGACCAATGAAAAGCTGGATAAAGACCGTTTCCGCAGGGATATGGGAAATGTAGAGGAAGCATACAACGAAGTGTTCAAGAGACTTGGTCTTGCATAATAAAAAAGACAACGCATAAACAGTTCTGCTTATGCGTTTCTTTTGCTTTTTCCCATGAGAATGGGAGAATGATATAGGAAAAAACAGACGGAATAATATGTTAAGTAAATTTAGGAGAAAATTATGAATCAGAAAAAGGAGGCACATTTGACTTGGGAGCCGGACAAACCTCATGAAGAGTGTGGTGTGTTTGGCATTTATGATTTGGATGGAAACGATGTTTCTTCCACAATCTATTACGGCTTGTTTGCACTGCAGCATCGTGGACAGGAGAGCTGTGGAATTGCCGTTTCAGATACATTTGGACCAAGAAAAGTGGATCTTTTAAAAGGTATGGGACTGGTCAATGAAGTTTTCAACCAGGAAAATCTGTCCAAATTAAAGGGAAATATCGGAGTGGGGCATTGCCGTTATTCTACTGCAGGAGACAGTATTCCCAGCAATGCACAGCCACTGGTACTCAATTATGTAAAAGGAACGTTGATGCTGGCGCATAATGGCAACCTGATTAATGCGAATGAATTAAGGGAAGAACTTGCTTATACCGGTGCCATCTTTCAGACAACAATCGATTCCGAAGTGATAGCATATCATATCGCAAGGGAGAGAATTAAGGCGAAAACTGCTCAGGAAGCAGTGAAAAATGCTATGAAAAAATAAAAGGTGCATATGCGCTTGTGGTTTCCAGCCCAAGAAAACTGATTGGCGCCAGAGACCCTTATGGATTTAAGCCACTTTGTATCGGAAAGCGTGATAATGCTTATATCCTTGCATCTGAGACCTGTGCCTTGGATACTATTGGAGCAGAATTCATACGGGATGTAGAGCCGGGAGAAGTTGTTATTATTGATAAAGATGGAATACAGTCGGACCGGACTCTGTGTCTGCCAGAGGATAAGCAGGCAAGATGTATTTTTGAGTACATTTATTTTTCCAGGCCGGACAGCTATTTTGACGGCATGAGCGTGTATCACTCCAGAATTTTGGCAGGAAAATTTCTGGCGATAGACAGCCCGGTAGATGCAGATGTGGTAGTAGGCGTTCCGGAATCAGGAAATGCTGCGGCCATGGGGTATGCCATGCAATCGGGAATTCCATACGGAACAGCTTTTGTAAAGAACAGTTATGTAGGACGTACTTTTATTAAACCGCAGCAAAAAAGCAGAGAGTCCAGTGTACAGATTAAATTGAATGTTTTAAAAGAGGCAGTCAATGGAAAAAGAGTTATTATGATTGATGATTCGATTGTGCGGGGTACGACCAGTGATAGAATTGTGCAGATGCTTAAAGATGCCGGAGCTACGGAAGTACATGTAAGAATCAGTTCGCCACCATTTATCAGTGAATGTTATTTTGGAACGGATGTCCCAAACCGGGAGCAACTGATTGCTTACAATAGAACATTGGAAGACATCCGTAAAATAATCGGGTGCGATACCCTTGCCTACCTTAATATAGACAGACTGATTGAAATATCCGGCGGTAAGGCTATCTGCAAAGGATGTTTTAATGAAATATATCCAATGGATCCGCCAAAAGAGGATATCCGTGGAAAATACAAAAAATAGTACATAAAAGATATCATGTTAATAGGACAGATGACAAAAGGAGGTTTTTATGAACGATAAATATCAGAGCCCATTATCCGAAAGATATGCCAGCAAAGAAATGCAGTATATTTTTTCTCCGGATATGAAATTTAAAACATGGAGAAAACTGTGGATAGCTCTTGCTGAGTCGGAAATGGAGCTGGGTCTGAATATTACGCAGGAACAGGTAGATGAGTTAAAAGCAAACGCAGATAATATCAACTATGATGTGGCAAAGGAAAGAGAAAAACTGGTACGTCATGATGTGATGTCACATGTCTATGCGTACGGAGAACAGTGCCCAAAGGCTAAGGGAATTATCCATCTTGGTGCAACATCCTGTTATGTGGGAGATAATACCGACATTATTGTGATGACAGAAGCGCTGAAATTAGTGCGCACAAAATTAATTAATGTGATGAACGAACTGGCAAAGTTTGCCGACCGGTATAAATCCCAGCCGACGCTGGCCTTTACCCATTTTCAGCCGGCGCAGCCTACAACGGTAGGAAAGAGAGCTACCCTTTGGCTGATGGAACTTAAATTAGACCTTGAGGATCTGGATTATATTCTTGATCACATGATGCTGCTCGGAAGCAAAGGCACTACCGGAACACAGGCAAGTTTCCTGGAATTGTTTGAGGGAGATCACGAAAAAATAAAATTACTTGAGAAAAAAATTGCACAGAAGATGGGATTTGAAAAATGTTTTCCTGTCTCAGGGCAAACGTATTCCAGAAAAATGGATACCCGTGTATTAAATGTACTTTCCGGTATTGCGGCAAGCGCACATAAATTTTCAAATGATATCCGCCTGCTGCAGCATTTGAAAGAAATTGAAGAGCCGTTTGAGAAAAACCAGATCGGGTCGTCTGCAATGGCATACAAGAGAAATCCGATGCGCAGCGAGAGAATTGCATCCCTTGCCAATTATGTTATCGTAACCGCCTTAAATCCTGCTATCACATCCGCAACACAATGGTTTGAGAGAACATTGGATGATTCGGCAAATAAAAGGCTCAGTGTGCCGGAAGCGTTTCTTGCCATTGACGGTATTCTTGATTTATATTTGAATGTTGTGGATGGACTTGTGGTATATGAAAAAGTAATTGAAAAACGATTGATGAGTGAACTTCCTTTTATGGCTACGGAAAATATTATGATGGATGCTGTAAAAGCGGGAGGCGACCGGCAGGAACTTCATGAGAGAATTCGTGAGCTGTCTATGGAAGCAGGAAAAAATGTGAAGGAAAAAGGATTGGATAACAATCTGCTGGAACTGATTTCAAAAGATGAAGCTTTCAATATGTCACCGGAAGAACTGCAGAAAACGATGGATCCGGCAAAATATGTAGGACGCGCACCGGAACAGGTAGATGAATTCCTTGCTGATGTAATTTATCCGATATTAGAACAGAACAAAGAAATTTTGGGAATGTCAGCGACCATCAATGTTTAAAGGGATATTTTCATGAAAACCGATAAATTGTAAAATATGACTTTAAATAATGAAATGAATATGATAAAATCAGTTGTATGTGTGTTTTATATGTACGACTGATTTTTCCAATAAAACGCAATAAAAAGAAGAGGAGAAAAAGATATGGTTAAAAAAATTTTAGCAGTTGTTCTCTCAGCATCAATGGCAATAGCATTAATTGGATGTAACAGTTCTAATGGCGGCAATGCAACGCTGGATGAGGGAACGGTCAAATTAGGGAAATATAAAGGATTGGTTGTTTACCATGATGATGTTGAAGTGACAGATGACTACTACAATCAGCAGGTAGACAGCATTTTACAGCAGAAAGCAACGACTTCTCTGGTAAAGAAAGGAACAGTAAAAGAGGATTCCACTGCCAATGTGGATTATGTAGGAAAAATTGAAGTTGACGGAAAAAAAGTAGAATTTGAAAATGGCTCAGCAAAAGATCAGAACATTAATGTGACCGGAGGCGCTTCACAGTACATTGAAGGCTTTACAGCAGCTTTAAAAGGTCATAAAGTAGGTGACAAATTTACTGAAAAATTAAAATTTCCAAAGACTTATACAAATACTACGAAAGTAAATGGAAAAGAAGTAAAACTTGCAGGAAAAGATGTATGGTTTACTTTTACAATCAACGGAATTCAGGAGACCAATGTTCCGGAACTTACAGATAAGTTTGTAAAGGATAATTTTGAGGCATTTGGTCTGAAGACAGTAAAAGAGTTTGAGAAGTATCTGAAAGAGCAGATGAGAACATCCAACATTATGTCAAAATTATGGCAGAAGCTGGTAGATTCCTGCGAAGTTGTGGAGTATAACAAGAAAGCAAAAGAAAGCGCAAAAGACGAATATGAATCTCAGTTTGAAGCGCAGCTGCAGGCACAGTACGGAGCTGATTTGAAGACATACAAAGAAGCATGCAGCCTCTCCGATGAAGATTGGGATAAACAGCTGACAGAACAGGTTGAGTCTTCATTGAAAGAGAGAATGATCGTGAAAGCGATTGCAAAAAAAGAAGGTCTTGATGTAAACAGCAATACTTATAAGACAGAGGCAGAATCCCTTGCAAAACAGAATTCCGTATCCTTAGACGAATTGGAATCACAATACGGAAAGGATGAAGTGGAATATGCGATTATCTATCAGAGAGTTACAAAATTCATTGTAGATAACGTAGAAGAAAAAGAAGGTACAGAGCCAACCACAACAGCTCCTGAAACTACAACAGAAGCTGCTAGTAAAAAAGCAGAAGAAACAACAAAAGCAAAATAGACGCAAAGGCTTTGAGCCTGGTGGCGTAAAATAAAAACCAAGAGCCCGGATATGCGTAAGCATATATCCGGGCTCTTGGTTTTTATTGAGACGATTGCTCGCAAAAAGCGAAAGAAAGGGATATTGCCGCGATGTTTTGCTATCCGGTCGTGGGGTTGCAATAAACCGGCAAGTATGCTAAATTATCTTCGGATAGTATTTGAAAAAAACTATACCGATAGAAATGCACTATATGACAAATAAGGAGCGCAGCTCATATCCTGAAAGAATGAGACTCATTGTCCCGACGAGAGGAGGGATGCCCATGAAGTTTGGATTTATAGGAGCAGGGAAAGTTGGGTTTTCTTTGGGAAAGTATTTTGCAGATAATGGTCAGAAACTATCGGGCTATTACAGCGAATGGATTGCGGATGCCATAGAGGCATCAGAATTTACCGGGTCAGATTATTATGAAAATATAAATCAACTGGTACAGGACAGTGATGTTTTATTTTTAACCGTTCCTGATGAGAAGATAAAATCTTTGTGGGAGCAGTTAAAGGAGTGTCATATTAGTAGAAAAATAGTGTGTCATTGTAGTGGCGCATTATCTTCGGAAGTCTTTTCGGATATATCAAAATATGAGAGTTTTGGTTTTTCTATCCACCCGCTCTTTGCAGTCAGCGACAAATATCAATCTTACAAAGAGCTTTCTCAAAGTTATTTTACAATAGAAGGAGCAACAGAGAAAATTGGCGAGATGAAATCTTTATTGGAAAGTTTCGGCAATCCGGTCTGTGTTGTCTCTAAAGAAAATAAAGTGAAATATCATGCCGCAGCCGCGATAGCCAGTAATTTTGTGGTGGGACTGATAGGGCTCAGTGAAAAGTTATTGCTGGAATGTGGCTTTGATAAAAAATCAGCACATGAGGCGCTTGCGCCTATTATACAGGGAAACGTCGGGCATATTCTGAAAGATGGAGTGATAAAATCTCTGACCGGTCCCGTAGAGCGAAACGATGCAGAGACGGTAAAAAAACATCTTGCGGTGCTGCGGGAGGATGAAAAATCATTATATATTGCTGTGTCGAAGCAGATTTTAGAAATTGCACAGAAGAAAAACAAAGATAGAGATTATAGTAAAATAAAGGAGATTTTAAAATGAAAAATACAGTAAGTACACTGTTACGTCAGAAGCAGGAAGGAAAAAAGATATCTATGCTTACCTGTTATGACTATTCGACAGCAAAACTGATGGAAGAAGCCGAAGTGAATACCGTACTGGTGGGGGATTCGCTGGGAAATACCATGCTTGGTTATCCGGATACCATACAGGTTACGATGGAAGATATGATACATCACTGTGCCGCAGTGTCCAGAGGCGTAAAAAATACAATGGTGGTATGTGATATGCCGTTTATGTCATATCAGTCTTCTGTTTATGATGCAGTGTTAAATGCAGGAAGACTGATGAAAGAGGGGCATGCCAATATGGTTAAACTGGAGGGAGGAAAGAATATGTGCCCACAGATTGAAGCGATTGTCAAAGCTTCGATTCCGGTATGCGCGCATTTAGGTTTGACCCCACAGTCCATTAATGCTTTTGGCGGATACAAAGTTCAGGGAAAAACAGAAAAAGATGCCCAGCAGTTAATTGATGATGCAAAGGCGGTACAGGAAGCAGGCGCCTCTATGCTGGTGCTGGAGTGTGTGCCGGCTGCATTAGCAGGAAAGATTACGCAAATGCTGGATATTCCGACAATCGGTATTGGAGCAGGAAATCAATGTGACGGTCAGGTGTTGGTATATCAGGATATGCTTGGAATGTTTACTGATTATATTCCAAAATTTGTTAAGAATTTTGCAAACGTAGGGGAAATTATGAAAGAGGCATTCCAAAACTATAAAAGAGAAATTCAGGAAGGTACATTTCCGGATGAAGCACATTCTTACCAAATAGCGGATGATGTGATAGAACGGTTATATTTCTAAAAATATAGAAAACAGGCTATATCTGCCGCATATCAACCGGCAGTCCGTCATTAGAAAAGGAGAGATAAGTTGAAAGTAGTTAAGACCATTAGAGAAGTAAGAGAATATGTAAAACAGTGGAAGAAAAATGGAGACAGTGTGGGATTTGTGCCTACTATGGGTTATCTGCATGAAGGGCATGGAAGTCTTATTTCCAAGGCAAGAGAACAGAATGATAGAGTAGTCGTAAGTATTTTTGTAAATCCTATGCAGTTCGGTCCTACGGAAGATTTGGAGAGTTACCCAAGAGATTTGGAAAAAGACAGCAGATATTGTGAAAGTCTTGGAACAGATTTGATTTTTCATCCGGAAGCTTCTGAAATGTATCATGATGATTTCAGTTCTTATGTGGATATGTCTGTATTGACAGAGGAACTGTGTGGATTGAGCAGACCGGTACATTTTCGGGGAGTGTGCACTGTTGTAAATAAATTGTTTAACATTGTGCAGCCGGACAGAGCTTACTTCGGTGAAAAGGATGCGCAACAGCTTGCAATTATCCGGCATATGGTGCAGGATTTAAATATGGATATAGAGATTGTAGGATGTCCGATTGTCCGGGAAAAAGATGGACTTGCAAAAAGTTCCCGCAATACTTATCTGTCCGTGGAAGAAAGGAAAGCGGCGTTGATATTAAGCCAGACGATTCAGCTTGCAAATCAGATGATTGCACAGGGAGAGAAGGACGCGGATGTTCTGATAGAAAAAATGAAGGAAAATATCGCAAAAGAGCCTCTGGCCAAAATAGACTATGTAAAGGCAGTCAATGGAATCACAATGCAGCAGCAAAAAGAAATTAAGGCCCCAATGCTTATAGCTATGGCAGTTTATATTGGGAAGACCAGACTGATAGATAACACAATTTTAAGTTAAATAAGCAGTAAATAACAGATTTGGCGCAAGGGAGAGGAAGCAATGCAGATTAATATGTTAAAAAGTAAAATTCATCGAGCAACGGTAATGCAGTCAGAGCTTGATTATGTGGGAAGTATTACTATTGATGAAGCTTTAATGGAAGCCGCAGATATCCGGGAATATGAGAAAGTACAGATTGCTGATATAGATAATGGAAACAGGTTTGAGACTTATGTGATTGCAGGAGAGAGAAATTCCGGAATGATTTGTCTGAACGGAGCGGCGGCCCATATGGTAAATTTAAAAGATAAAATTATTATTATGAGTTACGCCTGGATGACACAAGAAGAAGCAGAAACAAGCAGACCAAAAGTCGTTTTTGTGGATGACAATAATAAAATAACGAGACAGACAAATTATGAAAAGCACGGAAAACTCTTTGATGAAATGAAGGAAAAATAAGCGATGGAAGATAAAATTTTGAAAGGCAAGACGGTAGTTCTTGGCGTAAGTGGAAGTATTGCCGCCTATAAAATAGCAAACCTTGCCAGTATGCTTGTAAAAAAAGGGGCAGATGTACATGTCATTATGACAAAAAATGCCTGCAATTTTATTCATCCTATCACATTTGAAACACTGACAGGAAATAAGTGCCTGGTGGATACATTTGACAGAAATTTTGAATTTCATGTAGAACATGTCTCTCTGGCAAAAAAAGCAGATATATTTGTTGTGGCGCCTGCCAGTGCCAATGTTATAGGGAAGATAGCAGGAGGAATCGGAGATGATATGCTGACGACAACAATTATGGCTGCAAAGTGCCATAAGATGATATCTCCGGCAATGAATACGAATATGTATGAAAATCCGATTGTGCAGAATAACATTGAAAAACTAAAGGAATATGGATATGAAATTATAACCCCAGCGACAGGATATCTTGCCTGTGGAGATACGGGTACCGGAAAAATGCCGGAGCCGGAGGTGTTGTTATCTTATATTCTGAAAGAAATTGCGATGAAAAAAGATTTGGCAGGGAAAAAAGTTCTTGTTACGGCGGGAGCGACCAGAGAACGAATAGATCCGGTTAGATTTATCACGAATTATTCTACAGGAAAAATGGGATATGCACTGGCAAAAATTGCTATGCTGCGCGGTGCTGATGTGACGTTGGTTACAGGAAAGACTCAGATAAAAAAACCAGATTTTGTAAGAATAATAGAAGTAGAAAGCGCCGGAGAAATGTTTGATGCGGTAGATGAGGAATTTGACTCCAACCAGATTGTTATCATGAGTGCTGCCGTGGCAGATTATAAACCAAAAGAAGAAGCATCGGAAAAAATCAAGAAAAAAGATGGACAGACTTCTATAATACTGGAATCTACAAAAGATATTCTTGCCACAATGTCGGCAAGAAAGAAAAATCAGATTTTGTGTGGATTTTCCATGGAAACCGAAAATTTAATAGAAAATTCTATAGCAAAATTGGAGAAGAAAAATCTGGATTTAATTTGTGCCAATAATTTGAAAGTAGAAGGAGCCGGCTTTGGAACGGATACGAATGTTGTAACGCTGATTTCCAGAAATTGGCACAAAGAATTACCGAAAAAATCAAAGGAGGGGGTAGCAGCAGATATATTAGATATGTTAATATATATGTACAACCAATCAAATGCAAAAGAGAGGGATGCAGATGAAAAAGTTTATCAGTAAAGTTCTTATCACGGCAGTAGCCGTGACGTTTATGATACCCATGAATACAGCGTATACCCCGGCGGATGAGATGCTTCAGACCGGGACAGGTACTACCACAGTTCAGGCCGAAACCATTACCACCAAAGAGATTATTACTGAGGAGCCTACGCCTCTGGAAACAACGGCTCCATGGTCCAAAAATAAACAGGGACAGTTTGTGAATGGAGCAGGGCAGGTCATGTCGGGAGCCACTATGAAGGGGATTGATGTGAGCCATCACAATAAAGCGATAGATTGGGCAAAAGTCGCAGCGTCTGATGTGGATTATGCAATTATCCGATGCGGATATGGAGATAATGATACAACGCAGGATGATAAATATTGGTTTCAGAACGTAAAGGGATGTGAAGACAATAATATTCCTTACGGCGTATACATATATTCTTACGCAACGACAACAGCACAGGCAAAAAGTGAAGCAGCACATGTTCTGCGGCTTATAGCCGGACATAGACTTAACTTTCCAATCTATTTGGATGTGGAAGAGGAAGAAGTGCGGACGACGATTTCCAAAAGTCAGCTGACAAAGATTATTAACACATTTGTGAATGAAATACATAATGCAGGATATGAATGTGGGATATACGCCAATACTTATTGGTGGAATAATTATATTGATGCCAGCATAGCCAATAACCTTGCCTGGTATAAATGGGTAGCACAGTATAATGATGTAGGAGTTACCTATAAGGGAGTTTATCAGATGTGGCAATGTACCTCCACAGGAACTGTACCGGGAATTCAGGGAGATGTGGATCTTAATTTTTGGTACGGAGCTGTCAGAAATCGAAGCTATAACGCCCAGAATGTAAAGCTTCTGTCTTCAAATCCGGTAGTGAAAGCGCCAAAGAAAGCTTCGATCAAATCTCTGAAAGCAGGAAAGAAAAAAGTCAAAATTAAATTAAACAAGGTATCCGGAGCAAAAGGATATCAGATGCAGTATTCGACGAAAAAAAGTTTTAAGAAAAAATACACAAAGACGAAAAATACAACCAAAAGAACACTGACAATAAAAAAACTGAAGTCGAAGAAAAAATATTATTTCAGAGTGAAAGCATATAAATTAAATGGAAAGACAAAAGTTTATTCTGCAAAATGGAGTAAAGTAAAAAAAGTAAAAATTAAATAATATTGGAAATTGATGTAACAATATTTACGGGCAGAAATGAAATAAAATAGAAAAAGAGTTTTTGAATTTCTAAAAATATATTATCGGATATTAAAAAATAATCCAAAAGATAAAATACTTTAGAAATTTGAAAACTCTTTTTTTTGAAAAAGGAAAAGATTGTCTTACATTCTACGCTTTTCTTAAAACTGATTTCCGTTGAAATCTTTATGAAATTTATGAGAAAGCTGCGCCTGCCCTGACACTGCGTTATCAAAATTGTGAATCAGATAAATTGCTTGCGGAACGGATAATTTCAGCTTTCTATATAAAAACAGACTGCTTTTTCTGGCTTTTTTATTTGGGTGTGGAGTGATAACATGGCCTTTTAATCTTTGGTAATGGAAGGTTGCGCGCATACATAAATCAATGAAGCTCCTTTTAAATATTCCAGGAGCGCAGAAAAGTTTTTTCATTTTTCTCATATACCGCAGAGCAGTAAAAACTATGTTGGGATTTAAATTTTCATAAAACAAAGCGATGGTGTCTGCTGTATCATAATCTACCGGAATCAACTGGTACATAGGATAATATTCAGGCGCATAACCATCAATGGAAAGCATCAGATGTTCTAAATCCCCTTCTAATTCTACATGGCCGCATCCCGTAGACTGCATAAACCGATTGACGTAGGGGTGACAGGCATTATCCAGTGCAAAATGACAGATGAATCCTAAAATATAACTGTATTCTGGGCTGTTTTTTCCATATCTCTGAATAATATCTACGGCGTGTTCCATAAAAGAATAAGTATCAGAATGATGAATCCGGACGCCTGTTTGATTTATTTTATTTTTAGAAAAACACCGATAAAAAAATAAAAAATCCGGACCCTGCAGACCTATTCGGAAAGGGCGTGTATATTTTCTGATGATGTCTTTTTGATCTTGTGGTAATTTTGCTATAACCAATTTTCCATATTTATTGTGTGCATACAATGCCGGCATAAAAAAGACCTCCATATAATCACAAAATTTTTAATCTATGCAACTTTTGAAACGGTAAAGGATACCCGTTTCAAAACTTTGCTTCGCAAAGCACGCTCCTATCGGAGCTAGTTAAATACGAATATGAAACGCTTGATGCGTTTCATATTTTGCAACTTTTGAAACGGTAAAGGATACCCGTTTCAAAACTTTGCTTCGCAAAGCACGCTCCTATCGGAGCTAGTTAAATACGAATATGAAACGCTTGATGCGTTTCATATTTTGCAACTTTTGAAACGGTAAAGGATACCCGTTTCAAAACTTTGCTTCGCAAAGCACGCTCCTATCGGAGCTGGTTAAATACGAATATGAAACGCTTGATGCGTTTCATATTCTATAGTTTATCACAAAATAAGGTTTTTATTGGAAATATTTACAAATAAATTATTTTTTTCATCCCTTGACGTGGTGTTCTTTTTTTCTTATAATAAAAAAAGAACAAATGTTCGATTTTCGAGAAAGGTACAAAATGAAATGCAGATTCAGAAAAACATGTCCATATCAGAAAAATTGAAAATTTTAACAGATGCGGCGAAATATGATGTGGCTTGTACCAGCAGCGGAGTAGACCGTGGAAATGGAGGAAAAGGCATTGGAGATACTCACGCGTGTGGCATATGTCACAGTTTTTCATCTGATGGAAGATGTATTTCTCTGCTTAAAATTTTATACACCAATGAATGTATTTATGACTGTAAATATTGTATTAACCGCAAGTCCAATGATGTATCCCGGGCATCCTTTACGCCGGATGAAATATGCAGACTGACCATAGAATTTTACAGACGAAATTATATCGAAGGATTATTTTTAAGTTCAGGGATTTTAAAAAGCCCGGATTATACGATGAATTTGATTTATGAAACATTATTTCAGCTCAGAAATAAATATCATTTTTATGGATATATTCATGTAAAAGTTATTCCCGGGACTTCTCCTGCGCTAATAGAGAAAGTAGGGTTTCTGGCAGATCGGATGAGCACAAATCTGGAACTTCCTACCAAAGAAAGTCTGAGACATCTGGCTCCCAACAAAACCCATAAAAATATTCTTGCACCTATGCGCCAGATTCAGATGGGAACGGGAAATCTGATTGCATCATCCGATGATGGATATCATCTTGTGGCAAAAAGCGGCAGACAGGCGAAATCAAAATTTGTGCCGGCAGGACAGAGTACGCAGATGATTATCGGAGCCACACCGGAGACAGATTACCAATTAATGACTGTTACGGAGTATATGTATAAAGAATATAAGATGAAAAGAGTGTTTTATTCCGCTTTTGTCAATGTAAATCACAATATTGATGCCCCTGCACCGGTCGGACCTAACCCGCGCTTACGGGAACACAGGCTTTATCAGGCAGACTGGCTTCTCAGATATTATGGGTTTCAGGTAAAAGAACTGTTGAATGAGAAACATCCTAATTTTAATGTGGTGTTGGATCCGAAATGTGACTGGGCAGTGAATCACCTGGAGCGGTTTCCTATAGAAGTGATGCGCGCAGATTATTATACGCTGCTTCGTGTTCCGGGACTGGGTGTGAGGTCAGCCAAAAGAATTGTGTCTGCCAGGCGTTATGGAATTTTAGATTTTGATGCACTAAAAAAAATGGGAGTTGTATTGAAAAGAGCTGCATACTTTATTACCTGTAATGGAAAAAGTCTGTTTCCGCTTAGAATGGAACAAAATTATATTGCCCGGGCGCTGGCAGCGGATGATAGAAAGAAAACTTTTATTATAGAGCAGGATACGACATATCGCCAGATGACATTTATGGATTTGGAGGTAAATAAATAATGAATATTACTTTAATCTGTGAAGAAAGTTTTGATGGAATAATGACGGCTGTGTATGATGGATGGGTTTTTATGAATAAAGGCTATGAAGTGAGTATACATCCGGGAAAAGAATATGCAGTTACATTTTTTTCGGAATTTGTTTCCGTTCGCACGGATATAGATAAAGCGGTCAAAGTGGCAGAATCCATAAAAGTAAAAATATCGATAGAGGCATTTGTCATGGTTTACAGAGCCTGTATGCACTTTGATAAAGGTCGGGCGGACGCTGTGTTTGGTTTTTTAAGACTTGCATATCCTGTAGGAGCAAGAGTTACAAAAATGTTAAGTAATCCGTATGTTATGAAATTAATGGAGTTGAGCAGAAAGGTATCAAATGAATCGCACTTTTTTAAAGAATTTTTACGATTTGAGGAACTGAAAGGTGGCATACTGTACAGTAAGATTGAACCAAAATGTGACGTGATTTCATTTGTTTCCCAACATTTTGCGGAAAGATTTCCGGAAGAAGACTGGATTATATACGATATCAAGAGAAAGAAGGCGTCAGTTCATAAGCATGGGATGGATTGTGTGATAATTCAGGGACAAGATATGGAAAAAATGATAAAAGATTTTCAGGTAAGTGATGAATATAGAGAACTCTGGAAAGTCTTTTTTCATGCAATAGCAATTCCAGAGAGGAACAACCTAAAATGTCAGCAGACGAATCTTCCACAATGGTATCGGAAGAATATGACAGAGTTTTATGAAGCCCATGATTAGAAAAGAAAGAAACATAATTGTATCATTATAAATCTGCGTAGGCTCTTCACCCTTTGAAGTTTTTATGTTATACTATTTTTTGTATAAAAGTGATAGGGGAAAGACCTGTAAATAAAACAGGAAAATCCCATTTGTTTAGAATCGTGACACAAAAAACTTTCAGGAGGAACTCATGAGTAAAGTTAAGAGAGTTTATGTAGAAAAAAAACAGCCGTATGCTGTGACAGCAAAGGAATTGACAGAGGATATTAAAAACTATCTGGAAATTGAAAATCTGCAGAATATTCGCGTATTTGTACGATATGATGTGGAAAATCTTTCAGAGGAGACTTATCAGAAAGCATTGACATCTGTATTTTCTGAGCCACCGGTGGATAATGTATATGAGGAAACACTTCCTTATGATGCGGAAAACGCAAAAGTTTTCAGCGTGGAGTATCTTCCGGGTCAATTCGACCAGAGAGCAGATTCAGCAGTGCAGTGTGTTAAATTCTTGAAAGAAGATGAGGAGCCTGTTATCAGGACGGCGACTACCTATGTGTTGGAAGGACATATTACGGAGGAGCAGTTTGAACAGATAAAAGATTATTGTATCAATCCTGTCGATTCCAGAGAGACCGGACTGGAAAAACCGGAGACCCTTGTCACGGAGTTTGAAGAGCCGGCGGATGTTATTATTTTTGATGGTTTTAAGGATATGGAAGAAGTTCCGCTCAGAGAACTTTACGACTCTCTTGGACTTGCTATGACTTTTAAAGATTTTCTGCATATTCAGAAATATTTTAAGCAGGAGGAAGACAGAGATCCTTCTATGACAGAAATCAGAGTGTTAGATACATATTGGTCAGATCACTGTCGTCATACAACTTTTAATACAGAACTGACAGATATAAAATTTGATGAAGGTTTTTATCATGAGCCGATTCAAAAAACATATGAAAGTTATCTCGAGACAAGAAAGGATGTTTTCGGGGAAAGAAAAGATAAATTTGTCTGTCTGATGGACTTGGCTTTGATTGCTATGCGCAAATTAAAAAAAGAAGGAAAACTTGAGGATCAGGAAAAGTCAGATGAAATCAACGCCTGCAGTATCGTTGTTCCGGTAGAAGTAGATGGACAGACCGAAGAGTGGCTTGTAAATTTCAAAAATGAGACACATAACCATCCGACAGAGATAGAGCCTTTCGGTGGAGCTGCAACTTGTCTGGGAGGAGCAATCCGAGACCCTCTGTCAGGACGTACTTATGTATATCAGGCGATGAGAGTGACCGGGGCGGCAGATCCTACGAAATCCATAAAAGAGACGCTTCATGGGAAACTTCCGCAGAAGAAACTGGTACAGGGCGCAGCAGACGGATATAGCTCCTACGGTAATCAGATTGGACTTGCTACGGGTCTGGTAAAAGAAATTTATCATCCTGATTATGTAGCAAAACGAATGGAGATTGGTGCCGTGATGGGAGCTGCACCAAGACGTGCTGTTCAGCGGCTCACCTCTGATCCGGGAGATATTATTGTACTTTTGGGAGGAAGAACAGGTCGAGACGGATGTGGCGGAGCTACCGGATCATCCAAAATTCATACAGAAGAATCCATCGAAACCTGCGGAGCAGAAGTTCAAAAAGGTAATGCGCCAACAGAGCGTAAACTGCAAAGATTATTCCGGAGAGAAGAAGTTAGTCATATTATCAAGAAATGTAATGATTTTGGTGCAGGCGGGGTGTCTGTTGCCATCGGGGAACTAGCCGACGGACTTCATATATATTTAGATAAAGTTCCTAAAAAATATGCCGGACTGGACGGTACGGAAATAGCAATTTCCGAGTCGCAGGAAAGAATGGCAGTAGTTGTGGATAAAGATGATGTAGAACAGTTTTTACAATATGCCAGCGAAGAAAATCTGGAAGCTACAGTCGTAGCTTACGTGACAAAAGAGCCAAGACTTGTACTTGAGTGGAGAGGAAAAGAAATTGTAAATATTTCCAGGGCGTTTCTTGATACAAACGGCGCGCATCAGGAGACGACGGTTGAAGTTGATATGCCGGATGAAAATCATAATTTCTTCCGCAAGACGACGACAGAGCATGTAAAAGAGAAATGGCTGGAAACTCTTGCAGACTTAAATGTATGTTCTCAGAAGGGACTGGTGGAAAAGTTTGACGGCTCCATCGGTGCAGGTTCTGTATTCATGCCGCATGGTGGGAAATACCAGAAAACAGAAACACAGACTATGGTAGCAAAGCTTCCTGTGCTAAAAGGAAAATGTGATACAGTAACTATGATGAGCTATGGATTTGATCCATATCTGTCAAGTTGGAGTCCATATCACGGAGCAATATATGCTGTAGTAGATTCTATTGCAAAAATTGTTGCAAGCGGTGGTGATTATAAAAAAATCCGTATGACTTTCCAGGAGTATTTCAGAAGAATGACAGAGGATCCACGCCGTTGGAGCCAGCCATTTGCAGCACTTCTGGGCTCCTATGATGCTCAGATGGGATTCTCACTTCCATCCATTGGAGGAAAAGACAGTATGTCTGGTACTTTTAACGACATTGATGTACCGCCGACACTCGTTTCTTTTGCTGTAGATGTAGCAAAAGAAAAAGATATCATTACTCCTGAATTAAAAGCGCCGGGAAATAAAATCGTCAGATTTGAAATCAGTAAAGATGAGTATGATAAACCGATATATGATGACGTCATGAAACTTTATGACCAGATTCATGATATGATACAAAAAGGAATCATTATTTCTGCATATGCCTTAGATGGAAAGGGCGTTATTCCGGCAATTAGCAAAATGGCCTTTGGTAATAACATTGGTGTAAGTATTAGCGGAAGGATTCCGGGATCTGAATTGTTTTCACCCGCTTTTGGTGATATTGTTGCTGAGATTCCTGTGGACAGGCTGGATGAAATTTCGGCAAGTTATGTTTTGATTGGTGAGACAAATGACAGAAGTACATTTGAATATGGATATGATGTAATTCCGATGGAAGAAGCTGTCAGTGTATGGGAAAAACCATTAGAAAAAATATTTCCAACCAGAAGCCACAAGGACACTTCTTTGATTGATACTCCGGTTTATGATAAGGGAAGCATTTATATATGCAAGAATAAAGTAGCGAAGCCTACCGTATTTATTCCGGTATTTCCGGGAACAAACTGCGAGTACGATACAGCAAAAGCGTTTGAGCAGGCAGGAGCAAACGTGGTTACCAAGGTATTCAAAAATCTGACTCCGGAGGATATACGGGATTCCGTTAAAATTTTTGAAAATAGTATTGCCCAATCACAGATTATTATGTTTCCGGGTGGATTTAGTGCAGGTGACGAGCCGGATGGATCTGCAAAATTTTTTGCTACAGCTTTTCGGAATGCAAAAATTCAAGAGGCTGTCCATAAGCTCTTAAATGAGAGAGATGGTCTTGCTCTTGGTATCTGTAACGGATTCCAGGCATTAATCAAACTGGGACTTGTGCCAAAAGGAAAGATAACAGGGCAGAATGAGCAGTCACCAACCCTGACTTACAATACGATAAACCGGCATGTATCAAAGATGGTATATACAAAAGTAGTATCCAACAAATCCCCTTGGCTGCAGGAAGCACAGTTGAATGGAATTTATGTAAATCCGGCATCTCATGGAGAGGGAAGATTTGTTGCTCCAAAAGAATGTATTGAAGCGCTATTCGCCAATGGTCAAGTTGCCACCCAATATGTAAATCAAGAGGGACAGCCTACAATGGATGAAGAATGGAATGTCAATGGCTCTTACTATGCCATAGAAGGTATTACCAGTCCGGACGGAAGATGCTTTGGTAAAATGGCTCACATTGAAAGAAAAGGTAATTCTGTTGCCATGAATATATATGGCGAACAAGATCTAAAAGTATTCGAGTCCGGCGTACGATACTTTTCGTAAGCAAAGCCGTGCATACCATAAAAAGACAGCCTCTGTTGTAAAAGTTTTTACAGATAGAGGCTGTCTTTTTATGGTATATAGGGCGCAGCCCGAAACGAAAAAAACGAAGTTTTTGAGTTACGGCTTTGCGAAGGAAAGAAAAAGAGTGTCGCAGCCCGAAACGAAAAAAACGAAGTTTTTGAGTTACGGCTTTGCGAAGGAAAGAAAAAGAGTGTCGCAGCCCGAAACGAAAAAAACGAAGTTTTTGAGTTACGGCTTTGCGAAGGAAAGAAAAAGAGTGTCGCAGCCCGAAACGAAAAAAACGAAGTTTTTGAGTTACGGCTTTGCGAAGGAAAGAAAAAGAGTGTCGCAGCCCGAA
>CANRIV010000018.1 GCA_947630805.1 uncultured Lachnospiraceae bacterium
CAGCGCTCTTGCAATGGCGATTTTCTGCGCTTCCCCGCCTGAGATTTCCACACCGCTTTCATCATAGCCTTTATATAGATAGGTATCCAGCCCTTTTGCCATTTTTTTCTGATTTAAGGAATATCCTGCTTTTTTCAGACAATCTCCCACCTTTTTTCTGTCATAATGTTCAGAGCCTGCCACATTTTCTCCCAGTTCCAAATCAAAGAGTTTGAAATCCTGAAAGACCACAGAAAACAGTCTGCGGTATTCCTGTTCCTGAAATTTTCGGATATCCACGCCGTTGAGCAGAATCCTCCCCTCGGTCGGCTCATAAAGTCTGCACAGCAGTTTAATCATCGTCGTTTTTCCGGAGCCGTTTCGTCCGACAATCGCCATTTTCTCACCGATACGGAATTTGATGGACAAATCTTTCAACGCATACTCTTTTTCTCCCGGATATCGGAAGGATACATGTTCAAATTCAATCTCATAAGCATCGTCGCTGCGCTTTTCTATCGGAAGTTTTCCCTGATACATTTCATCTTTCAATTCAAAAAGTTCTAAGGTACTCATCTGCTTTCTTGCGCTTAAAGACAGCGAGCCGAAAATATATATGAACCGCACGATACTGTTCAAAATCTGCTGCAATGCTCCGCCATCTGCAAATAGTTATGAGATTTTCTCGAAAAGTTGCTGGTATTTCTGACACCCTCCCTATTTCTGCAGACATTCTTTTCTATACAAAAACTCCCCAATATTCCAAAGAATCAATTGGGGAGTTTTACATTCACATTTTATAACGTTTTATTTAAGCATTTACAATCTTGGATACGTTGACTTTTACTCCCGGTCCCATCGTGGATGTAAGAGTAATTGTCTTTAAATAAGCACCTTTTACAGCTGATGGTTTTGCTTTTAAAATTGCGTCCATCAGTGCATTGAAGTTTTCTGTCAACTGAGTTTCTGTAAAGGAAGCCTTTCCTACAGGAACGTGAACAATATTAGCCTTATCAAGTCTGTACTCAATCTTACCTGCCTTGATATCTTCTACAGCTTTTGTTACGTCCATTGTAACTGTTCCTGCTTTTGGATTTGGCATTAAGCCTTTTGGTCCAAGGACACGGCCAAGTCTTCCGACAACGCCCATCATATCCGGTGTAGCTACTACTACGTCAAATTCAAACCAACCGTCATTCTGAATCTTTGGAATCAATTCTTCTCCGCCAACAAAATCTGCGCCTGCTGCCTGAGCCTCATCTGCCTTTGCACCTTTTGCAAAAACTAAAACTCTGACTGTCTTACCTGTACCGTTTGGTAATACAACGGCGCCACGAATCTGCTGGTCTGCATGACGTCCGTCACAACCTGTTCTGATGTGACATTCTATTGTTTCATCAAATTTTGCAACTGCTGATTTCTTTACTAAAGAAATTGCTTCTTCTGTGTCATACTGTACAGCTCTGTCAATATTTTTTGCTGCCTCTGTATATTTCTTTCCTCTTTTCATTTAAACCTCCTCGTGGTACAAACGGATATACCTCCCACGTTCTTTCAATTCATTATTTGATGTAGCCGTTTTTGATATCACTGCCACACGGAGTAATCACTCCTGCCAATTAGTCTTCAACTTTAATTCCCATACTTCTTGCAGTACCTGCAATCATACTTATGGCAGATTCCAGACTAGATGCGTTCAAATCCTTCATTTTTGTCTCTGCAATCTGCTGTAAATCAGCTTTGGAAATTGTAGCAACAGTTTCTTTCAAAGAATTTCCTGCACCTTTCTGAATCTTGCAGGCCTTCTTTAACAGAACGGCTGCCGGTGGAGTTTTGGTAATAAAACTAAAACTCTTATCCTGATAAACAGTAATGACAACCGGAATAATCATACCCGGCTGATCTGCTGTTCTTGCGTTGAAGTCCTTTGTGAACTGAACGATGTTAAGTCCCCACTGTCCAAGTGCTGGACCAACAGGTGGAGCTGGTGTTGCTTTGCCAGCTTCGATTTGCAATTTAATGTAACCTTCTACTTTTTTTGCCATCTTTCGGCACCTCCTAAAAATTGTGGTATTATCGGGAACCCCTCCCACTGTTCTGTCTTCGTGCAGCCTTCAGGCAAAATGCACTCGCCAGAACATCTTACAAGTCATCTATCCTAAGATAAATAACATATCTTAAAACCTTATGGTCTTAATTCATTTTCTTAACCTCATTAAAATTTAATTCAACGGGAGTTTCTCTGCCAAACATATCAACATTAATCGTAACGGTCTGACGTCCTTCATCAATACGCTTGATCTGTCCTGCCGTACCTGCCCAGACGCCGCCAATGACTGCTACAGTATCACCCTCAGCAAAGTCGATGCTGACTTTTTCGCTTCGGATTCCCAATGTAAACATCTCTTCTGCAGTCAGCGGTACCGGTTTAGATCCCGGTCCTACAAACCCTGTAACGCCTCTCGTGTTTCTCACAACATACCAGGTATCGTCATTCATAACCATATTAATCAGTACATAGCCCGGAAAAAGTTTTTTCTCGGAAACTTTGCGCACGCCATTTTTTAATTCGACCACTTCCTGTGTAGGAACTGAAACTTCTAATATCTGATTCTGTAATTTTCTGTTTTCAATCGATTGTTCAATGTTAGTCTTTACCTTGTTCTCATAACCCGAATAGGTGTGAACAACGTACCAATTTGCTTCTGACATTTCATCACCTCTTATATCATTCTTATTATCCAATAATATTATCAAGACCAAATTGAATCAGCTGGTCAATCAAACCAATAAGAATTCCCATAATAACTGTGATGATTACAACAACAACCGTCTGTCGGATAATAGATGCTTTTGTTGGCCAGATGATTTTTGAAAATTCGCCTTTTAAGCCTTTCCACCAGCTTTTAAAGCCCTGTTTCGTTTTTGTTTCTGCCATTTTTTTACCCTCCATCGATTTAGACTATTTTGTTTCCTTATGCAATGTATGTTTCTGACAGAATTTACAATACTTCTTTGTCTCTACCCGGTCCGGATGCGTCTTCTTATCTTTCGTTGTATTGTAATTTCTCTGCTTACATTCTGTACATTCTAATGTGATTCTTGTTCTCATGAGTTTCACCTCCGCATTTTTCTATCTGAATAGGTCTTCAAACAAGCAAAAAAAAAAGACCCCTCTTTTGCTCTATAACTATAACATGAATCAAAAGAGGCGTCAACCATATTTTGCAAAAAATTCCGGGAAGACCTGCCCCGCAGACAGGATCTCCCTGAAATTTTTCTTATTTCACAACATCACTATTTTTCCTTTGCAGGGATGCGATAATTTGCGCATTATGAAAATAACTTTCTTCTTATTTTATCTTTCCATAAAAAAACATACAGTCTGAAATATTGTTTTTTTGTCAGATAATTTATTGTTTTATTTTCGGGAAATATATTTTCCGCATTTTCTATCAGCTGCAACTGTACCGCTGCTTTCCGGAACGTTCGATATTTCAGGGTAATATCCAAAAGTCTTCTACAGCTTATATCTATCTGACCTGCATATACTTTTTCCAATCCCCTGTTCGGATACTTCAAAAATAATTTATTCTCTTCCCGTATCTCATCAATTGTATAACGAATATCATACTGAATTTTCTTCAGGGCTGACTGTTCCTGCTCACAATAATGATAATATGCCTGTGGACTGATATAGACAGATGTACTGCAGAGAATATATTCTATATTAAACAACATATCTTCCGCAAATTTTATATTTCTGAATTTCAGTTGATTTTTTTGAATCAGTTCCCGACAATATACTGCTCTCCAGATAGAAGAATAATATTTTCCTCCTCCACACATATTTGAGATAATCTCAAGCAGTCGCTCCCCTTTATAAATTCCATATTCGATAACTTTTTCACTTTTCTGTTTCGCTCCATCAGAAGCTTCATAAATATATTCAAAAAAAGCACCGTCACAAGATTCCATCTGTTCTATTTCTCTCTGCACGAGAACAGGCTCTGCATAATCATCTGCATCAGAAAATATAATGTATTTTCCCTGCGCTTTTTTCATTCCAAAATTTCTTGCCGCAGATACCCCGCAATTCTTCTGAAAAATATATTTTACCCGAACATCTTCCTTCGCATATTTTAAAACAATATCCCGCGTCCTATCGGTAGAGCCGTCATCTACAACCAGTATTTCCATCTTCTGATAAGTCTGCGTCATCAGACTCTGCAGGCATCTGTCAAGATATTTTTCTGCATTATATGCAGGAATAATGATACTTACCAAATCCTCTCTCATACCGCTTCCTTTATTTGACATATTGGTCTAATAACTTTCTAAAATTATCATAATATAAATCAATATCATAACAAGGATTCGTGTGAACTTCCCTGTAGGCATTTTCTTTCAGCCTCTCCCGAAGTTCTTGATTCAGATATAATTTTTCCATTGCTTCATAAAGTCCTTCCACTACATCAGTAGATTTATCTACAATGAGTGCGACCTTATCTGCAATCAGAGATTCCACAACACCTCCGGAATTTGTAGCAACAATGGCTTTTTTCATCGCCATTGCTTCCAGCGCCACCAGCGGAAAAGCCTCTTCCAGAATCGAAGGAATTACCATCACTTCTGCCAGCGCATATATGGAAGGCATAGCCTCTGCATACAGATAACCGGTAAATATAATATCATCTTTACATTCTAACGCTTCTTTTTGTAACACATCAAAATACGAATCTCTGGCAATCAGGTTATACCACCTGCTTCCCACAATCATTAATTTTACATTGTCATATTTTTCGCGCATTTTCTTAAATGCTCTCAATAATTCCAATACCCCTTTTCCGGGATAAACACTTCCGGCAAAAAGAAATACAAAGTCATTTTCTTTTATTTTATATTTTTCTTTCAGTTTTTCTGTATCCTTCACCGCATTTAAATCAAAGAAATGCGTATCGACACAGTTATACAAGACCTCTGTTTTGTCATTTGGCGCTGCCTGACAAAACCGTCCTTTAATATATTTGCTGACCGGCAATATCAGACATGCTGTTTTTCCGATAAACTCACATAGATATTCCGGTTTGGTTGTTCCATCAATATCATTGTGCATGTGATATATCATATGATCTGTTCCATTCTTTGCATGTTTATAGATATCCTCATACACCTGCATATTATTTTCAATTAAGATTACATCATAATCATCACGAAATGCTTTCAGTAAAGCTCTGTTATACGGAATAAAACGATACTTTCTCCGAAACAGTTTTAAAAATCCATTTCTCGCCTTACAGAAAAAATAATTCCATTTGGAAATATGTATTTGAATAATTTCAGCATTTTTATACGTAAGAGCGTCCAGCTTGGATGACTCTATCGTATAAATATCCATGAAATAATCCTCTCGTTTTTCATTCCCCTCAATTAACTGCGTAGTCAGGACCTCTCCTGCCCCCCCCCTCAACTGCAGGGACCGGAACAAATCCTGCCGAAATAACTGCCATTCGTTTCATGATTGTTCTCCTTTTAAAATTAGATTTATTAGATAATTTTGGAACGATTTTCTGCATTATTTGATAGAACAGATATCCTCCCAAAATTGATATCAGTAACGTAACCGGAATGAGAAATACCTGCAGATATCCCTCTTGGAAAAACAAATTTGCATAATCAATTACCAGCTGATGAATCAGATAGATTTCATAGGAACACATTCCTAAAAATTTTGCCAGCGGACTTTTTATTTTTATCTTCATAAAAATTGCAAAAACGACAATCGGAAAGAAACATTCACTCAAAAGTCCTGCGCCGTAGTACACACTTTTAATGAAAACCGGCAAATGCCATCTGAGAACTGCATAATAAAAAATGGATATCAGAAAAACTGCTGTCACAGAAGACAAAAATATTTTATATTTTCGGAAAATAACTGCGAGCCTTTTCTCATTTACCGCAGCCAGAATAACTCCAAGTGCGAAAGGAAGCGTTGTCCCTCCCCACCAATCATTCTTAATCAGTACGACAATATCGTAGACAATGCAGAAGGCTATCAGCAGAATTGTCATGTGGGATTTATTTGCAATTAATTTTCCCAAGATATAAAAAGCAATATATAAAATCAACAGGGTAACGATAAACCAATGCGGTCTGCACACAAATTCAATTCCTGATACTTTTTTAAAAATTTCAATTCCGCTCAACTGCTGATGATACACAAAAATATCTGTCAGAACAAACATAACATTGGCACACCACCACGGAATTAAAATGGGAATAAATCTTCGCATGAAAAATTGATTTAAATAATCGTCTCTTCTGAAATAATTATATATCAGACCATATCCTGAGCAGAAGAAAAACAAACCTACTGCGAGATGTCCCAGATTAGACGCCAGAGATATGGGTCCATCCAGCGGGGCAGTCACATGGCAGAATATAACCATAACACATGCGATTCCCTTTGCAACCGTTGTATTTTCTTTGCTGATAAATGCCTTATTTTCGAAGTAGTTCCCCCCCCCTTAAAGGAAATATCAATACTGCAAATACCGCGCATAAAAACAATATTTCAAATACCTGTAATAAAATATTCGTCATAACCTTATCCCTCTGTTTGAAATGATATCTTGTTATCTGTCTGCTTACTTTCCTTCTATATACAGCAATACAGATTTCTATGTAATAATACAGATATAGTCACCAAACTGTTTTACCTGATAACCTTTCAATTCCTCTTTCGTCCATGTTTCTTTTTCAAAAATATAAATTCCTTGTGCCTCTATTTTATCTGTATACATATGATACTTTCCAAAAGAGGATACTGCCAGAAACTCATTTGGATAATTGGAGAAAGTAACTGTATCCTGATACTCCTGCGGAGAAACCTGCGAATAGTACATAATCTTAGGATAGCTGATTTCACTGCCTACATAAACTGCTTTTTCAGATGCCTGCGCATAGTGCACTGCTTCTTCCAGACCATTCGGATATGTTTCTGCATAAACATGAAAATAATAAACAGAAAATATCAAAAAGGATACTGTATACAAAGCTAAAATAGGTATTTTCCACTGTCTGAATTTCTCGCAGACTTTTTGGATTCCTACGGCAATCAATATAATCGTCCACAGATGCAGGAAATTCATTCTGACAATATTGACATGAACAACCAGACATAAAAGAAAACTAACCAAAAGATTTATAATAACCAAAGTCTCTGGTGTTTTTCCTTTCTTTTGATAAAAGTTTCGCAACAGCGCCGCACCGCCAAGCAGGACAAAAGGCATACTGAACTGGTAAAACTGACCAAACCACTTGATGGGAGAGCCTTCCCCCCCCCAATCATTTTGGAGAAGAAATCTTTTGCAGAAATTCAAAAAATTTCCCGGAATATGACTCAGCGAATATCCATCTTCTCTCATTGCCACAAGGCGTGGTACAGAAAACAGTCCGGTATGGATTTCTTCCATCCATCCCATATTAACCATGACAAATAATATCAGCGGCACAGCCATTACCGCAAGAATAATAACAGCACCAATTATATATCGATTTATTTTTAATTTTCCCTGCCAGAACATCCATACTGCCGATAATATCAGCACCAGTGGTACATAGACCCATAATGTAGAATAACAATATAAGCTGCATCCATAAAACAGGGCAGAAATTAGAAAATATTTATTATTGTCACAGCCTTTCAGAAAATAATAAAATCCGAACAGCAGAAAACCGGGTGCCAGATTAGACTCCAAGCCCCATCTTGCCATCATAATATGCCATGGCGAAATCGCCAAAATAAAAAATGCTATGAATGCTATTTTCTCTGAGAACAGTTTTTTTACTGTCTTGTAAAAAACCGGAAGGGAAATACATGCAATGAGCACTTGCGGAATTCTGATTGTCAGAAGATTCATTCCAAAAAGAGAAATCCACGGCATCATGAGATAACTCTGCAGCGCGTTCATTCCACTTCCCCATGCTGTCAGATACACCGGGTTATGGTATCCAAAAGTATCTTTTCCGGTAGTCAGCAGGGAATAAGACTCGTAAGACGAAAATGCTTCATCTGTCAGCACTTCTCCCGGTACAATTCCTAATCGCCAGATTCTTATCGCAATTCCTGCCAAAAGAATACACCAAAATAAAATTTGCTTTTTCTGTATTTTTTCTTTCCTCATTTTTCAGCACCATCATCTATAATATTGTTCTTCTAATCAATTTTCGTCATTTTTCATATTTTTTATCATATCATATAAGCATTCATTTTAAAAGAAACTTTCGTCTATTCTTTATCAATTCCGGCACTGATGCACAGTACATATACCTTTTTTGCTCCTGCCTTTTTTAAAATACGACTGCACATATCCACTGTACTTCCGGTCGTAAAAATGTCGTCCACCAATAAAATATTTTTGACTTTTTTTATTTTTTCTGTATTTATACCAAAGGCTCCCTGCAAATTAAAATATCGTCCGGAATCACTCAGATTTTTCTGGGGATTCGTATTGATTTTTCTTATGATAATATCATCCATCATAACCAGTCCGCTTCTTTTGGCAATTTCTTTCGCAAAGACCCGGGCCTGATTATATCCTCTTTTTACTTCTCTTTTTTTATGTATTGGTACCGGAACAATGGCATCTATTTTCCAGCTTTTTATCAACTCTCCATACTGTCTGATTGCCATATCCCCATAATAGGCCGCATATGCTCTTTGATTCTTATATTTAAACCGGTAGATAGATTCTCTTATTTTTCCTTGATGCTCAAATAATGCCACAGCCCTGTCAAAAAAGCGTTCCTTTTTGCTGCACTCCCAGCAAAATAATTTGTCCCGGCTTCGCAATGCTTTTCCACATTTCTGGCACTTTGGCTCTGCAATCACAAAAACATCTTTTACACAGTTTTGGCATATCAGCGTTTTTCCCGGCAACAATGTTTCACAAAGCGGACAAGTCCGCGGAAAAAATATATTCAACAGTTTTTCTATCTCTTTTCCCTCCTCCTGTTTTTATTTTCTTTATAATCCCTCCTGATAATAATTTTGCAGCTGCCATTTTAATCCGGAAAATCTTCGTCGCTGATCTTCATTGGCTTCCATCGCATAAAACATCTCTTTCCGGCCCACAATGCATACACATTTTTTTGCCCTGGTTACACCGGTATAGAGAAGATTTCTCGTCATGAGCATCTGTACCCCCGACACCAGAGGTATAATGACTGCCGGATACTCGCTTCCCTGGGATTTATGTATCGTAATTGCATATGCCAGTTCCAGTTCCTCCGCCTGCTTTGCGTCGTAAATGACATATCTGTCGTCATCAAACACTACTTCCATATAATTGGTAGTGTTATTAATTAATGTGATAATTCCCATATCTCCGTTGAATATTCCCGTGCCTGTATCCAATATTCTTCCATCCGCAGAGCGCTGTTCCCAGTTCAGCTGGTAATTATTTTTAATCTGCATTACCTTATCGCCCTCCCGGAATATCACACTTCCGATTTCCTTTTCTCTTTTATCTTCTGCCGGTGGATTTATATATTTCTGAAGCTGCTCATTGAGAGAATTAACTCCCAGTATTCCATTGCGCATTGGTGTCAGTACCTGGATTTCTTTCTCATCACTCCCCACATATTCCGGTAATTTCGTTTTAATCAGGCCGATAACGGCATTTAATGTCGTCTGGGCATTTTCTCTTTCCACATATAAAAAATCTCCGGTACTGTTGTCCAGACAAACCTGTTCTCCGGCATTTATTTTATGCGCATTGGTTACAATACCACTCTCTCCCGCCTGACGGAAAACCTTGGTAAGTCTTACCACATGAAAGCACCCGGATTCAATCATGTCTCTCAGTACATTGCCCGGTCCCACACTGGCCAGCTGGTTGACGTCTCCCACAAAAACGACTCGGGTCCCCACCGTCACCGCCTTGAGCAGCGCATAAATCAGAAAAGTATCTACCATAGACATCTCGTCCACAATAATCACATCCGTTTCCAGAGGATTCTGTTCATTGCGCCCGAATTTGGCCTCTGTCTCCTCTTCTCCGGCCGCTCCTGATATTTCCAAAAGACGATGAATTGTTTTTGCCTCATGCCGGGTTGCCTCTGCCATTCGCTTTGCAGCCCGTCCTGTGGGAGCGGCCAGGCTTACCTCCAGTCCATCCGCTTCAAACATCTGAATCATAGCGTTAATCGTAGTCGTTTTTCCGGTACCGGGGCCACCGGTCACAATAGAAACCCCATTGTTTTGTGTCTCGATAACTGCCTGTTTTTGCAGCGCATCCAGTTTCATTCCTGTTATATGCTCTATCGTATCTAATTTTATTCCCATGATATAATCATCTTCCGGCGTAGATATGTTAAGCTCCAAAAGCATTCTGGCAATATTTAATTCAGTATAATAAAAAGAAGACAAAAATACTGCCTGACAATCCTCAATTTCCTTTACAATCAGTTTCTTTTCCAGCACGAGTTCCGTAAAACAGTGGTCCAAAAGTTCCATGTTGTAAGTTCCGTCCGCATTGAGATATTGGTCTCTGAGTCCCAAAAGGTTAATGGTCCTCTCTACAAGTTTTATTTTGGGCAGAAAAGTATGTCCCAAAGAGGATGCCTCTGAGAGAGCATAACACATTCCGCTTTTTATTCTGATGGAAGCATTTACTTCCACACCGGCACGTCTTGCAATCTCATCGGCAGTCTGAAATCCGATGCCGGCAATATCATCTGCCAGTCTGTAGGGATTGCTTTTTATAACGTCATATACTTTCGTCCCGTATAACATATATATTTTATTGCTGAGTGTCGGTGAAATACCGTATCCCTGAAGAAAAATCATGACATCTCTGGCGTCTTTTTTCTCTTCTATCTGATTGCAGATTTCCATCGCCTTACGCATGGTAATTCCCCGGATTTCAGCCAGACGTTCCGGCTCCTCCTCAATAATTTTCAGCGTATCTTCTCCAAAAGTATTTACAATCCTATCTGCAAGAACAGCTCCGACTCCTTTGATTGTACCTGAGCCTAAGTACTTACGCAGAGATTGCTCATCGGATGCCGGTACAATTTTATAGGAGATTACTTTAATCTGTTCCCCATATACTTCGTGGTAAACTTCTTCTCCCTCAATCTCCAGATATTCCCCAAGACTGATATATCCAAAATTTCCTGTACATCTGATTTGTTTTTTTCCACTGGAAAGCGTTAGAACTGTGTATCCATTGTCTTCATTTCGATATGTAATAATTTCAACATAACCGCTAATCGTTTTCATTTGTGCCTCCCCTGCAGCAACGTGTATTTTGATTTTGTGCCAGAAGAAGGCTGTCCCATCAGAGAACAGCCTTCTTTTTCATTAATTTATTTTTTCCGTATCATCCTCATCTAAATATTCGAGATACTGTCCGGTACCAATAGCTACCGCCGTCATCGGGTCTTCTGCCGTCATTGTATTGATTCCTGTCTTGGACTCAATCAGCTCGTCCAATCCATGCAGCAGGCATCCCCCTCCGGTAAGAACAATTCCTCTGACAGCGATATCTGCTGCCAGTTCCGGCGGCGTCTGCTCCAAAACTCTGTGAACAGCCTCCACAATGCTGGTAGTAACATCCCGTAGAGCTTCCTCCGTCTCCTCTGATGTGACCTCCACAGTCTTTGGAAGTCCCGTTACCAGGTTTCTCCCTCTTACTTCCATTTTTTGATTTTCTGATTGATTATAACACGTTCCAATTCCAATTTTAATTTCTTCTGCCGTTCTGTCACCAATTAGTAAATTGTGTTTCTTGCGCATATATCGGACAATCGCTTCATCAAAATCATCTCCTGCTACTTTGACAGAAGTACTGACAACCGTTCCTCCCAGAGAAATGACGGCAATATCTGTAGTTCCTCCCCCGATATCCACAATCATATTACCACAAGGTTTCTTTATCTCAATTCCTGCACCAATTGCCGCAGCTAACGGCTCTTCCACTACAAAGACCTCGCGGGCTCCCGCCTGGAACGCCGCATCCTGTACCGCCTTGGTCTCTACTTCAGTCGCCCCGCTTGGAATACAGACACAAATACGTGGTTTTCGATAGGAACGTTTTCCGACAGCTTTTTGAATAAAATAGCGAATCATCTGCTCTGTAATAGAATAATCCGAAATCACTCCCTGTTTGAGCGGTCTTACTGCCACAATATTTCCGGGAGTCCGTCCAATCATCAACCGGGCTTCTTCCCCCACTGCTTTAATTTTGTCCGTATCACGGTCAATGGCCACAACAGAGGGCTCCTTCAAGACAACTCCCTTTCCTTTTATATATACAAGTATACTTGCCGTTCCCAAATCTATTCCGATATCTGTATTAAACATTTATTGCTCCTTTAGTCATTCTTCTCTAGTACTTAGAATATCCATACTACAATAAAGTATAACAATTTTTTATCATTATGTATATGTTTTATTATGAAATTTGTCTGGTTTTTCTCTTGCTTTTTTTTACAATTTTTTATTAATTTTTATTATTTTTTATGATTTTCGACATTTTTACACTTTGGTAACAATTTGTTCATATTTTTTTAATATATCAAGATTATATTATTTATGTACCACTGATGTGGTGCACATAGTTTGTATACGTCATACCCTATAATGACGTATTTTAAGTTTTTCATACTCAACCTAGCGGGTGAAATTCCCGCTAGGTCCCCCGAAATCACAGCCTTACCATTTGGTAAGGCTTTTTATATTTCCGGGATTATCTGTTCAGGTACTTTTCCCGTGTCGCCATTCCTCCTCTAATATGCCTTTCTTTTTTATTTTTATCCAAAACGCGCCTCACATCTGCCGCCATGGCCGGATTAATCTGTGGGAGTCGTTCGGATACATCTTTATGTACAGTACTTTTGCTGATACCAAACTGTTTTGCACATACTCTGACAGTGGCTTTATTCTCTATAATGTAATCTGCCGCTTCCAGCACCCTTTCTTCAATATAAGCTTTCAAAAAAACCTCTGCATAGAACATATTTGTTACATTTTATGCAAAGGCTCTCTTTGATATTATTCCGTTTTTCGTTTATGAAAATTTAATATATTTTTTCAGCCATATTTTTTCATCTTCTTCCAGATAGGGAGCCAACTTACTGAAAACCATCCTGTGATAATGATACAGAAGTTCTGATTCTTCCGGAGAAAGTGCTGTTTCATCAATCAATTCCATGTCATAAGGAATCAATGTCAGATCTTCCAATCCCAAAAATTGCCCGCAATCTGTTTTCTGCATCTTTTTACATAAAATCAGATTTTCAATGCGGATTCCAAACTTTCCTTCCAGATATACTCCCGGCTCGTTGGATGTCACCATACCGGGTCTGATTGGCGGGTTGAATCCGGGATTTTCCATAATGCGGTAACGGAACGCATTTGGTCCCTCATGAACATTTAAAACATGTCCCACCCCATGTCCGGTACTATGATTATAATTATATCCTTTTTTCCACAAAGCTTCTCTGGCAATATAATCCAGTGTGACTCCGGTACATCCTTCCGGAAATACTGCAGCGGACAATTTCAGATGACCCTTCAGAACTGCCGTATACATTTCCCGCATTTCCTCAGTAACTGCACCCAGACTGATTGTCCGAGTCACATCTGTCGTGCCTTCCATATAATGTGCTCCGGAATCAATGAGTACCATTCCTTTCGCTTCTATATTGCAATCGGTCTCTTTTGTGGCACTGTAATGTACGATTGCACCATGCTCCTGATATGCGACAATCGGCGCAAAGCTGGGCTCTATATAGCTTTTTACACGACATCTGAACTCTTCCAGCTTTTTTTCTAAAACGAGCTCTGTCAGCGGTATTTTTCCTACATTGGTCTTGAGCCAGTATAAAAATTTTGTCATTGCCACGCCGTCATACAAATGCGCTTTCTTAATATTTTCTATTTCCGTCTGATTCTTTTCCGCTTTATATACAAATGCCGGGGTAAACTTATCCAGAATGACATTATCCGGCTGCACAGAATTCATAATTTTGTGATTTGCCGTAGTCCCATCCAGCCAAATCCGGCTCTGCTTTATCTCTGTTACCGCCGCATAGATGGAATCATAATCTTCCAGACAAATATGATTTCTGTTCAGTTCGTTTAAAATCTCTTTCGAAAAAATACTCCTGTCAGCAAACAAATGTATTTTATGCTGCGTTATTATCATAAATGCTAAAAATACCGGTGTATATTTTATATCGTTTCCTCGAAGATTCAGCGTCCACGCAATCTCATCCAGCCCTGTCATCAGCAGCACATCAGCGTTTTCTTCCTGCATCTGTCCTCGGATTTTTGATATTTTTTCAGCGCAGCTCTCTCCCGCATATTTTTCCGGAAAACGCCAAACCTTTTCATGGGAAATCTCCGGCCGGTCTTCCCATATATCTCCGATAAGATCGATATCGCATATTACCGGATTGGTATATCCATACCGGACTGCCTCGTATTCAGGCATCATTCTTCCATCAAAACCGATTACCGCACCTTCCAGTCTTTCGATATATTCTGCAATCGAAGGAACGTTTTTCTCACCGCTTTTCATAAGGACAAACTCTGTCCCTTCTAATTGCTGTCTGGCCTGAATAAAATATCTGCCGTCTGTCCACAAAAGCGCTTCCTGGAATGTGATGACAGCCGTTCCTGCGGACCCCGTAAAACCGGTAATAAATTCTCTCGTTTTAAAATAACTGCCAATGTACTCTGAGCCGTGAAAATCATAATCAGGCACGATATATACATCAATACCGTGCCTTTCCATTTCACTTCTTAACTTTTTCAGTTTTTCCTGAATTGTCATACTGTTTTTCCAATCTCCCTGTTCTGTCTGCTTTATGGTATTTTAAAGCACTCATTCTTTACCGTTCGAACAGTTGTACATATGAATACACTTTTCAATAATTTTCGAAGCCTCTGCCGGACCGCCAAACTCATCTACTCTTGTCTTTTTGCCTTCCAGCGTTTTATATATGTTGAAGAAATTCTTAATCTCAGCAAAAATATGTCCCGGCAGCTGTGCAATATCTGTATAACAGTTGTACGTCGGATCACCGTAAGGAATTGCTATAATTTTATCATCCATATCCTCTCCGTCTATCATATACATTACCCCAATCGGATAGCATCGCACCAGAGACATCGGCTCGATTGGCTCAGAGCAGAGCACAAGGACATCCAGAGGATCTCCATCCTCGTCCAGCGTCCTTGGGATAAATCCATAATTGGCCGGATAGTGCACAGAAGAATAGAGTACCCGATCTAAAATAATCAGACCCGTCTCTTTGTCCAACTCATATTTTTTCTTACTTCCCTTACTGATTTCAATCGTTGCAATAAAATCAGATGGTGTAATTCTCTCTGGATTAATGTCGTGCATAATGTTCATATCTTGTACCTCTTTTCTCTATGATTCCCGTTTTATTATTTCTACATTCTTGTAATTTTCCAAAAGTTTCAAACTAATCTGACGATAAGGCTCCAATGTCTGCAGGGTAAAATTCTTTTTCATAATTTTCGTTTTCATATATCGCTCCCCAAACAGCTTTCCTTCCTTAAAATCCCTTCTCATCAAATCAGGAGAACGGTCTATAAAATAAATCTTGTGCGCCATCTGCAAATATTTTTCCGGAATGGTCCTCTTGGCACCAATTCCCGAAATCTTCTTAAAATACAAATTCATATTTTCAAACTTTTTCAGATTAGCGGTAGTATAGACATCCGCTCCATAATGCAATATTGTCTCAATATCTTCATACACAAAATTTGCCCGGTTGTCAAGATTGAGACCACGCATCCCCATTTCATCCATAACAACCAAATCCGGAGATTGGTCCAAAATATTCGACAGAAAATATTTTCTTTTCCCTTTCGCATCCTGGCACCACCCCTGTGGAAGGCAGATGTTGTCCCGGTTTGTATCTCTGTGTTCCGAATTCCAGAAGCCAATCACCACATTTTTTCCTGACGCTTTTTCTTCCAGAGCTTTCTGCATCATATAATAACTTTTTCCCGCACCGGGAGTATAACTTGTAAAAATCGTTAATTTTCCCACCGTTTTTTCCTTTCCGAACGTTCTGACTACTCCAGATACCGCCGCCATATCCTTCTTTCGGATATTCTAATAGCTTCGGATATTATCGCCATCTTCCTCTCCGGTATTTTCAATCGATTTCACAACAACAAAATAACTGTAGCTGTCATTGACCTTGATTTCCACCCGGTCTCCTACTTTATGTCCCATCAGCGCCGCTCCCATCGGAGACTCATTGCTGATTCTTCCCCGAACAGAATCTCCGCGCATCGTACTCACAATTTTAAATTTGTCTGATTCTCCGTCTTCTTCAAAATATATTTCCACTGTTTTATTCAGACCAATTTCATCTTCCTTTGAGTCATCGGAAATAATCGTTGCCGTCTTTAATATCTTTTCCAGATAGTGAATCCTGCTCTCATTCTTATTCTTGTCTTTTTTTGCTGCATGATATTCAAAATTTTCACTTAAATCTCCATGCGACCGGGCCTCTTTCACTGCCTCGATTGCCTGAGGTCTTACAACCAGCTTTCTGTGCTGAATTTCCTCCTCGATTTTTTTTACATCACTTTCTGTCAGTTTCATATTACCTCCTATATAAAATCAAACCGTATATATATTTTTGGAACATTGTCCTAAAAATATATATACGGTGACGTGGCATTTCATGACTCTTTTCTTTTATCTTTCTTCCATACCGATGTACTCATGGTAGCCGCAGTTGCTTACATAAGCAGGTCGCATAATCTTATCCGCATTGACCAGTTCCTCTATCCGGTGTGCGCTCCAGCCTACGATTCTTGCAATCGCAAACATTGGCGTAAACAACTCTTCCGGAATATCCAGCATACTGTATACCAGTCCACTGTAAAAATCTACATTGGCACTGACTCCTTTATAAATATGTCTCTCCTCAGCAATTACCTGCGGTGCCAGTCGTTCAATCAGGCTGTACAGTCTGAAATCGTCTGCTCTTCCTTTTTCATTAGCAAGTTTTTCAACAAAAGACTTAAAGATTTCCGCTCTCGGATCAGAGATAGAATATACCGCATGACCCATACCGTAAATCAATCCTTTTTTATTGAACACCTGTTTATTTAAAATTTGTCTCAAGTATTCTTTCACTTCCGTCTCGTCAGTCACATCTTTTACATTGTCCTTTATGTTTTTAAACATTTCAACAACCATGATATTGGCACCGCCATGTCTTGGTCCCTTGAGAGATGACAGGGCAGCCGCAATCGTAGAGTATGTATCTGAGCCGGAAGAAGTAACCACTCTGGTCGTAAAAGTAGAATTATTTCCACCTCCATGCTCCATATGAAGCACAAGGGCCAAATCCAGTACCCTCGCTTCCAAATCCGTATATTTTTTGTCCGGACGCAACATCCGCAAAATATTTTCACTGGTAGAAAGTTCCGCTTTCGGTCTGTGGATATATAAGCTTCCGCCCTTTTTATAATGATTATACGCCTGATAGCCATAAACCGATAATACCGGAAATACCGCCACAAGATTAATACACTGACGGATTACGTTTTCCAGCGAAGTATCCGACACATTTTTGTCATAGGAGGCCAGGGTCAGAATACTCTTGGTCAGAGAATTCATAATATCAGAACTCGGGGCTTTCATAATAACATCCCGGACAAAATTGGTCGGAAGCCTGCGCGAAGCTGCAATCATCTTCCGGAACTCCTGAAGTTCTTCCATCTTAGGGAGGCTGCCAAAAAGCAAAAGATATGCTACCTCCTCAAAACCGTAACGTCCTTCCTGCATAAATCCGGCAACCAGGTCCTGAATACTGTATCCCCGAAAATAAAGACGTCCGGCACATGGAACAGTTTTCCCATCAATGACCTCTGAAGATTCTACTCGCGAGATATTGGTAATTCCCGTAACCACTCCCTTGCCATTAATATCTCTCAAACCTCTTTTTACACCAAATTGGGTAAATAACTCTTTGTCAACGCTGTCATTTTTTCTACATATTTTACTGTATTTCTCAGTAAAATTTCTTATGTCCTCTTTTTTTAACGTCATAAACTCTCCTCATACATTTCAGACAGCATCTTCTCAAAGAAATCTGCTATCTAATAAATAAAATTAACTGCATCATGGATTACCTTAAAGTTTACCACTTTCTGTCCCTTCTCTTTTTCGCCATCCAGAGACCAGTCAATATCCGTACAGTCTGTAATTCTGGCGCTCTTCACATGTTCAAATGTAACTTTTCCGCCAAACCGCTGCGTCAATACCTTTATGGCAATCTTTACAAATTCTATAATTCCCTTTGGGAACTCTACCAGCATTAATTCAAACACTCCGTCATTGAATTCTACCAGTTCCTTATCCAGCTTCATAATGCCGCCTACTTTTGTGGCGTTATTAATGGCTGCAAAAATATATTTTCCCTCATAGGTCTTATCTTCCAGTTCAATTTTCAGTTTTAATCTTCTGATATGAAATAATTCTCTTACGCCATGGAGAATATATGCAAAATGTCCCAGCTTGTTCTTCATCTCCTGTGGTGTAGAATAAGATGTTTTCGTAAATATACCTGCCGATGCTGTATAGACAAAATATCTTCCATTAAACTGTCCCATATCAAGAGGTCTTGCTTCATGACTGACAATAAATTCTGCCTCTTCTTTCGGATCAGATTTGAGTCCCAAACTGGTTGCAAAATCATTGGTAGAGCCTGCCGGGATGTATCCCAGCGGTGTCGTGACATCTCCCTCAATCATTCCCTGAATGACTTCATTGAGCGTGCCATCTCCTCCCATACACACAATCATATCCGCCTTGTTACCATACTCTCGTGCTATGTCGGTACCGTCAGCCCGTTTTTTGGTGTATTTAATGCCTACCTTATATCCTGCATTTTCAAAAACGCTTACCGCCTCGTCAATATAATGTTTATTCTTTTTTAATCCTGCTTTCGGATTAATGATAAACAATAATTTTTTCATAATTTCCTCCTAATCCTTTAACCGGAGGTGTCTGCACTTCCGGTCAAAGTACAAACCCAGGTGGAAAGTTTCTCTCAACCTGTATGACTCCTTCGTAATTTTCCTTTTTCATACACAGAAGATTGTTTTTGTAAATTTTATGTATTTTTCATAAATCTGACAATCTTATTATAAAATATTTTTCCTCATTCGTCCATGAATGAAAATTGAAAAAATTGTGAATAAGCTGTTTTTCCCTCCCAGATTCGACAAAATTTTACCGAATCTGTCCATTTCCATATATTTTATATTTGAACGACTGCAGTTCCGGCAGTCCGATTGGTCCTCGTGCATGCAGTTTTTGTGTGGAAATACCAATTTCAGCTCCAAATCCAAACTCTCCGCCATCCGTAAACCGGGTGCTGGCATTGACATACACGGCTGCAGAATCCACTCTGTTTAAAAACTCCTCTGCAGTTTCTTTGTTTTCAGTTATAATACATTCGCTATGGCCTGTGCCATACTGATAAATATGCTCCACTGCCATATCCAGAGATTCTACAATCTTGACAGACATCTTATAATCAAGATATTCTGTCCCCCAATCCTCCTTTGTGGCCGGGGCGATTCCCTCTACTATTTTTCTGGAAGCATCATCTCCTACCAGCTCTACCTGTTTCTCATCTAATCTCTCTTTTATTTTACCCAATACCTTTTCTGCAATATCTTTATGAATCAACAGACTCTCTGCGGCGTTGCAGACAGAAACCCGATTCGTCTTTGCATTAAATACAATCTCTACTGCTTTTTCTATATCCGCTTCCCAATCTACATAAATATGACAGTTGCCCACACCTGTTTCAATGACAGGAACGGTAGCATTTTTTACAACCGCCTGAATCAGACCCGCTCCACCTCTTGGAATCAGGACGTCAACATATTGATTCATCTGCATCAGTTCATTGGCACTGTCTCTGGAAGTGTCCCCGACCAGCTGGATGACATTTTCCGGCAAACCCGCTTTTTTTACGGCATCTCGCATAATCTGTGCAATCATCTGATTAGAATGAATCGCCTCTTTGCCTCCTCTTAAAATGACGGCATTTCCCGATTTCAGACAAAGTGCTGCGGCATCGGAAGTAACGTTTGGCCTCGCCTCAAAAATAACACCGATAACTCCAAGCGGCGTGGAAACCTTTTGAATGATAAGCCCGTTAGGTCTTTGAACAGTATTAAGTATCCTGCCCACCGGATCAGGCAGATTTACTACATCCATAACGCCTTTTGCCATTCCTGCAATTCTGTCTGTATCTAATTTAAGGCGATCCAGCATAGAAGCAGCCATCCCATTTTTTCTACCAGCATCCAAATCCAGTTGATTCGCCTCCACAATTTTTTCTGTGTTTGCTACCAATTCTTCTGCTATTTTTGTCAATGCTCTGTTTTTCATTTCTGTAGATGCCACCATCAAAACTTTTTTGGCTTCCACAGCCTGAATTCCCATCTGTTCCAGCATAACCAAATACTCCTTTTTCTGCACTACATTTATTTTGCGACAAAAAATGTTCCCACCTGATGTCCCTCTAACACTTTATATATATCATCTGGAGCAGCGCCATTCATCACGATTGTATGAATTCCTGCCTCAGTAGCAATTTGTGCTGCCTGAAGCTTTGTAATCATTCCCCCGGTACCAAAACGGGAGCCTTTTCCCCCGGCGATTTCAAACAGACTTTCCGTAATTTCATTTACTACAGGAATAATTCTGGCATCCTCCTCTTCCTGAGGGTTTTTGTCATACAGTCCATCAATATCAGTAAGTATCAGCAGTGCATCTGCTTTTATCAGTTTTGCCACAATCGCGGAGAGACTGTCATTGTCTCCAAACACAATCTCTTCCACTGCAATGGCATCATTTTCATTAATTACAGGAATGGCACCATATTCAAACGTCTTTTCAAAGGCATTTATTAAATTTTTACAGTTTTCCTGATTTTCCACATTCTCTTTTGTAATCAAAAACTGTCCAATCGTATGTCCATATTCTCCGAACATCTTGTCATACATAAACATCAGTTCACACTGCCCTACCGTGGAAGCCGCCTGCTTTCCCGCTGTCGTTACCGGTCTGTCTTCCAGACCCAGCTTTCCTACTCCTACTCCGATAGCTCCTGAGGTGACAAGTGCTACTTCCATGCCGGCGTTTACCAAATCGGCAATAACGGACACAAGTTTTCTCATCTGTCGGATATTCGTTTTTCCTGTGTTATAGGTAAGCGTAGATGTCCCCACTTTAATTACAAGACGCCTTACTTTATTTAATGTTGCCATTTGCTCCTCCTGTCGTACCTATTACTTTTATCCTGTCTCTATTTCCACTTTGACTGTCTATATTTTACTTTGGCTATCTATATTTTCACTTTGACTATCTATATTTTACTTTGGCTATCTATATTTCCGTTTTGACTCTCTATATTTCCGCTTTAAAATGGTCCTTAAATCCCTCTCCGAAAACCTCATTCGCAGATGATATAATCATAAAAGCTTTAGAATCTACCTCTTTCAAAAGATTTCTGACTTTTACAAGCGTCTGTTTTCTCATTACACACATAATCACTTCTGTTTTTTCTTCGCTGTAAGCTCCCACTCCCTGTATCATAGTAACACCTACATTGAGTTCCTCCAGCATCTTTTCTGCCACTACTTTTCTCTTATTACTGATAATATAGACAAGCGTGGCTTCATCTCCTCCATATATTGCTTTATCCATTACAGCAGCAGACACATATATCGCCACAGCAGCAAAAAGCGCCACTTCAACATTATGAAATGCGACTGCAGATCCCGCCAGAACAGCAACATCCAAAATCAGATAAATCTGACCTGTTTTTAAATGTGGTTTTTTCTGTCGGACAATTTTTACGATAATATCCATTCCGCCTGTGGTCGTCTCCATTCGAAACATCAGTCCCATAGAAAGACCAAATAACGCCCCTCCTATCACGGCAGCCAGCATTGGATCCTTTGTTACGGCTTCCATATGCACTACCATCGGAAGAATATCTATCAGGACAGAAGAGATAATTAATGTATACAATGTAGATAGAATAAACCGGAGGCCAAATTTCCATGCCCCCAATATCATAATAGGAATGTTAATAATCAGAATCAACATTCCAACTCCGGGTAATACCGGAAAAACTTCCTGCAAAATAATTGCGATACCGGATACGCCGCCCGGTGCCAACTGATTCGGATTTAAAAACAATGCAATCGCCACTGCATACATCAGAGCCGTTAATGTGATGTATATATACCGGAAAAAAAACTTCCATCCCTCTTTTTTATTAGAAGATACCATGAATCTTTCGACCTCTCTATTTTTCAAATGTATCGTCTCCCGGCAATTCTGCCGTAGGAATACTGCAAGCGGTAGGATTCATAGAACATTCGGCACAACCTCTTACAACTTCTCTCTGGCTGTCCTGTTTTTGATTTACCTTAACATTAATATGACCATCTCCCTTTGTAACACTTCCATCAAGCATTGCAACAATATCGTCTATCATTTTTTCTTTATCCATATGAAACCTCCTAAATATTAATTTATTCAATTATATCGTCTTTATGCCTTATTTTGTTCATGTGATATTATATCACTTAGCGGCAATGTTTAAAAGCCCCGAATGTTTTCACATTCGGGGCCTGAAATCATAACCTTAATATTCAGAATCTTAGTAAAGTCCTGTCCA
>CANRIV010000019.1 GCA_947630805.1 uncultured Lachnospiraceae bacterium
GTGTTGATATTGATTATAACAAAGTTGAGAAGAAAGGAGCGTATTGATGTATTTGAACATAAATACATCATACAAGTAAAAAATGAAGTTTAGACCTTGCATTGATATACATAATGGAAAAGTAAAGCAGTTGGTGGGCGCGAGTCTGAGAGATGAGGGAAATCAGGCGGAAGAAAATTTTGTCTCACAGAAAAGTGCTGCGGATTTTGCGGCGCTCTATAAAAAAGACGGTTTGACGGGAGGACATATTATTATATTAAATTCTACAGATTCTGATTATTACGCGGCGTCAAAAAAACAGGCGCTGGAAGCATTGAATGTATATAGGAATGGAATACAGATTGGTGGAGGAATCCATGATAAAAATGCAAAAGAGTATATTGAAGCAGGCGCTACGCATGTGATAGTTACTTCATTTGTTTTTCGTGATGGGAAAGTTAATTATGCCAATTTGGATTCTCTGGTAAAAGCTGTGGGAAAAGAGCATATTGTGTTGGATTTGAGCTGCCGGAAAAAAGAAGGAAAATACTATATTGTCACGGATCGCTGGCAGAAATTCACACAGGAAACTGTAGATTTGAATCTTTTAGAAAAACTTTCTGCTTACTGTGATGAATTTTTAATACACGGAGTCGATGTAGAGGGAAAATCCGGGGGCATGGAAGAGGAACTGGTAATTCTCTTATCTCAGTGGAAAAAGAATCCGATTACCTATGCAGGCGGAATTGCCTCAATAGAACAGATAAAACGCTTTGAGACAATTTCCGGGGGAAGACTGGATTTTACAATCGGGAGTGCGCTGGATTTATTTGGCGGCAACCTGAAATATGATGTGATAAAATCATTTGCAGTTTTTCAGTCTGGAAAAAATTAAAATGATAAACTATTTTACATATAATGCCCGGTACGCTTCCGGTGTCATTTTTGTTTTCTTTTTAAAGATACGATAAAAATATTTAACATTCGGGTAGCCGGAATCCAAGGCTATCTGAGTGTTTTTTTTGTTTGTAGATACCAATAATTTTTTTGCGTGTTCTATCCGTAGTGTGTTCAGATAATCTGTAAAATTCTGCCCGGTACGCTCTTTAAAAATAGAGCTGCAATAACTCCGGTTTAAATAAAACAGATTGGATAGGAGCTCAATAGATATATTTTTTTGAAAATTATTCTGAATGTACAGTTTCATCTGTTCTACAATATTAGAATCTGTATAGAAATTCTTATCCTTTAGTGCAATCGCAACATTGGTAAAAAACTGAATGTAATACTGTTGGAATTCATTCAGTGTAAACATTGTAAAAAATACGGCATGAGAACTGTGGGATATGGAGATTGGATGGACCTGCTTAAAATACTGTTTCATCAAAAGACGTGTCTTATCTGTCAGGTTTATGCAATATTGTTTGATGTCATTGACTGTAATAGGAAGAGTCTGCAGGTAATCGAACAGACAGTCAACCAAGTGCCTTATTTCCAGAAGATTTCCGGTTTCCAGACGAAACATAAATTCATCTTCCTGAGGCCATATGATGGTCTGATAAGAACCGGGTGATTGAGGATAGGCATAAACTTTATAGTTATCGCTGATTTTCCGGCAGTTCATAGCATTGACAGATTCTTCAAAAGCTGTGTGTAGTTCCCGGATATTTTGATGAATATTACTTAACCCTAAAATCAGACTGTCCACAGAATTCCGATAGAGGGAAAGAATACTGTCTGTAATCTGTTGAGAAAATTTCCCATAGTCAATCAGAGAATTTTCCGGAATAAATAAAATAAGAAAACTAATATTCGGATTGGATTCATGCTGCAGATATACCGCATAATTTCCAAACTCGTTGTCATCTAAAAACTTCTGCATGGAAACTTCTGATATGATTTCAGAAGAATGAAGGGTAATCATCAGCATATGGTTGGAGGAATTAATATAAAATAAGCGATGGGAATTCATTTCCGTAGAACTGACCGGTTTATCATATATAATATTCCGTATAATGTTTAAATCATTGTTTAAATTCGAAGTCTCATTGTTTTCATCCAGCGAAAGCGTAAAGGTAGAATGTTCCTCAATATTACGGATTGCTTTTTGCATTGCCTTAATGATTTCAGTTTTGCCAAAAGGCTTTAAAATATAGTCGATGGCATGTGCCACGATTGCTTCATGGAGATATTCAAAATCTTTATATCCACTCACAACGATTATCTGCTTGGAACTGTATCGAAGAGTAAGTTCCTTCAGCAATGTTTTCCCGCTCATTACAGGCATATTCATATCTGTAATAATAATGTCAGGATTTTTTTCTTCGATTAGGGTAAGAGCATCCTCCCCGTTGAAAGCAGTTCCGACACAGGCAATAGTATCTTCCATAGACTCCAGTTTTTTTAAGATACCTTTTTGAATTGGCTCTTCATCATCTACAATAATATAGCGATACATAAGTACACCTCTCTCATTTATTATTCTATAACTTTTGAAACGGTAAAGGATAACCGTTTCAAAACTTTGCTTCGCAAAGCACGCTCCTAACGGAGCTGGTCAAGTACGATTATGAAACACCTGATGTGTTTTATAATCTATACTGTCTGGTCCGGCAGCCGCAGTGTGATTCTGAGACCGCCTGATGCGGCGATATCCACTGTCATTCCATATTCATGACCATAGTAAAGACGAATCCGGGCATTAATATTGCTCAGTCCGATACTTCTTGAACTTCGTTTTCCCAAAGATTTAAATTCTGCCGGAGCAATTAATTTTTCCTGCAGGCTGTTCAATTCATCTTCTGACATTCCTACACCGTTATCCCATACGGAAATAAGAAGATTGTTATTGTCTTTCTTTGCACTGACTGTAATCAGGTCACCTCTGGTACAATTTTTCAAACCATGGTAGAGTGCATTTTCCACCAGTGGCTGAAGAATTAATTTCAGCACTTTCTGTTTTTTCAGTGAATCACTGATATCTGTTTCCACACGAAAACGATTGTTAAACCGTACCTGTTGGATGGAGACATAATTGTTAATATGGTCCAGTTCGTCATAGAGGGTCACAATTTCACTTTCTGTTTTAATACTGTATCGGAACATATTGCCCAGAGACAAAACAATATCAGAAATAGAGGAAACTCCCTCGACCTCAGCAATACTGTTGATGGATTCCAGTGTGTTAAACAGAAAGTGAGAGTTAATTTGTGCTTCCAGTGATTTCATCTGTGCATCCAGTAAAATCAGTCGGTCCTGGTACTGTGTCTTAATATATTGTTCCTGCTCCTTCAGCATGTGGTTATATTCCTGAAACAGTGTTCCGATTTCATCATTCCGCTTCAGATAGCGATTGCTCTGCAAAAGTTTATTAAATTTCTTATTTGTCATATAAGAACTTAAAAATGTAATAGGTGCTGTAAAATATTTTGCCAGTATAAGAGAGAGCAGGATAAAACAGATACAACAGATGATGGTGATTATAATAATATAATTTTTTGTCGTACTGAAATTGTTGTACAGAGCATCATAGTTTACGCTGGCATTTAAGGTCAGGTTATTATAGTCTAAAGCGGCGGCAAAATCTTTGGTTTTTGTATTTTTTGGAAAATTGGTACTGTCCTCATTGTAGTCGGAGTTAATAATGTTTCCCTGCGCTGTAGATATTTTCAGATGAACAAGCTCTGGCAATGTATTGACAGAATCTAAATTTAGTACAGAAGAATCATAATCAATGAACAGAACACCGAGAAAATCTTTTGTGTAAACATCATAAATAGATTTGCAAAAAGAGATGGAAGGTTTACTGTCAATAATAAAATCTTTGGCAGAAATACCGTCAATATATATTTTACCTTCCAGATTGACGGTCTTCTGATACCAGGAGTTCTTTTGCGGATTGTAATCCGGAACAATATCAATATTGCTGCCATATCCGTAACCCAGCACGGCACCGGAAGGCGTAAAAATAAAAATACCGTTCAGGGCATCATTGGAGTAGATAAGATTCTGGCATAAGAATTTTATATTATTATTACTTTCATAAATGTCATAGGAAGTATAGTTTCCTTTTTTTCGATACTTCTTTAAGTCTTCAATAATGGAATTGTCTGTATTGGAATAAAATGTAAATATTTCTGAAGTATCCTGAATGGAAGAGAGTCTGTTATTTGCGAAAAAAAGAGCATTGTCAAAAAGATTTTTGCAGGCCTGGTTTATCTGATCATGAATAAGTATCTTACATCTGGAATAGGTAAATGTTGCAATAATTAGTGTTGGAACAACAGATATCAGAAAAAATATAATAAAAAATTTCGTTCTCAGTTTCATAATGGGCAACTCCTTCCAAACAAAAGTATACAATATTTTCCGATGAAAGTATACTGCCTTTATGGTATACTATTGTTAAAATGCGAACGACATGAGGATGAGAAAGTACAGGAGGAAAGATGAAAAGAATTATTGTAGGGATACTTTGTATCATACTGCTGACCGGTTGTGGAAAAACCACGCAGGATACACAGAAAAATCATGCAGAGAACACAAAAAATACGGAGACAGTTATCACGATGATGTATTCCGGGACCGTGGGAGAAAATGATTTCGAGACAGAGCAGTTACCAAAACTGATTAAAAAATATTTTCCAAATGTCCGCCTAAAAGTGACCAAACTTCCGGATGACCAGTATTATACCTCTCTCAAAACGATGTTGTCTTCCGGAGAATGTCCTGATATGATTTTTGTACAGGCAATGTATGCCGGAGAAAATTCGGTATATTCTCTGGCAAAGGCAGGATATCTGGAGCCGTTGAACGATTTGAAATGTATTCATTACAGCGGTACATGTTCGGACTATTTTACTTTGGATGATAATGTTTATGCAGTATCCAGTGGGATTTCCCTTTTGGGAACTTATTACAACAAAGATATTTTCAGTAAATTGAAATTAAAAGAGCCAAAGAACTGGGAGGAATTTTTGGCATGCTGCAAGAAAATAAAGCAGAGTGGAATTACTCCAATTGTAGCAGGGGATAAAGATCAATATACGCTGCAGTTTTGTCTGTATCAGATTGCCGCAAACCAGATATATCCGAAAAATAAAAAATATGATGATATGTTATGGCAGGGGACGAGCAGTTTTACGGATGCGGGGACATGGGATACCGTTTTAGAAATGCAGAAAGTTCTTTATGATAAAGGTTATATCGATGAGGAATCTTTTGCATACAGCGAGCAGCAGGCGTTGGAAAAATTTAAAAAGGGTGCTGCGGCAATGATGGTTGGCGGCTCTTTTCATTTAACAGCAATTTCCCAAAATAATGAAAAATTTAACTTTGGTCTGTTTCCCCTTCCGGGAAATCATAAAGGGGAAAAATTATATATTTCTGCGACTGCCGGAGGTGGCCCGGCAATATATTCCGGCTCAAAACACAAAGAACTGTGCAAAAAAATATTGGAACGAATGCACGATGGACAGTCCGATATATGGAAGAAAATGGTCGAGAGGGAAACCTATATTCCGGTATATGGATGGGGCTCCGAACAGATAAATCCGCTCTATCAGCCTTTTTTGAAAAAATATAACAACGGAGACTCTTTTTACTGGTGTAATCAGGGATGGCCTTCCGGTACGGAAAATGAACTGGAACGCTTGTTTTATCGTATGATTGGAACGAAAAGTTCCGATATTAATGCAGTAACGAAAGGCGTACAGAATAAGTTTATGGAATTGAAAAAATAAAAAAACAGAGAAATAAAGAAAAATCAAACAAAAGTATACTCTATTTACTGACAAAAGTATACTCCTCCTGTGGTATATTCATATTAGGGGAAAAGAGGAAAAAAGCAGTGAGGAGGTTAAGAAGATGAAACAAAGCAGTAGAAAAACCTTAAGAAAAATATTTGTGATTATCCTGTCTTTTATTCTGATGACAGCAGGATTATCCGTAGGCGCAACACAGACAGAAGCGGATGAAGGAAATACTGATACAAAACATTCGAAATATGTATATTTTATATCAGTAAGCACAGGAAAAGTAGTACAGGTAAATGAATCTACAGATTTGGTAGCAGATGGCGAGGCTTCCATGCTGGAAGATGTAGAGAACATGCCAAATAATGCACTGTTTTATCTTGTGGATTCTACAGATAACAGATTCGAGGGATTTAAATCCATCCGTTCTGTGTGGAACAATCAGGCAGTGTCCGCCCGAAATGTAGGAGAAGGCGGGCTTCGTGCCAATGGCGGGCAGTCTACAACCGGATGGGAAGTTATGCGTTTTGAAGCCGTGGAAGATGGTAAATATGCAATCCGAACGGCTAACGGCTATTCCAACGATGTCAGTCAGGGAGCTTACGTAAAACTGGATGAAAATAATGAACTGATACCGGGAAATACAAATATTGAAGAAGCAGAAAAGTTTATTATTGTATTTCCGGATGAGTCATCTTTGCCAAGCGAGACGGAAACAGAGTCAGAGACTCCAAAAGAAGTTGTCATGCCGGAAGGCTTTTCTCTGCTTCCCCATGATTGGACAACTGTCGGTCTGACAGGAGCATGGAGCGTATATACCGGAGATTGGGGAAATGGATATTATGCAAATATCGGAGAAAAGGATGATGATACAGATCCATATAAAATTTCATTGGATTTCACTGATACATCAGCGAATGAGCAGAATCTTGTACAGCTGGCAGTAACATTTCAGAATTTGCAGATAGGAAAAACCTATCAATATGTGATAAAGAACGGAGAAAGTGAGCTGACAAGTAAAGTTTTCATCGCCACATCCACAGAACAGAAAACAGATACACTTGCACTGGGATGGACTGGAAAAGGAACAAGAATGAATCTTGTGGCAACCTGTGAAGAATATGAAGAAGAAAAAATAGATTATAAATATCTTGTTGCAGTGGGAGTCAATAAAGTAGTGCAGGTAGATACAGGAAACACACAGTTGAAAGCAGATGGGGATATCAGTCTGTTGGAGGACCTTGAAAATCTGCCGGCAAACGCTAAATATTATACTGTGGATGGTACAGATTCCCGATTTGAAGGTTATGTAGCAATCCGTTCTGCATTTAACAATAATTCAGTATCCGGACAGGGCGGCGGACTTCAGGCCAGCAGTCCGGGAGCAACGACAGGATGGGAAATATTTAAAATTGTACCACAGAATGATGGAACAGTAGCGCTGCTGTCTACCAACGGAGATAATTATGTAAGCGTTGATGTAAATGACAATTATAAATTAAAACCATCTTCAAAGACGATATCAGAGAATGAAAAATTTATTTTTACTTCCGTAGAACAGCCGGAAGAAGAAAGCTACGAGATTACAGTAGATAGTAGTCTTGTGGAATCTGTAAAAAAGGGCGATACATATACTCTGCCGGAGGAGGCACAATACGGATATTACTGCGAAGGAAAGATGTACAAACCGGGCGCTGAAGTAACAGTAAACGGAGCAATGGCCTTTACATCCGTAAAAGAACTTACAGTAACCATGGCAATAGGAGCAGGAATCAAGACAAGCGTACCGGCGGGACTGAGATTTCAGGCAACCGTGGCATCTGATAATGAGACAGCACTTGCAGACCAGAATGTCATCAAAGAAGGAACACTGATTACGGCAAATGATATTTATGAGAACAAGGGCAGCGGACTGACATTATCCAGTGATTATACATACCTGACGGTAGAGAATATAGGATGGTATAATGACCGGACCGGAACATACTGCGGAGCAATTGCACAAATTGCAGAATCCAACTATATCAGAGACTTTGTTGCAAGAGCATATGTCACGGTAGAATATGAAGACGGAACAGAGACAACAGTTTATTCAGATATGAGTTCTGTAAGAAGCATCCAGTATGTGGCAAAAGCAGTAGCCGCTGCAGGATATCCAGGACTTGGCGATGAAGAAAAAGGAATTATAGACGGCTTTGCCGCAGCAAAATAGGAGGAGGTAGAGAAGAATGAGAGAATTATATACAAGCCCAAGCGCAGAAGTAGTAGAATTCGACGCAAAAGACGTAATCACAACAAGCGGTATTCTTGATACCTTTACCCCAGAAGTGGGAAATCAGGATTCCGGATGGACAGGGCTTTATTAATCAGGGAGGATACATTTATGTGGAAAGGAAAGAAGCGGGGATTGAAAAAATTGGTGTCATTTATTATGGCACTGTCACTGATAGTTACTTCATTATCCGTTTATGCTTTTGCAAAAAGCAATTCTGCAGAGGATGCAGACAATACAAAACATTCCCAATATACATATCTCATATCAGAGAGCACTGGGAAAATAGTACGGGTAAATGATTCTACAGATTTGGTAGCAGATGGCGATATTTCTATGCTGGAAGATGTAGAAAGTATGCCAGACAATGCACTATTTGAACTCGTGGATTCTACAGATAACAGATTTGAGGGATTTAAATCTCTTCGTTCTGTGTGGAACAATCAGGCAGTGTCCGCCCGAAATGTAGGAGAAGGCGGGCTTCGCGCCAATGGCGGGCAGTCTACAACCGGATGGGAAGTTATGCGTTTTGAAGCTGTGGAAGATGGTAAATATGCAATCCGGACGGCTAACGGCTATTCCAACGACGTAAGTCAGGGAGCCTACGTAAAATTGGATGAAAATAATGAATTGATACCGGGAAATACGAATATTGCAGAAGCAGAGAAATTTACGATTGTATTTCCAAAAGGATATGTAGAAGATACAACAGCACAAAAAGAAACGCCAAAGCCGGATGTATCAAACCCTGACGAATCACAAAGTGATGAAGAAAAAACAACTGTTCCGGCCGTTACAGACGGAAGGAGACATGGCGAGTATATGTATCTTGTCTCTGTCAGCACCAATAAGGTATTACAGATTGATGAGACAACAAAATTGTTGATGGCAAAAGGCGACATCTCTATGCTGAATGATGTTGCGGCACTCCCGGATACGGCATTGTTTTACACTGTCGAGGGCACTGACAACAGATTTGAAAATTATGTTGCACTCCGTTCTCCATATAACAATCAATCAATCTCAGGACAGGCAGGAGGTTTGATTGCTACCGGAGGAAATGCCACAACCGGTTGGGAAATTCTTAAATTTGTTATGCAGGATGACGGTACTGCTGCGATTCTCTCTACCAATGGAGATAATTATGTTACAGTCAATGCGGAAGGAAAATTAATTCCGGATGCTAAGACGGTAGGCGAAGCACAGAAATTCCGTTTTGTACTTCCGATGAATTATGATCAAACTCCAAGTGCTCCTGAAGTTACAGTAAAAGAAAGGGAGATGAATGCAGTGACACTTGACTGGAGTGTTGATGCGGGATTCTATACCGGATTTGAGATATACCGTTCCGAGAGCCGGGAAGGAAATTATGAAAAAATAGCAGATTCTGTAGCGACAGAATATACGGATACGGCTCTTGCTTCAGGCGTTACCTACTATTATAAAGTAGTAACTGTCTGTGAAGGATTGAAGTCAGCAGACAGCGAAATTATTTCCGCAAAGACGCTGACATCACCGAAGGCAAAAGCACCGGTAAATATTGATATCAGCTATAAAGGAAAAGAGATTACGCTAACATGGGATAATGCAGAATATGCAAGTTCCTATGAGATATACCGTTCTACAGGAAAATATAGTACTTATGAAAAAATCGGGACAGCACAGACAAATACATATACAGAAACAGTAGAAGACTCTGTGTATAAATATTACTACAAAGTGGTATCTGTCAACGCTGATGATTTGAAATCTGAGCAGTCTGAAGCGATGTCCTTAGATATCAAGTTATTTGGAGATACATTAAATCTGTATAGTCCTACCGATGATGTCTCTGTTATTAATCATGAGATAAAAGCTATTTCCGATGTACAGATGAAAGCGTCTCTTTCAGAGTTTACAGATAACAGATATGCGATTCTTTTCAAACCGGGAGATTATAATATTAATACTGTCAGTATAGGTTTTTATACACAGGTATTAGGACTTGGAAAGACTCCATATGAAACGAAAATCAGAAATATCAATGTAGATAAGAATGAGAGTGAAAATGTACTGATTAACTTTTGGAGGGGAATTGAAAATCTTTATGTAGAGTCCGGAAGTTCTCAAAACGAAGTGAAATATGGTGCATCACAGGCAGCGCCAATGCGAAGACTATATGTCAATGGAAAACTTCATCTGGATGATATCGGGACAACAGCCAGCGGTGGATTTTTGGCAGATACTTATGTTACAGGACAGACAGGATCCTGGTCACAGCAGCAGTTCTTTGTAAGGAATACACATATGACAGACAGCTGGTATGATTCCTGTTGGAATATGCTGTTTTTGGGATGCTATAATGCACCGGCTTCTTCTGAAGATTGGGCAAATACGGGATATAAAGCCTATACAACGATTGATAAGACACCTGTTGTCAGGGAAAAACCATTTTTATATGTTGATGACAACGGAGAATATGCAGTGTTTGTTCCGGGAATCAGACAGGATTCATCAGATGTTTCATGGTCCAGGGATAATATGGGGGAAGGAACATCGATTTCTATCAATGATTTCTATGTAGCAAAAGCGGACAGTGATAATGCAGAAACAATTAATGCAGCACTGCGTGATGGAAAACATATTATTTTCACACCGGGTATTTATGAGATAGAGAAACCATTAGAAGTAAGCAATCCGAACACTGTAATTCTTGGACTTGGATTGGCAACGCTTGTATGTAAGAATACAGATACTGCGATTAAGGCAGCTGATGCAGACGGAATTACAATCGCAGGACTGATTATTGAAGCAGGAGCCCAGGGCTCTGAAACATTAATACAGGTTGGAGAGAAAAATGCAGCATCAGATCACAGTGCAAATCCGATTCTGTTAAGCGATTTGTTCTTCCGTGTAGGTGGTACCAGAATCGGAAAGACAGAGAGATGTCTTGAAATCAACAGTGATGATGTCATTGGAGACCATTTCTGGATTTGGAGAGCAGATCATGGCGCAGGAGCAAACTGGACGGAAAGTACGGCGAAGAATGGACTGGTAGTAAACGGAGATGATGTCACAGTTTATGGATTGTTTGTAGAGCATTTCCAGCAATATCAGACATTATGGAATGGTAATAACGGAAGAACATATTTCTATCAGAGTGAATTACCATATGATGTACCATACCAGAGCGACTGGATGGGGAATGACGGAAAAGCAAACGGCTACGCTTCCTACAAGGTGGCAGACCATGTAGCGAAACATGAAGCGACAGCACTTGGAATTTACGAAGTGTTTATTTATACAAAAGAATTTATGACATTGGATAATGCGATGGAAGTATCAAATGGTACAAAAGTAACTAACGCATGTACCGTTTCTCTCAGTGGTACCAATCCAAATGGAAAGGGAAAAATCACCCATATTGTCAACGGGCAGGGAGGCTCTGTTGGCACAGGCGGAATCTCACAGACCGGAGCAAAAGTGGGTATTAACAGTTATATTAATGATGCGAATGTTCTGAAAGAAGAACTGCAGCAATTCATTGACCAATATGAAAATACACAGAAGGATAATGCAGCTGAGGACGTATGGCAGAATTTCCAGACCGCATTAAAAAATGCGAAAGAAACCTGTAACAAGGCGGATGCAGACCAGAGTGATATCACAAGCGCAAAGAGCAATCTGGAAAAGGCATATCAGGAACTGCAAAAGAGTAAACAACAAGAAGAAGCGCCAGTCGTCTCTGACAAAAAGGGCGTATCCTGCTGGTATTACGCTTCTGAAAACAATGCGCAGAGAAATGTGGGAATTCTCGGAAAAGTAGGTGCAACATGGCTTTATAACTGGGGCATTACGGAAAGTGCCGCCAGGGATGCAAAAGAAGAAGGTCTTGAATATGTGCCGATGGTATGGAATGGAGGATTCCTTTCAGAACAAAACCTAAAGGCATTGAAAGCCGGGGCAGAATCCGGTCTGTATGAACACCTGCTGGGATTTAATGAGCCGGATTTATCTGATCAGGCCAATATGACGGTAGATGAGGCGATTGCATTGTGGCCAAAACTGGAGGAGACCGGTTTGAAACTGGGAAGTCCGGCCGGAGCTGCTGTGGAAGATGCCTGGGTAGAGCAGTTTATGGAGAAAGCAAAGGAATTGGGATACAGAGTAGATTTCCTCACACTGCACGTATATCAGGATTTTACGCATCCCGGCTCTGTTCAGTCCTTCAAAGAAGCTCTGGAGCGGCTCCATAATAAATACAATATTCCAATCTGGATTACGGAATTGGGAGCTATTAACGTAGAGCCTTTATGGTGGGGCTATACAAATTATGGACCATTAACACACGAGGCATCTACAAAGTACATCAAAGAAGTAACAGATATGCTGGAATCTTTGGATTATGTTGAGCGCTATGCCTGGTTTGTAGATTCTTCCAGTGATATTGTAGGAACAGAATATACAAGATTATTTGATACAAACACCGGCGAACTGACCCAGGAAGGAGTTGCATACAAAAAGGCCGGAAAAACAGTAGCGCCATCAGAGACAACGATACCGATTCCGGAAGAAACAACAATACAAAATCCGGAAACTGCAAAACCGGAAGCAGTGACGACTTCAAACGATGTGACGCCGATGACACCGGGCGCAACATCTTCAACGGGTGAAAGTCTTACAACAAAATCACAGAGTACATCTGTGCCTGGAAACAATCTGAAAAAGACAAAAATAAAGAAGGCGAAAAAGTATAAAAAACGCAGCATTAAAATTAAACTGAAGAGGGTAAAGGGAGCAACGGGATATAAAATTCAGTTCTCTACCGGTAAAAAGTTTAAGAAGGCGAAAACAAAGACCGTTTATACCAAAAAAATAAGATTTATTCAGAGAAAATTAAAAGCAAACAAGAAGTATTATATCCGGGCAAAGGCTTATAAGTTAGTAGGCACTACAAAAGTTTACAGTAAAAAATGGAGTAAAGTAAAAAAAGTTAAGACCAGATAAAATACATAAAAAATAATAATGTAAAAAAAAAGAGTTCGTTCGCGAACTCTTTTTTTATAGGAAAAATATTTTGTATAAAACCGAATAATATTACCACACTATCAATATGTATTTTGTGAAAAGAGGTTATAAAAATGGATGAAATTAAAGAATATGGACAGACGAGCTTAGATAATAATAAGAAGCATAAAAAAATTCATTTATTAAGCATTATCGGGGAAATAGAAGGACATGAAAATGTGGCGTCAGGCACAAAGGCGACAAAATATGAACATGTCCTGCCCCAACTGGCAAAGGTGGAAGATGATCAGGAGACCGACGGACTTTTAGTTATTATCAATACCGTGGGTGGTGATGTGGAATGTGGTCTGGCAATCGCAGAGATGATATCCAGTCTCAGTAAGCCAACGGTATCGCTTGTATTGGGTGGAAGCCATTCCATTGGGGTACCGCTTGCGGTTTCTACAGATTATTCCTTTATTGTGCCAACCGGCACAATGGTAATTCATCCGGTGAGAATGAACGGGATGTTTATAGGGGTCCCTCAGACTTATGAATATTTTAAAAAAATTCAGGAGAGAATTAACTGGTTTGTTGTACATCACTGTAATATAAAGGAAAACAGATTTACAGAACTGATGATGGAGACAGAGGTAATGACAAAAGATGTGGGAAGTATATTGGTAGGAAAGCAGACGGTAAAAGAAGGAATTATTGATGAAATTGGAGGATTACAACAGGCAATGGAAAAACTGTATGCTCTCATAGAAGAACATACAAAAAAATAGCAGCTATAGCACGACAGCAAAGAACCCCCGGGAAGCGATGAGAGGATGTATACCGCTGCATTATATTATTTTACGCAAACAAACAAATATTTTAAATATTTATGTTTTTCTGTGTCATAAAGATTAATCAGACTGATAATATGTAAATCAGAGCATATTGTCAGTTTTTTCTTTTGAATAAATTTTAAGATATTTTGATATGTGTCGGAGATGTCTGTTTGGCTGTGGTCGTGAAAACAGCTTACAATCCGCTGGGAAGGAAGCGGAAAAGTATGGACAGTATCAGGGGATTCCAGAGAAATACTAATAATATTATTATAAACATATTTTTGATTCTTTAAGTCTTCCAGAGAAATTGTCACACCCATCGGAAAAGAATTTAAATGTAGAAACTGATGCCCCCGTTCCAAATGACGTTTGATATCTTTTGCAATGTCCTTGGTATGCGTGGCATTTTCTTTGTCTAATACTGCCGTTTTATATATGGTAATATTATTTAATGTATCAAGACGGGGTGGAGCATTGCGATATCTGTCATAATTATCCAACAGCCAGAGTCCCATTTTTAATGAATTTATTTTCTGGAGGATAATGAAGACTTCTTCCTCCATCTGTCCCATTTTTTCATTGGCAGTCTGCTTTAGTTTTTCTTTGGAAGAGTCATGAATCAGACTACTGATTTCTTTTAAAGAGCATCCCGCCATGCGGAAGGTATTGATAAAATAAAAAGAACTGATTTGCGAAGCGGCGTAATAATGATATCCATTGTTTTCATCAATTCTTGGGAGCAGAATTCCAATTTCATAATAATGTCTCAAAGTATCTCTTGTCGTATTACAAAGTTGGGCAAATTGGCTTACGCTCAGATTATATTCTTGTTTATTCTGTTCTATTTGCTGCATTTTTTTGTATCCTTTTCCAAATTTTTAAAATTATATTGACCTGGGGGTTACCCCCAGCCTTATTATACCAATGTTATTAAAAAAAATATAGCATTAAAATTAAATGAGAAAAGGAGAAATGAAATGAAAGAAACAATTATCAGAATTATTGCGGAATATTTAGATAAGGATGAATCGGAAATTTCTGCAACAGAAACATTTAGTGACATTGGATTAGATTCACTGGATATTATGGAACTGGTAATGCAGATTGAGGAAGAACTGGACTGCAAAATTGAATTGTCTCAGGAACTCAACACAATAGAAAAACTCTGTGCTTATATTGAAAAAAACAAATAAAAAATTACATAACAGACCGGTGGTGCACTCCTGCGCCACCGGCCAAATTGTAATAACGGTGTGAGGAGGAAACAAAAATGTTGGTCAGTTCACTGTGTGAATTATTAAAAATACAATATCCGGTATTTCAGGGAGGTATGGCCTGGATTGCCGATGCGCAGCTGGCATCCGCTGTGTCAAATGCCGGAGGCTTGGGAATCATTGCAGCAATGAATTCCAATGGTGAACAGTTAAGAGAACAAATAAGAAAAGCAAAAAAAATGACAGATAAGCCGTTTGGTGTAAACCTTATGCTTATGAGTCCTTATATAGAAGAAGCAGTACAGGTCGTATGTGAAGAGCATATACCTGTAGTGACCACCGGAGCCGGAAATCCTTCAAAGTATATGAAGCAGTTGCTTGACGCTGAGGTTAAAGTATTTCCTGTTGTGGCAAGCGTGGCTCTCGCTAAAATGATGGAGCGTGCAGGAGCGCACGGCATAATCGCGGAAGGCTGTGAGTCAGGCGGGCATGTAGGAGAAACGACTACAATGGCCTTGGTACCTCAGGTAGTAGATGCCGTAAATATTCCGGTGATTGCTGCGGGAGGAATCGCAGATGCAAGAGGCCTGGCAGCGTCATTGATGCTGGGCGCGGTAGGAGTGCAGATGGGCACCAGATTTTTGACTGCACTGGAATGTAATGTACATGAAAATTATAAAGAAAAAGTTTTAAAAGCAAAAGACAGAGATACAATTGTTACCGGAAAAACATTGGGACATCCGGTACGTGCTATTAAAAATAATATGACCAGAGAATTTGCAAGAAAAGAGAGTGATAGTAGTACGACGGCAGAAGAACTGGAAGCAATGGGAGCAGGGGCTCTGAGACTGGCAGCTGTAGAAGGCGATGTAAAAAACGGCTCCTGTATGTGCGGTCAGATTGCCGGAATGGTAAAAGATGAGATGAGCTGTAAAGATATTGTGACATCTTTGTGCAGAGAGACAGAAAAGTTATTGAATGGAGTGAGCAGATGGGTAAAATAGCATTTTTATTTGCAGGGCAGGGAAGTCAGTATCCGGGAATGGGAGAAGACTTTTACAAAAAAATAGAAGAAATTAAAAATCTGTATGAAACTGCGGAAGCATATCGGGCAGGAACAATCAAGCAGTGTTTTTATTCTGAGCAGGAAGAACTGAAAATAACAGAAAACACACAGCCCTGTCTGTTTCTGACAGATATGGCATGCAGTATGGCGTTGGAAAAAAAAGGAATTACTGCGGATGTTGCAGCGGGATTTTCTTTAGGAGAAATTGCCGGCCTGGCCTATACGGGAATATTAAATACAGAGCAGTCATTTCGCCTGGTATGTGAAAGAGGAAAACTGATGAGCCAGGCAGCCAAACTGCATAAGGGCAGCATGGTTGCTGTGCTTCGCATGAATCAGGAAGAACTCATACACCTGTGCGGACAGTACGGTGTATATCCTGTCAATTTTAATTGTCCGGGACAGATTGCAGTGTCCGGAGAAGAAAAAGCGATGCAGGAATTTCAAAAAGCATTAAAAGAAAAAAATGTGAGATTTGTTCCAATCGCAGTAAGTGGTCCGTTCCATACACCTTATATGGAATCTGCCGCAGAAGGACTGACCAGGGAACTGGAATCTATGGAAATTCGACCTGCAGAAATTCCACTTTACAGCAATATGACAGCAAAACCGTATCCGAAAAAGGCAGAGCAGATAATAGAAAATATCAGTGGTCAGGTATGCAACAGCGTGAAGTGGGAAGATACCATTCGCAATATGTATGCAGACGGCGTGGATATCTTTATTGAATGCGGCCCCGGAAAAGTGCTTTCTTCTCTGGTAAGGAAAACGCTGAAAAACGTGCTGATATGTAATGTGAATGATATGGATTCTCTGCAGGAAACAGTAGAAAAAGTTATTGCTTACAAGGAGGGAGTATCATGCTGACAAATCAGACCGCTCTGGTAACAGGTGGTACCAGAGGAATTGGAAAGGCCATTGCGCTGAAACTGGCAAAAATGGGAGCAGATATCGCTGTGATTGCTACTTCTGACAAGGAACAGGCAAAAGAAACAATAGCAGAATTGCAAGAGACGGGGGTGAAAGCCCGATTGTATTTATGTGATGTCAGCAAGGAAAAAACAGTCAATGAGACAGTAGAAAAAATATTAAAAGAATATGGTCATATTGATATTTTGGTCAATAATGCAGGCATTACGAAAGACAAAATTTTTATGGCGATGGAGGAAAGCGATATTGACAGCGTTATTGATATAAACTTAAAAGGAACTCTTTTCGTGACAAAAGCCTGCATCAGACCATTTTTAAAACAGAGAAGAGGTAATATTATCAATATCAGTTCTATTGTAGGACTGATGGGAAATGCCGGACAGGCAAATTATGCGGCGTCTAAGGCCGGAATTGTGGGATTTACCAAGACGATTGCAAAAGAATATGCAGCCCGAGGAATTCGCTGCAACGCAGTGGCTCCGGGATACATACGTACGGATATGACAGATAGCATCAGCGAGGAAACCAGTAAGAAGATGAAAGAAATGATACCGGCAAAAAGATTTGGAGAGGCAGAAGATGTCGCCAATCTTGTCGCTTTTCTGGCGGTGGATGAATCATCCTATATTACTGGACAGACGATAAAAATAGATGGTGGAATGTATATATAGCAGGATAAAAAAGGAAAGTGAGGAGATAAGATGAACAGAGTTGTAGTGACAGGAATGGGCGTAATATCCCCTGTAGGAAACGATATTCCGACCTTTTGGGAAAATATTACAAAAGGTGTTTGTGGAATTGATAAAATTCAAAAATTTGATGCTTCCCGATTAAAAGTAAATTTGGATGCGGAAGTAAAAGATTTTAATCCAAAAAATTACTATGAAACAATGCAGGAGATAAGAAAGTCAGATTTGTTTATGCAATATGCAGTGGCTGCGACAGATGAGGCGGTTAAAATGAGCGGCATTATGGACTCCGATATAGATAAAGAAAGACTGGGAGTGTATATCGGTACCGGTATCGGAGGAATTAATACTACATTGGCAGAGGCAAAAAAATTGGAAAGTAAAGGACCGGAACGTATTTCAGCTTTTTTTGTTCCTATGATGATTGCAAATATGGCAAGCGGAACGGTTTCTATCCGATATGGTGCAAAGGGACCGACGCTTCCAATTGTGACGGCGTGTGCTACTTCTTCTCATGCAGTAGGTGAAGCATATAGAGCAATCAAACATGGATATGCAGATGCGATTATTGCCGGTGGCAGTGAGGCGGCGATTAATGAGCTTGCCATGGCGGGCTTTGTAAATTGTCAGGCACTCTGTCTGAGTGATGATCCGAAAACAGGAAGTATTCCTTTTGATGCCAGAAGAAGCGGATTTGTTATGGGGGAAGGTGCCGGTATTCTCGTGCTGGAAGAATATGAGCATGCTATCAAGAGAAATGCACATATTTATGCGGAAGTTACCGGATATGGAAATACAGCGGATGCTTATCATATCACAGCGCCGGATCCGGAAGCAGACGGCGCCATCAGAGCAATCAGGGCAGCCGTGGAAGAGTCTGGAATAACCGGAGAAGAAGAGATTTACGTAAATGCTCATGGAACGAGCACCCACCTAAATGATGCAATGGAAACAAAGGCTTTAAAAGAGGTGTTTGGAAGCCGGGCCTATGATTTGCATATCAGTTCCACAAAATCTATGACAGGACATATGCTGGGCGCTACAGGAGCGGTAGAGGCAATCGCTTCGATTATGGCATTGGAAAAAGGCGTGATACCGCCAACCATTAATTATGTGGAAAAAGATGAAGAATGTGATTTGGATTATACGCCAAATACGGCAAAGAAGGTTGAAGCAGAATATGCTATCAGTACATCTTTGGGATTCGGCGGGCATAATGCCTGCGTAGCCTTTAAGAAAAATTAGTCCAGCGGTGATATGTCAAGAGTAAATTGAAATTGTTTTTGAGTTATTTTCATATCATTTGCTGAAAAAAGGGT
>CANRIV010000020.1 GCA_947630805.1 uncultured Lachnospiraceae bacterium
ATCGGCTCTGCCCTTAAGTAACTATTCATAAATCTTATATCAGTTTTTTGAGTTTACACAAAACTTGAAACGGTCTCACAGGCAACGGTTTTATTTTGTCTCTTTATAATTTTTCATAAGAGAATCCAACTCTTCCAAAAGACAATCCACTCTGCCGTAAAAGGCGTCATTATTTGTAGGACTGTCAAAATTATCTCTTATGTCTGTGAGCGCATCAATAATATGATTCAGACGCTTTTTTCCACTTCCATTTAAATATAAAAGATATCTGCTCCGCTCATTTTCCTGTGGAGTCATCTTCTTTAATACGACTTCCATGTTTGGCTTTTCCCCAATAAAGCGATATGTAATGGAAGGAGAGGCGTGGTTAAATAAATTTTGCAGATAATAGATATCTCCGGTTTCTTTATAATATTTCCATGCAAATGTTTTTCGCATTGTTTGGGCGCCGATAGAATTTAAACCAATTTTATGGCCTGCAGCACGGAGCACCCGGTAAGCCTGTTCTCTGGAAACCGGTTTATTTGTTGTATTATGACCTAAAATAAGATAATCATTAGGATTTTTTCCCTTGGTAAAATCATTTATAATTTTTTGAAGTTCTTCCGGAACAACGAATATGTTCTCTATATTTTTCGTTCCGATTTTTACAACAATTTCTTTTTTATTTGTCACATCTTTATTTTTAAAAGATAAAATATCCTGAAGCTGGAGTCCTGTACCAACACCGAGCTCAAACATAATATAGTATTTGTAATCAATTTCTTTTAATGTCTGACCAAATAAGGCCAGTGTGGCATCGTCTTTAATAGGCGCAACCCAATTCATAAATATACCTCCTTGTTATTTTAACGCATACGGTTACGTTTCATGGAACGAATTTTATCCATTTTACGCTTGTGAATTATGATAATACTTAAAATAAGAATAAAAACTAAGACAACAATAATTACAAAAAAGATGGGGGAAATTTTTGCTGTCTTTTTTGGGGGAGTTGTATTCTTATTTTGGGTATTTGTTTCCTTTTTTGAAGAAGCGGATGTCTCAGAAATTTTCTGTGTGCCGGAAACTTTTGTCTCTGTTAAAGCTGTCTCTGATTGTGCAGAGGTGTCCTCCGTATCGGAAACATTCGCTGAATATTTTATTTTTGCAGATCCTAAATTTTTTCCTGCGTAACTATAGGTGATTGTTGCAAAACTGTTACCGGAAGTTTTGAAATCTACACGTGTATCGAGAGCGGAAAGGTCGGTTTTTTTTGGAACGACGACAGAACTTTCCTTATCGATAGAAATAGAATGTTTTGATTCTGAAAAAGGAGAAATCAGACCATAAATATCGGAAGTCGAAAACCGGTCATCATTTTCAGAAACATTTTTAAAAGTAAAATTATCATATCCGTAATCCAACAGCGCTGCCGTATCACGGAAAACAACGTCGCCATTTGATTTTAATACAACACAAATCAGTGTCATGTTATTTTTTTTTGCGCAAGTTACTAGCGTTTTTCCCGCTTCGTCCAGATAGCCTGTCTTCCCTCCGATGACGCCGTCATAATAGTATTCACTTGTGGTGAAAACCATTTTGTGTCGCTGATAAGAAAGAAATTCTGATTTTCGCTTGTTGTTTTTGAGAATTGTATATACTGTCGAGTGAATAATATCTAAAAAGGCAGGATACTGAATTGCCTGCTTCATAATTAGCGCCATGTCGTAGGCGGTAACATAGTGGTCGTCTGCATAAAGACCGTTAGGGTTGGAAAAATGTAAATCTTTTGCACCCAGTTGGGCAGCCCGACTGTTCATTAAATCTGCAAATTTATCGACAGAGCCGGAAATATGTTCTGCCAGTGCGACAGCGGTTTCATTTGCAGAAGATAACATTAGAGCATAGAGACAATCCCGCACAGTCATCTTTTCGCCAATCTGACAGTTAATATTGGAATCTTCTGTCGTGATACTGTGAATTGCATTTTCCGAATATACAACGGTGTCTGTCATCTTACAGTTTTCCAATGTCAAAAGGGCAGTCATAATCTTTGTAATGCTGGCAGGATACATTTTTTTGTGACAATTTTTTTCATAGAGAATCGCACCGGTACCGGGCTCCATTAATATAGCGGATTCTCCCACAATATCTGGAGGCGTGGGCCATTGAGCGGAAGGCTTGTCCGCTAAAACAGTATTGCAGTTGATATAAAAAGACTGTCCAAGGACAGTCATGAAAAGCATGATTGAAATAATAAAGGAGTATATTTTTTTCATGAAGAGCCTCTTAATTTTTTAATATAATCATTCTAATTTTACATAAAAAGAATGTAAAAATCAATAAAATTACGTAATAATTTTAAAATGTCATATATTACATATAAACCATTTTTCGCAGGATAAAAACGCATGAAAAAATAAAGAAAAAATGCTTTTTCCAAAGTGGCTGTAATAAGCAGTGTCAGAGTTTTATTTTACGCGGGATTTAATTACTTTTAATCTTGTAAATTCTTCTCTTTCTTTCTCTTCCAGAGCATTGTCAATTTTCTTGACAAGAGTTTCATAATTAGGAATCGTAATATTTTTCAGAGCATTTGCACGTTTCTGCGATTTTTTTATATTGTAAGCAAGGCGGTAAGCAGAATTTTCTATCATGGAAAGACGGATAGACAAATCTTTTACTTTTTCAAAACAGGATTTGGCCCGATCTAAAGATTCTGTTGTACCATAAAAAGAGTAGACGGGATTTCTGATTTCTTCTTTATGCCGTACAAGAGGAATTTCTGTTCCCATCACACTCCGGGTTTTTATTTTAATATCATTTTCGGGTGTTACGTTAAATGCAAAAGTTTCTACATTTTTTATGCCAAGTTCAATATTTGCCTGTTCCAATGCCGTATAAGCTTCCGTAAATGTTTTATCAATTTCATATTGAATGTTTTTGGCTTTATCGTTCAAATCCATAATCTCTCGAATTAGAATATTACGCTTTTTATCCATTAGCTCATATCCCTGACGGGCAAGAGCAAGAGAACTTTTTGCGGCCATCAAATTGCCCTTTGTGGGAACTGTGTTTAAATCCATAAAAGCCTCCTAAAAATCCACTGAAAAAAATAAATATTAAACAGATGTGTTTTTGGTAAGTAAAAATTCAAACTCAAAAAGGATATCTCTGCTGTGATTATTTTAAGCGAGTGCATCATAGTACTTATCTAATATTTTGGTGTCAATCCGGTCTAATTCTTCTTTTGGAAGAATGTGCAGCAGTTTCCAGCCCAGATTAAGAGTTTCTATAATTGTCCGATTGCTGCCAAGCCCCTGCCCTACAAATTCCTGTTCAAAGGCTTTGCCAAATTCCAGATATTTTTTATCCGTAGGAGAAAGTTCATCTTCGCCGATGACAGAGGCAAGCGCCCTCGCATCTCCTACTTTGGCATAGGCGGAAAACAGCTGGTTGGCAATATCCTGGTGGTCTTCTCTGGTAAAGCCCTCCCCAATGCCGTCTTTCATGAGTCGGGACAGAGAAGGAAGTACGTTGATAGGTGGATAAATACCCTGTCCATGCAGTGCACGGTCCAATGTAATCTGTCCTTCTGTAATATATCCGGTCAAATCCGGGATAGGGTGTGTGATATCATCGTTTGGCATGGTTAATATAGGAATCTGTGTAACAGAGCCTTTTTGACCACGGACAATTCCGGCGCGCTCGTAAATGGATGCAAGTTCACTGTAAAGATAACCCGGATAACCTTTTCGGGAAGGAATCTCGCCTTTTGAAGAAGATACTTCTCGCATCGCTTCTGCATAAGTGGTCATATCTGTAAGAATTACAAGAATGTGCATCCCTTGCTGATAGGCAAGATATTCTGCTGCGGTAAGAGCTACTTTTGGCGTAATCAGTCGTTCTACAACAGGATCGTTTGCCATATTAAGAAACATAACCGTATGTTCTAACGCTCCAGATTCCTCAAAAGACTTTTTAAAGAAGTCAGCGACATCATTTTTGACGCCCATTGCGGCAAAAACAATGGCAAATTGCTCTTCCGTATCCTCACCAAGAGAAGCCTGGCTTACAAGCTGAGCTGCCAACTGGTCATGTGGAAGACCATTGCCTGAGAAAATAGGAAGTTTCTGACCTCTAATCAGTGTGGTAAGTCCATCGATGGCAGAAATTCCCGTTCGGATATAATTGCGGGGATATTCTCTGCTGACCGGATTTAAAGGCTGACCGTTTACATCTCGTTTTTCTCCTACAATCGGAGCCAGACCGTCTATTGGCTGGCCGATACCGTTAAAGGTACGTCCTAAAATATCGGGAGATAAGGAAATTTCCATAGGATGCCCGCTCAGTTTCGTGTGTGTATTGGTTAAGGACATACCTTCAGAGCCTTCAAAAACCTGAATAATGGCTTTTCCCTCATAAATTTCAATGATACGTCCCAGACGTTTTTCTTCTCCGTCATTTATGGAAAATTCCACAATTTCATCAAATGCTGCATTCTCCACGCCTTCCAGGACGATAAGGGGACCGTTAATTTCGCTTAATCCTAAATATTCGATTGCCATATAAAACCTCCTTATGCCTGCTCTGCCATAATTTCCGCATAGAAATTATCAATAGCGATTTTGTAGTTATCAAACATACGCAGCTGATTATTTGGAACATCATATTTGATGGCTATTATTTTTTCAAATATATTGTTTTCTTTTAATATAGACATCGGAATCCCCATTCCGATAAGTTTTGACGCTTTTTCATTTAAATAGAGAATTGTTTTCATCATGAGAAGCTGTTTTTTCAGAGGAACGCAGGTATCCTGATCGTGAAATGCGTTCTGCTGCAGAAATCCCAGCCGAATTACTCGTGCAATTTCCAATGTAAGTTTCTGGTCATCCGGAAGAACATCACTTCCAATCAGCTTTACAATCTCCATTAATGAGCTTTCCTGATTTAGAATTGACAAAATCTGGGTCCGACATTTTACAAAATCCGGTCCCACATTTGTGTTATACCAATCTGTAAGTTCATTGATATATTCACTATAACTGGTAAGCCAGTGAATGGCAGGAAAATGTCTCGCATAGGCAAGGGATTTATCCAATCCCCAGAAACAGCGGACAAAACGTTTGGTATTCTGGGTTACCGGCTCGGAGAAATCGCCTCCCTGTGGAGAAACAGCTCCGATAATGGAAATAGACCCTTCGGTTCCGTTTAAATTTTCCATATAACCGGCTCTTTCATAAAAAGCGGAAAGCCGACTTGCCAGATAAGCCGGAAAGCCTTCTTCTGCAGGCATTTCTTCCAACCGGCCGGAAAGTTCCCGCAGTGCCTCTGCCCATCTTGAAGTGGAATCTGCCATAATTGCCACATGATACCCCATATCTCTGTAGTATTCTGCCAGTGTGATGCCAGTATATATGCTTGCTTCTCTGGCCGCCACCGGCATATTGCTTGTATTTGCAATCAGCGTAGTGCGGTCCATCAAAGGGTTTCCTGATTTCGGGTCAATCAGTTGAGAAAATTCATCTAAAACCTGGGTCATTTCATTTCCCCGTTCACCGCAGCCAATATAAATAATAATGTCGGCGTCTGCCCACTTGGCAATTTGATGCTGATTCATTGTTTTACCTGTCCCAAAACCACCGGGAATCGCAGCAGTGCCACCTTTTGCCAGAGGAAAAAGAGTATCCATAATTCTCTGACCGGTAACGAGTGGTTGTGTCGTGCCAAATCGCTTGGTTGTAGGGCGGGGTATCCGAATTGGCCATTTTTGTGTCAGGGAGAGTTCCTGTGTGGAGCCGTCTACTTTTTGTATGGTTACCAAAGCGTCGTTGATGGTGTATTCGCCATCGGAAACAACATCAATGACTGTGCCCGAAACATCGGGAGGGACCATTGCCTTATGTACAATGGCTCGCGTTTCCTGTGTTGTGGCGATAATTGTTCCGCCGGAAATATAATCTCCTACGTTTACAGTAATGTGTACATCCCATTTCTTTTCCGTGTTCAGGGAATCTACACTGACGCCTCTGGAAATAAAAGCCCCTGATTGTTTTTCTATTTCACTTAAAGGTCTTTCAATTCCATCAAAAATATTGTTTAAAATTCCGGGTGCCAGTGTCACAAAAATAGCACTGTCTGTTCCATAAACAACATCTCCGGGTTTCAGACCACTGGTTTCCTCATATACCTGAATTGTAGTCATCTCTGAAGTCAGACCGATAATTTCTCCGACCAGTTTCTGAGAACTGACATAGACCATTTCGCCCATTTTAAAATTAGTTTTTCCTTTAATATAGACGACAGGTCCGTTTATTCCATAAATTATGCCTGTTTTTTTCACTTTGAAGCCTCCTACAGTGTAATTACAAATTTTTCCTGCTCATCGGCAAAACGAGTTTTAAAAGAATAATCGACAAGAATATTTTTTTCCGGGATAATTGTACGGGTACCACCGAGAAAATCTTTTTCATAGACAATAATATTACTGCCTGTATTCTTCTTTAATTCATCCAATAAATCAGAGTCTTCTAAGCTGATATAAATTGTAATATCCAATCCTTCATAATCTTCGGAAAGTTTATTTATCTGGCGGATGAGAAAGGAGAGATATTCCGGAGACTTCCGGTACACTGCAATTTTTTCTCTTACCAGATCAAAAACTTTTGATTGAATAATAGACTGACGGTTTGTCAAATCTTTTTTGATGGACATTTGAGCGGAAGCAAGTTCCTTTTTTGCTGTTGTTCTCACCTGATTTAAAAGCGCTCTCTTTGATTCTTCTGCAAGATTTTTTGAGGTTTCTTTATGAATCTCCAATTCATCTGCCAAAGACTGTTTATAACTGCGAAGAGATTGTTCACTTTGCGTGTTGGCACTTTCCAGAGAAATACTTCTGAAATGTTCCATTTTTTCCTCGATTGTCATTGCCCATATCCTTTCTAAAGCTGAATTCCTATTGCTTCGTTAATATAGTTGGTAATAAAATCCGGTTTTCGTCCGGATCCGTGCCTGTCGGGGATTTCGACCAGTAAAGGTTTTTTTCTGTTCTGTTTGATGTCGTCCAAAAGCTGAGGAATTTCATCACACAGTTTTTCTGTAATTAGTAAAATCCCCAGTGTTTTGTCTTCTAATGCTTTTTCCACAGCATCCTTTGTTTCCCGGGCTCCGTGGACGACAATACCTTCCACACCGGCAAGCCTCATTCCTGTAAGAGTATCTACATTGTCACTAATTAAATACATTTTCATGTGATTCTCCATTCTGCCGCTGCTATTTTGCGGGATAAAGTATAATGAAAATTCTTTCCTTAAGCAACATGTGTAAGAATAAGGAAAGCAACAATAAATCCCCAGAGGGCAATACCTTCGGCAAGAGCGACGAAAATCAGAGCTTTACCGAAAATACTGGAATCTTCACTCAGAGCGCCGAGGGCTGCACTGGCTGAACTAGCAACAGCATATCCGCTGCCGATACAGGAAAGTCCGATTGCCACTCCGGCAGCAATCAGGCCGAGACCACTGGAAACTGTGGCATCTGATGCGACAGCTGCGCTGGCAGTATCTGTGAACAGAAAAATCGTTGCAAAAAGAAAAACACCAAAGAAAGAAATACAATTTGTCAGGAGTGTTCTCTTAAAACGACCTTTGCTCTGCTCGCCTACAAAATAAACGATAAAAGGAAGTACAATCGTAAGTACTAAGGCAACTAAGAATAAAACATGGATTAACATAATAAAATCCTCCTCGTAAATAGTTTTTGTTTTTATGTTATATGGTATATACCATCAGTTTTTATATTTTTTCCGGTATGGAATAAATTCTCTGCCGTTCCCCTCATAGAAGCGTCCAAAGATTTCATAATATTCCAGACGAAGCACTTGGATACCGACGACCAGTCCCTCCATAGCCAGAACAATAATATTTCCGACAATGACAACCAGGATATTAGGCGTCCCGCCGTTTTCTGCACCGGCCAAAGTCATGACAACCTGCATCATTGCTGCGTGGCTGATGGCAAAAACGCCGATACGGAGAAATGATAATGCGTTAGACAGATAAGTAATAAGGTAATCAAACACTTCAAAAAATGCTGTTGCCGCAAAAATTCCGACGGATTCGTCCAGCGGTTTCTTCTTATCTAAAATATTTTTCAATGGTGTTTCCAAAAATATTAAAATCAGAGGAATACCAAACATGACAGTCAGCAGTATTGTGCCCGGCAGAGGTCTTCCTGTCATATATAAAACAATAACGCCAATCACACTGGCATAAAAGATAAAACCGGTAACCGCATTCGGTCCAAACAGAGCTTTCCCCAGATTTTTCTGTTTGATTGCATTATATATATTGAGTACCATTGTCGACAAAATAACAAAAGAGCCAAATAAAAATGCGGCAACTAAAACAATATTGATATTTCCGAGAAATGGAAGTTCAATCATGGAATGAAGCGGATGAATCACGGAGTCAAACTCAAAGCCGAATATGCTTCCAAACAATGCGCCGAAAATACATGAAAAAACGCCAGCCGCGCATACAATACCGGCAATATCTAAATGTTTAAGTTTATATAAAATGGCGCCACCAATCACGAGACACAATCCCTGCCCCAAATCACCAAACATAATACCAAAGATAAAGGCATATGTAATTGTGAGAAAAAGCGTTGGGTCGAACTCATTATAATTTGGAAGCCCATACATTTTTACGAACATTTCAAAAGGACGTATCAGTCTGAAGTTCTTTAATTTTGTAGGGGGCTTGGTTTTGTGGTCATCGACATCAGCGCTGACGATGCAGACGACATTTACGTCATCATCGGTCTCGCGTTGAAGCTTCGATGCTTCTTTTGTGGTCATCCAGCCGCAGAGGACCTGAAATGTGACACCGGAATCTCTAGTAACGGCAGAGAGCTTGCGCACATCAAAATTATTGTAAGCAGTTTCAATATTTTGAATTGCAGAAACCAGACGGTCTTTGTTTTGCTCAATGATGCCGCTCATTTCCTGCTCAAGGGAATGTATCTGCTCATCCAGTTCATTTATTTTCTCTGAAAGGCGGAGACATTCTTTATTTGGAAAGTCTTTATATTTTTTAGGAATTTCAATTTTATCAAAATGAATGTTTTGAAAATCTTTCTCAACTTCTTCAAAATATTGCGTCGGTGCAAAAAACACACCATAAACATGTTCGGATTCTTCTAAAGTAGAAATAAAAATTGCGTTTATGTCCGGATTCAGGTAAGTTTCAAATTTGTCAAAACTGCTAACAGGAATTCGGCCGAAACGATATTGAAAAAATTTCATTTCCTGGATTCGCTTTAACGTATAGTTTAAGGTTTTAAAAGGAGCGAGAATCTCATAATCCGTATATAGTGCTTCTTTTTTTTCATTCAGCTCTGATATTTTATTCCGGTTTTCATCTAACTGTTCATCAATTTTTTGAATAAACTTTTCAGCTGCATGAATTCCAAGTTTAGATTTCTTGGCACTGTCCGGATTTTTGACCAGAGATAAAAGTTCACGACTTTTACGAAATATTTCCTGAAAAGGATTTTCCTCTGTAAATGTTGTAAATTGGTCAGAGGAACTAAATTCTGTCAGGGCATTTTCCAGATGAATATCATGCCTGCTCAGGTAATGACTGACCAGAGAATCAATTTCACTTTTAGGTCCGGCCAGCGTTACAAAGCTCATTTTTTCAATCATTATAAAACCCCTCTCTTTTGATTAATATACTGGGCAATCATAGCCGGCTGATAGCCGTATCGAATACATTCCATTGCTGTTACAACTTTTGCCACTTCCACATTTTTTAAATGGAAATAAGCGTTGATTGCTGTCAATGAATAAGGTGATTCTTTAAAATCTTTCAAATAAATAGTGTGCATGATGGCGCCAAATTGTGATTCCATCGACTGCTCTGGGTCAAAAGAATAGTTTTTTCCGTAATAGCAGGAGCGGATAAGGTCAAATAATTCTTTGTTATCTTTTGTTTCTACTAATTTTTTAATCAGAGAGCGATCAATGTTGCAATATACAGGAATTAAAAAGGAGTAAATTTGTGCCGGAGAAACCGTGTAATAATTTTTACAGCGATATATCCAGAGGATATTGAGTAAATCAATCTGCACTCCAAAAGAATTTACAAAATGATTTATTTCTCCCTTTGGAACAAATAAATCCCGGCGATTCCACACATAGCTGAAAAAGAAAAGGTCTAAAGCAATTTCAAAGTCAAACAGTGTAGGAAGTTCCATTTTTAATACTTTTTTTAATGGTTTTTCATAAACGGTACCGGAAAGATTTTCTAAAAATTCATCCATTGTTACCGAAGAAATCAGTTTGTCAATATTTAATTTGGAATGGCGTTTAAAATGTTTATCTACCAATACAGGAATAGTATCAGTACGACTGTCCATAATATTGCGCATACATGCCTTTAATGTAGAAATTTCATATTTCATAAAGTAATATTCCAAATAATGCTTCTGATTATTTCCGGCAAAGTGATAAATTTTTGAAAAATCACTATACGTGGAGAATGTCATACGGCTTTCTACTTCGCCACGATGAACGTCACCGGTATTCAAATCAGACAGGACGGCTGCATAAGAGGGCAATGTCCGAAGATAATTAATCAGTTCCGGAACAGAGGTAATATGTGTGATTTCTTCATATTGTGCCGGAGAAATCAGATTTTTTTTCATGGCACGTATTTTTGTTGTCATGCCACTGTAAGCAATCAGATTTGTGTTCAACATAAGATTACTCCTTTATAATATTGTTGAAAATTTTATCTGCCCATGATTGTCCGTTTTCTTCAAATTTCTGATTTAAAATTTTCATCTGGTCATCACAATCTTTTTGATATTGTTCTATCTGTTTTTTGTTTTCTTCTGATACAGACTGCCGGTATATTTCTACAGCTTTATCTATTTCTTCCTGGAGAGACGCGTCAAAGGCCTGCTTTTCTCCATGGATAAATTCTGCATATTTGGCTTTTTCCTCTTGGGTTTTCTGTATAATTTTAGCGGAAGCAGAGTCAATTTCTGCCAACTGCGCTATGATACTATTAATATCCTGGTCCATAGGAAACCCTCCTTTATTTTAGTATTACTTTATACAAAAGGAATAATACATGTTAAAAACATAAACCCCGGTATTCTTACCGGGGAATTTTAGGGTAAGAGTACAAAGGTACCCTCATTGATACTTACTACTGTTATACTTTAGCACGTTATAAAAAAAATACAAGGATTTGCATAAAAAAAATAATAGAAACAAAACACATCAAGTGATTTAAAAGTTATATATAAAAAACAGTATGTTTATGCTATAATTGGCGGGGAAACGTAGAAAAGTAGAAAAGAGAAGAGGAAAATTATGAGATTAAGAAATGTGCCTGGTGCCAGGGAGACAATAGCGGAACATCCCATGGCGGTAAATCATCCAGAAAATTTAAAAGGAAAATGGAATCAGGAGTTTGGAAATCAAAATCCTATTCATATAGAAATAGGAATGGGAAAGGGGCAGTTTCTGGTGCAGATGGCAACAGAAAACCCAAAGATAAATTATATAGGAATAGAGAAATATTCCAGTGTGCTGATTAGAGCATTGGAAAAATGTGAGCAGCTGGAATTGAAAAATCTCCGCTTTATCCGAATGGAGGCAGAACATATTTGCGATGTATTTCAAAAAGATGAAGTGGATAGAATATATCTTAATTTTTCAGACCCGTGGCCAAAGGATCGGCACGCAAAAAGAAGACTGACTTCCAAACAGTTTTTTGACAGATACGATGCTATTTTGAAACACACAGGAATTGTGGAGTTTAAAACAGACAATGATTTGCTTTTTACATTTTCATTGGAGCAGGTGTCGGAAGCGGGTTGGAACATTGTTTCTCAGACGTGGGATTTGCATCAGGATAAGGAACTCGTCAAAGGGAATGTAATGACAGAATATGAAAGCAGATTTTCTGAAAGGGGAAATCCGATTCATAAATTGGTTGCGCAGAGATAGAAAAAAACCGGGTGTTAGTTTGCATGAGAAGCAGATTAGCACCCGATTAATATTATTTTTTATTTGTTGACTTTACCGGATTTGACTTTTTTGTTTTTTCATTTTTTAGTACAGGTAAATCAATATCTTTTTCTTGCAGTCTTTTATCTACGGCATCTTCCATCAGACCGGTAATCACTGCCAGACAAGGAACTCCCAGAAACATGCCGACAACTCCGCCAAACCATCCGCCAATCGTAATTGCAAAAATAACCCATAAAGGCCGGAGTCCTGTAGATTCACCCAAAATCTTTGGACCAATCAGATTTCCATCCAACTGTTGTAGAACAATAATCAGTATTGCAAAAATCAAGGCGCTTTTCGGAGAGTATATACACAATAATAATATACTTGGAATCCCGCCAAGAAATGGACCAAAATATGGAATCATGTTTGTGACGCCGACAATAATACTTACTAACAGCGCACAGTCGGCAAATCCTTCTATATTAAAAAAGCTGACTACCATCATCGAAACAAAACATAAGAATGTCATAATCAGGGAATCAATCATCTTGCCATCAAAGAAATCACTAAAAATACGGGTAGATCTCTTTACAACACTCCATATTTTTCCTGCGCGTTCTTCCTTGAAAAATGCGAAAACAATTCGTTTAATGCCACGTGCCTGCATTTTTTTATCAATAATCAGATAGCAGGAAACAATAATTGCAACCACAAAGTTAATAATAAATTTGACAATATTGACGCCGGTTACAACAATCGTAGTCGTCAAATCCGAAATAAAAGAACTTAAAAAACTTTGTAGTGTAGAGTCTGCATTTGTGATAGATTTTTGGATATATTTAAAATCTATGTCCGGATATCTCTGGGACAGATTGTTAATAAAATGCGTTACGGAGTTTGCCCATGCAGGCATTTTATCTAAAAGCTGGTTTAAACTGTCAATTAATTCCGGAATCAAAAAAATCAGTCCCAATGTGAAAACAAAAATAACCAGCAGATAGCTGCAAAGGATAGCAAGACCGCTATTAAAACCATCATTCTTTACGTGCAGCCATTTTTTAAAGACTGTTTTTCTCATCCATGAAACCAATGGGTTGATTAAAAAAGCAATTACGATACCAATAAAAAATGGAGATAATGTAGATAAAAGATTGGAAACCATCGACATCGTGGCATCCCAAAAGAAAACTGCCCGCACGATGACTGCCATAATAAAGACCGTAATAATACTGTAAACAGCAATGGTAAAATAGTGACTGTTTGCCTGAAATTTATTTTTTTGGCTCATAAAAAACTCCTATCTATGAAATACTGTTATTAGTATAGAATTAAAATGAAAATTAAACAAGAGAAAAAGTGTAAAACTTGTGAACAAAATGTTAAAAAGATATTGCATTTTCTTCCTGCACGTAATATAATAACCCTTGTTGTAAGCGACAAAAAAATAAATAAACAAGCGCCTCTAGCTCATTTGGTAGAGCACCTGACTCTTAATCAGGGTGTGCAGGGTTCGAGCCCCTGGAGGCG
>CANRIV010000021.1 GCA_947630805.1 uncultured Lachnospiraceae bacterium
ATACATAGAGAAACAGAACTGCATTGGCCATTGCCAATGCAGTTCTGTTATTTAGAGACTTTTTTTACAGCCCCTTTTTATTTTTCCTATCCTCTTGGTATTCCTTCCGCCAATCTGGTAATCCCTACATAAATCTGAGAAATTTTATACCATGTTGCAAAATCAACCACTCCTGTCTGCGGAAGATCAAAAATTTTCTGGAATGCTTTGACCGCCTGCTGGGTCTGCTCTCCAAAAATTCCGTCCGCAGAAATTCTCGGAATCGCCGTATATACCCCTGCAATCGTATCTAATTGCTCCTGCATTTGCTGCACTTTTTCACCGCTACTTCCAATTTCCAGACTATATCCCGGCCATGATGCTGGAATTCCTGAAATCTGTTCCGCTGTGTTAATATACATATCATCTCCATAATAATTTCTTATAATCTCCAACGTGGAATATCCCTGCTCTCCCAAATTACAGGAGCCCCATTGACTCAGCCAATTCGGGCATCTTACTCTTTTTCCATCACAATACTGTGTGAGAATCGGCTGTCTGACATCTGGAAAAGAAAGATACTGGTCAAATATGTTATCCACTACCAGACTTATGGATTCGAAAATGTTTCGTCCGTTTATCCACTTTTGATCGTACGCTGTAGAGGAAGTAATGGTAAAATCGTATCCTTTGTTCCGGTACCATTCCGTGTAAACACGATTTAAAGTAAATGACATAATTGCCAGAATATTTGCTTCCAGCGTAGACTGGGGCCATGTGGCATATATTTCCGAGGAAGCAACATTCTTGATATAATCTTTATACGTGACATAATAATCTTTTGCATTGCTGGAAGGCGTTCCATCATGCACTACCACATATTCAGGAACAACCACCCGGCTTAATACAATTTCACCCGGCTCATTGACATCTTTAATGTCATCCTCCGGAATTTTCGCCGGATACTCTCCATACAAAGTATGTGGTGGAATATTAATATCCTCCGTTTCTTCTCCTTCCGCTCTTCGGAGTTTTACATTTTGAATGGCCATGCTGTTTGGCAATACTTCTACATTTTCTATGTTTTCACTTTCATATCCCGGAGCTTCAATCTCCACATTATAATTGCTGTATGGCTGCATCTCATTATTTTCATCCAGACTATATGACAATGGAGGGGTACCAAGATTTACGATTTCCGTCTGCCCTGAGATATCTGTATTGAGAGTCTCCACTGTATCCTGTTCCCCCGGCGATTCCAACGATTTTCTTATAATAACTCTGGCATCTCTGACCGGTGCATTACTACTATCTACAACGTTTACTTGAAGTTCTCCTGTATCTTCCGAATCTACCTGCATTTTTATAAGCATAAAATTACCATACCTGATTAATCACTACAATATATGCAGTAAAAAAACTTTCCATTCCAGAAATTTATCTGTAATGGAAAGTTTTTATCTATATCTATATTTATATTTTAGATTCTTTTATAAGTTCTGAAAAAATATTCTATATCAAAATATGTGTTTTCTTCGCTCTCTTCTACGAGCCTCCATTCTTTTGGCATCTCATCCAGATTTGGAATAAAAGTATCTGCCGCATAAGCAAAGTTAATATAAGTAATATAGGCTGTGTCACAATATGGAAGCATTTGACGATAAATACTGCCGCCTCCTATGACAAACACATCTTCTGAATTATATTTTCCGGCTTCTTCCAATGCCTCATCAATCGAGTAAACGACGGTAGCTCCATCCACCTTATAATCTTTTTCCAGAGCAATTACAATATTTACTCTGTTTTTCAGGGGTTTTCCACCGGGAAAACTTTCCAGTGTATTTTTCCCCATAATAACCACTTTTCCGGTCGTGGTCTCCCGGAAAAATTTCATATCATCCGGAATACTTACCAGCAAATCGTTTTTGTTTCCTATTGCCCAATTCTTATCCACCGCAACGATTAAATTCATACCGCACCATTCCTTTCCATTCGCTTTCCAATGTCAAAAATACCTTTTTCTAAATTTACTGCATGATTCCATTGGATACTCTACTGATTTCTTCTATCTTTATACCGCAATCGGAATATTCTTAATTTGTTCGCCGGTAATGTAATCTTCCAATTTCAAATCATTGACCGTAAAATCATAAAAGTTTTTAATTTCCGGGTTTATCCACAGTTTGGGAGCCGGATATTGTTTCCTTGTAATCAGTTCCTCAATCAATGGAATATGTCTGTCATAAATATGAGCATCGGAAATCACGTGAATAAATTCTCCAACCTCCATGTCACTAACCTGAGCCAACATATGTATCAGCGCTGCATACTGACATACATTCCAGTTATTAGCAGCAAGTACATCCTGAGACCGTTGATTTAATATTCCATTGAGTACCAATCTACCGGTCTCATTATTTTTTGTCACATTAAAAGTCATACTATAGGCACAGGGGTAAAGATTCATCTCAGAAAGATCCTGATGAACATAAATATTTGTCATAATTCTTCTGCTGTATGGATGATGCTTCAAATCATACAGTACCCGGTCTACCTGATCCATATCTCCTTCCGGATAATGATGTTTTACTCTCATCTGATATCCGTAGGCTTTTCCTATAGAGCCCTCTTCATCAGCCCAGCTGTCCCATATATGACTGTTTAATTCATTGACATTGTTTGACTTCTTCTGCCATATCCACAAAAGCTCATCTAAACACTTTTCAAAAATTGTTTTTCGTAAGGTAAGTGCCGGAAATTCTTTCTTTAAATCATATCTGTTTACCACACCAAATTTTTTTATTGTATAGGCATAAGAGCCATCTTCCCATTTTGGTCTGACTTCTTCTCCCTTTGTATCTGTACCATGATCCAGAATATCTCTGCACATATCCACAAAAACTTTATCTGCGTAACTCATTTTTCCCTCCGTAAAATCATTCATTCAATTAACTAAAGCTAGTATAACATTTTTGTTGTAAATAATAAATATGAATAAAGCGAATTTTATTTACGCTCAGATTTCCATGCACAGTGTTCCACGCCCATGTACAACAATGAAGGCTTGCTGTTCTTAACGTTTATTTTCATTCGATTGTTATACTGTCATGTTTGTACTTTATTTTTTAAAAATTTGTAAAATGTATCTGCCGCAAGGCTTTTTCCACGTTCTTTATCCGATACAATCTGTACGGAACGTCCGGGAATATCACAATCAAGCTGTAATTGCACCAGTTTCTTTTTCTCTAATAACGGTAAAGCCAGTTTTTGAGGTACAAAGCCAATTCCCAGATTATTTTCAATGAGTGGCAGCATAAGATCTGATGTTTCCACTTCTACATCAAGTTCCATATCTATCCCCTGCGCTATAAAAAAATCTTTATAGAGCCTATAAGTCGCACTTTCCTTTCCCAATCCAATCCATGGATATCCTTTGATATCTTTTAGTGTTAAAGTACCTTTACACAGATTTGCATATTGTATTCCTCCCACCGGTATTTCATTGAAATCCAGCACTTTGACGCAGGAAAGCTCTTTTGGTATTTCAAAAGGCGTTGTAATTACTGCAAAATCCAATTTGCCGCTAATAATGTGTTTTATGATTTCCGGTGTTGTATGATTGTGGATTTTAATTCTGATTGCAGGATATTCCAGTTTAAAATGACGCAGTGCATCTAACAAAAAAAGATGCAGTGCCGTTTCCGTTGCCCCTATTTCTACTGTACCGCATCTCTGGGAATCCTGTCTGCTTATTTCTTCCTGCGCATTGAGCAGGTGTCTATATGCAATTTCAACATGGGAATAAAGATGCTCTCCCTCTTCTGTTAAACGAATTCCCCGTGCTTCGCGGAGAAACAGCCTGCAGTTCAGCTGTGATTCCAGTAATTTCATGACACGTGTCACATTCGGCTGATTGCTTCCCAATGCTATGGCCGCCTTTGTAATATTTTTATATTTTGCGACAAAATAAAATATTTTATAGTATTCAAAATTTACATTCATATATTTTTTGTATTTCTTTCATATTTAATATATATTTTTCATATTTTTCAAAACATATTATAATGAATTTTTGGAAACGTGTAAAGCAAACACTGATGATAAATAAAGTATTTTGTACTTTACGGAGAAAGGACTAATTTTATGAACAAAGATTTGACCGTAGGAAAACCGGAAACCGTATTATGGAAATTTTGTCTCCCTTTGTTTGGCAGTATTATTTTCCAACAGCTTTACAATATAGCAGACAGTCTGGTTGCAGGTAAATTCATCGGGGAAAATGCACTGGCAGCGGTCGGAAACAGCTATGAGATTACATTAATTTTTATTGCCTTCGCTTTTGGCTGCAACATGGGATGTTCCGTTATTGTTTCGCAGCTGTTTGGCGCAAAGAATTACAGCCGGTTGAAAACTGCAGTATCTACAGCCTGTATTTTTAGTGTTTGTCTCTGCGCTCTGCTAATGCTTATCGGCATATTCGGGTGTGGCTTTTTACTTCATTCCATTCAAACGCCAACAGAAATCTTGGCAGATTCAAAACTATATTTAGACATTTACATATGGGGATTGCCCTTTGTATTTTTTTACAATATCGCAACCGGAATTTTTTCTGCATTAGGCGATTCCAAAACGCCTTTCTATTTTCTGGCAGTATCCTCTACATCTAATATTGCAGTTGACATTCTATTTGTAACGGCATTTAACATGGGAATAGCAGGTGTTGCATGGGCAACTTTTTTGTGTCAGGGAGTCAGCTGCATTCTGGCGGTCTTCACTGTATGGAAAAGACTCAAAAAAATTCCCGTTCAGAAAAAACCGGGAATTTTTGAATGGAATCTTTTAAAAAAAATTATGTTCATTGCCATTCCAAGTATTTTGCAGCAAGGTTTTATCTCAATAGGAAATCTTTTTATTCAAAGTGTCATCAATGGCTTTGGTGCTTCTGTCATGGCGGGCTATTCTGCCGCCGTGAAACTGAACAATCTGGTCATTACATCATTTACCACAATCGGCAACGGAATTTCCAATTTTTCAGCACAAAATCTCGGGGCAAACAAATTTGGACGAATTAAGGAAGGGCTCCATGCAGGAATCAAAATGGTGTGGTGTCTGTGTATCCCATTCTGTATCCTTTATATTTTCTTTGGAAAATATCTACTTCTTTTATTCATGGAAGAGAGTTCTATCGAAGCATTGTTGACCGGAAGACAGTTTTTGTGGATATTGTCGCCGTTCTATTTTGTAATATCAATCAAATTGGTGGCAGACGGTATCCTTCGTGGAATCAATGCAATGCGCCAATTTATGTTTGCCACATTTACGGATTTGATTCTTCGGGTAATTTTAGCTTTTCTTCTTTCCGACTGGACAAAAACATCATTTGGCATATGGTGTGCGTGGCCGATTGGCTGGACCATCGCCACAGTATGCTCTGTTTTCTTTTACAGCAAAGAATATAAAAAAATTTCAAAGGACTCATAGTAAACACATTTAACACAGGAATAACACTTGTTTCAAATTTTCACTCATGAATCCATCATACTTCTTCTTTGCAATTTCATTTTTATTTATGGTACATATTTTTCCAATATTTCCAAAATGTCTGTTTGAAAAATGTTATCGTTTAAAACATCTCCGTTTGGGTTAATGCTTATCGCATGGATATCTCTGGGATTTTCTGTATATGGGCTGACATATTCTTTATCCAAATCAAAATAATCACTAAGATATTTCCGCGCATTCCCATTTGGCAAAATCACATTCCCGTCATTTTCCTGAATTCCATCATCTATAAATGGTTTGAGTATTTCCTTTGTTTTACGGTTATATGGATTATCATACTCTTTGCTTACAAGCCACGCAGGCTGTACTCTAATCCAACCCCCTGATTTATAAATCTCATCTGCAAACATTTTTACCGGCTCAATAGGAATTGTCTCCTGATGAAAGGCGTCTACGGAAAGCAGTATATCATTCACTCCGCTCTGTATCAGGCTTTGCGCCACAGATTTAATTTTATCAATATCTTTACTAAAAAATCCATTTGTAATAAGCTGTCGTTTCGGTATTTTCATTTCTGCTGCCATAGAATGAATTGCGCAGACTGTTTCCGGATAAATGAGCGCTTCCCCGCCAAATGTCATCAGTGAGTTTATTTGATATTTTTCTGCAACGCTTTTTACGAGTTCTCTCGCTTTTTCATTGTCAATATGTTCTCTGAATGCAGTATGGTTTCCCTG
>CANRIV010000022.1 GCA_947630805.1 uncultured Lachnospiraceae bacterium
TGCGTACAAAGGATGCCAAAATTTAACAAAAGCTATTATAAAAGATAATGTTACAATAATAGGAACAGAGGCATTTTACCAGTGCACGAATCTATCGAACATAAAATTGCCAAATGCTTTGCAGGAAATTACTGCTAACATGTTTTACGGTTGTACGAGTCTAAGAAGCATTGATTTACCGGAAACGTTAAAGTATATCAGGAATAGTGCTTTTGAAAATAGTGGACTCGAGAGCATTAAAATTCCTTCAAATGTCAATAGAATAGAAGATTATGCATTTAAGAATACTCCATTGGCAAAGATTGAGTTTTCAGGCAAAGAGCAGTATATCGGCAGAGAGGTATTCCAAAACTGTGATTCACTCACAGCAGTCACAATACCTGATTCAGTAACCAGCATTGGAAATAACATCTTCCAGGATTGCGACGCTCTGACAGATGTAAATCTGGGGAATGGAATAACAGCAATTCCGGCATATGCTTTTGAACATTGTGACGCATTGAAAAATATTGTAATACCATATAAAGTAACAAAAATTGATAACAATGCATTTGCAAATTGTGTTGCCCTGACAGATATAACGATTCCAAGAGCAACGACAAGCATTGCCGATTCTGCGTTCAATTATCCAACAAGAATGACAGTTACGGGAATTGCCGGAACTTATGCGGAGACATTTGCAAACAGTCAGGGAATGAAGTTTGTAAATAATGAAGTAAAAGCCACAGATGTGAAATTAAGTGAAAGCAATTTAGTAATTAATAAAAATGACAAAAAACAGCTTACTGTAACTGTTACCCCGATAAACTTTACTGATGAAGTAAGTTGGAAATCCACAAATACAGATGTGGTTACTGTAGATAATAATGGATTAGTTAAAGCCGTTTCCGGTGGAACAGCAATGGTAAAAGTTTCTGTTGGAAACTTAAGCGCAGTATGCAGTATAACAGTTATACAGCCGGTCACATCGATCTATCTTAATGAAAGATATTTGTACCTGAAAGGTGGAGAACAGTATCAGCTCACGGCAGATGTTTATCCGGATGACGCCAATAATAAGGAAGTTGAGTGGAGTTCTTCAGACAGTAGTATTGCAGCTGTTGATGGTAACGGAAAGATTACGGGAATATCCAAAGGTACCGCTACGATAGTAGCAACAGCAAAAGACGGTAGCGGTGTTTCGGGAGCGTGTACGGTAACCGTTACCGGGATTCAAAGCAATGTTGTAAACGTTGAAGATATGCAGAGTTCACATCCGTATGATAATAATTGTACAGATTCATGGGTTTATACAATTAAGGGAGCAGAGGCACTTTCAGTTGTTTTTGATGAATTGACGGAGTTTGAAGATGACTGTGACTATCTGTATATTTTTGATGGAAATGATAATCAAATTGGACGATATACAGGATTGGAACTTGCCGGCAAGACAATAACGGTAGAGGGTGATACTATAAGAATCCAATTGGAAACGGATGATAGTGTCAATGAATACGGTTTTAAGATAAAAGAAATAAAAAGTGTAAAAAAGGCAGATGTTACGCCACAGACACCGCCTTCCGGACAGATTACGGAAAAACCTTCCGTCAAACCGGAAACAAATGCTGGAGATATATCAGGTGCAGGAGAAAATAAAAAAACAGATTCTCTAAAAAAACAGGTAAGGCCGAAAACTACTACAATCAAAAAATTAAAATCTGCGAAAAAATCATTAAAGATTACATGGAAAAAAATAAGTGGCGTAAGTGGTTACGAGATACAGTATGCTACATCGGCTAAATTTAAAAAAGCAAAGAAAATTGTTATCAGAAGAGCAAAGATTACATTAAAGACGGTTAAAAAGCTGAAATCAAAGAAGAAATATTATGTACGAATCAGGACGTATAAGATTATCGATGGCAAAAAATATTATTCTTCATGGTCAAAGAAAAAGAGCAAGAAGATAAAATAAGAAAAAACGAATACGTCTATGAAGAAATAAGACCACAAATCCTTTACTTTTCTTTGCTTTCATGAGAAAATAAGTAAAGAAAGAAGGTGATGCAGATGGTCATATATACAGGGCTTTTACAAAAGTTGAAAGAAAAAGGACTTACAAAAACGTCGCTTACGAAAACTTTGGGTATTTCTTCACGCACGATTGCAAAAATCAACAAGGGAGAGAAAATTGCAGATTATGTCCTTCATAAAATTGCTGAATTCCTTGAATGTTCAACGGATGAACTCTACCGGGTTGTTTCAGACAATGTTTTGCTTCAGACGCTTCGTGATGAGAAGAACATTCGTATGCCGGGCGGACTGTATCACGAACTTCAGGTACGGATGACATACAATTCAAATCACATGGAAGGGAGTAGACTCAGCGAAGATCAGACCCGGATGATTTTTGAAACGAATACTGTGGACGCAGAGGCAAGCGTTGCGGTGGATGACATTATCGAAACAGTCAATCATTTCCGGGCGATTGATTATGTCATTGATATTGCAGAAGAAGCGCTTACAGAAGACATGATTAAAAAATTACATTTTATTTTGAAACAGGGTACAAAAGATTCAACACTCGAATGGTTTTCTGTAGGAGATTATAAAAAAAGAGCCAACATGGTCGGCGGTCATGAAACAGTAAAACCAAAAGAGGTTTCCCTTCATATGAAAGAATTGATTTCCGCATATGAAGCTTTAGATTGTGTCACACTAGATGATATTATTCGGTTTCATTATGAATTTGAAAGCATTCATCCGTTTCAGGATGGCAATGGAAGAGTTGGCAGACTGATTGCCCTTAAAGAGTGTCTGCGTTTTTCGATTGTTCCATTCATTATTGAAGATTCCAAAAAGATGTTTTATTACCGGGGACTTTCTGAATGGAAACACGAAAACGGGTATTTGACAGACACCTGTCTTGATGGACAGGACACTTTTAGAAAACTGATGTCAATGTTTGAAAGAAAATGAAATTGATATAATAAAGATAAGTATTTATATGCAATTTTAGTAGAAAACGTGATAAAAAAGAAAGGAACGTTTGAAATAGCCACAAGTCAATAGTGTGTAAAGGCATATAATTATTGCAAAGGAGGGAAAATACGATAGGGAAAAGGTTGAAAAAAGTAGTAGCAGTTTTATTTTTGATTGTGTTGGTTGCTCATTTAGGAACTGATATAGTGGAAGCAAAGATAAAAACATATTGTACAGAAGAAAAAGTTGTAATGACTGGAAAAATAAAAAAAGTAAAATACTATATGTGGAATGGAAGATGTGAAATCAATTATGTCCTTTATACGAATGAAAAATTTAAAGTCAAAGATACAGAACAGAATAAAAGTTGGATAAATCCAGATAAACAGTATCGGCTTTCAGTATTGATTTCAAAAAAACAATGGAAGAAATATAAAAATAAAAAAGTTAAAATTAAAGGTATATTAGGAAATTCTTCTCCTCATTTCTGCACGGATTATGAAATTTATGATATTAAGAAAATACAGAAAGTTAAGAAGAAATAAATAAAAAAGAAATAATAGAAAACATACGGTTACCTGTTAAGGATAATGGAATGTTTTTGCTTTTAGATAAGATACTGGATGGTAAGGGAGTTATCGCGTTGAAAGGGAGCGTCCCAAAGTTTGTGTAAACCTCCAAACTGATGTAAGATAAAATTACACAGTTTGGAGGTTTTATTATG
>CANRIV010000023.1 GCA_947630805.1 uncultured Lachnospiraceae bacterium
GGCAGCATTAAAGAACTTGTCGAATTAACGGGATGTGACCCAAATATAGAGCTACATAAGCCATATGTAGATGAATTAACAATGATTTGTCCACACTGTGGGGGAACAATGTATCGCGAAAAGGACGTGATTGATGTTTGGTATGATAGTGGTGCAATGCCATTTGCACAATTTCACTATCCATTTGAAAATCAAATGGAATTTGAGCGCCGCTATCCTGCTGATTTTATTTTTGAAGGATACGATCAAACAAGAGGATGGTTCTATACTCTTGAAGCTATCAATGTTGCTCTTTTTGGGGAAGCACCCATGAAAAATTGTTTAGCGAATGGAATGATTTGCGATAGTAATGGAGTGAAGATGTCCAAAAGTAAAGGGAATTATGAGGACCCAATGATTTTTATCCGTAAATATGGAGGTGATGTTGTAAGGTTTATGTTCTACTCTAATGGACAGCCGTATAATGATGTTCTCTTTAGTGAAAATCTTCTAATAGAAACTCAACGCAAATTTAATGATGTCTTATATAATAGTTATGCGTTTTTTATGCTTTATGCAGGTATAAATAATTATGAAGGCTGTTTTGATGATATAAAAAACTATAAATTAAGTTTAATGGATAAATATATTTTATCAAAACTTAATGGGCTTGTAAGAAATGTTGCGGGATATGTTTCTCAATATAAAGCTACCGAGGCAAGCAGAGAGTTAATTGATTTTTGCGATAGACTTTCTAATTGGTATATTCGTAGATGTAGAAAACGCTTCTATTATTTGAATAATGAAGATAACTATGCAGCATTTGCAACTTTACATACAGTGTTAAAAACTCTCGCTAGAGTTTGCGCTCCATTTATACCTTTCTTATCAGAAGAGATTTATTTAAATGTTGAATACAATATTCACAAAGAATCAGTTGATAGTGTTCATCTATGCAAATATCCTACTTGCGATGAAAGTCTTATTAATTTGAAAATAGAAAAGAAGATGGAAGAAACATCGCATTTTTGCGAGTTAGGACGGGCTGCCCGTGAGAAAGCAGGTATTAAGATTAAAGTGCCGCTTTCGAAAATGTATATTAATAATGAAAGCCATGATGCTGAAACTTTGGACGATGGGTATCTCCAAATTATCTCTGAGGAATTAAATGTAGAAGAAGTTTCGGATTGTGCAGATATAGAGCGCTTTCTATCTTTTTCAATAAAGCCCAACTTGCCTAAACTCGGTCCCAAATATGGTAAGAACTTGGGGGTGATAAAAAAGTATCTTGAGAATTGTGATGCGAAAGCAATAAGAGAGTGTGTGAAAAATGGAGGTATGTGGACTGTTACGTTGGATGGAATAATAATTAATTTGTCTGCGGAAGATCTGATTATTACTAGCAAAGAACAAGAGGGATATCAGAGTGTTATATCTGATACTTATTCTGTGATTCTAGATTGTCAATTAACGCAGGAACTCATTAATAAAGGATATGTTCGAGAGTTTATTTCGAAGCTTCAAAAAGCGCGCAAGGATAATGGATTGGAAATTACAGATCATATATGCCTCGAAATTGATGGGAATTCTGATGTGGTTGATACTCTTATACAAAATAAAAATTATATTAAAGAAGAGTTGCTTGCAGATAGCTTTGAAATTGGAATAGGGGATAAGAAGTGGTATAGTTTGATTTGGGAAATCGATGGAATTAATACTTTAACCATTTCTTTCTGTAAAGTTTGATGGAGGGTATAATGCGAATTATAGATTCACACAGTCATATTGGGAAAGAGTACTACAACAAGCGTGAGCCAATCACGCTTGATAAATACTTTATTAATATAGCTGTTCCTCTTAATATTACAGATGCCTTAATTATGCCGATGCCATCGCCTGTCAGTGAAGCTGGTATGTTTTTATCAAATGAATCCGGTTATGTTTTAAGGTGGAAGTTTAATGATATGATGCAGAAACAATACATCTCCCAATGTAACCCTATTATTCAAAGAAATTTTGTTAATCCATATCGCGAAGTGAACGATTATTATTATAGTGTAGTTCAATCTAACCATAATAGTCATATCAAATTTTATTTTGTGCCTCTATTGAATCCAATTTTAGATACAGATGAATATTGGGAAGAGTTGATTGAAAAATATAAACCAAAAGCTTTAAAAATTCATACTGTTGGTAGTTGTTCTACGCCTAATGATATTTCCGAGAGCAAAGTCGCAATTTTACAGCATTATAAAATACCATTGATTATACATACGGACTGTAAGGATAAATTGATTCCGTCTCCATGGGGTTTACAAGATATAATACGTGCTGCAAATCCTGACATATGGGCGGCTTTCCTCCATGATAATAGGCTATATGGAGTTCTCAATCATGGAGCGCGCTTGTCTAGTGGAGCTCTTAATTACGCATTAACGTCCAAATATATTTATATAGGCCTTGGTCCTGATCAATATTTAGCATCTAATAGTGATGAACTATTGTTACACCAGCATGAACAGACAGAGCTTTGGTATTTAGAATATTTATCTAACCAAATAATGCCAGATAAAATATTATTTGATTTGGATTATGATTATAATTTCAGTGATAATTATGGAAATATGGATTATAAAACTATCGACCGTATTAAAAGAGTTTGGAATGGCGATGATGTAGATAAGATATTAGGTAAAAACGCAATGGCATTATTTTCCATAAAATGATTATTCTCATAGTATGAAAAATCGATGAAACAGATAAAAGTGAGCATTGATGTTCACTTTTATCTGTTGAAATATCTTATCAAGTTGTTAATTAAATGAGGTGTGCTTGTTGATATAAGATGTTTGTAGTTCATATGCATTGTCCTCTTGCATTTTTGGTTCCAATTTATTATTTCAGTCGGCCCTTGCACAAGAACATTATTATTACCTAGTGTTGTACTTAAATATAAAATTCACCGCTCTAACTTAAAAAGTCCACTAATCTTTTAACGGCAGATCTTGTGATAAGGACATTGAACCATTGAATATTAGCCGTCACTTCTGGCACAGTGAAGATCACTATTTGATCGCCATTTTGAAGTAGGTAGTCCATTTCTTTTTGCTCTCCGTTGACTGTGGCACCGCAATAGTGCGTACCGATCTCTTTATGTAGCATGAACGCAAAATCAAGAACAGTAGCATCTTTCTCAATATCAAATTCAGCACCGTCTCTGGTATAAACCTTAATACGTTTTTCTTTGGGAAGAACGCTGGCGTAGGTAAGGTGCCCGTTATCTGATGCGGCAATAGCATTGCGGTATTGCCAGAAGTTTTCATCCGAACATAG
>CANRIV010000024.1 GCA_947630805.1 uncultured Lachnospiraceae bacterium
GGATTGGTTGCTGTTCAATTATCAATGTTCTTCTGCTGCCTTCCCTTTTTGCGACAGCCATATTAATATAGCATATCTCTTTTTCTATGTCAACAACTTTTTTTGAGAATATTTTGATACAAAAAAGCTGTTGCAATTCCTGTATTTTAGGGGGTGTGCAAGAAATATGTTATCATAAAATACTTTATAAAGTCAATCCTATTTTCAAATAAAAAGACAGGAATGAACACCTTTTCTTCTTTCTGTAATCCCACAGGGGATTTTATTCTATAAATTGCAGCTTATTTTTTGTAAATAAAAAACGGAAACTATCATTTCCGATACTTTCCGCTGTCTTTTCCCTGAACGGAGAAGGAGGGATTTGAACCCTCGCGCCGCGCAAACGACCTACACCCTTAGCAGGGGCGCCTCTTCAGCCACTTGAGTACTTCTCCATGCCTGATAAATCATCCATTTTTTCGCGCTCTTATAGCGCAAAAACAATTATAATATAGCCTCTTTTATTTGTCAAACATTTCTTTTCGACGTATTTTTAGGAGTTTCCAACATTTTTTTACAATATAATGAATATTACAAAAACTTCTAACTCTGTTTTATTCCCGTCTCTTTTTCTATTTTTTCTACAATTCTGTTTTTTACAATCTCTGCTACTTCTATCGTCTTCATATCTTTATACTCTTCATATAATAAAGGTTTTAAATAATGAATCTCTACTTTTACTCTTCCCGTGTCTTTTACGTCAAACGGTTTATAAGAATCTATAAGAGCAACCGGGACAATCGGAGCCTTCGCTTTCATTGCGCTTTTAAAAGATCCTCCTTTGAAAATTCCCGGAACATTTCCGTTTTTACTTCTTGTTCCTTCCGGAAAGATAATATAATTTCTCCCCTTTTTTATCTCATCTGTCATTTCGCGGATAATCTGCATGCCCTGTCTTGCATCTGTCCGATCCAGAGCTTTCGCATCCAATGCCCGTATTGTCTGTTTTAATAGGGGAATATTTTCCAAATCTTTCCTGATGACAAAAGATGTCGGTTTTTCATGAGTATCACAGATGAGCAATACATCAAACAGTCCCTGGTGATTTGGCGTCAAAATATATCCGTTTTCTTTTGGAAGATTTTCTGTTCCGCTGCATTTTATTTCAACATGAGCATAGTAATTTACTTTTTTACATACATTGCGTACCCTGTTGTATCTTTCTTCTATAGTATATTTTTTACTGTTTCCGGCCAGTCCTATCTGATAAAACAACCATGGTACTCTATAAAATCTTCTGGTAACAAGATATACAATTCTATTTATCTTCATTGCTTCTTCCTTTATTTTTTATTATCATAAATAAATTTTTAATTCTGTAGAAATTACTTTTGATATTGTCGGATTGCCGTTTCGTATAAATTATTTCCCTGACTGTCAATTACTACGATTGCCGGAAGATTTTCTACTTTTAGTTCCCGAATTGCTTCTGTTCCCAAATCTTCATAAGCAACGATTCTGCTTTCTTTAATACATTTCGATAAAATTGCTCCTGCGCCGCCTACGGCAGCAAAATATACCGCTCGATTTTTTTGAATACTGTCAATAACCTCCTGCGAGCGTTTGCCTTTTCCTATCATTCCTTTTAATCCTAAATCCAGTAAGTCCGGTGCATATTTATCCATTCGACTGGCAGTAGTTGGTCCTGCAGAACCGATAACTCTCCCTTCTCTTGCCGGAGATGGTCCCATATAATAAATGATATTATTCTTTACATTGATTGGAAGTTCTTCTCCCTCTTCCAAAGCTTCTGCCATTCTTTTATGTGCAGCATCTCTTGCTGTATAAATTGTCCCTGTAATATAAACATAATCGCCACTTTTTAACTTTTTTGCAACAGTATCTTCCAATGGAGCAATAACTTTCTGATTCATAAAATGTTTCCTCTTTTCTTCTGATTCAACGCCACTGTATTATTTTTTTAATTAAATTGCCGTTTTTGTATGCGTTTCTTCTTATTATAATTGTATCTATATCTTGTGATTTATTTGTATTCTTTCTCTACATATAGCAGAAATACCTATTAAAGAACTCTACGAACATGACGATTAACATGACAACAGATATTGACTGCTACCGGAAGACCAGCAATGTGCGTAGCATAGGTTTCTATATTCACTGCAAGCGCTGTCTGTGTTCCTCCCAAGCCTCCCGGTCCAATTCCAAGCCGGTTTATTTTAGACAGCAGTTCTTTCTCTAATTCCCTTACATACGGTATTTCGGATTCAGAATCTGCCGGTCTTGCCAATGCTTTCTTTGAGAGAAAGGCACACTTTTCAAAAGTTCCTCCAATACCGATTCCTACTACCATCGGCGGACAGGCGTTTGGTCCTGCATCTCTGACTGCAGAGAGGACTGCTTGTTTTACGCCTTCAATACCATCTGCCGGTTTTAACATAAATATCTTGCTCATATTTTCACTGCCAAACCCCTTAGGGGCCAAAGTTATTGTTATCTGTTCTCCCGGAACAATACTATAATGTATTACTGCCGGTGTGTTATCTTTTGTATTTTCTCTGAGAATGGGATCTTTCACAACGGATTTTCTTAAAAATCCTTCTACATATCCCTGCCGCACACCTTCATTAATGGCATCTTCCAGATTTTGTCCTTCAATATGTACATCCTGTCCAATCTCTATAAATACAACTGCCATGCCGGTATCCTGACAAATTGGAATCATATCCTCTGCAGCAATTTTCAAATTTTCATCTAATTGTTCTAATATCTGACATCCGAGAGGAGATTCTTCCTGCTCCTTTGCTTTCTTAAAAACATTCAACATATCTTCCGACAAATAATAATTTGCCTCAATACACATTTCTTTAATATTTTTTGTAATTTCTGCTGCATTAATGTTTCTCATCTTTCCTCCTGGTAAATCAACTTTCAAAGATTTTTTCGCGTGAAGAAAGGCGACTGTTATTAGTCGCCTTTTCTTTATTCTGTTTCCTGTAGAGATGCTCCCTTTTCCCCTTCATCTGAAGTTTCTTTCATAGCAGCCATTCTTTCTTCCTCTTCTGCATCTGCCTGTGTGACACTTTCCTTTACTTTTGAAATACTTGCAACCACAATATCATCATCTTTTCCTGTGTTCATTAGTTTCACACCTAATGTCACTCTTCCAAGGATAGAAATATCATCTACCGACATTCTGATAATAATTCCCTCGTTGGTAATCATCATGACTTCATTTCCGGCATTTACTGCTTTTGCTCCAACAACGTTTCCGGTTTTTTCTGTAATTTTATAGCACTTAACACCTTTTCCTCCACGGTTTTGTAATTTAAACTCGTGGAATGAGGTACGTTTTCCCATACCATTTGCGGAAACAATTAAAATACACTCTCCCTGTGTTTCCAACTGCATGGATATTACTTCATCGCCGGCACTAAGATCAATTCCTCTTACACCCATCGCAGAACGTCCTGTTTCTCTTACATCTGTCTCGCGGAATTTGATTCCGTGTCCATTCTTTGTAATCAACATGACATTATCTGTGTTATCCGAAATCATTACATCAATTAATTCATCTTCTTCCCGAAGTGTAATTGCCTGGATTCCACTTTTCCGAATATTTGTATATGCACTGATTGGTGTTTTTTTAATGGTACCTTTCTTTGTTGCCATAAGAAGATATTTATCATCTTCAAACTCCCTCATCTGCACCATTGCTGAAATTTTTTCACCCGGCTGCAACTGCAGTAAATTGACAATTGCCATACCTCTGGCAGTTCTTCCTGCCTCAGGAATTTCATAACATTTTAATTTATAAATTCTTCCTGTATTTGTAAGGAATAAAATATAATCATGCGTAGAGACCATAAACATATCCTTCATAAAATCATTGTCTATCGTCTGCATACCTTTTATCCCTTTACCACCGCGATTCTGAGCTTTAAAGTTATCTACTGTCATTCTCTTTATGTATCCTAAGTTCGTCATCGCAACGACTGTATCTTCTTCCGGAATTAAATCTTCATCTGATAAATCACCGACATTCAGGCCTATTTTTGTTCTTCTTTCATCTCCATATTTATCCCGAATAACAGATATTTCTTCTTTAATAACTGTAAGGAGTTTCTTCTCATCAGACAAAATAGATTTTAAGTAACTGATTCTATCCATTAACTCCTTATATTCATTTTCCAGGTCTTCGCGGGCCAGTCCTGTTAACTGCCGAATTCTCATGTCAACAATTGCCTGTGCCTGCGCATCAGAAAGACCAAATCTTTGAATTAAATTTGTTTTTGCATCAGCAGTTGTTCTTGAATTTCTTACAATCTGAATTACTTCATCAATATTATCCAAAGCAATTAATAATCCCTGAATAATATGCGCTCTCTCTTCTGCTTTATTTAATTCAAATTTTGTACGCCTTGTAACGACATCTTTTTGATGTTTTAAGTATTCATCTAACATTTGAACAAGATTCAATACCTTTGGCTCACCATTCACTAAAGCCAGCATAATTACACCAAAAGAATCCTGTAGCTGCGTATGCTTATATAACTGATTTAAAATTACATTGGCATTTGCGTCACGACGTACTTCAATCACAACACGCGTGCCTTCCTGATCTGATTCATCTCTTAAATCTGTAATGCCGTCTATTTTTTTCTCTTTTACAAGATTTGCTATTTTTTCTACTAATTTTGCTTTATTTACCATATATGGAAGTTCGGTAACTATAATTCTGCTTTTACCATTTTCCATTGTTTCTATTTCAGAGACAGCCCGGGTTTTAATTTTTCCTCTTCCTGTTCGGTATGCCTCTTCTATATCTTTTCTTCCTAAAATAGTAGCTCCGGTAGGAAAATCAGGACCTTTAATAATTTCCATAATTTCTTCTATTTCTGTATCACGATTTTCCTCAACTCTATTATCTATAATTTTTATGATGGCATTAATTGTCTCTTTTAAATTATGAGGCGGTATATTTGTAGCCATACCTACAGCAATGCCACTGGTACCATTTACCAAAAGATTTGGATATCTTGATGGAAGTACTGTTGGTTCTTTCTCTGTTTCGTCAAAATTTGGAATAAAATCAACGGTATCTTTATTGATATCCGCAACCATTTCCATAGAAATTTTGCTGAGTCTGGCCTCTGTATAACGCATTGCTGCTGCGCCGTCACCATCTTCCGAGCCAAAATTTCCATGTCCGTCCACCAATGGATACCTTGTACTCCATTCCTGTGCCATATTCACTAATGCACCATAAATAGAACTATCTCCATGCGGATGAAATTTACCCATTGTATCGCCGACAATACGGGCGCATTTTCTATGAGGTTTATCCGGACCGTTATTTAGTTCTACCATAGAATATAAAACTCTTCTCTGAACGGGTTTTAATCCATCTCTTACATCCGGTAAAGCTCTCGCCGCAATAACACTCATTGCATAATCAATATAAGAGGTTTCCATAGTCTTTTTTAAGTCTACTTCATGAATTCGATCAAAAATTTTATCATCCACTTATAAATTCCTCCTATATATCTAAGTTTTGTACAAATTTTGCATTTGCCTCAATAAATTCTCGTCTTGGCTCTACTTCATCTCCCATTAACGTTGTAAATGTAAGATCCATTTCTGTAAGATTATCTTCGTTGATTTTTACCTGTTTTAATATTCTTGTATTTGGATCCATTGTCGTCTCCCATAACTGAGACGCATCCATTTCGCCAAGACCTTTGTAACGTTGAATTTTATTCTGATTATCTCTTCCGATTTCTGTAAGAATTTTGTTTAATTCTTCATCACTATAAGCATAATAATTTTTCTTATTTCTTGTTACCTGATAAAGAGGAGGCATCGCAAGATATATATGTCCCTCTTTAATTAATTCCGGCATAAACCGATAGAAAAATGTAAGCATTAAAGTATCAATATGCGCACCATCTACATCGGCATCTGTCATAATAATAATTTTGTTATATCGTAATTTACTAATATCAAAATCATCTTGAATTCCTGTTCCGAATGCTGTTATCATTGCTTTTATTTCTTCATTTCCAAGAATTTTTTCCAGACGCGCTTTTTCTACGTTTAATATTTTTCCTCTTAATGGAAGGATTGCCTGTGTTGCTCTTACCCTTGCTTTTTTTGCAGACCCCCCTGCAGAGTCTCCCTCTACTATAAAAATTTCACACTTTTCAGGATCTTTATCGGAACAATCTGCCAGTTTGCCCGGAAGAGAGCCTACATCCAATGCTGTTTTTCTTCTTGTCAAATCTCTCGCTTTTCTTGCGGCATCTCTCGCTCTCTGTGCTAAGACTGCTTTTTCACATATCATTTTTCCGACAGCAGGATTCTGCTCTAAAAAATAAGTAAGCTGTTCACTTACAATATTATCTACGGCTCCTCTTGCTTCACTATTTCCAAGTTTCTGCTTTGTCTGCCCTTCAAATTGAGGGTCTTCAATTTTAATACTGATAATAACTGTAAGACCTTCCCGGATATCTTCTCCCGATAAATTATCTTCATTTTCTTTTAGTAATTTATTTTTCCGGGCATAATCATTAAAAGTTTTTGTTAGAGCTCTTTTAAATCCTTCTACCTGTGTACCGCCTTCGGGTGTATTGATATTGTTGACAAAACTAAATAAATTTTCATTATAAGAATCATTATGCTGCATTGCTACTTCAACATAAACATTATTTACTGTACCTTCACAGTAAATAACATTTTCATATAATGCCTGTTTACTTTTATTTAAGTATGTTACAAATTCTTTGATTCCTCCCTCATAATGAAACGTCTTTTCTTTTATCTCTTCTTCTCTGATATCTTTCAATATAATCTTTAAATTTTTTGTAAGAAAAGCTGTTTCTCTTAATCTTATTTCTAATGTTTTATAATCATAGACAGTCTCTTCAAAAATCTCATCATCCGGTAAAAAAGTAATTTCCGTTCCGGTAAAATTTGAATCACAATCTCCTATTATTTTTAAAGGCTCTGATACTTTTCCGTACTCATATTTCTGATAATAAATTTTTCCATCACGACAGACTTTTACTTCCAGCCATTTTGATAATGCATTAACAACAGAAGCACCTACTCCATGGAGACCGCCGGATACTTTATATCCTCCTCCACCAAATTTTCCACCTGCATGAAGTACAGTAAAAACTACTTCTACTGCAGGCTTTCCGGTCTTTTTATTAATATCGGTAGGGATTCCTCTTCCATCATCCTTTACGGTAATAGAATTATCTTTATTTATCTGAACATAAATTGTATTACAAAAACCTGCTAAAGCCTCATCTACTGCATTATCTACAATTTCATATACGAGATGATGAAGCCCTCTGGAAGAAGTAGAACCTATATACATACCTGGTCTCTTTCTTACAGCTTCAAGTCCTTCTAACACTTGTATCTGATCTGCTCCATATTCATTTCCTGTATTCGTACCGTTACCCATCATAACTCCTTTCAGGATGTTTATTCCTTATTAAACTGTTCTCTCTTTTATTTTTCCTTCTGTTACTTGAAATACTTTATGAATTTTAAATCTGTTTTCAATAAATTCGTCTAATCCTGTACATGTAATAATTGTTTGTATGTTTTCCAAACTTTTTAGTAAATGATTTTGTCTGTCAGAATCTAATTCCGATAAAACATCATCTAACAATAATACAGGCGTATCATGAATCATTTCTTTTACCAATTCAATTTCTGCAAGTTTTAAAGAAAGAGCAACCGTTCTTTTCTGTCCCTGGCTTCCATAAGTTCTTATATTTATATCTTTATTAAAAAATAAAATATCATCTCTATGAGGTCCTACGGAAGTTGTTTTTACTTTCATATCCTTCTCTCTATTTTTTAAGATTTGTTCATAGAGAATACTTTCTTCGCAGTTTTTGTCATATATAACTTCGATATCTTCCTGATTATTTGTCAGCTTTTTATGAATTGGTTTCATAATTTTATTCATATCCTGAATAAATTTTTGCCTTCTTTTTATAATTTCCATGCCATACTTTGCAAGCTGCACATCCCATATATCTAAAGTTTCTTTTAATTCAGGCTGAAAAAAAATATCTTTTAATAACTGATTTCTCTGATTTAATACTTTGTTATATTGAATCAGATGATAGACATATATTTTATCTAACTGGCAGAGTTCCATGTCCACAAATTTCCTTCTTTCTGCCGGCCCGTTTTTTATAATATTTAAATCCTCCGGTGAGAAAAAAATAACATGAAAAATCCCAAACAGTTCACTGGCTTTTCTTATAGGAATTCCATTTACTGCGATTCCTTTTGATTTATTTTTTCTAAAATGAATATCTATCCGATACTCTTTCTCCTGTTTTTTTAAAAAAAGTTTTATATGACCTTCATCTTTTTCAAATTTTATTAATTCTGCGTCTTTACTGCTTCTATGAGATTTTGTTGTACTGCATATATAAATAGATTCCAATACATTTGTTTTTCCCTGAGCATTTTTCCCATATAAAATATTTGTGCCAGAATCCAAATTTAATTTTAAATAGTTATAATTTCTAAAATTGTTTAATTCTAATCCTGTGACTATCATTATTTTACTGTTACCGTTGTTCCTTTAAATTCAAAAGTATCTCCGGGATATAACTTTTTTCCTCTCCTTTGATCTATTTGTCCATTTACTTTTACTTTTCCTTCTTGAATGAAAATTTTTGCATCCAAACCGGAATCTGCAAGCCCTGCCAGTTTTAACGCCTGACCTAATTTTATAAATTCATCTTTAATAATTATTTCCATTTTTTGCCAGAGCCATACAAATAAAAATATGACTTCTTCTCCTTTTTATTTTTTATTGAACAACAGGCAAAACTACATAAATATAACTGTTTTCCTCGTCTCTGATAAAACAAGGTGCTTTTGAATTCGTAAAATAAATATTTACTTCTTCCTGATCTAGAACTCTCAAAATATCTATAAGAAATCTTGGATTAAAACTAATCATCATATCCTCGCCTTCTTTTGATATTGGTATATTTTCATCCATAGATCCAATAAAAGTATTAATGGATAATTCCAACTGTGTATCTTTCATAGTCAGAAATATCGGTTTTTTATCTCCTTCTTTGATTAAAAGTGTTGCTCTGTCAATACATGCTGCCATCTCATTTTTATTAATTGTAATTTTTGTTTTATAATCATTACTAATCATTTTATCTGTATCAAAATAATTTGTTGCTTCTATTAATCTTGAAACAACAATCGTATCATCAAATTCAAATAAAATATGATTATTTGTAAAATAAATATTTACATCGTCTTCCATTCCGCCATTTAAAATCTTGCTGATTTCATTTAACGATTTTCCCGGAACTAAAACTTTGTAATTTCCATAATCTTCTTTTAATTCAACATTCCGAATTGCAATTCGAAATTTATCAAGAGCTACAACTTTTAATTTATTTCCTGTAACTTCAAATAACTCACCTGTAAGAAGCTTATTTTTTTCTGCATCATTTATAGCAAAACTTGTCTGTCTTATGATTTCTTTTAAAGAAAATTGTGAAATTGTAATTCTGTCTTTTTTTTCAATCATAGGAAGATAAGAAAAATCCTCTGCAGATTTAATCAATATATTAAATTTAGAGTTTTCACAAGTTATAATGGCTTTCGTCTCATCATGTACTTCTATCACAACATCATTATCAGGAAGTTTTCTTGTAATTTCAGAAAAAATCTTTGCATCAATCGCAATCCTTCCTGCTTCAGCAATTTCTCCTTGAACTTTCGTCTCGATTCCTAAATCCATATCATTGGCTGTCATTTTAATCACACCTTCTGTAGCATCAATTAAAATACATTCCAAAATAGACATTGTAGTTTTAGAAGATACAGCTTTCATTACAATATTAATGCCTGATATTAAATCTGATTTTTTAAATATTAACTTCATGATAAATCTCCTTTGTTTTTATATTTTGCATGTATAAATAAATAGATAAATAGATAATAATAATGATAAGCAGTGTTAATATGATAAAAAAACGTTTTAATTACCATTATTAAAGAAAATAAGAAAATAATAACTTGTGAATAACTTAAAATTTATTTACATTTTTATATGAGCTATTAACAACACCTAAATGGTGAAAAAAAAGTGTTTATTTTTTATTCACAAAGTATTAACGTATTTATTAACCAAAAAAGAGGTTTTATTAACACAGTTATAAACAATAAATGTTATCAGTTCGGATTAATTTTCTTTTTTAATACATCGATTAATGCTCTGGTAGATGAATCTGTTTCTATCTCTTTTTTTATTTTCTCGTAACCGTAGCTGACGGTGGCATGATTTGTCTTTTTTAATACCATAGCTATCGTCTCTAGTTTTTCATCTGTGAATACCCGGCATAAATACATACAAATCTGTCTTGGATAGGCAAATTCTTTACTTTTCTTTTTAGAACAGATATCGGAAGAAGAAATTTGAAAATGTTCCGCTACAATATTAATAATGTAATCACATGTAATTTTGTCTTCTTGATTTGGAGAAATAAGTTCTTTTAAAACACTGGAAGCAAAATCTACTGTAATAGGAGAATGACTTATTTTAGAAAAAGTAATAACTCTGGTCAAAGATCCTTCCAGTTCTCTGACATTAGATACAAAATTGTTTGCGATATATTGAAGAACACTTTCATCGACATCACTTTCCGTTGACTGTGCTTTTTTCTTTAAAATGGCCATTCGTGTTTCATAATCAGGATTTTGAATATCAACAGTAAGACCCTGTTCAAATCGACTGATTAATCTTTCAGCAATTCCTTCCATATCTTTTGGTTTTTTGTCAGAGGTAATAACAATTTGTTTATGTTTCATAAACAATTCATTGAAAATATTAAATAATTCTTCCTGCGTTCTATCTCTATCTGAAATAAATTGAATATCATCAATCAAAAGAACATCTACATTTCTATATTTTTTTCTAAATTCAATGATATCTTCCTGAACAGTTTTTTTTGTACCAAGTAAATCAATTACTTCATTGGTAAATGATTCACTTGTTGTATAAAGTACTTTGGAAGATGTATTTTCCTTTAAAACAAAATTACCGATAGATTGAATTAAATGTGTTTTTCCCAATCCGACGCCGCCATAAATAAAAAGCGGATTATATACTTCTCCCGGAGATTCTGCTACTGCCAGGGAAGTTACCTGCGCAATATTATTGTTTGCTCCAACGACAAAAGAATCAAAAGTGTATTTTTTATTTAAATTTGAATCCAAAATTCTCTGATCTAATGAAATATCTTTATTATTAATAGAAGAAACAAAAGAAGAGTCTTCGATATCTGTATCTGTTTCTTCTGGAAGTATTATTTTTAATTCAATTTCAGTTTCTAATGTGAGACTAATAGAATCTTTCAAAAAAGAAAGATATTTTTTATTGATATATTGAAGACCGGTTTTACCACTTTCACCCGGAAAAATAAGTGTAACCACATTATTGTTAAAGGATTGCACTTTTAGGGGCAAAATCCATGTTTTGAAAGAAACGTCAGCAATATCATATTCTTGTTTTAAAAAATTTAAAATTTCTGGCCATTTTTCTTTTAAAATGTCTAACATAATGTCCTCCTAAAAGTTGTAAAAAGGCCATAAGCCCATACAATAATATAATACATCAAAAAGATATCATTTTCAATATATTTCAAATATATTTGTATTTATAATAGGAAGAAAGTCATAATGAAAAATCGTTTAATTGATTTACATAAAATAGAAAATAAAAATAAATTAATTTACATAAAAATGACTTTTTTCGACAATAAATATTTTATTTATTAACATTCGAAAAAATAAAATTTAGGAATAAAAGGGAAAAAAGCAAAAGTTATTAACATTTTATCAACAAAATGTGGATAACTTTATGTAAAGTATGTAAAATATTATGTAAAGTAAAAATAAAATAAGAAAAAAAACAGGTAAAAAATATTGAAAATATTTGAAAAATATGGTTTAATTAATGCTTGACTACAAATATTCTTACAATTATAATTGTAATGATGTTTTACTATAGAACAGAAAAGGAGGTGCCGTATTATGAAAATGACATTTCAACCAAAAAAAAGACAGAGATCAAAAGTTCATGGATTTAGAAAAAGAATGAGCACAGCAGGTGGTAGAAAAGTTCTGGCAAGCAGAAGAGCAAAAGGAAGAAAGAAATTATCAGCTTAGGTCGCATTCTATGTGACCTTTATTTATTTTTGATATGAATCTTTTATATCAAAAAAAGACTCATATCAATTTAATTATTTTAAAAACGGGAAGAATCAATATGAAAATAAAGAGTTTTGACTCCTTAAAAAAAAATAATGATTTTTTAAAGGTTTTTAAAAAGGGAAAATCAAAAGCAAATAAGTATTTAATTATGTATGTTTTAAATAATGATTTAAGCATAAACCGGTTGGGAATACAAGTAAGTAAAAAAGTAGGAAATAGTGTAGTAAGACATCGCCTGACACGCTTAATCAGAGAAAGTTACAGATTAAATGCAGAAATGTTCAATAGTGGTTTGGACATTGTTATAGTAGTAAGAGATACTGCTAGGAACAAAAATTATTTTGAAATAGAAAGTGCATTAATGCACTTGGGAAAAATTCAGAAAATTTTGGCAAAAGACCAAGATTAAATTCGTAACTAATTAGAAAAATAAGCTTCCACGAATAAGGAGCAGAAATGAAGGTTATAAAATTAGTTTCAAAGGGTTTTAATTTATTACTTATCGGAATTGTAAAATTTTATAAAAAATATATTTCTCCGATGAAAAGATATCCATCGTGCAGATATATACCGACATGTTCACAGTATGCACTGGAGGCTTTACAAAAATATGGACCATTTAAGGGATCCTATCTTGCAATAAGAAGAATACTTCGATGCAATCATTTCCATAAAGGAGGTTATGATCCGGTCCCTTAAAAATGTAATAGGAGGATTCATTGGAAAGTTTATTACTTGCTACACAGACAGGTGGTATTTTAGGACCATTTGCTATTATTTTAGGAAAAATTCTGGAATTTATTTATGATGGATTTGCATTTTTCGGAATTTATAATATAGGTTTTTGTATTATTGTATTTACATTTGTTGTGAGAATGTTAATGTTACCAATGACGATTAAGCAGCAGAAATTTACAAAGTTAAATGCAGTGATGACACCTGAAATTCAGCAAATCCAAAAAAAATATCAAAATAAAAGAGATCAACAGTCTCAGCTGGCACAGCAGGAAGAAATAAAAGCCGTATATGATAAATATGGTACTTCTCCTACTGGCAGTTGTCTTCAGTTAATTATTCAGTTACCAATTCTTTTAGCGCTTTATAGAGTAATTATGAATATACCTGCATATGTTCATCCGGTAAAAGATTTATATATTAAAGTCTTATATGGATTAGATGCAGCTCATATGAAACAATTTTTTGGAATCAGCAATCTTGCAAATAAACTGTCTTCTGAAAAAATAAATAATTGTATTGATGCAATGAGTGGTTATGCGAGAGGAAATGCGGCAGTTAAACTGACAAAAGGAACAACACTTGAAAAGATTTTACAAGTTTCGGATAAAAATGTAGCAGATAAAATTCATAGCATTAATGATTTTTTTGGATTAAATTTGGGAATGTCACCGGGAGCTATGTTTCATGCCGGAATGATTACGTTGATTGTTGCTTTAATTATTCCAGTTCTTGCAGGATTATTTCAGTTTTTAAGTGTACAACTGACTCAGAGAATGAACAATACAGCATCTATGCAGGATAATCCAATGGCAGGATCCATGAAAATAATGAATTTTATGATGCCATTGCTTTCTGTTTATATGTGTTGGATTTTATCTGCAGGTATTGGTATTTACTGGATGGCGGGATCATTGGTTATGATGCTGCAGCAGATTTTTATTAATATTCATATGAAAAAAGTGGATGTAAATGATATCATAGAGGCAAATAGAGAAAAAGCTGCTGCAAAAGCAGAAAAAAGAAAAGCCAAAGAAGGTATCTATCGGGAAAGAGTTTTGGAAGCCTCTAAAATGAATACAAGAAATCTTTCAAGAAATACATCAATAAGTTCGGAAGAAAGAGAAGAAAGAATAAGGAAGGCAAAAGAAGCCAATGAAAAAAGCTCACAAAATTCCCTGGCATCAAAAGTAAACATGGTAAATGAATATAATAAACGGAATAAAGGCAAATAATTGATAAAATTATAAAAAAATAGAGGTGTAAAAATGGAATATAAAGAATATAAAGGAAAAAATGTAGATGAGGCGATAACAAACGCCTGTGTTGATATGGGAATTACAATAGAACAGTTAGATTATGAAGTTATTGAAAAAGGTGGAAATGGATTTTTAGGAATCGGAAGCAAACCTGCCATTATTAAAGCAGCGAAAAAACAATCTGTAGAAGAAATTGCGACAAGTTTTCTGAATAAAGTATTTTCTGCAATGGATTTGGTTGTTAAACTGAATGTTAATGTAGAAGAAGGCGAAAAAGAAAACATCATAAATATTGATATTGTTGGTGACGATATGGGTATTCTGATTGGAAAAAGAGGACAGACGCTTGATTCTTTGCAATATTTGGTAAGTCTTGTGGTAAATAAGGAAAGTGAGAAATTTAACAGAGTAAAATTAGATACGGAAAATTATAGAGAAAGAAGAAAAGCTACACTTGAAAATCTTGCAAAGAATATTGCACTGAAAGTAAAGAGAATTAAAAAACCTGTGGCGCTTGAACCTATGAATCCTTATGAGAGACGAATTATCCATTCTGCTCTTCAGGACGATAAATATTGTACAACCAAAAGTGAAGGCGAAGAGCCATACAGACATGTTGTGGTTATATTAAAGAAATAACAATAATAAAAGGCAGTTAAAAAGAACGATTCTTGGGGTTTCATTCCTCAAAGGAATCGTTCTTTTTTATCTTTATAAACAATAACGGGTGTGGTATACTGTTTAGTTAGAAAATAAAGAGATTACAATTGCTTGTAAGAAAGGTTTTATGAAAATGAAAATTACAAACACGATTGCTGCGATTTCTACTCCTGCAGGAAATTCAGGAATTGGAATTATCAGGGTAAGTGGAGATGAGGCAATTCAGATTGTAAATAAAATATTTCAATCAAATAAAGAAGGCAAAAGTTTATGCGATGTACCATCACATACAGTACATTATGGAAACATTGTAGATTGTGAAAAAACGATAGATCAGGTATTAGTTATTGTAATGAAAAATCCTCATTCTTATACAGGAGAGGATACGGTGGAAATTGACTGTCATGGCGGTATGTTAATTTTACAGAAGATTTTGGACCTGGTAATTAAAAATGGTGCAAGAGCGGCGGAGCCTGGTGAATTTACAAAAAGAGCTTTTCTGAATGGAAGAATGGATTTATCGCAGGCAGAAGCTGTAATGGATTTGATTCATGCTAAAAATGAATTTGCAAGGAACAGTTCTATAGAACAGTTAAAAGGAAATATTTCAAAAAAAATAAAGGAAATAAGAAGTGATATTCTGCATCATATTGCTTTGATAGAGGCGGCATTAGATGATCCGGAGCATATCAGTCTGGAGGGCTACGGGCAGGAAATAAAAAAAATGCTGGATAAAAATATTCTGGAAATAGAAAATCTTTTAAATACGTTTGATGATGGACGTATTATGAAGGAAGGAATAAAAACAGTCATTCTCGGAAAGCCAAATGCGGGAAAATCTACCCTTCTAAATTTATTATTAGGACAGGAACGGGCTATCGTTACTGATGTTGAGGGAACAACGAGAGATATATTGGAAGAAAATATTTATTTTAACGGAATTCCTTTAAAAATAATAGACACGGCAGGAATTAGAGAAACAGAAGATAAGATAGAAATGATAGGTGTCAGTAAGGCAAAAGAAATGGCATTACAGGCAGATTTAATCCTTTATGTAGCAGACGGCTCAAAAAAAATAGACGAAAATGACAGGGAAATTATTCAGCTAATTCAAGGAAAACAGGCAATTATTCTCATAAATAAATCGGATATAGAGACCGTAATGGATATTGAAGAATTGAAAAGCATTTCAAACCGCAAAGTGATTGTTTTTTCAGCAAAAGAAAAAATAGGATTAGAACAGTTGGAAAAAGAAATCAGGGAAATGTTTTATGAAGGAAAAGTAAAGTATAATGACCAGATATATATAACAAATGCAAGGCATAAAGAGGCTCTGCAGAATACCTATAATAGTCTTATGCAGGTGCAGAATTCTGTTCAGGAAGGATTGTCAGAGGACTTCTACTCTATTGATTTGATGGATGCGTACACGTTTCTTGGATTGATTCTTGGAGAAAGTGTAGAAGATGATTTGGTAAATGAAATCTTTTCCAAATTTTGTATGGGAAAATAAAACAGTAAAAGATGAATTGGAGAAATAAAATGGCAAATGTAGAAGAAACATATGATGTAGTAATTGTTGGTGCAGGCCATGCGGGATGTGAAGCGGCACTCGCCTGCGCCCGCCTTGGATTTGACACAATTATGTTCACTGTCAGTGTAGACAGTATTGCGCTTATGCCATGTAATCCAAATATTGGAGGAACATCCAAGGGACATCTGGTAAGAGAATTGGACGCCTTGGGTGGAGAAATGGGAAAAAATATAGATAAAAGTTTTATACAATCGAAAATGCTGAATAAATCCAAAGGTCCCGCGGTCCATTCTCTGAGAGCACAGGCAGATAAGCAGGATTATACGAGAGAAATGAGAAAAACGCTGGAAAATACAGAAAATTTGACAATTCGCCAGGGCGAAGTATCAGAACTCATTGTGGAAAATGGTGTTATAAAAGGCGTTAAAATGATTTCCGGGTCTACTTATTTTTCCAAGGCAGTGGTACTTGCTACAGGAGTATATTTAAAAGCAAAGTGTATTTATGGAGATGTTTGTCAGTATACCGGTCCAAATGGTCTGATGGCGGCAAACAATCTCTCCAAATCTTTGATGAATCATGGCATAAAATTAAGGCGGTTTAAAACCGGTACTCCTGCCCGTGTGGATAAGCGGTCTATTGATTTTGACAAGATGGAGGAACAGTTGGGAGATAAAGAGATTGTTCCATTTTCTTTCTCCACAGACGCTGAAAAAATACAAAAAAATCAGGTATCCTGCTGGCTTACTTACACGAATGAAAAGACGCATAAAATTATAAAAGATAATATTGACCGTTCCCCGTTATTTTCAGGAATGATAGAAGGGACAGGTCCCCGCTACTGTCCTTCCATTGAAGATAAAGTAGTAAAATTTGCAGATAGAGACAGACATCAGGTATTTATTGAGCCGGAAGGTCTTTATACGAATGAAATGTATTTGGGAGGAATGTCCTCCTCTCTTCCGGAAGATGTTCAGTTTGCAATGTATCGGACAGTGCCGGGACTGGAAAATGTAAAAATTGTAAGAAATGCTTATGCGATAGAATATGATTGTATAGAGTATGGACAGCTGCTTCCAAATTTAGAATTGAAAAAGATAAAGGGACTGTTTAGCGCCGGACAATTTAACGGAAGCTCCGGATATGAGGAAGCTGCAGCGCAAGGTCTTGTGGCAGGAATTAATGCGGCACGATATGTGGAGGGGAAAGAATCTCTGATTCTGGATCGCTCGCAGGCTTATATTGGCGTATTAATTGATGATTTAGTGACGAAGGAAAGTCATGAGCCTTATAGAATGATGACTTCAAGGGCGGAATACAGACTTCTTCTACGACAGGATAATGCAGATTTAAGATTGACTAAAATCGGTTACGAAATCGGTCTTGTGACAAAAGAACGATATGATTATGTTTGTGAAAAAGAAAAGCAAATTGAACAGGAAATAGAGAGACTGGAACATTGCAAACTCGGAGCAAATAAAGAAGTTCAGGAATATTTGGAAGAAATAGGGACGACTACATTAAAAACGGCAACGACGCTTGCAGAACTAATCCGAAGGCCGGAACTGGATTATAAAAAAGTGGCATCTCTTGATAAGCAGCGAAAAAAGTTACCGGAAGATGTAATTGAACAGGTTGACATAAATATTAAATATAGTGGATATATTGAACGTCAAAAAAAACAGGTAAAGAATTTTAAAAAATTAGAAAATAAAAGAATTCCAGAAAATTTTGATTATACAGACGTGAAAAATTTACGAATAGAAGCGATGCAAAAACTTAATTTGTATCAGCCTGTAAACATCGGACAGGCATCCAGAATTTCAGGTGTGTCTCCGGCAGATATTTCAGTATTACTGATTTATCTGGAGCAACAGAAACAAAAAGAAAGAAAAGATATTATGTAAACCAAACCTTTTGCTCTTCTTCTACTGCTTTTTTTCAATACTTTTAATTTGGAAGGCAAAAGAATAATGTTTTATAATAAATGGAAAGGCTTTATAATAACAATATTTGAAATAAATTTATAGCAGTGGAGTTTATATGAGTGAAATGAATCTTATGATAGAGGGGCTGGAAAAATTAAATATAAAAATTACAAACTATCAGCTGCAGCAGTTTTCACAATATTATAAAATGTTGATTGAAAAAAATAAGGTAATGAATTTAACTGCAATTACACAGTGGGATGAAGTGATTGTTAAGCATTTTTTAGATAGTCTGCTTCTCGTTCATACAGTTCCGATGCAGCAGATAAAGAACTTAATTGATGTAGGAACAGGCGCCGGATTTCCAGGGATTCCAATTAAAATTATGTATCCTGAAATAGAAATTACCTTACTAGATTCATTGAATAAAAGAATAAATTTTTTAAACGAAGTCATTACAGAATTAGCATTAAATAAAATCACTGCCATACATGGACGGGCTGAAGATTTTGGAAAAGAGGAACAATATAGGCAAAAATATGATTTATGTGTTTCCAGAGCGGTAGCAAATCTTTCGATATTAAGCGAATATTGTCTACCGTTTGTAAAAGTAAAAGGAAAGTTTATCAGTTACAAATCTTCTCTTGTCCAAGAAGAAATAGAAAATGCAAAGACAGCAATTCATATATTGGGCGGTAACATTGAAAAGACGGATGTTGTTGCACTTCCCTTTTCAGATATTCATCGGGTATTGGTCGTTATTGAAAAAGAAAAAGAGACGCCAAAAAAATATCCGAGAAAAGCGGGTACTCCGGCAAAAGAGCCAATAAAGTGAGGAAAAATATGATAATAAAAGAATATTTAATTGAGCGCAAAAATATAGTAAGCGATATTTTAAAACAAAAACAGGAAAAATATGAACATAATCAAATTGCTATTGTAGAAGCAAAAAATAAAATTTCTGAATTAGAAAATCTTGTAGATGAAGCGTCAGAAATGTTTAGCGTGCGGGCAAGAGAAAATAGTAAATTTAAAAATCATGAGGTAGAGGAATTAGAAGACAGAATTGCAATTTATGTAAGTGAAGACAACGATTTGGAAAAAATCATAGAATCTTCAAAAAAGGAACTGGAGATTTTAGATATTTGTTTGCAGGAAATAGAAAACCAAAATGTTTCACGTGAAACATTAGAACAGAAAGAAATGAAAAAAGAAAAACTTGGGGAAGAAAATTTTGTAGCAAAACTGGAATTTATAAAAAGAATTTTAAATGTAGATAAGGAAAGGGCCTTTTTAGAAATTGATAATTTAATAAAAATACTGCGATAGATTGAAGAGATGTTTCACGTGAAACATCTCTTAATTTTATGATTGATTATGGTAAATTAAAAATAGTTATGATAAAATAAACCAGTGGGGAATGTAAGGATAAATAAGAAGATTTAAGGAAAGGATAATGCAAATGTGAATGATAAAAAGGAACATATTTGCAAATGGGTGTAATAAATGGGAAGAATTATAGCGATTGCTAATCAGAAAGGCGGCGTAGGAAAAACAACAACAGCCATAAATCTTGCCGCCTGCCTTGCTGATGCAGGGAAGAAAGTTTTACTTGTGGACATAGATCCTCAGGGAAATGCCACAAGCGGAGTTGGAATTATTAAGCAGACGCTTGAAAATACGGTGTATGAATTATTTCTTGGGGAATGTATGGTATCTGAATGTTTGACACAAAGCGTGGTCGATAACTTGAATGTACTTCCTTCTAATGTTAATTTATCCGGGGCAGAGATTGATTTAATCGGTGTGAAAGACCGGGAACACATTTTGAAGAACGTTTTAGATACTATAAAGAATTTATATGATTATATTATTATTGACTGTCCGCCATCTCTGAATGTTTTGACGGTAAATGCTATGGTGGCATCGGATGGAGTAATTGTTCCAATTCAATGTGAGTATTATGCTCTGGAAGGATTATCGCAGCTGATACATACAATTAATCTGATACAGGACCGATTAAATGCTGGTTTGGAAATTGATGGAATTGTATTTACAATGTATGATTCAAGAACAAACCTCTCTGCAGAAGTGGTGGAAAACGTAAAGGAAAATATACATCTTCACATATATGATACGGTTATTCCAAGAAATGTAAGATTGGCAGAGGCACCAAGTTATGGTATTCCAATTCATATGTATGATGGAAAATCAGCGGGAGCTATCGCATATGCCGGATTGGCAAAAGAATTAATTGAGAATAATAAGTAAACATAAAACATATTATGTAAACTAAAAAGACAATTTGTTATTTAAAGAGAGGAAAAAATATGGCAGGAAAGAAGAAAGGACTGGGAAGAGGAATTGACGCATTAATTCCTCCGGAGACGAAAGAAAGAAGCAAAAAAGAAAAGGATGCTCTTATGGAATCTCAACCGGTTGTAAAAAAAGTAGTGAAAGAAGTCGTAAAGGAGGTGCGCGTTCCTGCAGAAACGGTATTAAAGGTTTCAGATATTGAGCCGAATAGAGCGCAGCCGAGAAAACATTTTGATAAAGAGGCTTTGGAAGAACTGGCGGATTCTATTAAACAGTATGGTCTGATTCAACCGATTGTAGTGCAGAAGAAAGAAGATTATTATGAAATTATTGCCGGAGAGAGACGGTGGAGAGCTGCAAAGCTGGCAAAATTAAAAGAAGTTCCGGTTATAATAAAGGAATATTCCCCACAAGAGGTGATGGAGATTGCTTTAATTGAAAATATTCAGAGAAAAGATCTCAATCCGATAGAGGAAGCACAGGCTTATAAGTGTCTGATAGACGAATATCATTTAAAGCAGGAAGAACTTGCGGAAAGACTTTCAAAATCCAGGGTGTCAATAACGAATTCCATGAGATTGTTAAAATTGGCCATGCCTGTTCAGGAGATGCTCATCCAAAATGAATTGTCTATGGGTCATGCCCGAGCACTGCTTGGATTGGAACATGAAGAACTTCAGGCAGAAGCAGCAAAAACTGTTGTGGAGCGTGGACTTAGTGTTCGAGAGACAGAAAAACTGGTAAAGGCTATTTTAAATCCAAAACAGGCGAAGCTTCCAATTCCATCCCGGGAAGAAGCTGTATATGCAAAAATTTCCGAAAGATTGAAAGAAATTATGGGAACAAAGGTTTCTGTCATTCATAAAAAAGGGGGAAGAGGAAAGATAGAGATTGAATACTATTCACAGGAAGAACTGGAGAGAATTATGGAATTATTTGATGGTATACAAAATGAATAGAATAGTATAAACTATAAGCATGAACGGAAAACAACCGGTAGATGATAAAAAGGAGTACAGAAATGAAGGATTACATATATATTGGATTGATTGTGGTAATGTTTTTGATTTTTCTTGTTTTACACATCAGACAGAGTAAAAAAATAACCAGGCTGATGAGACGTTATGAAAAATTTATGCGGGGAAAAAATGCAGAGAATCTGGCAGATGCCCTGGAAGAAAATTTTCAGCAGATGGAACAGCTGACATTGGCACATCAAAAGACAGAATTGAGAGTAGAGGAAGCTCTACATGGAATAACTTCTACGTTTCACAAGCTGGGGATTGTTAAGTATGATGCGTTTAAGGAAATGGGAGGAAATTTAAGTTTTGCGCTCTGTCTTTTAGATGATTCGAATACAGGATTTATTTTAAATACAATGCACGGAAGAGACAGTAGTTACAGTTATATCAAAGAAGTTATCAAAGGGGAAGCATACGCAACGCTGGGGGAAGAGGAAAAAGAAGCTTTGGATAAAGCCATTAATTCATAGTTTAGAAAAATCATTCTGAAAGATAAAAAAACGAACATTTATTAAATGTTCGTTTTTTTTATAACTTTTGAAACGGTATCGGATAACCGTTTTAAAACTTTGCTTTGCAAAGCACGCTCCTGACGGACCTGGTCAAGTACGATTATGAAACACTTGATGTGTTTCATAATCTATAACTTCTGAAACGGTAAAGGATAACCGTTTCAAAACTTTGCTTCGCAAAGTACGTTCCTGACGGACCTAGTCAAGTACGATTATGAAACACTTGATGTGTTTCATAATCTATAACTTTTGAAACGATAAAGGATAGGATTCCTTTTATAAAGTATAAAATTTTTGAAGAAAGTTTACGTTTTAAATAAGCAGAAAGATATAAAAATTAATCTGCAGAGAAATACAGGTCCTATTTTTATATTTTCAATCGGGTTAATATTCGATGACAGAAATCAGGCTATTTAGAAAAGCCGTCTCCTCCGGAATGTTTTTGGAAAGTCTGGCTGCAGCGACAATAGGAATCCAGTTTTTCACATAACGCGTACTGGTATTGGTTGCCTGACAGAATTTTTCTAAATAAATATCGGCATATTTTGGCATATTTATTTTCAGCCAAAGATAGGTGCGCGCAACATCGGCACTGGCATTTCCCTGAGAAGCGTGATTCCAATCCGTAATATAAGTTTTGGTACCGGATATAATTATATTATGCGGGGTAAAATTTCCATGGCATAGCTTTTTGTGTTTTGGGGAACTGTTGAGCATATCCAGTAAATCTATTTTCAGGTATTTGTCTAAATTGGAAAGACGAATATAACCATTGAGCTTATCTTTTTGAACAGGAAGCTTTGCGCATTTTTTTCTGTGAATATTTGTATGTATCTGTACCATTTGGTCCAGATAAGCTTCCGCTTGGTCCGGATTTTCATTCATCAGGGTAAATAGTGTTTTTCCTTCAATAAAATCAGACTTATAGTACCATTTTTTGTTCATGGAAGAAATTTCCTGAATGGAAGGCACCAGAATCCCGGTATCTTCTACTTCTGTTGTAATAAAAGCTTCCATAAAAACGTTATTTTTAGAATAGCCTTCGTTAAATATTTTGTAAGCGGTGTTTGTCTCAACGTCTACATATATTTTATTGTTTCTTCTTTCGTTTATTAATTTTAAATTCATATGTTTCACCCCTTTGGATAAGCTATCTAATATCAGTATATCATAGAAGTATAATGTTTTCTACAATCCTTGCAAAAATAAGGTGTTGGGAGTATAATCGAGGTACCGTGCAAAAAGAAGAAAAATGCAACAGGAGGCAGAGATGTTAGATATAAAATTCGTGAGAAATCATCCGGATATTGTGAAACAAAATTTGAAAAATAAATTTCAGGAGCATAAGCTTCCATTAGTAGATGAAGTAATTGAACTGGATCAACGCAATCGCGAAATAAAAAAAGAAGTTGAGGCGCTTCGTGCGGAAAAAAACAGCTTATCTAAATTGATCGGTGGTCTGATTCAAGAAGGAAAGAAAGAAGAGGCTGAGGAAACCAAAGCGAAAGTCGCTGCAGGAAATGCAAAAATTGACCGGCTTACGCAAGAAGAAAAAAATGTTGCAGAAGAGATAAAGAAAAGGATGATGGTAATTCCAAACATTATAGACGCATCCGTTCCGATTGGAAAAGATGACAGCGAAAATGTGGAATTGGAAAGATTCGGAGAGCCGGTAGTACCGGATTTCGAGATTCCTTATCACACGGATATCATGGAACGGTTTCATGGAATTGACTTGGAAGCCGCAAGAAATGTGGCAGGAAATGGTTTTTATTATCTTATGGGAGACATTGCAAGGCTTCACTCTGCAGTCATTTCTTATGCGAGAGATTTTATGATTAATCGCGGATTTACCTACTGCGTTCCGCCTTTTATGATTCGGAGCAATGTGGTAACAGGCGTTATGAGTTTTGATGAGATGGATTCCATGATGTATAAGATAGAGGGAGAAGATCTCTATCTCATTGGGACAAGCGAACACTCCATGATTGGTAAATTTATAGATACACATACAAAGGAAGAAGACCTTCCGCTGACACTGACCAGCTATTCTCCATGCTTTAGAAAAGAAAAGGGTGCGCATGGCATTGAAGAGAGAGGCGTATACCGGATTCACCAGTTTGAAAAGCAGGAGATGATAGTTATCTGTAAACCGGAAGACAGCATGAAATGGTACGATAAACTCTGGAAAAACACGGTGGATTTATTCCGAAGTCTGGATATTCCGGTGCGTACATTGGAGTGTTGTTCCGGAGATTTGGCAGATTTAAAAGTAAAATCGGTTGATGTCGAGGCATGGTCGCCAAGACAACAGAAATATTTTGAAGTGGGAAGCTGCTCGAACTTAGGAGATGCGCAGGCAAGAAGACTTTCTATCAGAGTGAAAGGTCCGGAAGGAAATTATTTTGCCCATACGCTCAACAATACAGTAGTTGCTCCTCCGCGGATGTTGATTGCATTTTTAGAAAATAATCTGAATCAGGATGGAACGGTAAGCATACCGGAAGTGTTAAGACCATATATGGGCGGAATGGAAAAGATTATTGCAAAATAGTTTGTTATCTTATTTTAAATATGATAGAATATTACGGCAAGGAGAAATCTTTGCCGTAATATTTTGAATTGGCATCTATAGCTCAGCAGGATAGAGCGACCGCCTCCTAAGCGGTAGGCCGCTGGTTCGAATCCAGTTAGATGCGCTGTAAAACCCCATCGAAAGCATAGTTTCGACGGGGTTTGTTTTTTTAGAAAACCTATGATACGATAAATTCGAAATGAGGTGACTTGTATTGAACAGACAATCAATTTTTGATTATGCAGAAAAGACATATAAATCAATACCGGAATATCTGTGGGCAAAATATCCTGATCATGCAATATTGAGACATTGTGATAACAATAAATGGTACGCGGTTATTATGAATGTGTCGAAAGATAAATTGGGATTAGATAATACAGAGAAAGTGGATATAATCAATGTTAAGTGTGAGCCGGAAAGCATTGGCTTATTGCGAATGACGAAAGGTATTTTTGCGGGATATCATATGAACAAAACACATTGGATTTCTATTTTGTTAGATGGAAGTGTAGATGAAGATATGATATATTATCTTTTGGATATGAGTTTTCGATTAACGGAAAATAAAAAGAAATAGAATGATAAGTTATGAAATTAGAAACATTAAAAAAGTCGACAAAAAACCGGCAAAAATCAAACATAGCAGGAAAAATGTTTTTTTATCTGGGCTCTTCTGTAACCTATGGCTCTGCGGCTGAGGGGAAATCCTTTGTTGAATATATTTCCGAGAGAAATAACAGTAAGTATGTTAAAGAAGCTGTCAGCGGAACAACATTGGTAGATGACGGACCAGATTCCTATATTCAGCGTATGATAAGAAATATGGATGCAGATATGAAGTGTGATTATTTTATTTGTCAGCTTTCAACGAATGACGCAGCACAGAATAAACCTTTGGGCAGTATTAGCAGTTCCCGAAATCTTAATGATTTTGACACCGCTACAATTATAGGAGCGATAGAATATATTATTGCATATGTAAAAAACACTTGGAATTGTCCTGTGACATTTTATACAAACACATATTTTAACAATCCCAATTATGAGTCAATGGTACATGCCTTGTATCAGATTCAGAAAAAATGGCATATTGGAATGATTGATTTATGGAACAATCAGGCAATGCGTAACGTAAGTGCAGAAGATTACGCAAAGTACATGAATGATGATATTCATCCCACAGCAGCAGGATACGAAGAATGGTGGACTCCTGTATTTGAAGAATATTTACAAAAAATTAGTTTTGAGCCAAATACTCTGCAGCAAGTTTAGCTGATTCATGAAATAACTCTCTCTATGGTTATGTTTCATTTGTATTAAAGAAAAGTTCCGGGAGAGATACAAGTGTGAGAAAGCGAAAAATAAAATGGTCAAAACGGATATGTGCAGCTGTATTATTATCTCAAAAAATTCTTTTCTTTTTCGGATTTATATGGTAAAAAGTCTGTGGCATGATATAATAGATATGGTAAACAGATTTCGGAAACGGACTGTTTTGAAAAATTAAATATTGGAGAGAATGTAATGGATTATATCGTAATGGATTTGGAGTGGAACCAAAACCCTTACGGAAAAAATAATTATCATGCAGATATGCCTTTTGAGATTATAGAAATTGGGGCGGTCAGAGTCAACGAACGCCGGGAAATACTGGATTCTTATCAACAGGTAATTCGCCCTAAAATATATAAGAAGCTGCATTATAAAATTCAGGAAATAACCCATTTTACAAATGAAGAATTGCGGAATGGAATGAATTTTAAGAAAGCAGTGACGGATTTTCTTGAATGGTGTGGAGATGATTATATGTTCTGTACGTGGGGGTCGATGGATCTTACGGAAATGCAGAAAAATATGCGATATTATGGATTAGAACGCATACTTGATTTCCCGCTATATTATGTGGATCTACAAAAAATGTTCAGTCTGCGATATGATGATGGTCATATGAAGAGGACATTGACCAGTGCCGTTGAATATCTGGAAATTGAAGAGACGCAGGAATTTCACAGAGCGCTAAGCGATGCTTATTATACGGCAAAAGTAATGCAGACAATGGATTTTGAAAAGTATAAAGGCAGACTATCCATAGATACCTTTTACTCCCCGCGAATTCAGGAGGAAGAAATCTTTGTAAGGTTTGATCAGTATACGAAGTATATTACGAGAGAGTTTCTTGAAAAAGAAGAAATGTTTGAAGATAGAAATGTAAGTAGTATGCTATGTAACCAGTGTGATAAGCCATTGGAGGTGTTGATTGACTGGTTTTCTGACAGCGGGAAAACATATTTTTGTCTGGGACGATGTCCGGAACACGGATATGTCAGAGGAAAGATAAAGATTAAAAAAAGAGAAGAAGATAGTTTTTTTGCAATAAAAATAATGAAGTCCACAGATGAAGAAGGGGCAGAGAGTATCAGAGAAAAACAGGAAGCAATTAGGGAAAAGAGAAGAGAGAGAAGACAGAGATCTCTGGAGAAAGAAATCGTCATAGAAGAATTGTGGGAAGAGAGTGAAGAAGATGACGATGATGATTAAAAAGAGCTGTAAATCCGAGAAGGATTAACAGCTCTTTTTATGTTGTGAAGCCTGCTGCGACAGGCAAGGGAGCGTCCCAAAGTTTGTGTAAACCTCCAAACTGATGTAAGATAAAATTACACAGTTTGGAGGTTTTATTATG
>CANRIV010000025.1 GCA_947630805.1 uncultured Lachnospiraceae bacterium
CAGATAAAAAATCGCAACACTTCATGATAGCATGAGTGCTGCGATTTTTTCCATCCACGTTCTTATTTGACGCTTACCATACATCCAAAGAAACCAGAAACTTTCTTGCAACAATGCCGGAGGAACGCTTTGAATTTGTGTTTACACCAAAGCATGGTTCATGGCTGAACATGATAGAAAGCTTTTTCAGTAAAATGACGAAGCAAATGTTACGTGGCATTCGGGTTAAAACAAAACAGGAGCTTGTGGATCGAATATACCAGTATTTTGATGAAATCAACAAAGAACCCGTAATTTATCATTGGAAATATAAAATGGATGAAATTGACGAAGCGGAAGCAAGTGCCATTTAATATGGTACTTACTTTTCGGTCTCTGTACTAGATTAGCATAGTATTTTAATTACCTCTAACGAGCGATACATTATTTCATATAAGACTTAAACATCCTCTGTTTTTTTCCATTTATTTTCATTATATATACTCTGTTATAATAATCCGAATCACTATAGGTATATACTATTATCCACTTTTTTCCGCCTATTACATTTGAGATTTTCTCAGTATCTGTTTTCTTTTTTAAAGAAATTTTCTTTATTTTTTTACTAGAAATGTCATAAGAATACAAATCAGTTTTATCATAATTATTACTATAATATATCCTATCTCCATACCCGGAAATGAAATTACCAGTTAAAACAATACTTAGTTTATTAGAATTTAATTTTTGTTTTCTGATGTACATATTCACATCTGAATTTAATGCAGCTGTTAGATAGATTTCATTTTTATACAAATAAAAATCACTGATTCCAAGCAAATGATCATGCGAAAAACTCTTCTTTAATTTTTTACCTGATAAATTGACAGAATATATAACTCCGTTCATATCTGCAGCATAATAATAAATTCGCTTTTTATATATTTTGATTTCATATCTACTAGCATCAACATTGTTGCAAATATATTTCTGTTTTTTTCCATTAAACTTTATTTTGCAAATCCTATATGCTTTAGTAGCGTCATCAAATTTACTGTAATAAATATATTTACTCTCCATCTGCGGAGAATATATATATCCTTTATCTAAAATTTCGTATTTGGAACCATCTTTTTTTATTCGATATATACCCCGATACCAAACTTCTTCTTTGGCAACAATCCCATACATATATATCCAATTGCCTTTTACCGCAAAAACATCCGATAAATACTTTGTTTTACTATGTAGGTTTATCACTTTATTAACGCTTCCGTTTTTTTTATTCATTTTGTATACGGTTCCATTAGTGCCAAAATATGTATATTTTTCGGATACAACCGTATCAGCTTTAACATTATCTGTTAATAAAAACATAGATATAACTGCTACTAGAAGTATAACCATCTTTAAAAAATTACTTATTATCTTCATTTTTTCACCTTATCCCTTCTTACAAAAACTTATACACTTCACTTGATAAAGCACCTTAAACTTTGTAATGCCTAGTTTTATACCCTTATTTATACAATTTGATATTTGCAAGTGCTAAACTATAACCTGCAATATGACTTCCTTCATCTTTAATCTCTAACTTACTCGCATTTTCAATATCGACAGTAAAGTTTTTAGGAAGTTCTCCTTGCTTAACTGTATATGACCAAACACATTCATCATCTGCATATATAGAAATTGGACCGTACCCATCTTCTAATGCCCCTGCAACAAAAGATATTTTTCTATATTTTGCTTTCAGATTAAATATTGCACTACATCTGAACGACATTTGTAAAGCATTATAATATGTGTCCCCACCCATAGAAATTGAACTAGGTGCTAGTATGATATTGCAATCGTATGCATAGTATGGTTGATATAAATTCAATAAATAATTTGTTAATTTTTTACCTATTGTAAAAGATATCCTTCCATAATACTTCTTTCCTCTTACTTTTTTATATGCTTTAACTCTATAAAAATATTTTTTCCCTGTAGTGAGTTTGCTATGAGTGTACTTCCTTGTGTTTTTTCCAAAAATCTTTAACTTTTTCCATTTTCCCCCAGACGTCTTATAATACAAAACATATCCACTAGCCCCTTTAACTTTTGACCATTTTGTAGTAACTGTCGTTGTATCAATTTGTGTTACTGAAGTTATTGTAGGTTTGCCTACTTTAATGTTATTTTTTGCCTGAACATTATTTATAGTTCCCATACATAAAAATGCCGTTGCCCATATGCCTAAAGTTACAGTCCATTTCAAATATCTCTTCATAATTACCTCTCTTTCACATTCTCAACATTATCTATATTTATTAACTTGTTTCACCAATTGATTTCTCATTTTTTATTAAGGCTTTACTTTATAACTTCACTCATATCCACTTTTTCGAATAATAATTTTCCTTCCTTATCTACATATGTTGGAATTGTTTCTCCCTCAACACGAGCCACACCATTGGAATAATCTAAGATTTCAGAATACTCAGTATCCGACAGTTTATACATAATATTTCCTTCTGTATCATAAATGATACAATCATCATCATCGCTAACAATCAGACGCTCATTACAATATTCATGAAGTTTATTTTTATCAATCTGTATAGGATCAATTACAAGATTCCACTCTTCATCAAAAACAGCCATGTACCTATAGCCATCATCTCCCTTTAATGGCAACGCAATTCTGCCATTGCTAAATGCTAAAGGATTTGGTAACTCATCATAAATAATTTTGTCTGCATATGAATCTGCAATTTTGTTAAATTGACCTGTTTTCAAGTTGAAAGAAACAAGAAATTCCTTATATTCATGTAATATACAAGTATTATCAATAATAGGTCCCTCAACCCAATCCCATCCACAATCTTCTGGAATAATTACTTTATTACGTTTTCCATTTAAACTTAACAAATTCATTTTCCCTCTAAATCCATCAGAGGAATCAAAACCACCACCATATTCGATTTCCGTCAAAGCTGTATTCCCATAAAAGTAAAACGTGTTATTTCCACCCGGATTATAATCAATCCACTTATCTATACTAGATAAATATATCTTCCAATCCCATGGAGATAAATAATATCCGAAAACTCCTTTTCCAAAATACTCAAAATGATAATAATCTTCCATATCATCAAGTTCCAAACTCTGAATTATACTTCCATCAGGATTGCACATATTAATTATGTATTTTACCGAATCAAAATCAGCTTTATATTTTTGTGATACAACATAACCTTCTCCATAACAGAGAACCTTATTACTATCATCTACAGTATATTCACTGGTAATCTTCCCGGTTTTATCAATAACTTTAACCGAATCATCATACATAATATAAGCATAGCCATTGCTAAATGGTGTTACCTCTTGTATTGAAGCTGCCTCAACACTAAAAACCATTTTCCCAGACTTGTTTATACAACCCCAATATTCACTTAAGTCATCAACACATTCAAACAAAACCCATGCTAAATCTTCACTATAATCTTTATATGAGATAAAATTATACGTTTCTTCATAATTTGTAGTTTCTGATTCTGTAATTTCTTCCATTGTCGTTTCTTCTGTTGTGTTAATATTTTCTGATACCTCATTTGATTTTTGTGATGTACATGAACATAATAACAACACATTAAACACTAAAATGATTATAATTCGCATTCCTTTTCTTATCTGCATCTTAGTTATACCTCTCTTAAAAAAATTAGTTTTGTATTTTCTTGAATAATAATATTTCTTAATATCTCATCTGATATCTGTTACCGTTTTTGTATGATTCATCAAACATTGTGTATAATAATAAATGCTTTCCCATATTCTATTCCAAACGTGTCATTGATTCTAGAAATCACGCTTGATGCAATAGTACTTATAAGCCCTGTATTATGTACCGTTCCATATTTCTCTTACTCTGTCGCTGACTTCAGCCCCACAGGTATTACAAAATTTTGAATTTTATCAGTCTGCGCTCCACAATTTTTACAAAACATCTTTTTTCCTTATCATTATGTTTCTCTTGATTATTCAGCCAATTATGTTCACACTGAATGTTCTTTCATTTCTTTCACGGCATGAATAACATAATCCAAATCACCTGGCTTAATAGATTCACCTATCTCTATCAAATGAATACGAAGAACAATCCAAGTGTGCATAACGACTGCCTCTCCACATGTTGAACATCCCATCCTTTGATAATATTCAGGAAGATACTTTCTACTTCTTTTAATAACTTTCAAAATATCAAATAAAGTTGCTTTCTCAATCGGGTTGGGAAGGGAAAACTTTGATTCATCGTTTTCTTCTGCTTTTACAAGACCTTCTTCAAGAAACTCACGACATTGATTTAGCCACTTCAGATTACTTTTTGTGCAAGACTTTGAAACTTGATAGAGATACTCTATGGCCTCTTGATTGATATTTTTAAATCCATTAATTTGATACCATCTATACTCTATATTTTTATCGTTCAGTATCTTGCTAACAGGTTTGTATTGAGCATAACTTCCTATTTTCTTATACTCAAGAAAAGGTTTCAACCACATAAGAAGAATAACTCCAACAATTACAAGAATAATTATAAAAATAAACATTTTTCTACCTCTTTTCAATTTTCCGTCAGATTATATATTTTCATTGATTTTTTATTATGTCATAAACATATTTTGACTCTGTATATATCGTTAATTCATAGAACATAGCTCCTTTGCTTATCTTCGCCACATTCCTGAATGGTCAATATACGGTTCCCCGGGTCTTCGCCACATTCCTGATTCATCCATATAAGTATCATTCACATCCCTGTACATACTGGAAGCATCCACATACTTTTCGTCCGCTGTCCTCCACATTCCTGAATAGTCAATATATTGCTCATCGGGCGTTCTCCACATTCCCGATGCATCCATATACTTTTCTTTTTTCCATCTTGGCATATCCATACCTCAATCGCATTTTCTCTTATTCAGCAATTAATTTGTCAATTTACCGAATTTCCATCATTTCTTCTATAATTTCAATTTTCCCTTCATATCTTTTTGCCAAATACACAATCATCTGTTTTGTTTCAGGCAAAACTATTGGAAAATAAAGGCTGTCTAAACTTTCAGGCATTGCATTTAAAATAGCATTGATATACTTTTTGTCTTCGTCAGATAGTGTCCTTACGCCATGAAAATGTGTATGAAAAATTCCTGCAAATAGAATATCTGCTTGCTGCCATTTTTCGAGAACACCGTTTAATTTGTCTACATCAGGAGTATAGTTACACAATAAATTATTTTCTATACCTTTATCTAATTCCACTTGACATATGATTTTATTTTTGCTTCCCAAGATTCCACCCATTTCCGGCGGAAATTTTGAAACATTATTTACTATATAATCTAAAATTACTTTATGAATAATCATTTCAGCAAATCACCCAGATTTATTTCCTTTGGATATTTTTTTCTTATCACTTCCATCACACACTCTGATAGTTTAAGAGCCTCATCCACTGTTGTACAACTATACACACTATCAATTTGTCGCTGTAAAAACTCTTGATTTTTACATGCCTCTCCAAACCTTTCAGAATATTCTTTTGATATCAACAAACACGGCCATTGTAAATCCTTCCATATTTCTTCTAATTGTTTTTCATTTAATGTCATTAAATACTCATAAGATAAAACGTTGTTATTACTTCCAGTTGTCATTTTAACCGCTATCTTTGCTGCAATCCACTTTCCTAAATGATATGGTGCAATAAGCACACCAATAGTTGCACCCAGTATAAGCATTGTTACCAACCATACTGGCCATATAAAACGTGATAGTGCATTGTTTAATCTTCCTTTTGTAAATCTAAAGTAACAAAACAATCCTATTATTTCGATAATTACAAAGCCGACCATACTGTCACTATTCATTGCAGGTCCAGATACAATTGCTATAAAAATCACATACATAACAATAATGCATATTAGTTCTTTCTTATTTAATTTCATCTTAATGCTCCTAACTTTTTATTTTCTCAATTTTTAGTGTACAAAAGCTTATTATTCATATTTTTTCAGAAATCAGAGTTGCCACATTAGTAATTTCAAAATACAAATGTGGCAACTCACACTAATTTTTACTTGTAGTGAAAGCAACCATTTCTGTCATGCGGATAATTATATCCGCCATATCCACCCTCGCATCTGACACGACCATATGAGTCCTTGTCATTCCAATTTGCATATACGCAATCACTACAGTTTCCTTCAAAACAACCTTCCGGTATTTTGATTTTTCTTTGTTCGTTCATAGACGACCTCCTTTTTCTTCTATTTATCATCATATGATATACATTTTTTAACGATTCTATTTCGTCTAAAGCTGTTTATTCACTTACATATCCAACATACAAGGTTGGCTTATCATAATCACCTAGAGTTGTTCTTACTTCAACAATTTTCAAAAGATCAACATTCTTCACATTAAGATTAAGATTTACTGGTTTTGATGTTTTTGTTACAGAATCAGATGTATAAATCAATTCATCGTCAGCATATATTTGCGTATATGTGATTGTCCCCGAATGTCTTTCCTCTGTTGGTGCAATCGTAAGATTTAATGTGCTATATTTTTTTGCCAAATACAAAACCACATATGTATCGTTTAATGTGCTTGCCACATAACAATTAGAATATACATTTGCAAAGGAATCCTTTACAATTCCTGTTTCTTTGTAAAACCTAATATTATCAACATTTGTCAAATCAATAATATTTTTCTTACCTGTTGTATTTACCTGTTCCGTTGGTTTCTGTGTTGATTTCTCCATCGGCTTTGGAATTGACTGCGGTATATTTTTCTTTATGACCTTTTTCTTTACAGTAATCTTACACTTATATTTTTTCTTTCTAACCTTTGCTACAATAATTACCTTACCGGCTTTTTTCCCTTTTACTTTTCCTTTTTTAGTTACTGTTGCAACTTTC
>CANRIV010000026.1 GCA_947630805.1 uncultured Lachnospiraceae bacterium
TTGTACATCTTTCCTTCACAGTAGTATCCATATTCTGCATCTTCTGGAAGTTTGTATGTACCGCCTTCTTCTACCTGAGCTTTTACGTCATTGTCTACTTTTACATCATACTGTACTGTAGGTTCCGGACCTACTACTTTTAATAAGAAAGTACCTTCCACACCTACTGATGAATCAAGCGCTGTAATCGTGTAATATTTTGTTTCTCCTGCACCAGCGTCCAAAAGATCCTGATTGATATATACACAGTCACTACCAATATACGCATTCGTAGCTGCACTATCTTTTGCATAATCATTGTATACTTCAACTGGTTTTCCTGCATCTGTTGTATCTGTAATTACAACTCTTGTTGCGTGATTTCCACTAGTTACAAATCCAAATACAGGTACTTCTTTCATAGCATCACTGATTTGCCAGTTTGCAGATTGTCCTGCACCGTAAAATCCTCTCAGACCTGCATTACCAAAGTTATCTACAATAGCAGCATCAACATACGCAGTAGCTCCTGTTTCAGAAGTACCTGCTAACTTTGTCCATTCAGATACGGAATCAGGACTGATTGTAGGCTGTACAAATTTTACAGGATCTTCATTGTATCCTGTAAGACTTACATTGCTGATAGTTACTGAAGATGCCTCACATGGAGTGCTATTAACATAGCCCATCATAATGCCGAATAAGACCTTGTAGGTCGTCTCACTTGCCTGGAAAACAACTTCTATATTTTCTGTTTGTCCAGCTTTAACAGATGTAAATTCTTCTTTATAAACTGACCAATTTTCTGAATTCTGAATTAATAACTGGAATGTCTTGTCTGCACTTGACGTTACTGTATACTCTGCTTTATACCATTTTCCGGCTATCAGATTAATATTATTCTGTTTCAACTGAGTATCCCAATACTCTCCCCATTGGTAAGCAGGTACTTCCACTGACACTGAGCCATCACCATTGTTTGTAAATTGAGCTCCGCTAAGCGTATATTCCATCCACAGATTATTGCTGCCGTTTTCCTGATCTTCATCAATATCAGAATCAGCAAAATTTGTTCCATTTAGAAGTTCTTTACCTTCCGTAAATTCTGGCTCAGAAATTGTAAGACTTACATTGCTGATAGTTACTGAAGATGCCTCACATGGAATGTTATTAACATAACCCATCATAATGCCGAATAAGACCTTGTTGGTCGTCTCACTTGCCTGGAAAACAACTTCTATATTTTCTGTTTGTCCAGCTTTAACAGATGTAAATTCTTCTTTATAAACTGACCAATTTTCTGAATTCTGAATTAATAACTGGAATGTCTTGTCTGCACTTGACGTTACTGTATACTCTGCTTTATACCATTTTCCGGCTATCAGATTAATATTATTCTGTTTCAACTGAGTACCCCAATTATCTCCCTCTTGGTAAGCAGGTACTTCCACTGACACTGAGCCATCACCATTGTTTGTAAATTGAGCTCCGCTATTTGTAAATTCAATCCACAGATTATTGCTGCCGTCTTGCTGATCTTCATCAATATCAGAATCAGCAAAATTTGTTCCATTTAGAAGTTCTTTCGTAAATCCAGCATATTTCGGTAACGTTAATGTATTATTTGTAACCGTAATTTCGTCCCCATCAGCACCATAAACTCTTACGATGACATTATAAGTTCCCTCTCCTGTCGGTGTAGTAAATGAAGTCCAAGTAACTGCGCCGTTATTTTCTGCACTCAACTGTGTCTCACTTTCATCAGCATCTACCAGATACGTAACATATCTCGCCGCACCACTGATTGGAGTCCATACCAAATATGTAGTAATATCAGCTGCGTCACCATAATCTTTTTTTAATGCAAGATTATAATTTGCATCAATATGTACTACTTCTGATGTCCCACGTCCGATTACTGTCTCACATGCCCTATCACTATATGCAACAATAATAATTGTGAAGTCTCCACCATCCTGAAAATTGAGACCACCGTTTGTTCCAGCAACAGTATCCAAGGATGTTCTCACTTCAGCAGCACGATCTACCGACCATACCCAGCCGTTGGCTGCTTTTGCATAATGCTGATCATCTTCCTGATTTACGTAACATCTTGTTCTAACTGTTCCTTCCGGGTTTGTCCAATTTGCATTGATTCTCCCATCAACTGTAGCGCTGGCAGTTATCTCAATATTTGCTACGTCTGCTTTTGCAGTTACATGGCTAACTGTAACGGATGTTACCACCATTGCCAGTGCACATACGACTGCAATAAGCTTCTTAATCGTCTTATTGAGTTTCATTTCCAACTCTCCCTTCTATAAAAATTTCTATACAAATCATATCCACGCCTGAAAGATGTGGTTTGCTCTGAGGCTATAAGCCTATGTTACTTGCCAGCGCCTCAAGACGCTGGCTTTTATTTTTTACAATATTTTGTTTTCATTATATCATTTCTTCATTTTTACCATTTTACAAATCATGTAGTTTTTATGTCTATTTTTGCATGAGTATTTCCAATTTAGCGTTCAATTCATAACTAAAATATTTTATAGAAATAATTGATATTTTCAGAAAATCGACTGTAATAAAATTAAACTTTAGATTGATCGGAGGTATAATTTCATGGCGTATATAGAAAGATCAATCACAGAAATTTTAAAGATGTGAATGAATTGATTTCAAGCGACGGACTAATTTTTACCAAGTTTCTTACGGCAGTTGCAGCAATAACCGGCGAGATATTAAATTATGCAAATGAAGGGAAAGATTATAATTTTAATATTTTTTATTATCGGGGAAAAGATAAAAACAAAACAACTGAAAATGAGATTGATTTGATTATTGAAGAAGATGGTGTTTTGTATCCAGTTGAAATCAAGCTGACCGGAAATCCAAAGCCATTTATAGCAGCGGCAAATACCGTACTGGACAAGATTCCTAATAAGACAAGAGGCATGGGAGTCATTCTCTGCCTGATTGACCGGAAAACTTATTTAAGAGATAATTTGCTGGCATTACCGATAGAATATATATAGACTGCGATGGAAAAGGAGTTATCACATTGATAAATTTTCAACGGAGACCGTTTCAAGTTTTGTGTAAACTCAAAAAACTGATATAAGATTTATGAATAGTTACTTAAGGGCAGAGCCGAT